>NZ_BOOO01000010.1 GCF_016863275.1 Planotetraspora mira
CGGCCGGATTGACCGGAGTGACCCAGATCTCCGCCGGCGGCGAGCACAGTCTCGCGCTGCGCTCGAACGGCACAGTGATGGGATGGGGCGCCGACAACGGCGGGCAACTCGGCGACGGAGGCATCGGCACCGGCACCGAGCGCCACACCCCGGTAGCGGTCAAGGGGCTGACCGGGGTGGTCCAGATCGACGCCGGCGGTGGCCACGGTCTCGCGGTGCGCTCAGACGGCACCGTGTGGGCGTGGGGAGACAACACCTATGGGCAAGTCGGTGACGGCAGCTACTACGCGAACGTCCGCACCACCCCGGTAGCGGTCGAGGGCCTGACCAACGTCGTCCAGGTCAGCGGGAGCCTCGACGACAGTGTCGCGGTGCGCTCGAACGGCACCGTGGCGGTGTGGGGAAACAACTCCCTCCTCCACGGGCAGCGCGCTGACGGCACCCCCGTCACCCGTCCCGGCACCTGGCCGCATGTGGGGTGGAAATCCCCGGTCTACGTGCCTGGGCTGAGCTCGGTCACCCAGATCTCGACCGGAGGCTCCCAAACGCTGGTGAAGGTGGGCCCGCCGACGTTGGCCGGCAAGGCGTCGATCACCGGCACCGGCGCCGTCGGCACCAAGCTGACCTGCAAGACCCCGTTCGTCGCCGCCACCTCGGTCAGCTACACCTGGTCGCGGGACACGACCCCGATCTCGGGCGCGACCGCCTCCACCTACACCCCGGTGACCGGCGACGCCGCCCACAAGGTGACCTGCAAGGCCACCGCCACCAACAACCTGGGCAGCACCGACACCACCGCGAGCATCAGCGCCTACATCCCGGCGAAGTTCAGCACAGGGACTCCGCCGGTCGCGCAGACCGGTAAGTACTTCATCTACCAGTTCGCCGCCACCGGGACCCCCACCCCCAAGGTCACCCTCGCCTCCGGGACGCTCCCGTCCGGCCTGAAGCTCGCCACCGGCGGCACCCTGTCCGGCACCCCAAGCAAGGGCGGCTCCTACACCTTCACCCTCCAGGCGACCGGCGGCATCGGAACCCCCACCAAGGCCTCCAAGACCGTCATCGTCAACGGCCCAGCCAAATTCACCACCGCCACCCCACCCACCGCGCGGGCCGGCAAGTACTACATCTACAAATTCCCGACCACCGGATACCCCGCACCCAAGGTCACCCTCGCCTCCGGGAAACTCCCCACCGGCCTGAAGTTGGCCACCGGCGGCACCCTGTCCGGTACCCCCACCCGCAAGGGCACCTACAAGTTCACCCTCAAGGCGGCCAACGGCATCGGCACACCCGCGACCACCACCAAGAGCGTCACCGTCCAGTAGGCAGCGCGAATCCGTGATCCCGGGGAATCGGCACATCACCGACTCCCCGGGACCCCCGACAGAAGATCAAAACGGAACAAGCACACAACGGGCACGGAAGCCGAAGAAGGCCGCTGTGCTACGTCGTAGCACTTGATGGCACGCGGCTGTACCCTCGAAGAGTGAGTACTCCTGAACCGGACCCCTCGCACCAGATCTCTCAGCGCGACCTTCGCAACCGATCAGCCGAGATCATGGACGGCTTGGAAAGGGGCGAGCGATACGCCGTGACGCGCAACGGCCACCACATCGGCGACCTCGTCCCTATCCGCCGGCGGCGCCGAGCCGTCTCTCGGGCGGAGTTCGCCGCCGTTTCCCGAGGGATGCCTCTGCTGGACGACCGGAAGTATCACGAAGACATGGATCGCCACGTCAACGACGATCTCTACGACCCTTATGACCGCGCCTACGGCAGAGGCGAGTTCGTCGAGGGCGAGGAATGACCCACCCTCACGGCCTGCTCGACACCAACATCCTCATCCTGCGCGCAGCCATCGACCCCGACGAACTGCCCGACGAGATGATGATCAGCGCCATCACCACCGCCGAACTGTCTGTCGGCGTGCTGGTGGCGACCGGACCACAGGAACTCGCCCAGAGGATGAAGATCCTGCAGACCGTCGAGGCCGAGTTCGATCCCCTGCCCTTCGACGACACCGCCGCGCGCGAGTACGGCCAACTCTGGACCGCTGTCATCGCCTCAGGCCGCAAACCTCGTCCCCGGACAGCAGACTTGATGATCGCCTGCGTGGCCATCGCCAACCGGCTGCCGCTCTACACCTGCAACCCCAAGGACTTCAAGGGCCTCGACCACGTGCTGTCAGTGGTCCCTGTCACCCGCCCACGATGAGGCATCACGCACCAAATGCTGCCTCTGGCCGACGACGGCAACTCGACAAGCTGATCGGGCAAGGAAGCGCCAGGCCAAATAAAGATCAAAGCCCAGGTCGGGAAAAATATCCCTGACCTGGGCTTTCGTATGGGTGGAGCCTAGGAGATTCGAACTCCTGACATCCTGCTTGCAAAGCAGGCGCTCTGCCAGCTGAGCTAAGGCCCCGAAAGCGAGTCACTGACCAGGAACAACGCCGTCTGTGGTGCGACTTGTTCCGGATGCACACCGTAGCAACAGCCCGGCCCGCGCGCCACTCGACTTCCTCCGTCACCGCATGGAAAACGGTTCCACCTGCGGACGAGCCGAGACGAGCACCTGTCAGGCAGGGGTGACGATCTCGCCCGCACCGACCTCGCTCGCACCGACGTCGCCGCCGAGGATCAGCGAAGGGAGATCGGCGATCGAGTCGATGATGTGCGTCGCCCCGGCGCCGAGCAGGCGTGCCCGGCTGTGGCCGCCCGTCATCACACCGGCGACGATCGAGGCACCCGCACGACGACCAGTGAGCATGTCGCTCTCGGAGTCGCCGGCCACGGCCACCTCCCTGACGTCCTCGATCCCGGACCGCAGGCCCGCCGTCAGCACCAGGTCGGGATAGGGGCGCCCGCGCCCGGCGTCCTGCGGGGACAGCGCAAGATCGAGCTTGTCCGCCCAGACGAGCGCGCTCAGGACCCGGCTGAGCGTGGACCTGCTGAAGCCGGTGATGAGGGCGATCTTCACCCCTGCGTCACGCAGCTTCTCCAGGGCCTCGACGGTTCCGGGCAGAGGAACGAGCCCGCTCCGGTCGATGGCCCCTTCATACGCACGCTCGAACGTGAGGTTCGCCGCCCGTGCCTGGGCCTCGTTGTCCGGGAAGATCCCGTGGAAGACATCGATCTTCGGGCAGCCCCGGGACCGGTGCACATGCACCATGGCACGCGCATATGCGCTGGTCCCGGGAACGATGCCCTGTGTGGCGATCGCCTCGGCGAATGTTCGCTCCACCATGGCGATGTCACCGATCGTGGTTCCCGCCAGATCGAGGCAGGCCAGTTTCACGGGTGCCATTCCCGGACCCTTCCCACGATCAAGACCCATCTCGGGTAATCAGTTCTCGCTACCTGTCGCCTCGGTCCACAGGTCAAGCTCGGCGCGGTTAGTCTGCACCTTGCGCCAGACCAGCAGCCCTCCGAGAGCGACCAGCGCGAGAACGAGCAGCTTCTTCACGGTGTGACCCCACTTCTCAACGGTCTCACCTGCCGGGTGAGACAACGCCCGGTTCTACGGTTCTCTGCAGCCTAGCAAGGGTTCGGCGCGTCACCCTGATTGCTTGAGAATCGGTTGCACCAGATCAATAATTAACGGCCTGCCTGCCGGGCATGCCGTACGGCTTGCGCCACCGGTTGGTGAATCATGACTGCCCAGGTCACACCTTAGCTAACCCTCGTACCACCCGGTCGGCGAGCGATCACTTGGGCCCCGTTTCGGACACGACACCTCGGCTCTGCCGTGAGCGTAAGACCGTCCGAGCCGGCGGAAAGAGCCCCGGCGACCTTCAGGGAAGATCCACGCAAAGCCGTAACGTCGTGCCGTGAGGCCCCGTCCTGACGTCCCGGTGGGCCAGACGATTCATCAGCCAGAGACCACGCCCTCCGAAATCGAACCGGGTCGACGGATAGTCGAGATCAAGGGCCTTGGCGGGGATACCGGGCCCCCTGTCGGACACCTCGCAGATCAGCTGACCGGACTCCGTCCACAGCGCGATGCCTCGTGGCGGCAGGCCGTGCCGTACCGCGTTGGTCAGAGCCTCGTGGACGGCCAGCACGAAGTCCTCCAGCGCGGCACCCTCCAGCCCGGCGTCGCGCGCGGACTCCGTGACGAGATGCCGCACCCTTGTGACCGAACCGAGTTCGAAATCCAAGGTAAGCAGGCTGCTCACCAACGTCATCATCGCCTTCCGCTTTCACACAGTGGCAAATACTCCCCTTACCACCGAGGTGCACCTGACACATCTTGCCTGCCGATTGGGCACTTTTTCGCAGCATGACAGAGCTGTTGCCGAAGGGAACGGCGGGGCGAAAGCGGGCTCAGAGGTCCGCTGAGATCTCGTGGAGGATGCGCCGGGTGTCCGTCGCCGGCTTGGCCTTGATGCACAGGCGCTCCATGACCGCGAGATAGCGGTCGACGTCCTCTCGCTTGTCGAGATAGACCGCACTGGTGAGCTGTTCGAGGTAGACGACGTCGGGGAGGTCGGCCTCGGCGAAGCGCAGGATGCTGAAGGGTCCCCCCGCGGCCGCGTGACCGCCGGCGCTGAACGGCACCACCTGCAGGGTGACGGTGGGCCTCGCCACCAACTCCAGAAGGCGGTCGATCTGGCTCCGCATGACGGCCGGGCTGTCGGGTGAGCGCCGCAGCACCGACTCGTCGACGACGGCCCAGACATGCGGCGGGTCCGGCCGGGTGAGGATCTCCTGGCGGGCCATCCGGAGCTGGACGCGGCGCTCGACATCCTCCGGACGGGCGTCGGGATGCCCGAGCCTGATCACCGATCGCGCGTAGTCCTCGGTCTGGAGCAGTCCGGGAACGAACTGCACCTCGTAGTTCCGGATGCCGGTGGCCGCCTGTTCGAGGCCGACGTATGCCTCGAACCATGAGGGGAGCACGTCGTCGTAGTTGTGCCACCAGCCGGGGACGTTGGCCTGGGACACCAGGGCCAGCATGGCGGCGCGCTCGTCCTCGTCGGCCACGCCGTACAGGGTGAGCAGGTCCGCGACGTCTCGACCTCGGATGCCGACCCGGCCGAGCTCCATGCGGCTGATCTTGGAATGCGAGGCGCGGATGGCCCGCCCGGCTTCCTCCAGCGTGATGCGCCTGCTCTCACGCAGGCGGCGCAACTGGGTGCCCAGGAGGATCCGCAGGACCGTGGAAGTTCGAGGTGGTGCAGTGGGGGTGCGCGGGTGAGGCTGTGCGCCCTCCGTCGGGGCCGTAGTCATTCCAGGTCCTTTTGGGCCGTTCCAATGATTTACGCCTCGTTAACAATACCCGCGCGACCCTTTTTGGCAAGCCGTAATGCTAGTCCTCGAGGAAATCGTCGAAATCGCCATTTTCAACGGAGTGCGCGAAGGCAACAAAGTCGTCGCGCGTGTAAACGAGAACAGGGCCTGCCGCGTCTCTGGAATTTCTCACGGCCAACCGCCCGTCGGGGAGCTCGGCGATCTCCACGCAGTTGCCGTTCGGATTGCTGTGCCTGCTCTTGCGCCAAACGAGGCCGGGCAGTTGCGACGCGTTCATGCCGTTGCGGATCTCGGTCATCGGAACCTCACCTCCGGTTCACCGGTCAGGATACGGCTCCACACCTCCGCGACGGGCTGCACGTGCATCCGCACTTGCATAAGGACAGCAAAAGGGAGCATTATGACTAACCGATTCATCTCATCACATACCTGACAGGGACCGCACAGGGCTCTTGATGACTGGGATTCGAACGGACGGCGCTTCCCTGGTGGAAGCCGACGGCGACGGCTGGGAACGGTGGTCTGACACCGCCGACCAGGCGTTTCCGATCGGCAGGGTCTGGCCGTGGGAGGCCGTCGAGCGGGGCGGCGGGCAGCGTGAGCTGGAGGTCGCGGCGCACGAGTGCCACCGTGACCTCGCCGCGGCCGGTACGGCACGGCGCTTCACGACGGGCGTGCTGCGGACCTGGGCCATGCCTGACATCATCGACGACGCCTCGTTGGCGGTCAGCGAACTCGTCGCCAACGCCGTCGGCCACGGGTTGCGCCGGCCGACCTCCGAGCCCCATCCCGTGCGGCTCTACCTTTTCCGGTCGCGCCATTCGGTGGTGTGCATGGTCACCGATCCCAGCAACGATCCACCGATCCTGCGCGCACCCGACCACGTCGCGGAGAGCGGCCGGGGCCTGCAACTCATCGCCGCGGTGAGCCACCGGTGGGGCTGGACGCCCCTGCGCCCTCTGGGCAAGGCGGTCTGGGCGGGTTTCATCGACAGGACGATTCGCCGGGCGTCCGGTCACTGAACGAGAGAAATCACTGAAACATTTCCACGGTTTCCCGGAATTCAATTCACTCCGGACTCCGAGAACCCGGCGGAAATCTCTTCTTTAGGCGAAACCCCCGGTCGAATGCCGTTGACGCGCCGGCTCGACCGTACGCGCGGGTGAATGTCACCGAGCGGCCGGAGAAGTGAGAACGTCCCCGCGACCCGGCCCCTGCGACTCCGGCTGAACTCCCCCCGCCTCCCGCGCGTACCTGCCTGTGAATCCTGTCTGCGAATCAGGCGAACCACGGCGCGGGAACGAGGACATGCCATGAAAAGGTCGCTCACGGTCATGGCCGCGGCAGTCGGAATCGTCGTGGCGTCGTCGACCGGGTGCTCCGCCGTCTCCGGATCCGCGGCCTACGGACAGGACGCGGCCGCCGCACCCGCCGCCGACAAGGGCAAGGCCGGTCACAACGACGCGGACGTGCGCTTCTCCCAGGAGATGATCCCCCATCACTGGCAGACCATCCAGATCGCCGCGCTCGCGTCCGAACGTGGGTCCGACTCCTACGTGAAGACCCTCGCCAAGGAGATCACCGAGCACGAGGCCGCCGACATCCGCGTGATGTCCGGGTGGCTGCGGTCCTGGCAGGTCGAGGTGCCGAGTGGCGACATCGACATGGGTCACGACATGCCAGGGATGATCTCCAAGACGCAGATCCTGGCGCTCGAGGGCAGGTCAGGTGCCGACTTCGACCGGTTGTGGCTCTCGGTCCTGGCCAAGCACCTCGACGCCGGCGTCGCGATGGCCGAGAAGGCGGCCGGCTCGGGTGAGCACCAGGGAACCAAGGATCTGGCCAACAAGATCGTGAAGACGCAGCGCGCCGAGATCGAGCAGATCGTCGACCACCTTCAGTGAGCCTCGTCAGCCAGCGCGCGATCGAGGTCAGCCCAGCGCGCGATCGAGCTTGAAGGCGGCGCTGATCAGCGCGAGATGTGTGAAGGCCTGCGGGAAGTTGCCGAGTTGCTCCCCCGTGTGCCCGATCTGCTCCGCGTACAACCCCAGGTGGTTGGCGTAGGTCAGCATCTTCTCGAAGGCCAGCCTGGCCTCGTCGAGTTGCCCGGCGAGAGACAGCGCCTCGACGTACCAGAACGAGCAGATCGAGAAGGTGCCCTCGTCCCCCCGCATGCCGTCGGGGGTGGCCACGGGGTCGTAGCGGTACACCAGCGAGTCCGAGACCAGCTGCCTCCCCAGGGCGTCCAGCGTGGACAGCCACTTGGGGTCGGTCGGGGAGACGAACATGGCGAGCGGCATCATCAGGACGGCCGCGTCGAGCACGTCGTCGTCGTAGTGCTGGACGAACGCACTCAGGCCGGTCGACCAGCCGCGTCGCATGATCTGCCGGTAGATGGCGTCGCGGGACTCACGCCAGCGTTCGATGTCGGCCGGCAGTCCCCGCCGCAGCGCCATCCGGATGGCCCGCTCGATCGCGACCCAGCACATCAGGCGGGAGTAGACGAAGTCCTTGCGTCCGCCGCGGGTCTCCCAGATGCCTTCGTCCGGCCGGTCCCAGTTCTCACAGACCCAGTCGACGAGCACGCCCACCTGGTCCCATCGGTCGCTGGAGATGGGCCGCGCCCACTTGTCGTACAGGTAGATGCCGTCGATGAGCGCTCCGTAGATGTCGAGCTGAAGCTGGTGGACGGCTCCGTTCCCCGTTCGCACCGGCCCGGAGCCCTCGTAGCCCTCCAGGTGCCCGAGTTCCTGTTCCGGCAGGTCGGTACGGCCGTCTATGCCGTACATGATCTGCAACGGGCCCGACGGGCCGACGCCGCACATCGTGACGTGGGTCGACAGGAAGTCCATGAACGCCTCGGCCTCACCGACGAAGCCCAGTCTGAGCAGCGCGTACACGCAGAACGCGGCATCGCGGATCCACACGTAGCGGTAGTCCCAGTTGCGCTCGCCGCCGATCTGCTCCGGCAGGCTGGTCGTCGGGGCGGCGACGATCCCCCCGGTCGGGGCGTAGGTGAGCAGCTTCAGCGTCAGCGCGGAACGGTGGACCATCTCCCGCCACCGGCCGCGGTAGCGGGACGAGGACAACCAGTTCCGCCAGAACCGCACGGTCGCGGCGAACTGCTCCTCGGCCTCCGCGAGCGGGCAGCCCTTCAGCCCGACGTCCTCACTGACGCGATCGAGCGCGAAGACGGCGGACTCGCCCTCGAGAAGCTTGAACTCCGACCAGACGTCCGTGCCGTCGCTCTCCATCGGGACGCTGGTGGTCAGCGCGAGGCTGAGCGACGGCGCTTCGAAGATCGCCTGGTGATCCTCGATGCGCAGGGTGTGCTCCTCGGTCCCGTAGGAGAACCGGGGGGCCACCCGGGCCCGGAAGGGCAGCGTGCCGCGGACGCACAGGACGCGCCTGATCAGGCGGTGTCGGTCGACCTCGCGTGATTCATCCTCAACGGGCATGAAGTCCTGGATCTCCCCCACCCCGTCGGCGGCGTAGAACCGGGTGATCAGGACATTCGTGTCCGGGAAGTAGAACTGCTTGGTCCGCGACGGCACACACGCGGCCAACTCGAACGAGCCGCCGCGGTCGGCGTCGAGGATCGATCCGAACACACTCGGAGCGTCGAAGCGCGGGCAGCAGTACCAGTCGATCGTGCCGTTGGTGCCGACCAACGCCACGGTACGGAGATCACCGATCAGCCCGTGATCGGCGATGGGCAGGTAGCGGGAGCCCGTAGGAGATCCGGATTGCGTCATTTTGGCCCTCTTGTCACCGGATTCCTCTCACGCTATTCCGCGTGGACGGTCCGCCAGGTCTGCCCCGGCCCAAGGAGCGGCCAGCTTTCCCCCAATCCGTCGCTCACGTCCCGTCCGGCAACACGGCGAGAGCGCGCCCCGCCGCCTCGCGGAGGGCGACGACGCTGCGTTCGAGGCCGGCGCGCTCGTCCTCCGACATGGCGGGCTCGTACATCTGCTGAACGCCGCCGGCCCCGAGCACGCTGACCAGCGAGAGCGTCGTCCCGTACGGCGGGTAGTAGGCCGCCACCGGCAGCACGGCCCGCTCGTCGCGCAACACGGCCTCGACCAGGAGCGCGGACACGACGCCGATGCCGTACTGGCTGGCGCCGGTCCCCTCGATGATGGTGATGTTGGCGAAGCGGATGTCGTCCTCGATCTCCCGCCGAATCAGGTCGACGGGCTCGCCGCACCGGGCCAGCAGGTCGAGGACGGGAGTGCCCCCGGCCGACGCGGACGACCACAGGAGCACCTCGGACGTCCCGTGCTCGCCGACGACCATGGCCTGGACGTCCCTGGGCCTGACCTTCAGACGATCGGCGAGGTGGACGCGGAATCGCAGGCTGTCGATCAGCGTGCCGGTGGAGAACACCCGGTCGTGCCCGGCCAGACGCCGCGTGAGGACGGCCAGCGGATCGGGCGGGTCGGTGACCACCATCAGCACCGCCTCCGGCGCCGCGGCGACGACCCGGGGCACGATGCCGGCGTAGATCTCGGCGTTCGCCCCGATGAGCCGCAGCCGGCCTTCGGGGTCGGAGCGGTCGGTGGCGCCTCCGGTCTTCTCGTTCAGCCCCGCCGTGATGATCACCACCGCGGCCCCGGACAGGTCGTCGTAGCCGCCCGCGCGCACCTCCACGGTGGGCGACAGCGGCGTCGCGTAACGCATGTCGGCCGCCACTCCCGCGGCCCGCCGGGAGTCGAGATCCACCAGGACGATCTCCCGGCACATCCCGCCCCGCTCGATGAGGGACAACGCGGTGGCCGCCCCGACCGCGCCGACTCCCACCACCCCGACCTTCACCATCCACCGCCTCAGGTCTCGACCCCATCGGACTTCCCCGCGGAACGGATGATCCGGCGCCGTGTGCGGCAGATTTTGGCCGCCACTGACGGGCGAAAACCAGAAAATGGGACACTCGGATAGGGAAGGTGACAATACGGAAGGCAGGGGGCGTCGCCATGGCCAGACGCACGGTCGCCGACCAGTTCGTCGAGATCCTGCTCGCCGCCGGTGTCCGGCGAATGTACGGGGTCGTGGGGGACAGCCTCAACCCCGTCGTCGACGCGGTCCGCCGCCACGACGACATCCAATGGGTGCACGTCCGCCACGAGGAGACCGGCGCGTTCGCCGCGGGCGCGGAGGCACAGCTCACCGGGAGGCCCGCCGCGTGCGCGGGAAGCTGCGGCCCCGGCAACGTCCACCTGATCAACGGGCTCTACGACGCCCACCGAAGCATGGCCCCGGTGATCGCACTCGCCGCCCAGGTGCCGAGCACCGAGATCGGCACCTCCTACTTCCAGGAGACCACTCCCGGCCTCTACTTCCGGGAGTGCAGTTACTACTGCGAGACGGTCTCACGGCCCGAGCAACTGCCGCGGGTGGCCCAGATCGCGATCCAGGAGGCGATCGGCCGGGCCGGTGTCGCGGTCGTCGTCCTGCCCGGTGACGTGGCCGACCAGCAGGCGACCGCGACCTATCTGGAGCATCCGTACCGTCTCGAGCAGCAGCCGACCGCACGGCCGTCGGACGCCGTGCTGGAGGAACTCGCCCAGATGATCGACCGGGCCAGGCGGGTCACCCTGTTCTGCGGCCGCGGTGTCGCCGGCGCACACGATGACGTGGTGGCGCTGGCCGCGCGGATCAAGGCCCCCATCGGTTTCGCACTTCGCGGGAAGGACTGGATCGCCTACGACAATCCGTACGAGGTGGGCATGTCGGGCCTGCTCGGCTACGGCGCCTGCTATGACGCGATGCACGAGTGCGACCTGCTGGTGCTGCTGGGCACGGACTTCCCCTACGTGCAGTTCATGCCGTCCGAACCGAAGGTCGTCCAGGTCGACCTGCGACGCGAGCGTCTCGGCCGCCGGTCCAAGCTGGATCTCGGCGTGTGGGGAGACGCGGGGGAGACGGTCCGCGCGTTGCTTCCCCGAGTCGCGGAAAAGTCCGACTCCTCCTTCCTCGACCGGATGCTCCGCCGGCACGAGGAACTCGTCGGCCGGCTGCGGACCTACGCCGAGGAGGTGAGCGACCGCCGTCCGATCCATCCGGAACATGTGGCGTCCACGCTCGACCGGTTCGCCACCGACGACGCGGTCTTCACCGTCGACACCGGCATGTCCACCGTCTGGGCGGCGCGCCTGATCAACGCCACGGGACGGCGCCGTCTCCTCGGCTCGTTCGTCCACGGCTCGATGGCCAACGCGCTGCCCCAGGCGATCGGCGCGCAGGTCGCGTATCCGGGACGGCAGGTCGTCGCCCTGTGCGGGGACGGCGGCTTCGCCATGCTCATGGGCGACTTCCTCACCCTGCTGCAGTACGACCTGCCGGTGAAGGTGGTCATCTTCAACAACGGCTCGCTCGGCATGGTCGCCCTGGAGATGCTCGTCGCCGGCTATCCGCCGTACCAGACCGGTCTCAAGAACCCGGACTTCGCGGCCATGGCGCGCGCGGCGGGGGTGAAGGGCATCCGCATCGAGGACCCCGCCGACGTACGGCAGGGCCTGCGCGAGGCCCTCGAGACGGACGGGCCGGTCCTCGTCGACGTGCTCACCGACCCCAACGCCCTGTCGATGCCGCCCAAGATCAAGGGGGAGCAGGTCAGGGGGTTCGCCCTCGCGATGACGAGGCTGGTGCTGGCCGGGGAGGCCGACGAGGTCGTGAACATGGCACGCAGCAACCTGCGCAACCTTCCCCGACCCTGACGTCAGCTGGGGCGCGGCGCGATCTTGTCGAGCTCGGCGAGCGCCTGCTCGTCCGGGACCCATGCGCCGGCCGCGGCGTTGGCCTTGACCTGCTCGGGCTTGGTCGCACCCGCGATCACCGAGCCCACCGCCGGCTGGGCGAGGAGGCCGCCGATCGCGACGTCGAGCAGCGTGACGCCCTGCCGCTCGGCGAACGCCTCCAGCGCCTCGACGACGTCGAACCGGGCGTCGGTGAGGTACTCGGGACGGCTGGCCAGCCGGGTGCCCTCGGGCCGGTCCTGGCCGCGGCGGTACTTGCCGGTGAGCAGGCCGTTGGCCAGCGGGAAGAACGGCAGCAGGCCGATGCCGTGGTGAACCAGCGCGGGGCTGAGCTCACGCTCCACCCCCCGGTTCAGGAGGCTGTACTCGTTCTGTGCGCTGATGAAGCGCTCGTGCCCTTCGGTGCGGGCGATCCACTCGGCGTCGGTCACCTGCCAGCCGGCGAAGTTCGACGAGCCCACGTAGCGCACCTTGCCCTCGCGGACGAGGTCCGCCAGCGTCGAGATCGTCTCCTCCAGCGGCGTCGACGGGTCCGGGACGTGCATCTGGTAGAGGTCGATCCAGTCGGTCTGCAACCGGCGAAGTGACCGCTCGACGGCCTTCCGGATGTACCGCCGGGAGCCCCTCGCCCCCCAGTCGGGGCCGTTGGCGCCCCCGGTGTCCATGCCGAACTTCGTGGCCAGCACCACGTCGTCACGGCGGCCCTTCAGGACCTCGCCAAGGAACGCCTCGGACTCGCCGTAGATGTCGGCCGTGTCTATGAGGGTGATCCCCACCTCGAAGGCCGCGTCGACGACCACTCTCGTCGCGTCGATGTCGATCCTGCGGCCGAAGTTGTTGGCGCCCAGTCCGACGGCCGAGACGACGAGTCCCGAGTCTCCGAGCCGCCGGTAGGTCATGTCCGCCATGTTCACTCTCTCCTCATACGTAAGCCAGGTCACACACGTCAGCGCCGTTCGCGCCGGACCAATTCCACTACGGCGGCGATGTCGGCCTCCGCCCACCCCAGCTCGGCGGCCTCCTCGTAGAGCCGCTCGACGAGGTGGGCGAGCGGCAGGACGACCCCGTGCTCCTCCGAGACCTCCCGGGCGAGCCGTACGTCCTTGGCGCCGAGCCGCGTGGTGAACCATCCCTCATGGGCGCCGCCCACGATGTCGTCGAGCCGGTTGCGCAGGATGGGCGGAACGGTCGCCCACCTGAAGAGCTGGTTGCGCACCCCCGCCATGTCGAATCCCGCGGCCTCCGCCGTGACGACGACCTCGGACACCAGGACGACGTTCGCCATGAGCAGGTAGTTGTTGAGCAACTTCAGGGTCACCGCGCAACCGGGATCGTCGCCGCAGTAGGCCGAGGAGGCGAAGGCGTCCCTCCAGACCGGCTCCAGCCGCTCGGCGGCCATCTGATCGCCGCCGAGCAGGACCCGCGCGTTGCCCAGCACGAGGTCGAGCGGCCCGCCGAGGATCGGGGCGGCCAGGAACCGGCCCCCCGGCATGAGATCACGCAGGGCGCGCGACGTGCCGGGGGAGACCGTGCTCGTGTCGGCCACCACGAGGTCGTCCCCGCCCGGCACGGCGTCGACGAGCCGGGTCATGACGTCACGGACGGCCCGGTCGTCGGTGAGGGACATCAGGACCGCGTCCGCCCCCTGCGCGGCCTCGGCCGGCGTGAACGCCTCCGTGGCACCGTCCTGCACCACCTGCCCGGCCTGGCCGGGCGTCCGGTTCCACACCGTGACGGAGAAGTGCTGGGTGAGCAGGCGCTGCGCGAGCGCCCGGCCCATCCGGCCCATTCCGAGCACGGCTATCCGCATACGTCACCCCCCTTCCCAATTGTCGCTTTCTCCATATCCCGGTGGGACGTAGGGGTGGGCGTGCAGCAGGATGATGCTCATGCGACCTCCGCGGCACAGCGTCCGAGCGATCCTTTACGACGGCGACGAGATCGTCCTCTTCAAGCGGATCCGCCCGGGGCGCGAGCCGTACTGGATCACTCCCGGGGGCGGAGTCGAGCCCACGGACGCCACTTTGGAGGCGACCCTCCGCCGCGAGCTCGACGAGGAGCTCGGCGCGACGGCCGGGCCGGCCCTGCGCGTGCTCACCATCGTCGAGCAGGACAGGCTGACCACGGTCTACGTCTGCCGGTTGGTGCACATGGACCTGAGCCGGCGCAGCGGACCCGAGTTCCTCGACCCGGAGAACGGCATCCACGAGATCGTCCGGGTGCGGCCGGAGAAGGTGCGGGAGCTGAACCTGATCTCCCCGGAGCTGGCGGACTTCATCGCGGACGGCGCCGCCACCTTGCCCGCGCTCCTGGCCGCGGCCACCGACGCCCCCGGCCGCTACCGGCCGATCGTGGACGTCCACCTCCTGCTCTTCGACGACGAGGGACGCGTGCTGCTCGGCCGCCGGCAGAACACGGGATACGCCGACGGCGAGTGGCAGATCATGCCGTCGGGGCATCTTGAGGAGGGCGAGTCGATCATCGACGCGACCGCGAGGGAGGCGAGGGAGGAACTCGGGATCGACGTGTCCGGCCTGACCGTCGCCCACGTGACGCACCACCGCAACCCCGGCGGCACCGCCCGTGTGGGGATGTTCCTGGTGGCCCGCACGACGAGCGGCACGCCCGTCAACGCCGAGCCCCACAAGTGCGCGGAGCTGGCGTGGTTCCCCGTCGACGACCTGCCGGACCGGACCGTCCCCTATGCCCGGGCGGGCATCGAGGCCGTTCGCGACGAACTCGGCTTCTCGCTCCACGGCTGGGATCTCCCGACCATGGCCCTGCTCGAGGCTGAGGCCGTACGAGCCGGGTTCGAGGAGTTGTCGGTGTCGCTCATCGGGCACCACGACGGCGGTGTGCTCGTGCTGTCCGACGAGGAGACCGACCGCCTTCCCTCCACGGTCGCGCGGCACGGGCTCCAGGCCGCCGTCCGTGTCCTGACGGATTCCGATCAGGCGCGGTTCGTCGGCGCGGACGACTACATCTCGGTCGACGGCAGGCGCGGACGGCGGTTCGTCTTCGCCGCTCCGCTGCCCGCCGGCACACCCGCTCTCGGCTCCACCGCGGTTTCACGTGAATCCACAGCCCCCTCAGAGGTCGGCGCGGGACGCCCGGCGCGAGTCCGCCGGCTGTCCGCGGAGGCCGTCGACGCGGGACGCATGCCGCACGCCGAACGTGTGCTGGTCGCACAGTGGCTCCGCGGAGAACGACGACCTGGAACCGATCGCCCGGGCGAGGACGGCTGACTCACCGGAACCGAGACGGGAGAGGCTGCGGGCTCTCCGGCCATCGGGTCCACCCGGCCCCTCCGGTCGGCGTCTGATCGAGTCAGGATGTGAGGGCACGGACGACGGCCGCCCTCAGGGTCGTGGCGGGACGGCCGAGCACCCGCGAAAGGTCCTCGGTCTGGGTCTCCAGGGCACCCGCACGAACCTGTCCGTGGAGCCAGGCGAGCGGACCGGCGACGCTGTCCGGATCCTCCCGATGGGCCACGGGAGTGCCGGACACCTCGGTCAAGGTCTCGGCGAGCTGTGGATAAGTCCACAACGGTCCGGTGAGGTCGTAGGCGAGACCCAGGTGGCCGTCCCCTGTGAGCACGTTCGCGGCGGCCTCCGCGAGGTCGGCGCGGAACGCGGTGTTGAGACCGCGGCCTCCGGTGCCGCCGGCCAACTCACCGGCCGTCACGGCTGCCCGAAGACCCGGGTTGATGAACGCCTCGCCGTAGAAAGGGTTGCGCAGCATCGTGTACGGCAGACCGCTGTCCAGGATCGCCTGCTCAGTGGCGTGATGCGCCGCGGCGACGCCCGCGCCGCCCGTGTCCGCGCCGAGAACGCTGGTGTAGGCGATCGCGCCGACCCCGACGTCCTTGGCCGCCTTGACGGCGGCGAGATGCTGGGGAACGCGACGGGCCGGATCCAGTTCCGGCGAGGAGATCAGCAACAGCCGACCGGCGCCCTCGAAGGCGTCATGCAGACTCGCCGTGTCGTCGTAGTCGCCTCGTCGCACTCGAATGCCGCGCTCCGCCAGGTCGGCTGCACGGCCGGGGTCACGGACGGCCGCGACGATCCGGCCGGGGGAGACACGGGCGGAGAGATGGTCGACGACCAACCGGCCGAGCGCACCCGACGCGGCCGAAATAACGATCATGGAATCATTCACGAGGCTCACGGTCGTTCCACGGGCGGGCCCGCGTCAACCGAATTACGCGGCGGACCGTCTCCGGCTGTGCACGAACTTCGAAGCCCATGCTTGACGAATCCGAACATTTCCCCTGAATTGCCGATCAAGCCGACAACCGCGCCGAGATGACGAAGACAAAGAACGGGTAATCATCTGCGCTTTAGACCATTCGGCGGGGGACCGGCGCCCGGTCGCAGGGTATGCAGGCTCACGTTATCCATGTCCGCGCCGACAAAGGCGACCACCAGCGAATGACGTGAGAGGCAGGTGCGCGACAATGCGTCGTCATCGTGCGGGAAGTTCGTTTGCCGGCGTGGTCGTCACCGCACAGCTGCTGGCATTGACCACGGCCGCCTTCGCCCTTTCCGGAATCACCGCCATCGCGCAGGCGAGCGCGAGTAGGGGAGCCTCGGAAAGCCCCTGGGCACCCATCATCGGCGAAGGGCACGGCCCCGTCTGGAACCGCAACCAGGGACGGCACAACCAGAACGCACCTGCCATCAACAGCCCGACCACCGTCACGGGCGTGCAGCAGGTCAGCAGCGTCAGCGAGAACACCAACACGCAGTCCGGCCTCTGCAAGAGGGGCGCCCGGGTCTGCAAGATCCATCAGAAGCTCAACTTCTTCCGTGGCTGGTGACGACCGGCCCACCCCTGCGGCCATCGGGAAAACAGCCGCGCATTCACCGGAGTCGATTGAATTTCCCGTTCTTCTTCGTTCCCCGGCAATCATGCGGTAATAACGCGCGCCCCGACCGCGTGAAACATGAGCGATCACACCCCGCCAAGTAAGCTGTCGACGGCTCCGGGCGGCAGGAATACCTGCCAGGACTCGATCGATTCAGCGGGGGGACCGATGATTTGCCAGCGGTACGGCAGGGCACCCGGAAGGAAGACCCTCGCCGCGTACGTCGTCGCGGGTGTTTCCGCATCGGCGGTATTCATCGGCGCCCTGGCGCCTTTTCCCGCGAATGCGGACGGCAAAGACCCCCGGCCGACGAAGACCGAGGGACCCGACGTTCTTTCCGCCAAGAGCGAAACCTCGCTCTACGGCCGGCAGAACACGTCGACGACCACGACCGCGGGCGCGACGAGCGTGCAGAACGCCCTGTGCCGCAACTCCCGGGTCTGCAACATCACGCAGAAGGTCGTCGTGGTCTCCCCAGAGGTCACGCCGACTCCCGTGCCGGCCGTGACCCCTGAGGTGGTCATTGCTCCTGAGGTGGTCGTGACCCCTGAAGTCGTCGAGACACCCACACCGGTGGCCGTTCCCGTCGTCGCCCCCGAGCCGGTACAGCCGGCCCTGCTCAGCCTGGGATTGCTCCTGTTCCTTCACGGCGGCATGCAGTGACCTGACTTTCTCCGGCGTCTCCGTGGTGCCCTCTCCTGAAAGGAGCGGTCCCGTGCGGAGAAAGGAAAGTCCCGGCGGTCCGTCCGATCAGGACGTGCCACCGGGACATCCGATGAAGTCGCGGCTTCGCCGTGCCGCCGGCCGTGGAGACGGTCAGACGCCCACGACAGCGGCGGGTGCTCCAGCGGTCCGCCTGCCGAGAGCACGGTCGGTGAGACCGCCGAACAGCAGGCCCAGCGTCCCCCACACCGTGAGCTGAATGGCGAGCGAGGCCAGTCGGAACCGCCACAACACGGTCGCAGAGAAGTCGGCCGGAACCTCGTTCACCGTCGGCATCACCACATAGATGATCCCGATGATGACGGCGAAGACGCCCACCGCCACCAGCGCGGCGTTCCAGGCGCCGAGCCGGGGTGCGAGCCTGCGGCCCGCGTACAGCGCGACGGCGGTCGTGAACAGGCTCAGCACGATCATCGTGACGTACAGCGTGGTACGGGAGCCGATGGTGTCCTCGCTGCCCACCGCGGGCGGGTTGGGCGGGTACTTCAGGAACGGGACGACATAGATCACCACGAATCCGACCAGCGCCACCAGAGCAGCGGTCGTCCGCGGCCGGAAGTCGCCGATCCGCCCGTGCGCGAAGGCGAAGGCGATGGAGAACAGGCCGCCGAAGGCCACGCCGTACACGACGAGTGCGGTGATTAGGCCGAACGTCTCCTGCACGGTACGGCTGACCAGCTCGTGCTCGTGCATCTCGCCGGACGCCGCCGCCTTGGCCTCTTCGAACGAGATGGCCAGGGCGACCTGGGGCTCACCGAGGAACCATGCGACGACGTAGGCGAGGGCGGCCGCGGCGAGCCCGACGAGCATGCCGCGGATCAGCAGAGTTCGCATCATGAGAGCGAGTCCCGGCCGTCAGTGGCAGGGGAAACCGAGTAGGTGACGTCCGTCGTGGACGAACTCGTGCACAGTGCTGCCGCTGATGATCGACGTGGCACCCTGCTCGGCGCCGACGAAGTACAGCAGGGCCAGTCCGAGCACCGCGGCGAAGACGGCCCAGGGAACGATCTCGCGCACCGGGATACGGAGCGGAACGGGCTTGCCTGAAGGAACGACGACGTTGGCCACGGTTTCTCCTCTCGGGGTCACGCGCCCCGACGACGGAGGACAACGGGTCAGTCTTCTGACTCCCGAGCGCCGCTCTCCCCTGCCTTTCCGCCTGTCACAACGGTGGCCACCTCAGGGAGGGACTTCTCGGTCACAGCGGCGGGACCGTCCTGGAATCGCACCAGGTTCCTGCGCACCATTGCCTCAATGTTGATTTGTCCCCCAGAGACTCCCTCCTTCCTGCTTGTGACGTCAAGACCGCTTTGAACATTGTCTTCCGGATCACATGCCAGGAGACTCCGCAGGGCACTCATGGGGCGCAAGCGAACGACGGTCACGCTCGTCCAGGGGTGCGCAGCCGTTCTGTGCCACCGGGAGAAGTTAGACTGATCGTCATGCATCGTCTGTCGTGTCCGAGTTGGTGGCGCTCCACTTAGGAGCGGCCATCACTCGTGCACGACCTGGGCCGTTCAGATGGACGGCCCTTTCGCGTTTCTTCCTGGAATGTGCCGTCCCCGTCAGACCCGGCGGACCGCCTCACCTTTCAGGAGAACCACATGATCACCGACTTTGGTCTCGACTACTCGGCCGAACCTCCGGTCCCCGCAGATGGGATCTCCACCGTCCAGCGCCGCAGTGCCGCGCTGGAGGAGCTGATCCATCGGGATCCCGGGCGGTTCCGGGTGCTGACCGGCGACCGTCCGACAGGCCGGCTGCACCTGGGGCACTATTTCGGCACTCTCCACAACCGCGTCCGCCTGCAGGACCTGGGGGTGGAGATGTTGGTGATCATCGCGGACTACCAGGTCCTGACCGATCGCGACGTCGCCGACCATCTCACCGAACACGTTGAGGACCTGGTGCTGGACTACCTGGCCGTCGGCGTGGACCCGGAACGGGCCACGATCTTCACCCACAGCGCGATTCCGGCGCTCAACCAGTTGCTCCTGCCGTTCCTCAGCCTGATCACCGTCGCGGAGCTCAGCCGTAATCCCACTGTCAAGGAGGAGATCGCCCAGTCCCAGCAATCCTCCGTCAGCGGGCTGATGTTCACCTACCCCGCGCACCAGGCCGCCGACATCCTGTTCTGCAAGGCCAACCTCGTGCCGGTCGGCCAGGACCAGTTGCCTCACCTGGAGGTCACGCGCACCATCGCCCGCCGTTTCAACAACCGCTACGGCAACGGCGTTGCGGTCTTTCCCGAGCCTGACGCCCTGCTCTCGGCGGCTCCGCTGCTGCTGGGGACCGATGGCACCAAGATGAGCAAGAGCCGCGGCAACGCCATCACCCTGGCAGCGAGCGCCGACGAGACCGCCAAGCTGATCCGCGGCGCCAAGACCGACGCCCACCGGCACATCACCTACGAGCCCGCCACACGGCCTGAGGTGTCCAGCCTGGTCCTCCTCGCCTCCCTGTGCCTCGGCAGCGACCCCCACCAGGTCGCCGAGGACATCGGCGGCCGGGGCGCGTCGGCGTTGAAGGAGACCGTCACCGAAGCGGTCAACACGTTCCTGGCCCCCATCAGAGACCGGCGCGCCCTGTACGCCCAGGATCGCGGCCACATCCGGAAGGTGCTGCGTGACGGCAATGAACATGCCACCGCCATCGCCCAGACCACCCTCGACGAAGTCCGGGCCACGATGAACGCCCTCTACTGAATCGAGGGCGGCCGCTCCGCCGTGCTCCGCATACCCAGTGGCCGTCCGGCCGGGGACTCCGCAAGGATCGTGGGCATGAACGTGCGATACCCCGCCCCGTTGCGTCCTGGTGACCATATCGGTGTCACCGCCCCCTCCAGCGGAGTGGACGAGCACCTGCGAGATCGCCTCCAGGTGGGCATCCGCACCGTGGAAGAGCACGGGTATCAGGTGATCGTCGGGGAATGCATGGACGGCGCCGGGCACGTCAGCGCGCCGGCGGCCGACCGGGCCCGCGAACTGATGGAGATGCTCACCGACCCGTCCATCAAGGCCGTCGTACCGCCGTGGGGCGGGGAGACCGCGATCGATCTGTTGCCCCTGCTCGACTGGGACGCCCTGCGTGAGGCCGACCCGACATGGGTCGTCGGCTTCTCCGACATGTCGACGATCATCACGCCCCTCACCCTGCTGACCGGGGTCGCGACCATCCACGGCAACAACCTGATGGACACGCCGTACCGCGCGCCCGAAGGACTGCTCACCTGGCTGGACATAGCGACGATGGCCCCGGAGACGGCGTTCAGGCAGACTCCGCCGAACCGCTACCGGGCGCAGGGATGGGACGACTACCGAACCAATCCGGAAGTGCGCGAGTTCACGCTCGACACGCCAGGGCGATGGACGCGGCTGGACGGCGACGGTGACGTGCAGGTTGAGGGGCGGCTCATCGGAGGCTGCGTCGAAACCCTGTGCAACCTCACCGGCACGCCGTATGGAGACATCGCGGCCTTCGCGAGAGACATGGCGCCCGAGGGGCTGATCGTCTATGTCGAGGCCTCAGGGGACGACGCGCCGACCATCTGCCGGAACCTGCACGGGATGCGGCTCGCCGGGTTCTTCACCAACGCGAACGCGATCCTCGTCGGTCGCACCCGGGCACCGGACGCCGGCTCACTCACTCAGCATGAGGCGGTGCTCGACGCCCTCGGCAGCCTGGCCGTGCCGATCATCGCCGATGTCGAGTGTGGTCATGTCCCGCCGTACCTGCCCCTGGTCAACGGCGCTCGCGGCCAGGTGGTGTTCACCGGAGACCGCAACGAACTCACGCAGACGCTCTGCTGAACCCGGTGTTGTGCGCGTGCCCTCGGGGACCACATGCCCCAGGGCGTTCGCCACCCGTGGTTCGCGAATTCGTTGGACAACGCGTGTGTCCACGGCGATCGTTGAGCAGTGCGACAGGACGAGATCTGGGACGTCGATGCCGCCCGGCGCTATGACACGCCGGGCACCGGCATGTTCGCGCCCGAGGTCCTCGGGCCGACCGTGGACCGCCTCGCCGAACTCGCAGGCGACGGTCAGGCGCTCGAGTTCGCCATCGGGACCGGCCGCGTGGCCGTCCCGCTCTCCGAGCGAGGGGTGCCCGTCACCGGCCTCGAGTTGTCATCTCCGATGATCGACCAACTGCGAACCAAGGTGGACGAAGCGACGATCCCGGTAATCGTCGGCGACATGGCGACCACCGTCGCCCCCGGGAAATACACACTCGTCTACCTCGTCTACAACACGATTTCGAATCTGCTCACCCAGGCCGAGCAGGTCGCGTGCTTCCGCAACGCCGCCCGCCACCTCACGCCCGGCGGCCGGTTCGTGATCGAGCTGTGGGTGCCTGAGCTGCGCAAGCTCCCACCGGGTCAATCGGCCACGGTGTGGCATTCCGAGTCCGGCTACATCGGCTTGGACACCTACGACGTACTGCGTCAGCACGTCGTCTCGCACCACTTCACGTTCGACGAGAGCGGACAGGCTCAGCTGTTCCGCAGCCCACATCGCTACATCTGGCCGGCAGAGCTCGACCTCATGGCGCAGTTGGCAGGGTTCGAGCTGGAGACCAGGCACGCGGACTGGTCCGGAGCCGACTTCACCGCCGAGTCGCGTTCCCACGTGTCCGTCTACCGCATCCCGGCTGAGCCGGGGGCGCACCGCGGCTTCGGCGCATGATCGGAAAAGTGGTCACGCGGGTACGAGAAAGGCCGCTCTCCGATGATCGGAAAACGGCCTGTGAACTGTGGTGGGGCTACCAGGACTTGAACCTGGGACCTCTTCCTTATCAGGGAAGCGCTCTAACCGTCTGAGCTATAGCCCCGCGTTGCGCAAGGAACGTTACCGCATCCCGTATCGGGAGGCGAATCACGCCTGAACGAGGAAAAGCTTACCGTGTCCGCACCGCTCCCGCGCCTTCCCACATGGCCGCGGGCTCTTCCGTTGTGATCCGTACGGCTACCGCCCGCGCCCGGGGCGGTAGCCGTACGACCGACTATTCGGCCTCGCTGAAGGTCACTTCGACGCCGCCGACGAACTCGGCGCACACGTTGTAGATCACCGCACCGAGAGTGCAGAGAGCGGTGATGAGAACGACGTTGATCGCGCCCAGCAGACCCGCGTAGCCCAGGATTCGCCCAGGGGCGAACCAACTGCTGATGTCAAGGGTGCTGGCGGTCTTGCTGTCACCGGTGGTGAGCTGCGTGACCGCGTCCGTGATCGAGCTGAACACGCCGATCCCCGACAGCACGCCGTACAGGATCGCGACCGCCACAAACAGGATGACGAAGCAGACGATCGAGATGACGAAGCTGAACTTCATGGCTGACCACGGCTCAATCCGGCGCAACACCAGGTGGGCCTTGCGGGGCCCCTTGGCGTCGGCCTTCTTGGCCTTGCCCTTGGCCGTGCCGCTCGTGGCCTCCGGCCGCTCCGCCAAGCCGAACGCGGACCCCCGGGCAGGGGCGTCCTGCGCCGGTGTGACCGGCGAAGGAACGATCGGCGACGCGGAGACCGGGGGCGCCGGGGACGAGGCGCCGGTTACTGGAGAGGTTCCAGGCCGGGAGCCGTCCCCAGAGGAGTAGGTCGGCCTCGGGAACGTCGCGGTGGGACCAGCGGACTCGGACCCGGGCGGCGTGGCGGACCCTGACGTGACGGGCCCGCGAGCACCGCCCCTCGGCCCTGTGTTGACATCCGGCTTTCCGCCGCCGATCGGCTTGTCGCCACCGAACGGCTTGTCGCCACCGGGCTTGGGCTTGCCGGCACCCGATCCGGACTTGCCGAACCCGGAGCCGGATCCCGGACCGGAGGCGGCCGACTCGTTCACCGCGGGCTTGGCCCCGGTGGGCCCGCCGGCCTTGCCACTGCGGTCGGCAGGAGCGGCGGCGGACGGTGTCGCGACGGCGGGTTTGGCGAAGGGAGCGGTCTCGGGACCGGACTGACGATCGGCCGGCTTCTCGCCGTCCTTGGACGACTGCGACTTCCACGGCTGATCGGCCGCGGAAGTGCGGATGCGCACAGTCGCGTTGTCGGAGTCGGACTCGGGCTTCCCAGCCGGAGTCGCATCTTCTTTCTCGGACGCCACCTCGACGACGTTATCGTCTTTGTCCACCCGCTCGGTAACGCCGTCCCTCATTGAGGACGACGCCGGACGGGCGCCCGGCGATTTTTTTCTGGCCGCCCCGGTCGCCCGCGCACCGCCGCTATCACTCATGCGTCGTCTCCTGCCCCGTTTTCCTCGATCTCCAGTGACTCGAGCTCTGTCGGCTCGGTCTCGGCCGATTCGAAGGACTCCGACTCGATTTCATCCGAGTTGGCGTCCAAAGCCTCGGCATTGCGGGCAAGGGCGACGACGCTGTCCCCATCAGCGAGGTTCATCAGGCGCACCCCCATGGTCTGGCGGCCCGACTGCTTGATCTCGCCCGCACTGGTCCGGATCACCCCTCCGGCCGATGTGATGGCGAAGACCTCGTCCTCGGGCCTCACCATGACGGCTCCAACCAGCTTGCCACGGGCGCTGACGATCTTCGCTGTCAGCACCCCCTTGCCACCCCGTCCCTGCACGGGGTACTGGTCCGCGGGAGTGCGCTTGGCATAGCCGCCCTCCGTCGCGATGAGCACGTCATCACCGTGACTCACGACGTTCATCGCGAGGAGTTCGTCCCCGTCGAGGAAACGCATGCCGATGACACCACTGGTGGCGCGGCCCATCGGGCGAAGAGCGTCATCGGAGGCGGTGAAACGAATCGACTGCGCGTTCTTGGAAACGAGCAGCAGATCGTCCTCCTCCGACACGAGTCGTGCGGCGATCACCTCGTCATCTTCGCGCAAATTGATTGCGATGAGGCCACCAGATCGGGGCGAATCGTATTCAGACAGCCGTGTTTTCTTGACGAGGCCGCTTTGGGTCGCCAGTACGAGGTACGGCGCGACCTCGTAGTCCCGTAGATCGAGGATCTCCGCGACGTGCTCGTCGGGCTGCATGGCGAGCAGGTTGGCCAGGTGCTGTCCCCGCGCGTCGCGGCCCGAGTCCGGCAGTTCGTACGCCTTGACCCGGTAGACCCGCCCCTTGTTGGTGAAGGCCAGCAGCCAGTGGTGGGTCGTGGTCACGAAGAAGTGCTCGACGATGTCGTCCTGGCGGAGCTGGGCGCCGCGGACTCCCTTGCCGCCGCGCTTCTGCGCCCGGTAGAGGTCCATGTTGGTGCGCTTGGCGTAACCACCACGGGTGATCGTGACGACCATGTCCTCTTCGGCGATCAGGTCCTCGATGGACATGTCGCCTTCGTAGGCGATGATCTCCGTCTTACGGTCGTCGCCGAATCGGGCGAGGATCTCGCTGAGCTCGTCGGAGACGATCTGCCGCTGCCGGGGCTCGGAGGCGAGGATGTCCTGGTAGTCGGCGATCTGCGTCATCAGGCCGTCGTACTCGTCCTGGATCTGCTGCCGCTCCAGGGCGGCCAGCTTGCGCAGCTGCATGTCCAGGATGGCCTGCGCCTGGATCTGGTCGATCTCCAGCAGGGTCATCAGGCCGCCCTGCGCCTCGGCCGCCGAGGGCGATCGGCGGATGAGGGCGATGACCTCGTCCATCCGGTCGAGCGCCTTGAGCAGTCCAAGCAGGATGTGGGCCCGCTCCTCGGCCTTGCGGAGCAGGAACCGGGTCCGCCGGACGACGACCTCGATCTGGTGCTCGATGTAGTACTTGACGAACTGGTCGAGACGCAGCGTCCGCGGCACGCCGTCCACCAGGGCGATCATGTTGGCGCCGAAGGTGGTCTGCAGCTGGGTGTGCTTGTAGAGGTTATTGAGCACGACCTTGGCGACGGCGTCGCGCTTCAGCACGATCACCAGGCGCTGGCCGGTCCGGGAGGAGGTCTCGTCGCGGACGTCGGCGATGCCGGTGACCTTGCCGTCCTTGACCAGTTCGGCGATGGTGAGCGCGAGGTTGTCCGGGTTCACCTGGTACGGCAGGGCCGTGACGACCAGGCACTGCCGGCCCTTGGCGTCCTCCTCGACCTCGACGATCGCCCGCATCGTGATCGAGCCGCGCCCGGTGCGGTAGGCGTCGTCGATGCCGCGGCGGCCGACGATCAGCGCGCCCGTCGGGAAGTCGGGGCCCTTCACCCGGGCGATGAGCCCTTCGAGCAGTTCCTCGTCGGTCGCCTGGTAGTTCTCCAGCGCCCACTTGACGCCCTCGCCGACCTCGCGGAGGTTGTGCGGCGGGATGTTGGTCGCCATCCCGACCGCGATGCCGGCGGCGCCGTTGACGAGCAGGTTCGGGAACCGCGACGGCAGGACGATCGGCTCCTGCGACCGCCCGTCGTAGTTGGGCTGGAAGTCGACGGTGTCCTTTTCGATGTCCCGGAGCATCTCCATGGCGATCGGCGCGAGGCGGCACTCGGTGTACCGCATCGCGGCCGCCGGGTCGTTGCCCGGTGAGCCGAAGTTGCCCTGTCCGTCGACCAGCGGATAACGCAGCGACCAGGGCTGCGCGAGCCGTACGACGGTGTCGTAGATCGACGCGTCACCATGCGGGTGGTAGGAGCCCATGACGTCACCGACGACGCGCGAGCACTTGAAGTAGCCGCGGTCGGGGCGGTAGCCACCGTCGAACATCGCGTACAGGACGCGCCGGTGCACGGGCTTGAGGCCGTCCCGGGCGTCCGGCAGCGCACGGGACACGATGACGGACATCGCGTAGTCCATGTAGCTGCGCTGCATCTCGGACTGGATGTCGACCGGTTCTACGCGATCGGCGGGCGGTCCCGGAGGCGTGTTCACTTCCGTCACGGAAAAGTCCTTTTGCTATACGTCGAGGAAACGAACGTCACGGGCATTGCGGATGATGAAGTTCCTGCGGGCCTCGACGTCCTCGCCCATCAGGACACTGAACAGTTCGTCCGCCTGGGCGGCGTCGTCGAGCGTGACCTGCAGCAGCACCCGGGTCGCTGGGTTCATCGTGGTCTCCCACAGCTGGGAGGGGTTCATCTCGCCGAGACCCTTGAAGCGCTGCACGCCGTCGTGGAGGCGGGGGTCGCGCTTGCCGCGCCCGACGCCGTCCTCGATGATCGCGTCGCGCTCCCGGTCGGAGTAGGCGTAGGAGGCGTCCTCGCCCTTGCGATCCCACTTGATCTTGTAGAGCGGCGGCTGGGAGAGGTAGACGTGCCCGGCCTCGATCAGCGGCCGCATGAAGCGGAACAGCAACGTCAGCAGCAGCGTGGTGATGTGCTGCCCGTCGACGTCGGCGTCCGCCATGAGGATCAGCTTGTGGTACCGCAGCTTCTCGATGTCGAACTCGTCGTGCACACCGGTGCCGAGAGCCGTGATCAGCGCCTGGACCTCGTTGTTCTTGAGGACCTTGTCGATCCGGGCCTTCTCGACGTTCAGGATCTTGCCGCGGATGGGCAGGATGGCCTGGAACTTGGGATCCCGGCCGCCCTTGGCCGAGCCGCCGGCCGAGTCACCCTCGACGATGTAGAGCTCACACTTCTCGGGCTCCGACCACTGGCAGTCGGCCAGCTTGCCCGGAAGGCCGCTGCCGCTTTCCAGCAGGGACTTGCGGCGGGTGAGGTCACGGGCCTGGCGTGCCGCGAGGCGGGCGCGCGAGGCCTGGAGCGTCTTGGTGATGATGTCCTTGGCCTCGCCGGGGTTGCGCTCGAACCAGTCGCGCAAGTGGTCGTTGCACGCCTTCTGGACGAACGACTTCGCCTCGGTGTTGCCGAGCTTGGTCTTGGTCTGGCCCTCGAACTGCGGGTCCGCCAGCTTCACCGAGATGATCGCGGCGAGGCCCTCACGGACGTCGTCGCCGGTGAGGTTGTCGTCCTTGCCCTCCTTGAGGAACTTCTGCTCGCGCGCGTAGCGGTTGACGATGGTCGTCAGCGCCGCGCGAAAGCCCTCCTCGTGGGTGCCGCCCTCGGCCGTGTTGATCGTGTTCGCGAACGTGTAGATGGACTCGCTGTAGGAAGCGTTCCACTGCATCGCGATCTCGACCGAGATGCCCTCGCCGTGCTCCTCGAAGTCGACGACGGAGCCGTGGATCGGCTCCTTCTTCGAGTTGAGGTGGGTGACGAAGTCGGCGAGGCCACCCTCGTAGTGGTACTTGATCTCAACCGGCTCGCCGTTGATGTGGTCGGGCCGTTCGTCGCGAATGATCATCGCGAGGCCCTTGTTGAGGAACGCCATCTCCTGGAACCGGCGCGTCAGCGTCTCGAAGTTCCAGACGGTCGTCTCGAAGATGGTGTCGTCGGCCCAGAACGTGGTGGTCGTCCCGGTCTCGTCGGTCGGCTCGCCCCTGGTCAGCGGGCCGGTCGGCTTGGAGTGGTCATACGTCTGGCGCCAGTGGTAGCCGTCGCGCTTGATCTCCACATCGAGCCGGGTCGACAGGGCGTTGACCACCGCCGCGCCGACGCCGTGGAGGCCGCCGGAGACGGCGTACGACTTCCCGTCGAACTTTCCGCCGGCGTGCAGCGTGGTCATGACCAACTCGACGGCCGGCCGCTTTTCCACAGGGTGTTCACCGACGGGGATGCCCCGGCCGTTGTCCACCACCCGCACGCCGTTGTCGGCGAGGAGCGTGATCTCGATCGTGTCGCAGTAGCCGGCGAGCGCCTCGTCGACCGAGTTGTCCACGATCTCGTAGACCAGGTGATGGAGGCCGCGCTCGCCCGTGGAACCGATGTACATTCCCGGGCGCTTGCGGACCGCCTCGAGTCCTTCTAGAACGGTGATTGAGCTTGCGTCGTAGGACAAGTGCGAAATCCTCCTGCCAATGGACACGCGGCGGGAGGTCGTCTAGCTTGGCCGCCCCAGCCGTGCCCGTCACCGTCGTGAATGCCCCGATGCGCCCACCCTGCGGGAAATCGACCCTCAAGGTCGGGGGGTGACGCAAACCGGACGTGTCCTTAAGTCCACATTCATTCTACCGGTCCTGGAGACCTCAGGAGGCATTGACGGGGGCTGTGATGCCCTGTCGCGTGTTGATCATCGTTTTGAACTTCCCCCACCGGAGACGGGGGTCGAAGCCTCACACGCGATTTTGGGCCGGTTCGGGCTTTCTCCGGTGTCCTACGGCTCAGCTCCCGGGATCACCCGTAACTGTCTCCGGGGCCCTGGCTGCCGTGGACCCGCAGACCGCCCGTCGGACGCGGCCCCACGTTCGGGCCGTGCACCTTCACGCGCGTGACCGTGCCGTCGCCCAGCTCCTCGTTCAGCCTTCTGACCAGCGTAGACGCTAAAAGGCGCACCTGCGTGGCCCAAGCGGTCGAGTCCGCGGCCACGACGACCTCACCGTCCGCGAAGGTCTCCGGGGTGGTGTGGCCGGCCAGTTCGGGCCCGACGATCTCCCGCCAGCGGCCGAAGACGCCGCCGATGGCCGCAGGCTGCTCCCAGCCGCGGTCGGCCAGCAGGTCCCGGATGGCACGGCCGAAGAGCTGGGGATCGCCGGCGTCCCGCTTCGGCCCGCCCTTGCGGCGGCGTGGTTCCGACCGGGGGAGCTGTCCGCGTTTCACGGCGTCGGCCTTGGCCTGCGCCAGCTTCTCGCGGGCCATCGCGGCGCCCTTGGCCGCGGTCCCCTCCGGGGACTGGTCCCCACCTGTGGATTCAGCGGACACGCAGCACGCTCCCTTCGGTCACGTCGAATCGGGACCCCGCGAGCTGGGCCGGAACGTCGTCCGGCACCGCGGCCGTGATGAGGACCTGCTCGGCCGGGGCGACGATGTCGGTCAGCCGCCTGCGCCGCTGGTCGTCGAGTTCGGCGAAGACGTCGTCCAGGATCAGCACCGGGTCGCCGCCGTCGGAGCGCAGAAGGTCGTAGGCCGCCAGCCGCAGGGCCAGGGCGAACGACCATGATTCCCCGTGGCTCGCGTAGCCGCGTGCCGGCAGGTCGCCGAGGGTCAGCAGCAGGTCGTCGCGATGCGGCCCCACCAGGGTGACGCCTCGGTCCAGTTCAGCTTGGCGCACCTCGGCCAGGCCCGCCCGGAGGCGCTCAGCCAGATCTTCGCGGTTTGTCCCCAGAACGCTGACATCTGTGGACAACTTATCGTCGGCCTGGTCCTCGCCTGCCGAACTCCGGTATTCCAGGCCCGCCGGCGCGGAGGTCGGCGCGAGAGTGGCATAGGCCTTGGCGGCCAGTGGCCGCAGCGCGTCGACCAGGTCGAGCCGTCCGGCCAGGAGTTCGGCGCCGTGCCGTACGAGATGGGAGTCCCACACCTCGAGCGTGCTCATGACGTCCCCGGCCCCGGCGGCCGCGAAGGCGGCGTCGTCGTCCTGCTTGCGGGACCCGCGCCGCCGGCCGGTCTTGGTGGTCGCCGCCGTGCGCAACAGGGCGTTGCGCTGCTTGAGGACCCGGTCGTAGTCGGCGCGGACCCCGGCGAATCTGGGGGCGCGGGCGACCAGCAGGTCATCGAGGAACTTGCGGCGCTCCGACGGATCCCCCTTGGACAGGGCGAGGTCCTCCGGCGCGAAGAGCACCGTCCGCAGGAGGCCGAGGGCCTCGCGCGGCCGCGGAACGGGGGAGCGGTTGACCCTCGCGCGGTTGGCGCGGCCGGGGTTGATCTCCAACTCGATCAGCGCCCGGCGGTCGTCCTTGACGACCACCGACCGGATGATCGCCCGTTGCGCGCCCTGCCGTACGAGCGGGGCGTCCGTCGCGACGCGATGGCTGGAATGCGTCGCGAGGTAACCCACGGCTTCGACGAGGTTGGTCTTCCCCTGCCCGTTGGGCCCGACGAAGGCCGTGGCCCCGGGCTCGAGATCGAGCTCGACCGCGGGGTACGACCGGAAGTCGGTGAGGGAGAGGCTGGCCACATGCACGCCGCAAGGCTACTAACGCCCGGACGCCCGCGTCGTACGGCGGACGCGTTCAGTCAGTTCCCGTCGATCAGAACACGGTTCAGTGCTGGACTTCGCGGGGCGGCGCGACGTCGGCGCCGGGGGCGTCCGCACCCTTGCCCGTCTGGCCTTCCACCGAGGCGACCGCGTGCCCGCCGAACTGGTTGCGCAGCGCCGCGATCATCTTCATCGAGGGGGAATCGGCCTGGCGCGAGGTGAAACGCGCGTAGAGGGCTGCCGTGATCGCCGGCAGCGGCACCGCGTGATCCACAGCCGCCTGCACCGTCCACCGGCCCTCGCCGGAGTCCTCGGCATACCCCTTGAGCTCGGACAGGTCGGGGTCCTGCTCCAGAGCCCGCACCATCAGGTCGAGCAGCCAGGAGCGGATGACCGTGCCGTGGCGCCAGCTCGCGAACGCACCGGGGACGTCCGTGACGACGTCACTGGCCTCCAGCAGTTCCCAGCCCTCGGCGAAGGCCTGCATCATGCCGTACTCGATGCCGTTGTGGACCATCTTCGCGAAGTGACCGGCGCCGACCGGTCCGGCGTGGACGAAGCCGTCCTGTCCTCCGGGCCGGAGGGTGGTGAAGATCGGGTCGAGCCGACGCACGTCCTCGGCCGTACCCCCGACCATCAGGGCGTAGCCGTTCTCGAGCCCCCAGATGCCGCCGCTGACCCCGACGTCGACGAAGCCGACGCCCTTCTCGGCGAGGTCGGCGGCGTGCACCTGGTCGTCCTTGTAGTGCGAGTTGCCCCCGTCGACGATCAGGTCACCGGGGGAGAGCAGGTCACGCAGTTGGCTGATCGTGGCCTGGGTGGGCTCGCCGGCGGGCACCATCACCCACACGGCACGGGGCGCCTCGAGCCTCTCGACGAGGTCGGCCAGACTGCCGACGTCGCTGACGGCGGGATCGCGGTCGTATCCGACCACGTCATGACCGCCGCGGCGAAGCCGCTCGGCCATGTTCCCGCCCATCTTGCCGAGACCGATCATGCCGATCTGCATGTGAGCCACCCCTTAGCCTCCGGATCCACCGCGAGGCACGCCTACCCGTGTGCGGGCCCTCAAATCGGCCCCGGTAGATGGTACGCCCCGGGTCAGCTGGACAAGCGGATGGGCATGATGAGGTAGCGATAGTCCTGGATTTCCCCGTCATCCACAGGCTTTCCGCCTGTGAGGATGGCGGGCTTGGTGGATGTCGTGAACTGCAGACGCGCCACGTCGGAGTCGATCGCGCCGAGCCCTTCCAGCAGGAACTGGTGGTTGAAGGCGATGTTGATCTCCTCGCCGTCGAACTCGACGGGCAGAGCCTCCACCGCCTGGGCCTCGTCGCCGCTGCCGGCCTCCAGGATGACCTCGTCGCCGCGGAAGGCCAGCCGTACGGGGGTGTTGCGCTCGGCCACCAGCGCGACGCGCTTGACGGCCTCCACGAACGCGGCTGTGGACAAGTCCGCGTGAGCGGAGAACTGCGTCGGAAGCAGCGAGCGGTACTTGGGGAACTCGGGGTCGAGAAGCCGCGTCGTGGTCCGCCGCCCGGAACTGGAGAAGCCGATCATCCCCTCGCCGGTGCCGCCCGCGGAGCTGAGCGCGATCTCGACCTGAGCCCCGGTGGCGCCCAGCGCCTTGGCCGTGTCGGCCAGGGTCCTGCCGGGGACCATGGCGATCGCCTGGAAGTCGGGCTGCTCCGGCTGCCACTTCAGTTCACGTACGGCCAGGCGATACCGGTCGGTGGCCGCGAGGGTGACCGTGTCGCCCTCGATCTCCATCCGGACGCCGGTGAGCATCGGCAGGGTGTCGTCCTTGCCCGCGGCGACGGCGACCTGGCCGACGGCGGAGGCGAAGACGTCGCTGCCGATCCGGCCGGCCGCGGGCGGCATCGCGGGGAGGGACGGGTAGTCCTCCACCGGCATGGTCAGCAGCGTGAACCGCGCGCTTCCACAGGTGACGACCGCCTTGGCGCCGTCGACGACGAAGTCGACCGGCTGAGCGGGCAGCGCCCGGGTGATCTCGGCGAGGAGCTTGCCCGACACGAGGACCACACCGGCTTCGCCGACCTGGGGGTCGAGGGTCACCTCCGCCGACACCTCGTAGTCGAAGCCGGAGAGCTTGAGTTGGCCCTCCTGTGTGACTTCGAGCCTCATGCCCGCCAGCACCGGCACCGAGGGCCGGGCCGGAAGGCTGCGTGCGGTCCACGCCACGGCTTCGGCGAGCACGTCGCGATCGATCCGGAACATCACGGGGATCAGCCTCCTGGATTTCGCTGCATCGTCAAGTGTGCACTCTCTGAGCCCTTGGCTCCTCCAGAACCCCTTCTATGGTTCTTGAGTTCTTAGGAGAGAGATATATAGGTCTTCTCATTAGGGGCCGTGGATATGTGGATGTCGAGCATGTTCGCAGGTCAGGACCAAGGTTTAATCCACTGCGGGTGTGGGCGAGAGGTGCATGTGAACCGTGTTGCTGTGGGGAACGGCTGCTTCCCCACAGCGGTTCCCCAGTCTCGGGCCCCTTCATCCACGAGTTACCCACGAGGTTTCCACCGGTTGTCCACGGGGTAGAAGGCGCCGCCGCGGGGGCCTGGACCGGTCGCGCACAGGGCGTCCCCAAGTCGTCCACGAGTAGTCCCCAGGCCATCCCCAGGATTTCCCCACATCCGTCCCCCACCTCTTAATGGTGCATTTCGGGTAACCAACGGGCTGGTGACGCCCAGAAGGCTTCACGGGTGTGTGCGGGGTTTGATCCACAGCGATATCCACAGGCTGTGCATCACGCGTTGCGTGCGCGCTGCTTGACCCGGGTCGTGAGCTCGTTGACCTGGTTGTACATCGAGCGCCGTTCCGCCATGAGCGACCGGATCTTGCGCTCCGCGTGCATCACCGTGGTGTGGTCGCGGCCGCCGAACTGCTGCCCGATCTTCGGGAGGGACAGGTCGGTGAGCTCACGGGCCAGGTACATGGCGATCTGCCGGGCGGTGACTAAGGCACGCGACCGGGAGCTGCCGCACAGATCGTCGAGCGAGACCCCGAAGTACTCGGCCGTCGTCGACATGATGAGGGAGATCGTGATCTCGGGGCTGGCGTCCTCGCTGATCAGGTCCTTGAGGACGACCTCGGCCAGCTGGATGTCCACAGACTGCCGGTTGAGACTGGCGAACGCGGTGACCCGGATGAGTGCGCCCTCCAACTCGCGGATGTTGGTGGCGATGCGGCTGGCGATGTACTCGAGCACGTCGGGAGGCGCGGCCAGTCCTTCCTGGATGGCCTTCTTCCTGAGGATCGCGATGCGGGTCTCCAGCTCGGGCGGCTGCACATCGGTGATCAGGCCCCACTCGAAGCGGTTGCGGAGCCGGTCCTCCAGCGTGACGAGCTGTTTGGGCGCCCGGTCACTGGAGATGACGATCTGCTTGCTGGCGTTGTGGAGGGTGTTGAACGTGTGGAAGAACTCTTCCTGCGTCTGTTCCTTGCCCTCCAGGAACTGGATGTCGTCCACCAGCAGGATGTCGACCGCTCTATACCGCGAGCGGAAGCCGTCGGCCTTGTGGTCGCGGATCGAGTTGATGAAGTCGTTGGTGAACTCCTCGGAGCTCACGTATCTCACCCGGGCGCCGTCATAGAGGCTCTGGGCGTAGTGGCCGATCGCGTGCAGCAGGTGAGTCTTGCCCAGCCCGGAGTCTCCGTAGATGAACAACGGGTTGTACGCCTTGGCCGGCGTCTCCGCGACGGCGACCGCCGCCGCGTGGGCGAACCGGTTGCTCGCGCCGATGACGAAGGTCTCGAAGGTGTACTTCGCGTTGAGCCGAGCCGGCTCGCTGGTGGTCCGCGCGCCTCGGCTGTCCCACCGGTTCTGCACGGGCTCGGGCTTCGGCGCCGGAGGCGGCTCGGGGGAGTAGACGGGGGTCGGCTGTGGATACTGCTGCGACCCGTACGGCTCCTCCACGGGCGACGGGCCGTCCTGGCCGAAGGAGGGGAAGCCCTGCTGCTGTGGACGGTGTTGTGGATAGTCGGTGGACGGGCTGAGCGGCTCGGGCCGGTGTTGCCTGCCGTAGCCGGGCTGCGGCTGTCCACCGTGGGGATAACCCTGATCCTGCGGCTGGGGATAGACGTCGTGCTGGGCTCCCGCGGAGGAGGTCGCACCGGGATCGACCATGACGGCGATCCGCACCGGGCGGCCGAACTCCTGGGAAAGCGCGTGCGCGATCAGCGGCCGCAACCGGACCTCGAGGACTTCCTTCGCGAAATCGTTGGGAGCGGCCAGGAGAATCGTGTCGTTGATGAGCCCGGACGGCTGGGTCATCTGGAGGAACGCGCGCTGTTGTCCCGAAACGCCCTCGTCAAGAAGGGTTCCGAGCGCCCGAGACCATACCGCGTTGAGGTCGACGCCTTCCATGGCTCCGCCCCTCCCTCCCTTGCGCGGCCCCCGCTCGCACGCCGCGATTCGTTTCCACTTCAGCCCGGCCCGGGATGACCCGGCGGTGTTCAGCCCCCGTTAGCTGATCCACATGAGATCCACATGTTGTGCACAGTCGGTGCGATGTTTCCCGGGCGCATTCACGGTGACAGAGGGAAAGGCCGGAGGGTTGACAGTAGCGGTGGAGCAACATGCGTTCAAGACGTTGTCCACAAGCCTAGTGGGCTGTGGACGCCCGCCGTACGCGCTTGTTCCTTCCGGTGCGTCGGGGCGTCCCGCGCACTCGCCGGGGGAGGTCACGGGGTACCGTCCGGGGGCCGGGGTGGCCTGCGGGGCCACTTGATCGTCATGCTTGGGGACGCGCTCACGGATTAGGCGGACGACGGTCCGAGGGCGATAGAGTGGCTGGTCGGGTTTGACCTGGCGTGGGGTCGGCCCGTAACGTATGCCGGTCGGCTAATCACGCGACGGCTATTTCGCATGCCCACGCAGCTGACGAGCCGTAACCTTGGAATGTCCCGCGCCCGCAAACTTTGCGTGCGTATCTGAAGTCTTGGGAGCCCACTCGTGAGCAAGCGTACTTACCAGCCGAACAACCGTCGCCGCGCGAAGACCCACGGCTTCCGGCTGCGCATGCGCACCCGCGCGGGCCGTGCGATCCTGGCCAGCCGGCGCCGTAAGGGTCGCGCCGAGCTGACCGTCTGACGACGAGAAGCCCGCCGTCGCCCGCCGTCTGTTCCGTCGGCGGGCGACAGCCGTACCTAGAGGAACACGCGGTGCTGCCGTCCGAGTCGCGGATGCGACGAGGTGACCAATTCGCCGACGCGATACGCCGCGGGCGACGCGCCGGTCGTCCCATGCTGGTCGCACATTTTTCCGTGCGCGAAACCGATGAACCACCGGTGGTGGGTTTCGTCGTGAGCAAGGCGGTCGGGGGTGCGGTGATCAGAAACCAGGTCAAGCGCAGGCTCAGACACCTCATGCGGGACCGTGTAGTGCGGCTCCCTAGAGGTAGCCTGCTTGTGGTACGCGCCAATCCACCGGCCGCGTCCGCGCGAAGCGAGAATCTGGCCGCCGAACTCGACGTCGCGCTGGATCGTTTACTCCGGCGGAGGGGGTCCGAGCCCCGGACCCTGACGGATGGACGGTCATGACAGCGGAGCAGCCGATTCCGGAGTCCGGAATCGCGGTGACGGACCCCCGGCCGGTAGACCCGGCGGGCCCGGTCGCTCGGGTTCTGGTTGTCCCGATCCGGTTCTACAGGGCCTTCATCAGCCCGATGCTCGGCCCGCGATGCCGGTTCGAGCCGTCTTGCAGCGCCTACGGCCTCGAGGCGATCACCGTTCACGGGGCACTACGCGGGGTATGGCTGACCGTTAGGCGTATCGGGCGGTGCCACCCGTTCCATCCTGGAGGTTTCGACCCGGTGCCCCCACCCCGAGTCCGGTCTCACGACGAAACGCAAGGGAGCTAGCTCGGTGGAGCTGCCATTCCTGAATTGGCTGTACACGGCCGTGGCCTGGGTGATCACCCAGATCCATGCCGGATACAGCACATTCATCCCCTCAGATAACGGGCTCAACTGGGCGCTCACCATCATCACGCTCACCGTGCTGATGCGCCTGCTGATCTTCCCCCTCTTCATGAAGCAGATGCGCTCGTCGAGGAAGATGCAGGAGCTCGCGCCCAAGGTCCAAGAGCTGCGCAAGAAGTACAAGAACGACAAGCAGCGCATGAACCAGGAGGTCATGGCCCTTTATCAGGGGGCCGGGGCCAACCCCCTCGGCGGCTGCCTGCCGGTCGTCGCGCAGTTCCCGATCTTCATCTCGATGTTCACCGTGCTGCGGGCCATCGCCGAGGATCGTGCGACCTTCGGAATGACGCGCGAGTTGGTGGACAGTGCGCGTGCGGCCCACATCCTGGGCGCTCCGCTGCCGGCGACCTTCTGGTCGAGCGCCAGTGAGATCTCCAAGTTCGGCGCCGACCCGGTGGTCACCAAGATCGTGCTCGCCGTCTTCGTCGCGATCAGCTCGGGCACGACGTTCCTCACCGTCCGGCAGAGCGTGACGCGCTCGATGCAGCAGATGCCGGACAACCCGATGGCTCAGCAGCAGAAGATCCTGATGTACATCTCGCCGCTGTTCGCCATCTTCAGCCTGAACTTCCCCCTCGGCCTGATCCTTTACTGGGTGACGACCAACCTGTGGACGCTCAGCCAGCAACACTGGTTCTACAGTCGCCATCCCATGCCGGTCGTCGACGAAAAGGGCAACATGACGACGCCCCCACCGACCAACGGCATCTTCACCAAGCTGGTGGGCAAGCCGAAGGCCGCGTCTGAGGAGCCGCCGCCGGCGCCAGAGCCTAAGATCGTCCGTCAGCAGCCGACGCGCCAGCCCCGTAGCAAGCGCACCGGCAGCAAGAAGCCGTAGCAGAAAGAGAGTCCCGGACGTGACCGAAGCTGAGGACAGCCCGAAGCCTGCTCCCGACGTCGAGGCGTTGGAGCAGGAGGGGGAGATCGCGGCCGACTACCTCGAGGGCCTCCTCGACATCGCCGACATCGATGGCGACATCGACATGGACGTCGAGGGCGATCGCGCCGTGGTGTCGGTCGTCGACATCAAGGGCGTCGACCTGACGGGTCCCGCCGGCGAGGTGCTCGAAGCCCTCCAGGAGCTCACCCGCCTCGCGGTGCACCGGCAGACCGGTGAGCGCTCCAGGCTCATGCTCGACGTCGGTCGTTACCGCGAGCGCCGCAGGGTGGAACTCACCAAGATCGGCTCTGCCGCGGCCCATGACGTCAAGCGCAGCGGAGAGCCCAAGGCCCTCCAGCCGATGACGCCCTTCGAGCGGAAGATCGTGCACGACGCGGTCGCCGCGGCCGGGCTCAGGAGCGAGTCGGAGGGGGAGGAGCCGCGTCGATTCGTCGTCGTCCTCCCCGTCTAGTCTCTCTTCGTACGGAAAGCCGCCGGACTCCTCGGAGCCGGCGGCTTTGTCGTTTCCACAGGCTCAGCCGATCAAGCGATGGATCGTGGGCCGCGCGCCTGCTGAGTCCCTCGTGGCAGGGCATGATTTGTCAGACACGACCTTCAGGTTCGTGCGGGGATGGGCCACTACCCTTGGCCCGAGACGGTTCGCGAATGAGTGAGTGATGACGGAGAGCAACGAGCTGCCCGAAGTGCCGATCGTGGCGCGGGAGGTTTTCACCGGTGACGCGCTGGGCCGGGCACGGCTGTTCGCGGAACTGCTTGCGGGGCCGGGGGTCGTCCGCGGCCTCCTCGGGCCCCGTGAGATTCCTCGCATATGGGAGCGTCACCTGCTCAACTGCGCCGTCGTCGCCGAGGCGATCCCGCAGGACGCCCGCGTCGTCGACATCGGCTCGGGGGCGGGCCTGCCGGGCCTGGTCCTGTCGATCGTGCGCCCGGACATCAGGGTGACGTTGCTGGATCCGCTTCTGCGGCGCACCGTCTTCCTGTCCGAGGCGGTTGAGGCGCTGGATCTCGCCAATGCCGAAGTGGTGCGCGGCCGGGCGGAGGAACTCGCGGGCAAGCGGGCGTTCGACGTGGCGACGGCCCGCGCGGTCGCGCCCCTCGACCGGCTTCTCGAGTGGTCGTTGCCACTGCTCCGCGAGGACGGGCAACTGCTGGCGATGAAGGGGGAGCGGGCCGAGGAAGAACTGGAGGCCGCCAGACCTCAATTGAAGGCTTCTGGGGCGCGTTCGGCTGAGCTTGTTACGGTAGGGCGCGGTAGGGTCGATCCGCCCGCCACCCTCGTTCGCGTAGTCGCGGGAGCATCCCCCGAGTCGAGTGGACGTGGTGCACGGCGGCGACGGAAGAGGTGAGCGTCTTGCTGGATGCGACAGCGGGCCTGGGTTGGCCGACGAGTCCGGTCGCCCTACCCTGGGAGATCGCGACAGCAAGCCGGCCGTCGGGGCTTGGCTGGCCTCGATTTTCCGTTTCGCAGGTCGAAAGGACGGCGACCGTGTCCCAGACCCCCCTTCAACCTGGCGATTCACCGTTGGTACGAGAGGCATTGAGCTCCGTGGTTTCACGTGAAACAGCCGCACCCCCACTGGTGGCTGAATCTTCTGTCGGTTATTCGACCCGTAGTGGCGGGGATTGGCCGCGGCCTCCCCGCTGCCGGGTGCTGACCGTGTCCAACCAGAAGGGTGGGGTGGGCAAGACCACCACGTCGGTCAACCTCGCGGCGGCGCTGTCCATGCACGGGCAGCGCGTCCTCGTGGTGGATCTGGACCCGCAGGGGAACGCCTCGACCGCTCTCGCGACGGACCACCGGGCGGGAACGCCCTCGGTCTACCAGGTGCTGGTGGACGACCTGCCGCTCTCGTCGATCGTGAAGCCGGTGCCGGACATGCCCGGGCTCTTCTGTGCGCCCGCCACACTCGATCTGGCCGGCGCGGAGATCGAGCTGGTTCCCATGGTGGGCAGGGAGACGCGCCTGAAGCGTGCGCTGGCCGCCTTCGAGTCCATGGAATTCGACTACATCTTCATCGACTGCCCGCCATCCCTCGGCCTGCTGACCGTGAACGCGATGGCGGCGGCGCAGGAGGTGCTGATCCCCATCCAGTGCGAGTACTACGCGCTGGAAGGTCTCAGCCAGCTCCTGCAGAACGTCGAGCTCGTCCGCGTTCACCTGAACCAGACGCTGGCGCTGTCGACGATCCTCCTCACGATGTACGACGGCCGTACGCGGCTCGCGTCACAGGTCGCCGATGAGGTGCGGTCCCACTTCGGCGACACGGTTCTCGACTCGGTGATCCCGCGCAGCGTCCGTCTGTCGGAGGCGCCGAGCTATGGGCAGTCGGTCATGACCTACGACCCGGGTTCGAGTGGTGCGATGGCGTACATGGAGGCGGCTCGGGAGATCGCCTACCGTGCCGCGGCGCTCGCGGGAGCCTCGTAGTCCGCTGCTGGGCCGTTCCCGTCGCGCGCAGCCGCGATGATTTCTCACCGCATCGCCGTTCATCGCCGCTGTCATCGCAGTCGCCGGCCGGAGGCGCCCGCTCCGAAGCCGCCCTCCGGCCTTCCCTCCATATGTCTGCCTCGCGCCCGCGACATGTGGGCCCTGGCGAACCTCCTCGTGTGGCGGGTGGACCGCGCGACAAGTGGGGGAGGGATGGCCCCCACGCCGTCCGGACCCGTGAGCGAACTCCGGCCCCAGGATGCGTTCTTTCACGGTTCCCGGATCGACGGCCGATCACCTGCCGCCGGAGTCGCCCGTGGCGCCGACTGACCCATCACCTCGCTTGCCGTTGAGCCAGACTCTGTGCGCCGATGCTCATGCAGGGGGCCGCGCGGCGGTAACCTCTCGTGGTGTGTGCGTGAAGTGCCCAGTGGTCTCGGCCGCTGGGCACAGCCTTCTGTGCGGTGCGTAAGGAGCAGCGGTGACTCAGCAGCGTCGGGGACTGGGCAAGGGGCTTGGAGCTCTGATCCCCACGGGGCCGATCGTGGATCCATCGGTCGCAGCGAGTTCTCCCGCTGAGGAATCAGTGGATTCGGGGTTGAAGCCCGTCGACGGGGCCTACTTCCAGGAGATTCCGGTCGCGGCGATCTCCCCCAACCCCCGCCAGCCGCGTGACGTCTTCGACGAGGACCGCCTCGACGAGCTGGCCGCCTCCATCAAGGAGGTGGGTCTCCTCCAGCCGGTCGTCGTGCGCTCGTTGGGGGGCGGACAGTTCGAGCTCATCATGGGGGAGCGTCGGTGGCGGGCCTCCCAACTCGCCGGTTTCGAGACCATCCCGGCCATCGTCCGTAGCACGCAGGACGACGAGATGCTGCGCGAGGCGCTCATCGAGAACCTCCAGCGCGAGCAGCTCAACTCGCTTGAGGAGGCGGCGGCCTACCAGCAACTGCTCGACGACTTCGGAGCCACGCACGAGGTGCTGGCCCGGAAGGTCGGCCGGTCGCGTTCGCACATCACCAACACGCTGCGGCTGCTGAACCTCCCGCCGAACGTCCAGGTGCGCCTCGCCGCGGGTGTGATCAGTGCGGGGCACGCGCGTGCGCTGCTTTCGCTGGACGACCCGGCCGCACAGGATCGGCTCGCCGGACGGATCGTGGCCGAGGGACTGTCGGTCCGGACGGTGGAGGAGATCGTGGCGCTGGGAGACGCCAGCTCTGGTCCCGCCCCTCGGCAGCCGAGGAAGAAGCAGCCGACCGCGCCGGCTCTGCGTCACTTGGCCGACAGGCTCTCGGATCATTTCGAGACCAAGGTGAGGGTCGACCTCGGCCAGCGGAAGGGAAAGATCGTGGTGGAGTTCTCCACGATCGACGACCTGGAGCGCATCATCGGCACGATGGCGCCGGAGGCGAGCAACGCGATGCGAGGGCTTTCCCCGGAATAGGAGCGCTTCCCCGGAATGGAGGGCGGCGCTGTTTCACGTGAAACAGCGCCGCCTCGTCGTCTCTCCACACCCCGCCGTCGATGTTTCACGTGAAACGGGTCGCGGTAAGAGGATGCCCGGTCGCTCAGACCGGTACGTGCCACGCCGGGGGAGTGGCTCCCCTCGTTGTGAGGCGGCGGGGCGTGTTTCACGTGAAACGTTGAGCTTCACCCGCGGCGAGCGGCCGCCTCAAGAAGGCCCTTGCAGAGAGCGCCGAGATCCCGGCCCGCCGCCTCGGCTGCCATTGGCAGCAGTGACGTCTCGGTCATGCCGGGCGCGACATTCACTTCCAAGAAGTACGGCCGACCGGCGGCGTCGACGATGAGGTCGGTTCGGGAGACGTCCCGAAGCCCGAGGGCGGTGTGAGCGGCAACGGCCATCGCCGCACACGCCTGGGTCGCCTCCTCGGACAGCCGGGCGGGGGCGAAGAACTCCGTGTGGCCGGCCGTGTAGCGCGCCGCGTAGTCGTAAACCCCTCCGTCGGGCACGATCTCCACCGGAGGTAGCGCGAGCGGACCATCACCGAGGTCGACGACGGACACGGCGACCTCGACGCCCGTGATGTATTTCTCGATCAGTGCGGTGTCGCCGTACGCGAAGCAGCCGACCATGGCGGCGGGCAACTCGTCGGCGGTGCGCACGATCGAGGCCCCGAGCGCCGAGCCGCCGCGTGACGGCTTGACGAACAGCGGCAGCCCGAGGTTGTCCACGATCCGCGCGAGGACGGCCGTCGCGCCCAAGTCGTGGAAGGTCTCCTTGGGCAGTGAGACCGAGTCGGGGGTGTTCAGTCCCCAGGACCGCACGACCGCCTTCGCCGTCGGCTTGTCGAAGGCCACCCGGCACGCGTCAGGAGTCGCTCCCACGTACGGAACGCCGAGGAGTTCGAGGACGGTCCGGATGGCGCCGTCCTCGCCCGCGCCGCCATGAAGGGTCACGAACGCCGCATTCGGCGGGTCCGACAGCACGGCCGGCACGAGCGAGGCGTCGGTGTCGCGGGTCTCCACATCGACGCCCGCCGAGCGCAGCACGTCGGCGACGCGACGTCCGGAACGGATGGACACCTCGCGCTCATAGGAAAGGCCGCCCGCGAGAACGAGCACGTGGCCGAGATCGCTCATGCCTGCCTCCCAGGGCGCGGCCCGGCGGTCCCGGGCCGCGGCTCGATCTGCGGCAGGGGCATGAAGTGTTCGGTCATCGTTCGCTTGCTCACGGAGAGGGCCTTTCTCTCGCGCAGGAGTCCTGTAGGGCGGGCCCGATCAGGCTAGCCCCACCTGTCCTCAGGCGAGATCTGGGCCGGGCGTGTCGATTCCGGCATGCCAGCGGGCGGAGCCCGTGCCGAACGTGTCGCGCAGCTGCAACTCCTGCTCGATCACCCCGGCCAGGCGGCGCACACCCTCGCGGATGCGGTCGGGCTGGGGATAGCAGTAGGACAGTCGCATGTGCTGCGCGCCGCCGCCGTCGGAGTAGAAGCCGGTCCCCGGGACGAACGCGACGCGCTCGGCGACCGCGCGCGGCAACAACGCCTTGGAATCGAGCCCCTCAGGCAGGGTGGCCCAGACGAAGAAGCCGCCAGAGGGACGCGTCCAGGAACACCCCGCCGGCATGAACACCTCGAGCGAGTTGAGGAGCGCGTCGCGCCGCTCGCGGTAGAGCTCCCGGAAGGTCTTGATCTGCTCGCGCCAGGGCTGGGTCGCGAGGTACTGCCCGACGGCGAGCTGAGTGAAGGTCGAGTGCGACAACACTGCGGACTCCATCGCCAGCACGAGCTTGTCGCGGACCGCGTGCGGAGCCAGTGCCCAGCCGACGCGGAAGCCCGGCGCCAGCGTCTTGGAGAACGAGCCGAGATAGACGACGCCGTCAGGATCGTCGGCCCGCAGTGCGCGCAACGGCTCCCCGTCGAAGCCGAGCAGCCCGTAGGGGTTGTCCTCGACCACCAGGACTCCGGCCCGCTGGCAGATCTCGAGCACCTGGCGGCGGCGGACCTCGTTGAGCGTGACCCCGGCGGGGTTCTGGAAGGTCGGGATCGTGTAGAGGAACTTGATGCGGTTCCCCGCGGTCTGCAGCGCGTAGATGGTCTGCGCGAGCGACTCGGGAATGAGCCCCTGATCGTCCATGGCGACATGCACGACCTTGGCCTGGTAGGCGCCGAACGTGCCGAGCGCGCCCACGTAGGAGGGCCCCTCCGCCAGAACGACGTCACCCGGGTCGATGAAGATCCGGGTGATCAGGTCGAGGGCCTGCTGAGAGCCCACGGTGACGACGACGTCGTCGGCGCCGGCCTCGATGCCCTCCATCCGCATGACCTCGCAGATCTGCTCGCGAAGGTCGGGGTCTCCCTGGCCTGAGCCGTACTGCAGGGCGACGGGACCGCGTTTGGCGACGAGATCGGCGACGAGCTCGCCGACCACGTCGAGGGGGAGGGCCGTGACGTACGGCATGCCGCCGGCGAGTGAGACCACCTCGGGCCTCGACGCGACGGCGAAAAGAGCTCGGACTTCGGAGGCGACCATGCCGGCTGCGCGTGCGGCGTACCGGTCGATGTAGGCGTCAATTCGCGACCCTTGGGCCGCGTTCGTTCGACCGTGATCGAGTTCATGGGTCACGGTCCACCTCCGATCACGTAGCCGAGAAATCCAGAGTACGGTAGCGCGCCACGCCGATCACAGCAGGGCCTTGACCATGAAGGGCGCTTGACCTTGCCGCTGCGCGCCGTCGGCGGGCGGCCGGCAAGGGCTCCGGAGAGGGGCTCCGACACCCGCCGAAACAGGGGCAGGGGAAGGTTGTGGCGTCCGGCCTCCGCCCCCATTCCCTGGGTTACGATGCCAGCTGGAGACGCCGTATTCGCGCGCTTTTCCTGGCAACACTCCTGGCGGGGATTGGGGCAACACGTGTCGCGTCGGCTGGCCAACGTCACCCTCGACAACCTTGACGACCTGCCACGCCGTTGCCGGCAGTGCGTGTTCTGGGAGCTCGACCCGGTCGGTGGCGAGCGTGCCGTAAAGGCCGGCGACCCGGGCCTGGAGAAGGAGGCGTGGATCTCCGGAACGCTCCTGGACTGGGGGAGCTGCGGGAAGATCGTCTATGTCGACGGAGTGGCTGCGGGATTCGTGCTCTATGCGCCGCCGCTCTACGTGCCCCGCTCGATCGCCTTCCCGACCTCGCCGGTCAGCTCCGACGCGGTGTTGCTCATGACGGCGCACATCATCCCCGAGTTCTCCGGGGGAGGGCTCGGCCGGATGCTCGTCCAGGGGGTGGCCAAGGATCTGACGCGCCGGGGGGTGCGGGCGATCGAGGCGTTCGGCGACCTGAAATGGGAACAGCCCAGCTGCGTCATGCCAGCCGAATATCTGCTTTCGGTTGGTTTTAAAACGGTTCGCCCGCATTTGCGCTTCCCCCGGCTCCGGCTGGAGCTCAAGACGGCCGTCTCCTGGCGTGAGGACGTCGAGGTGGCCCTCGAACGCCTCCTTGGATCAATGAGTCCAGAGAGAGCGCTACGGCCCGTCTGAGACGATCTCAGCCCGTCGTCTCGCCCCAACCGTCCCTTGAGAACCGCCAGAGTGGTCAGGCCGGGCCGTACGAACCGGGCCTGCGGGACGCCGTGGGAACTCGGGCGTCGTAAGAACTCGGAAATCGTGGGCCGGCACGCCCGGCACGCCCGCGCGCACCTGAGCAACGTGGAAGCGCGCCGCGAAGTCCACGCCTTCGAGCCGGCGCGTCGTGAAAACCCGAAAGCCCCCCGCGCCGCTGGGCGAGGGGGGCTTTCTTGTGGGTGTGTTCCGCCGGAAAGGCGGTGGTACGGCTCACGCCGCAGGGGGCACGACCGTCAGATGATGCCCTCGAGCTCGCGGAGCAGCATCGCCTTCGGCTTGGCGCCGATGATCTGCTTCACGACCTCTCCACCCTTGTAGACGTTCAGCGTGGGGATCTGGAGCACGCCGTAGTCGCGCGGAGTCGCCGGGTTCTCGTCGATGTTCAGCTTGACCACGGTCAGCTTCTCGGCGTTCTCGCTCGCGATCTCCTCGAGGATCGGGGCGACCTGGCGGCAAGGACCGCACCACTCAGCCCAGAAGTCCACGATGACCGGCTTGTCACTCTTGAGGACCTCGGCATCGAAGGTGCCGTCGGTCACGCTCTTGATGGCGCCCAAGGTATCTCTCCCCTTGATATGTGTGGTCGGTGTAACCGCGGAGCCTGCCCGCGCATTCCCGGCGTCAGCTGTGGTCGGTGAGCCAGCGCTCGGCGTCGAGCGACGCGGCGCATCCCGTCCCCGCCGCGGTGATGGCCTGCCGGTAGGTGTGGTCGACGACGTCGCCCGCCGCGAACACTCCGTCGAGGTTGGTCTTCGTCGTCGGCGCGTCGACCAGGATGTATCCCTCGTCGTCCAGGTCGATCTGCCCCCGGACCAGATCCGTGCGCGGGTCGTGGCCGATGGCGATGAACAGACCGGACGCGGGAAGCTCGGTCTCCTCGCCCGTCTTCAGGTTCCGGACGCGCACCGCGGACACGCGCGTCTCGCCCAGGATGTCGACGACCTCGCTGTCCCAGACGAAGCGGATCTTCTCGTTGCCGAACGCCCGATCCTGCATGATCTTGCTGGCGCGCAGTTCGTCACGCCGGTGCACGATGGTCACCGACTTGGCGAAACGGGTGAGGAACGTCGCCTCCTCCATCGCGGTGTCGCCCCCGCCGACGACCACGATGTCCTGGTCGCGGAAGAAGAACCCGTCACAGGTGGCACACCAGGAGACGCCGCGGCCGGACAGGCGCTTCTCGTTAGGCAGCCCCAGTTCGCGGTAGCCCGACCCGGTCGCGAGGATCACGGACTTCGCGTAGAAGGTGTCGGTGTGCGTCTTGACGACCTTGGGGTCGGCCGCGAGGTCGACTTCGGTCACGTCGTCGGCCACCAGTTCGGCGCCGAACCGCTCCGCCTGCTTGCGCAGGTTGTCCATGAGGTCAGGACCCATGATCCCGTCAGGGAAGCCGGGGAAGTTCTCCACATCGGTCGTGTTCATGAGAGCGCCGCCGGCGGTGACCGATCCTTCGAACACGAGCGGCTTGAGGTCGGCTCGGGCGGAGTAGACGGCCGCCGTGTAGCCGGCGGGGCCCGACCCTATGATGATCACGTTACGGACGTCGCTCAACGGATTCGCCTTCCGGGTGCTGTTCGATGCAGTGGCGTCAACAGATCCTAGGTGTTCAGGATTCCCGCCACGCTCACCGTGGACACGACGCCCCATCAGTGGTGCCCAAGTGACTGGTTCCGCCTCGTGAGTCGTGCTGTGCGCAGGGCCCCGGCGCGTCGTGCGCCCTGACCGTCAGGAGACCCCGGCGACCTTCGGTCCTCTGGTCAGGCCCGGCCGGCTCCGCAGATGCGAGAGCATGGGCACGAGTTTGGCCCGCCCGCGGGAGCAGCGACTCTTGACCGTTCCTGCCGGTACGTCGAGCACGATGGCCGCGTCCTCCACCGAGTACCCCATCATGTCGACCAGCACCAGAGCCGCCCGCTGGTCGATGGGAAGTCGCTTGAGCGCCGCCTCGATCTCCATCGAGATCTCATGCTCATCCGTCTGGTCGGCGAGAGAGACCTCCCGGTCGGCGGCCTCGATGAGCTCGTCGTCGGCCACGGGCCGTACAGGTTTGCGGCGCATCCGGTCGAGACAGGCGTTGACCACGATGCGGCGAAGCCACGTGGTGACCGCGGCCTCGCCGCGAAAGCTCCCCGCCTTGCGGTAGGCGGAGACGAAGGCGTCCTGTACGGCGTCCGCCGCCTCGTCGGGGTCGCCCAGCGTCCGCAGGGCGACCACCCACAGGCGCTCGCGATGTCGTTTGACGATCTCGCGGAACGCGTCGGGGTCGCCCCCGAGGTGACGACTCAGAAGATCGGCATCCGTCAGCGCCGGGCGCGTTGTGTGCTCAGCGGGCGGGGGATCGTCTGAGTAGGTCACATACCCTGCTATGCGGATGCGGGAGAATGGACCAGTATGTCATAAATTGTCCCGCGATACTTCCCTTCGAAGTAGGGAAGTCGCGTGAACCAGACCAGGACGTATTGACCGGTTACGGCCTTGCTCGGCGTGAGGGTGACCGACCCGGAGGCGTTCTCGTTCTTGGCCACGGACTTGAGCGAGGACAGATCGGCCGCGTCGCCGACCCTGAGTTCCACGCTCGCGCCGTCGGCGTTCGGCAGCGAGAGGGTGACGTTGGAGACCTGAATCGGCTTGCCCATGTCGAGGATCAGGCCGACACCCGACTTGAGCCGCCCCAGTTCGGCGCTCTTGTATGTGTCGGTGTGCCAGTCGGTCGAGGACTTGCCGTCGATCGCCGCGCTCGCGTATTCGGGGTTCTCTTCCTTGTCGTCACCCAGGGGGTCGAAGCCCGTGGCGCTGACCGGCTTGACGGTGACCGGCTTGGCCGAGGGCGCGGAGGACGTGGGGCCGGCGCTGCTGTTGTGCGCCACCGGCGGGGTGTTGCCCAGATTCTTGCCGACGGTCCACGCGCCGAGGCCGACGGCGGCCATGACCAGCAACACGATGATGGTCAGCAGGACCTTGCTCGCGGGTCCGGTCTGCGAGCGCTGACCGTGTTGCGGTCCCTGGGCGGGCGGCTGCGGCGAGGGCGTCGGCCACGGGTCCATCGTGTCCGGCGCCTCGGAACGCAGGTTCAGCGAGGGCGGCGCGGAGGAGATGGGTGCGGGCGTCGGCCGCGGCACCTCGGAGAGAGCCTCGGCGACCTCCGCGGGGGTGGTCAACGGCGGCTGGCCCCGGCGGGGCTCCTGGAGGAGCACCCGGCAGGTGATGGCGTCGAGATAGCCCGGGACGCCCGCGGTCACCTGACGAGGCGTGCACAGCCGTCCGTAGTCGAGGGGGGCGGGAGGGAGGCCGCAGTCCATGTCGCCTGGCCAGTGGCCGGTCAGGGCGGCGTACAGGAGGCGTCCCAGCCCCTCGGTGTCCTCCCGGACCGGATCGTCGCTGGACAGGCCCAGGATCGCGGCGTCGACCGCGACGCCGAGCAGTTTGACGGTGCCGCCACTCGTCCAGACGAGGCGACTGGGCGTCAGGTGGAGATGCGTGAGGCCCGCCGCGTGGGCGTGGGCGAGCGCCTCGGCGGCCTCGGCCACCAGCGCCGCGCCGCGTTCGGGTTCGATCGGCCGGCTGGTCAGCAGGTCGAGGAGGGACTCACCGCTGACCCACTCGCTGACCACGTAGGCGGTGCCGTCCTGGTCGGCCGCGTCGAACACCTGGGTGAGGCGGGGGTCGGTGAGGCGACTGGCCGCGCGCGCGGCGAGCACCACCTCGTTCACGCGGGGGAACTCGGGGCTGAAGGTGTGGACGGCGACCGGCCGGGCGAGGATCTCGTCGATGGCCTTCCAGAGCGTCGCACCGCCGAATTCGGTGACCCTGTCCTCCAGCCGGAAACGATTCGCCAGCCGGGTCCCTGGTTCGACTGCGGACATACTCATAGGGCCGCCTCAATCCGCGGCTCATCGGCATACATCAGCCGATGCCGGGTGGTTTCGCCCACGCCTTCCCGCTTCCGCTCGCCGGTCGAACTCTAGGCGCACCATGCTAGTGCCGTGCCGGTCCTGCCCGCCTTCCCGATCGAAGAGGTCTGAATCGGACTTTTGGTCAAGCCTCTACCGTTCGGTCACTCTTGAGGACTCTTACCGTCCTACCCGGCTCGTAACGAGTCCAATGATGGAGCTCACCTCGGTGACACGCATCCGGTGCGCGGCCAGCAGGTAGAGCAGCAGGCCGAAACCGCCGCCTGCCGCCAGGATGACGGCGGAGCTGAGTGCCGTGATCGGTGTGATCTCCCTGGTCAGCCACAGGACTGCCAGCGCGACGACGGCTGCGGGGATCGCCGCGACGTACATGCGGGAGAGCCCCGACGCCACCGACCGGCCGCCGAGCCCACGGATCCTCCGGCTCGCCAGCAGCCACGCGATTCCACTGCCGATCACGTACGTCAACGTGAACGCGAAGGCCAGACCGATCACGATGTATCGGGCGGGAAGCGTGAAATACGCAATAAGGCTCAAAGTTGCATTTATTGCGACATTTACCCCAGCAATAAGCGCCGGGGTCTTCGTGTCACCGAAGCTGTAGAAGACCCGGAGGAGAAGCTGGAAGATCGAGAACGGCACGAGCGCCAGCCCGAAGACCTGTAGCACGTTGCCGATGTAGAGCGCGTTGGCCGCGGTCATGTTGCCCCACGAGAAGATCAGCGTGGTGACGGCGGGGCCGAGCACCATCAGGAGCAGGCCGGCCGGGACGATGACCGAGGAGACGAGGCGCACTCCGGAGCCGAACTCCGTCCGGGCCGCGTCGAACTCCCCGTCCGCGACGTACCGGCTCATCCGGGGGAGCATCGCCGTGATCACCGACACCGCGATGATCCCGTACGGCAACTGGAACAGCTGGAACGCGTAGGAGTAGGAACTGTTGCCCGCACCGGGGGCCCGCTCGCCGGCGCCGGTGGCGAGCTTGGTGGTGACCCAGAAGCCGAACTGGGTGATGCCGACGTAGGCGAAGGTCCACACCGCCGTCCTGCCGGTCTCGCCGAGTCCCGTGTCACGCAGCCCGAGGCGGGGCCGGAACCGGAAACCGGCCCGGTGCAGTGCGATGACCAGCACGATCGACTGGACCACGATGCCGGCCGTGGTGCCGACGCCGAGCAGCGTCAGGTCCTGGTCGGTGACGTGCTCGATGTCGGACGACCCGACGGCCAGGTAGGCGGCCGCCACCCCGATCACGACGAGGTTGTTGAGCACCGGCGCCCACATGGGGGCGGCGAACCTGTCCCGCGTGTTCAGGATCGCGCCGGCCATGGCGCCGATCCCGAAGAACGCGATCTGCGGAAGGATGTACCTGGCAAGCGTGCTCGCCACGTCGATCTTGTGCGACGACCAGTTGGACGCCGTGTAGAGCTCCATGATCGGTCGTGCGAGGAGCACGCCGACGGCGGCGATCAGGGCGAGCACCACGATCGCGAGCGTCATCAGCCGCTGCTCGAAGGCCTGCCCTCCGTCCGCGTCCCGCTTCTTCGCGCGGACGATCATCGGGACGATCACACTGCTCAGCACGCCGCCGATCAGCAGGTCGAACAGGATGAACGGGATCTGGTAGGCGGCGTTGTACGCGTCACCGAGCGCGAAGGTGCCGATGGCCGCGGCGAGCACCGCCGTACGCAGGAAGCCGGTCAACCTGGACACCATCGTGCCGGCCGCCATGATCGCGCTGGCCCGAAGCATCCTGCTCATAGTGTTCCTTCAACTCGGCGGCCCGTTCGGCCGTGTCCGTGCGCCGGGCGGGTCCTGACGCCCATCCTCGGAGTCTCCCAGAGGCTATGTCGGCGGCGACTCCCGCTGGTCCGCGGGAACGGCCTGGGCCTCCCCCGGCGGGGGCACGGACTCGGGCCCCGCGGGCTCGGCAGGGCTGAACGGGAAGGACTTCCTGGACCGGCGGCGAAGGATCCGCATCACCACGGCGGCCAGCATGATCGTGAGCGCCGCACCGACGATGACCAGCGCGATGCCGGTGTAACCGGTGGCGCGGACGGTGACATGGACGGCGTCGCCGTAGCGCTTGCCCTCGGCCGTCAGGAGTTGGATGGCGATGGTCGCCTCGCCGCCGCCCTGCGGCACGGTCACCGGCACGTTCTCGAGCAGGGTGCGCGACTTGAGGATCGTGGTCTCGGGGGTCTCGTAGACCCCTCCGGGGGCGTCGATCCCCAGTCTCGACGTGTTGTCCGAGGTGACCCGGATCTTTATCCGGATGGGTTTGTCGAGGCTGTTGGAGACGCTGACCGGCACCTGGCCGTTCGCCCCGGCCACCGCCCGTGGCGTGTCGGCCACCAGCACATCATCGATGCGGGTGTCGACGGCCTTCTCCACCTGCGCGGCGAAGGCGGTCGCCCGCTTCGAGTCTCCGCGCCATGACGACGAGGTCAGCCGGAGGATGGCGTCGTGGAAGAGCTGGGTGTGCTCCTCCGTCACCGTCGCCGCCGCGTCGGCCTTGTCGCTGATCTTGCGCACCGTGGCCAGGTAGGCCTTCCCCAGCTCGGCTTGGCGGTCGCGGGTGGTGTAGACGAGGTCGGACCTGTGCACCTGGGCCTTGGTCGGCTTGACGGAGTCGAGCGTGGTCATCCGCAACCACGGAGCCGCTGACACGGTTTTGAGAAGCGCCGACACGAACTTGGGGTCGGGGTTCCACAGCTCAGCGGGAGGCGCCACGACGATCGTCCTGGCCGTACGGGCACCCCCGGTCGCCTGGCCGCCTCCGGTTGTTTGGCCGCCTCCGGTTGTTTGGCCACCCCCGGTTGTTTGGCCGCCCGTCAAGGGCGTTCCCTGGGACTGCGAACCCGGTGGCTCGAACGCGATCATCGCGGTCTCGGCGATGAACCGCTGCCGCGCGAGCAGCGCGCTTCCGGGAGCGGTGACGTCACCACCGAGGAGCTGGCTCAGCGTCGGATCGGAGACGAGCGCCGCGACGGGCCCGGACACGGTGTCCAGGCGCGACGCGGCGTCCGGAGTGGTGGCGACGGGCGGGTCGGGGGGGAGGGTGTCGCCGGAGAGCAGCACGGACTTCACCCCGGCCGTGGCCAACTCGTCGACCGCGTCGCGGTCCACCGCACCGCCGGACGGCCATGCGATGGAGGTCGGCACCTCGCGGCCGAGCTGCGCCGACGCCGCCGCCGCACCCCTCTGGATGGCGGCCGCGGCCGGCGCGTCGAGCCCGTTGTGGACGAGTGCCGTGACGTCCGGATCCCCGTACGGCGTCGCCATGACGGACTTGTCGGCGAGAGCCGTACGAACGGACTCGAACCACTGGGCCGCGGCCGCGTCCGGCGCCTTGTGGGTGTTCTCGTCACCCTTCACCACGGTGTACGGCCCGGCAGAGGACTGGCGGACGTCATCGAGGACGGCGGGATCGAGGAACCATGTCACGGTCTTCCCCGTGCCCTGGACCAGTTCGAGCAGCTTCGACAGGCGCCCTGAGGTGATCGACGCGTGGAGATCGTCGTCCATGAAGGTCGAGTCGTCGGCGCGGTGGGGCCGGTCGACGAGCGGCAGGGCGACGGCCAGCTTGATCTTCGGGGTCTGCTGGCCCTTGGGCACGTAGGTCAGGAACGTGCGATCAATGGCGATCTGCGCACCCGTGTTGCCGTCGAGCACCTCGATGCCGAACGGGTAGACCCCCGTCTGGGTCATGCCGAGTTCCTGCGGCGTCACGTTGAAGTCGAACGCCAGCTTCCCCGACTGATCGAGCGTCGTGACCTGGACCTTGGTGCTGTACGAGGTGGTGACGATTCCCTGACCGGCGGCGAATTGCGCCATGTCGGCCCGGGTTCGGAACGGCTGTCCGGGTGAATAGTGAATGCGGACGCGCACAGGGGCCATTGGGGTGCCCGTGACCGTGCCCGAGACCAGGATGGGGGTGGTCGGCTCGCGCGGCACCTCAGGTGTGATCCGCCCCACCAGGAGCGGGTTCGCGGGAGCAGCGATCTTGCCCAGACCTCGGGGAGCCGCGACAGCCGTACCGGCCATGCTCGGGGGGACGAGCAGGGCAGTGGTCAGCAGGGCGAGTAGGGCGGCCTTACGGATCATGTGCGGGCCTGCAGTGGGGTTCGGCGCACGCCCAGAATGCTATGGCCTAAGCCGTACTCATTGGGCTGGCCACACTCGCCAGGCCGCGTCGTCTGGGCGTCGTGAGGTCGACGGGCTTGCCCGTCATCAGGTCCAACAGGTGAAAAGCACGTAGTCGTAGCGCTGTGGACCGCTCTCCCGTGGCTGTGACGACAGGTTCATCCGGATCCAGGCCGTCGATGAGGCGTTGGTCGATGAGGATGGTCAGATGCTCGGGAAGCAGAAGGGGGCAGACCAGGCCGTCCGCGTAGTCGGTGGCCGAATTCACCACGAACGCGGAGGCGGGCACGACGCGCCGGGCACGGAACAGCGCTCCGACGGCCTTGGCCTTGGGCGGGGTGTCGACGGTCCCGACGACGGCGACCGGGTCCCGGCCGTCCTGGGACGAGACCTCGAACACCCGTACGCTCACGCAGGTCCCGGCACCTATCCCGAGAACCTCGGGAAGCTCCTCCGAGGATGTCAACGCACGAGGAAGCCGTACGATCTCATGGTGGATCTGATGGGCGAGGAGCCAGCGGTGAATCGCGAGAGCGTCTTTCATCTCTGAGCTCCTTGCTTTGTCCAGCGCCCCCGAACTGACCGTAGCCTGGTGATTGCTAGGTGTGTATCCCCCCTAGGTGACACCAGGATGCGACGGGGGAGAATCGTTCCGTGACCGAAGGACCTACCCAGCCTTGTCCGTTTCAAATCTGAGCGACCGCCAGCAGCGAGCCGTAGATGACCTGTTCAGGCGTATTGCCCCGGTGGCCGACGAGCTCGGAGAGCTGTTCGCGGCCCGCGGGCACGAGTTGGCCCTCGTCGGCGGATCCGTCCGCGACGTCCTGCTCGGCCGTGTCGGCCACGACCTCGATCTGACCACGGACGCCAGGCCCGAGCGCGTACTGGAAATAGTCAAGGACTGGGCCGAGGCCGTCTGGACGATCGGGATCGACTTCGGCACGGTCGGCGTTCGCAAGGGCGGCTGGCAGCTGGAGATCACCACATACCGCAGCGAGTCGTACGACCCCGGCTCGCGCAAACCCGAGGTGTCCTACGGCGACACGCTGGACGGCGACCTCCGCCGCCGGGACTTCGCGGTCAACGCGATGGCGGTCCGGGTGCCGAGCCACGAGTTCGTCGACCCGTTCGGCGGGCTGCCCGACCTCGCGGCGAAGGTGCTGCGCACGCCGGGAACGCCTGAGGACTCGTTCGACGACGATCCGCTGCGGATGCTCCGCGCGGCGCGCTTCGCCTCCCAGCTCGGTTTCTCGGTGGATCCGAAGGCCGTAGAGGCGATGACGGCGATGGCCGGCCGGATCGAGATCGTGTCGGCCGAGCGCATCCGCGAGGAGCTGGACAAGCTGATCTGTGGTGCCGGGCCCCGGGACGGCCTGGCCATGCTGGTGGACACGGGCCTCGCGGCCCACGTCCTGCCCGAGCTGCCCAAGCTCCGGCTGGAGATCGACGAGCATCACCGGCACAAGGACGTCTACGAGCACACATTGATCGTGTTGGAACAGGCGGTGGGGCTGGAGACCTCCGGCCCCGACCGGGTGCTCCGGTGGGCCGCGCTCCTGCACGACGTGGGCAAGCCGAAGACCCGCCGCAACGAGCCCGGCGGCCGGGTCTCCTTCCACCACCACGAGGTGGTCGGGGCCCAGATGGCCAAGAAGCGGATGAGCGAGCTCAAATTCCCCAAGGACGTCGTGGCCGACGTTTCGCGGCTGGTCGAGCTCCACCTGCGGTTCCACGGGTACGGCTCAGGGGAGTGGACGGACAGCGCGGTGCGCCGGTACGTCCGTGATGCCGGGCATCTGCTGGAACGGCTGCACAAATTGACCCGAGCCGACTGCACGACCCGCAACAAGCGGAAGGCGGCCGCCCTCTCGCAGACGTACGACCAGTTGGAGGAGCGCATCTCCCGGCTGGCCGAGGAGGAGGAGCTGGCCAAGATCCGGCCGGAGCTCGACGGCAACGAGATCCAGGAGATCCTCGGCATCTCTCCCGGTCCGGTGATCGGCAGGGCCTACAAGCACATGCTGGACATCCGCATGGACGAGGGCATGATCGGCAAAGAGGCCGCCAAGGAGGCCCTCCTGAAATGGGCCCACTCCCAAGGCATCCTCCCCTGACCCTCCCCGCTCCCCTTGCGCGTGATCATGCACAGGTTCGGTGAGATGGGCGATGACCTGCCCTTCCCTTGGGCGTGATCATGCGCAGGTTCGGTCATGTGGCTGTTGAGCAGGTGCGATGCACGTCGTGATCATGCACAAGTTCGCGATCAACGGGTCTGACCTGGGCGTTCATTGAGCGTGATCATGCACGCTCATCGGTTGTGCATGATCACGGAGCAGGAAACCCCAGATGAACGGCATCGCGCCCGAATCTGCGCATGATCACGAATAGAGAAATCCCAGTTCAGCGACCCTTTGGCCGAACCTGTGCATGATCACGCCCAGAGAAAGGGCTGCTCAGAGGGGCTTTCTACGAACGTGTGCATGATCACGCGCAAGGGAAGAGGGGGGTGGGGGCCTCTAAGGTGGGGGGATGAACGACGGGGACATTCTTCGGCTGGATGAGGACCATGTGTGGCACCCGTACGCGGCTGTGCCGTCCACCGTCCCCGTCCACGCCGTCCGCCGGGCGGAGGGTGTGCGGCTGACCCTGGCCGACGGTCGTGAGCTCGTCGATGGCATGTCGTCCTGGTGGGCCGCGATCCACGGATACAACCACCCCCGGCTCAACGCCGCCGTCCGCGACCAACTCGACGACATGGCCCACGTCATGTTCGGCGGCCTCACCCACGAGCCCGCCGTACGGCTGGCCGGGACGCTGGCCCGTATGACGGGGCTCGACCGGGTGTTCCTCGCCGACTCCGGTTCGGTGGCCGTCGAGGTGGCCATCAAGATGGCCTTCCAGTACGCCGCGGCCACCGGCCGCGCGGGCCGTTCGAAACTGCTCACCGTCCGCGGCGGCTACCACGGCGACACCTTCGGGGCGATGTCGGTCTGTGACCCGGTCAACGGCATGCACCACCTGTTCTCCGGCCTGCTGCCCCAGCACGTGTTCGCGCCGATCCCTCCAGGGGGGTACGGCTCCCGCCCGGGAGAGGCGGTCGAAGCCCGCCCCGACGCGGCCTACCTCGGGGAACTGGAGGCCCTCGTCGCGGCGCACGCGCACGAGTTGGCCGCGATCATCGTGGAACCGGTGGTCCAGGGTGCGGGAGGCATGCGGTTCTACCATCCGGCGTACCTCCGCCGGCTGCGTGAGCTCGCCGACGAGCACGACGTCCTGCTGATCGCCGACGAGATCGCCACCGGCTTCGGGCGGACGGGTGAGATGTTCGGCTGTGACCACGCGGGGATCAGGCCGGACATCATGTGCGTCGGCAAGGCCCTGACGGGCGGATACATGACCCTCGCCGCCACGCTGAGCACCAGGGAGGTCGCCGACGGCATCGGCGTCCTGATGCACGGGCCGACCTACATGGGCAACCCGCTCGCGACGGCCGTGGCCAACGCCTCCCTCGAGTTGCTGGCCGAACGCCCCTGGCGGGAAGAGGTCAAACAGATCGAGGCGGCACTCCTGGACGGCCTGGCGGAAGCCGTTCACATGCCCGGGGTCCAGGACGTCCGGGTCCTGGGCGCGATCGGTGTCATCGAGACGATCGAACCCGTGGATGTGGCGAAAATTCAGGACGTCGTGATGGGCCATGACGTCTGGCTCCGGCCCTTCGGGCGCCTGATCTACACCATGCCGCCCTACGCGTGCCGGCCCGAGGAGATCGCGATGATCACCCGGGCCATGGTCGCGGCGGCGGCGAGCCTGTAGCGCTCAGCACGCCTCTCAGCACGCCGCCTCAGTCGGTCGTTCAGCCCGTCGTTCAGTCGGTCGTTCAGTCGGTCGTTCAGTCGGTCGTTCAGCCCGTCGTTCAGTCGGTCGTTCAGTCGGTCGTTCAGTCGGTCGTTCAGTCGGTCGTTCAGTCGGTCGTTCAGTCGGTCGCGACCGCGGGCTCCCGGCCGCCGTTGCCACCGGACACCACGAGTCGGTAGACGAGGGCGCCCAGCAGGTAACCCGCGGCGATGACGGCGAGCGCGAAGTAGGACTTGCCGTTCGGCGGGAGCAGTGCCGCCGCGAAAGCCGCTCCGACCACGGTCGTGCCGTTGAAGAGCATGTCGTAGATGGAGAAGACGCGGCCCAGGTAGGCGTCCTCGATGTCCCGCTGAACGATGGTGTCCGTGCAGATCTTGACGCTCTGGATGGCCACGCCGACCACGAAGCCGGCCGCCATGATGGCCCACTCCCTGAAGGTCGCGCACAGCGCGAAGCTCAGCACGCCGCTGCTGACGAGCATCGCCGGGATCCAGGTCTCAAGGCGGAAGCGCTTCCCGGCCCAGGGGGTGATCAGTGCGGCGACGAAGTAGCCGACTCCCGACGTCCCCACCACGAGCGCGATCCCGCGGAGCGCGGCGTCGGCGTCGGTGGTGAAGTAGTAGCGGTACAGCATGACCACCATCGCGAGGAGCGTGCCGTAGAGCAGGCGGTGGGTCGCCATCCCGCCCAGCGCTGCGGCCGCCTGCTTCCGGTGCGCGATGTACCGGGCACCGTCGACGAGCCCGCTCAGCACGTGCCGTACGGCCTCGCGTGCCTGGGGAAGCAGGGGGTCGTAGGCGGGGCCGAGCAGCCCCCTGTCCATCGTCCTCGCGATGAGGGCGCTCAGGCCGAAGACCACTCCCGAGCTCACCAGCAGCATGGCGGTGCCGTTCGCGTCCGAACCGAACACCTCGCGGAGCACGAACCCGGCCCCGAACCCGATGAAGGTCACGACCGTGCCGGACGTGGGGGTGACAGCGTTGGCCATCATGAGCCGGTCGGCGGGCACCACGTGGGGAAGGGAGGCCCCGAGAGCCGCCAGGAAGAAGCGGTTCACGCCGAGGACTCCCAGCGCGGCGGCGTAGAAGACCGTGTCCGACGCTCCGCCGGCCAGGAGAGCGGCCGTGACGATGAGCAGCGTCCCCCGGACGAACGGCGCGATCAGCAGGATCTGCCGCCTCGACCAGCGGTCGATGAAGACGCCGACGAAAGGTCCGAGCAGGCTGTACGGCAGCAGCAGCACGGCCATTCCCGCGGCGATCTCAAGGGCGTTGGTCTGCCGCTCGGGGCTGAAGAACGCATAGCCCGTGACCGCGAACTGGAAGATCCCGTCCGAGAACTGCGAGACCAGGCGGGTGCCGAAGAGCCGGCGGAAGTTCTGGCCCTGCAGTACCACGCGCAGGTCGGATACGAAGGACACGGCGACAGCCTACGCGGGTAGATCAGCCGCACTATCCGGGAGATCCCTGATCAACCACTGATCGCGCGTCGGCCTGCCGGAACGCACATGATCAAGTACTCTCTGTTGAGTGACCTATGACGAACACGTCGTGCTGGTCGATGGCGAGGGAAATCCGATCGGCACCGCTCCCAAGTCCACGGTCCACGGCGTCGAGACTCCTCTGCATCTCGCGTTCTCGAGTTATGTCTTCGACAGGCAGGCCCGCGTTCTGCTGTCCCGGCGGGCGGATCACAAGATCACCTGGCCCGGCGAGTGGACCAACAGTTGTTGCGGCCACCCCTTGCCCGGCGAGCCACTGGAGTCCGCGGTCACCCGCAGGCTCGACTTCGAGCTCGGACTGCACGTCGACTCGATCGATCTGCTGCTGCCCGACTTCTCCTACAAGGCCGTCATGGACAACGGGATCATGGAACACGAGCTCTGCCCGGTCTACCGGGTGATCGTGTCGGCCGATGCCGTACCGAATGCGGAAGAGGTCGGCGCGATCCGGTGGATTCCGTGGAAGGAGTTCGCCGACGAGGTGCTGAGCGGGGAGATGCCGATCTCTCCCTGGGCACGCGAACAGGTGCCGCTCCTCGTCGCGCTCGGTCCGGATCCGCTGACCTGGCCGGCGGCCGACCGCGCGAACCTGCCGCCTGCGGCCCGCTGAGATCTCATGCAAGCCGCCCATGTGCCTGGACGGCAAGATGCCCCGGCTCGCCGTTGAGCCGGGGCATCTTGTGATCAGGAGACGTACGTGCGTGACGTGCGCCGACATCGGGGCCGAACGCGTCGGCCCGCCGGGTGGGTCTAGCGCTCCACCTGGCCGCGGATGAACTGCTCGACGGCATCACGCGCGGCGTCGTCGGAGTACTGCTCCGGCGGCGACTTCATGAAGTAGGACGACGGCGACAGCAGCGGCCCGCCGATGCCCCGGTCGAGAGCGATCTTCGCCGCGCGGACGGCGTCGATGATGATGCCGGCGGAGTTGGGCGAGTCCCAGACCTCGAGCTTGTACTCCAGGTTGAGCGGGGTGTCGCCGAAGGACCTGCCCTCGAGGCGGACGTAGGCCCACTTGCGGTCGTCGAGCCACGGCACGTGGTCGGACGGGCCGATGTGGACGTCGGCCTTGGCCATCTCGTGCGGGATCTGCGAGGTGACCGACTGCGTCTTGGAGATCTTCTTGGACTGGAGGCGCTTGCGCTCCAGCATGTTCATGAAGTCCATGTTGCCGCCGAAGTTGAGCTGGTACGTGCGCAGCAACTCGACGCCGCGGTCCTCGAACAGCTTGGCCAGCACGCGGTGGGTGATGGTCGCACCGACCTGCGACTTGATGTCGTCGCCCACGATGGGAACGCCGGCCTCGGTGAACTTCGCGGCCCACTCGGCGTCCGAGGCGATGAAGACGGGCAGCGCGTTGACGAAGGCCACACGGGCGTCGATGGCGCACTGCGCGTAGAAACGGTCGGCCTCCTCCGATCCCACGGGGAGATAGGAGACCAGGACGTCGACCTGGGCGTCCTTGAGCGCCTGCACGACGTCGACCGGCTTCTCGTCGGACTCCTCGATGATCTCGCGGTAGTACTCGCCGAGACCGTCGAACGTGGGCCCGCGCTGGACGGTCACACCAAGCGGCGGCACGTCAGTGATCTTGATCGTGTTGTTCTCGGAGGCGACGATGGCCTCAGAGAGGTCGCGGCCGACCTTCTTGGCGTCCACGTCGAACGCGGCGACGAATTCGACGTCCCCGACGTGGTAGTCGCCGAACCGCACGTGCATCAGGCCCGGCACACGGGTGCCCGGATCTGCGTCCCTGTAGTAGTGGACACCCTGGACCAGCGACGCGGCGCAGTTACCCACACCAACGATGGCTACGCGCACCGAACCCATCGCACCTGCTCCTTTGCTTATTGTCTTACTTATCTGTTTCGGGCCTTTCGGCCCTATCTGATGCTTCTTGTGCCGCCTGCGGCTGATCGGGCTCGGCGGCGTCCCCCTCGTCCGTACGCGGAGTCGTGGTGCTTCGCCGTTCTGAATCGATCAGCTCGTTCAGCCAGCGGACCTCGCGCTCGACCGACTCCAGCCCATGGCGCTGGAGTTCGAGGGTGTAGCTGTCCAGCCGTTCCCTGGTTCGGGCGAGAGCCGTACGGACACCCTCGAGACGTTCCTCCAGGCGGCTGCGGCGGCCTTCGAGGATGCGAAGCCGCACCTCTGCCTCCGTGTGGCGGAAGAACGCGAAGTGGATGCCGAAGCTCTCGTCCTCCCAGGCGGAGGGGCCCGCCTGGGTCAGCAGCTCCTGGAGACGCTCCTTGCCCTCCGCGGTCAGTTTGTAGACGATCTTCGACCTGCGGCCGAGGACCGTTTCCTGTGGCGGCTCCTCCTCGACGATGAGCCCGTCGTTGAGCAGCCCTCGCAGGCAGGGATAGAGCGAACCGTATGAGAAGGCGCGGAACATCCCGAGCAGGGTGTTGAGCCGTTTACGCAGCTCATAACCGTGCAGAGGAGTCTCGTGCAGTGACCCCAGGACGGCGAGCTCCAGCACACCTCCACGAGAGCCCGTCACTGGATCCACCCCCTGTGTCCGACCGATGTATCGAACCGATACATCTGCAGGATACGTCGGGCCGTCATATCGCGCAACGGATGAATGGTTGGGCAAGGTTCGGCAAACAGTCGTAATCTGGGTCACATGTGGTCACAGCGGGCGGTCGTGGACTACGGCCTCGCTAGGCGGGCGACGATTCAGTCGATCCGCTCCGGCCACATGGAGCCGCGTGATGTCTGCGACGCCCATCCGTACCTGCTGCGCGCTGCGCGCTTCCACGGCGAGCCGACGGAACGCGCCTGCCCCATCTGTGAGCACAGGAACGTGACCAATGTCACTTACGTTTACGGGGACGAATTAGGACGCCTGGCCGGACGCGTCAAAGTGACGGCCGATCTTGTCGAGATGGCCCAGGAATACGGTGAATTTCGGGTCTACGTGGTCGAGGTCTGTCAAGGTTGTTCTTGGAACCATCTGGCGGTCTCGTTCGTGCTCGGAACAGGCGACCCCCCGGGCCCCTGCCTTTAGGGCGACTTTCAGCTCCAAGAGGTACGCTCACCGGCCTGTCGACCCGATGTCGGCGATTTCCCCCAATATCTAACGAGGACGCGTGACTTACAGCAGCTACGGCCAAGAGGAACCTTCGGGCTCCGGCGGATCGCCCCGCCCTGGGCGTCGCCGCCGTTCGCCCGGACCGAGCGGGGACAACCGTGCGACGGCCCGCGGCGAACAGCCCCAGTCAGGACAAGGCCGTCCGCACGCCCAGCAGCCGCCTCCCGCGGCCCCCCGGCCGGCGCGGCCCAGTGCCCCGGCCGACCCTCGCCGTAGTCAGTCCGCGTTCGAGGACACGGCCGCGATGGGCGCGGTGCAGCCGCCGGCAGGCGGCCGCCGGCCCGATCAGCGCCAGCCCTCGGGAGACCCCCGCCAGCCCGGCCGCGACCCGCGACAGGGCGCAGGCGCCGGTGGCGCCGGCCCTCGTGGCGCCGATCCCCGCGGTGCCGGTCCACGGCCGCCTGGCGCCCCCGCTGGACCCGGTGCTCCGGCAGGTCCTGGTGGCGCCCTTGTGCCCGCGGGACCTGGCAGGTCCGCGCGCTCAGGCGCGCCCGGCGGCCCTGGAGTCCCCGGCGCCGACGGAGGCCGAGGCCGCGGTGGTCCGGGCGCGCCCGGCGACCGTACGCAGGCTCTGGGAGCGACCGCGGGCGGGTTCCGGCGCGATCAGGACGGTGAAGGCACCCAGGCGATGTCCGCGGGAGGCGCCCGCAGGGCAGGAGGGCCCGGCAGGCGTCGCATGGGCCCCGGCGGTCCTGGCGGCTCCGACGGCCCGGGCGGTCCCGGTGGCCGCGGGCCCCGCGACCCGTTCGACGACGACGACGATGAGAAGCGTCGCGACTGGAAGCGGTTCATCCCCAACTGGAAGATCGTCGTAGCCGGCTTCACGATCCTGGCCGCAGGCGTCTTCGGCATGATCGCGGTCGCCTACGCGAACACCCCGGTCCCCAAGGTCACCCAGGACGAGGCCCTCGCGCAGGGCAGCGGCATCTACTACTCCGACGGCAAGACGCTCATCTCTCACTACGGGGCCCCCCGTGAGATCATCCCCATCAGCGACGTCCCCGAGCACGTCCGGGACGCCGTCGTCTCGATCGAGAACAAGACGTTCTATCAGGACTCCGGCATCTCGGTCCCCGGAATGGCGCGCTCCGTCTGGATGACGGCGACGGGCCAGCAGTTGCAGGGCGCGTCCACGATCACGCAGCAGATGGCCCGCAACTACTACGACGGCCTCAGCCAGGACGTGTCGATCAAACGAAAGCTCAAGGAGATCTTCGTCGCGGTCAAGCTCGACAAGGAGCTGACGAAGGACAAGATCCTCGAGCAGTACCTCAACACCGTGAACTTCGGCCGTGCCTACGGCATCCAGGCGGCCGCCAAGGCCTACTTCAAGAAGACCGCCAAGCAACTCACCCCGGCGGAGGGCGCCTACCTCGCGGCCCGCATCCAGACGCCGGCCCTCGAGGCGGACTCTCCGCAACTCCAGGGCCGGTTCAAGGACGTCATCAACGCGATGGCGGCCTACAACCCCGGGAAGTACGGCAGCCTGCCGACCACTGCGAAGTTCCCCAAGACGATCAAGTCGAGCATCAACCAGGACCTCAGTGGCTCCAAGGGCTACATGGTCGAAGTGGCACTCCGGGAGTTGGATAAGAGAGGCATCCAGGCCGACAAGGTCGAGAGCCAGGGGTACAAGATCGTCACGACGTTCGACCGGAAGCTCATGTTGGCGGCGAAGAAGGCGGTCAAGGCCACGACCAATGGCATGGCCAAGGACTTCCACGCCGGACTCGCGGCCGTCGACCCCAAGACCGGACGGGTCGTCGCCTTCTATGGCGGAGACGACTACGAGCACGACCCGTGGAACGAGCCGTTCGACTCCAGGAAGCAGGCGGCGTCCGCTTTCAAGCCCTACGTCCTCGCCGCCTGGCTCGAGGCGGGGTACAGCCTCAACAGCTGGGTGCCCGGGAAGCAGACGGTTCCCGCGGAGCTTCCGGGCACCACGAAGATTTCGAACGATGAGGTCGTCAATCCTTCCATCGACGTGACCTACGCGACCGCGCACTCGATCAACACGGCCTTCGCCTCGATGGCCTTCGCGTTGCCCGGCAAGCTGGGCGATGTGAGGTCGCTGGCCGAGCAGGCAGGAATCAGTGAGACGGCGCTGAAGCAGGACGAGAAAGGCGTCAACGGTGAGCACGGGCACGGCTACCAGCTCGCGATCGGCAGCGTCGGGGTCACGCCGGTCGAGCAGGCCGCCGGCTACTCGATCTTCGCGAACAAGGGTCTGCACGCCGACTACCACGTGATCAAGTCGGTGACGCAGGGCAAGACGACCGTGCTGCCCGAGCTCAAGTCCCTCCGGCAGGTCATCTCGGAGGAGTCGGCGGCCGACGCGACCTCGGCGATGGAGGAAGTGCTCAAGGTCGGTACGGCCGCGGGCAAGGGAATCGGCCGTCCGGCGGCCGGCAAGACGGGAACGAACAACGACGAGAAGGAAGCCTGGTTCGTCGGCTTCACCCCGCAGTTGAGCACCGCGGTCGGGATGTACCGCGAGGAGTGCCGCACCAAGAAGGGCAAGGTCGTCCAGCCCGAGTATTCGAACTGCCCCTGGTCGGACGGGAAGAAGAACAGCAAGTACACCCCGCAGAAGCCGTACAGCTTGCCCTACGAGGTGTCGCTGCGATTCCAGGGTGCCGGTCCGCCCACCACGATCTGGCGCGCCTTCATGACGGCGGCGATGGAGGGCAAGCCGGTCGAGCAGTTCCCGCAGAAGGCCTTGATCGGCTCGCCCAACGACATCGTGGGGCCCCCGGCTCCGCCGAAGCCGCCGGAGGACCAGAACCAGAACCAGGGTCAGTTCTGTCAGCAGCACCCCGACCGCCCTCAGTGCCAGAACCAGAACCAGGGTCAGCAGTGCCAACCGGGTGACCAAAGGCCGGAGTGCCAGGGCCAGGGCCAGGGCCAGGGTCAGCAGTGCCAACCGGGTGACACCAGGCCGCAGTGCCAGGCCACCGACCCAAATCAGCCGAACCAGCCAAATCAGCCGAACCAGCCGAACACGCCGGTGACGACCCAGTCGGATAACCTCCGAAGGTTCGCGCGTCGATGACGTCGGGGGCCGGGACCGGATGAAGCCGGTCCCGGCGCCACCGTCGGTCATGATGGCGTCCGAGCGAGCGCCCGCGTGATGCCAGAGCGGAAATGTTGTGCCGGCGGTGTCGCGGACCTCGGGCGTTGAGTGGTGCAATACCCACCATGACAACCCCGACCGCGAACGCGTCCAGCCCCGTGCCGGGGCTCGCCCAGCGGGCAGTGCCGTACCTGCCTCTCGGGCTCCTCGCAGGACTCGGCGCCGTGCTCGCCTTCCTGTGGAAGTCGCCCTGCCGGTTCGGCGGCGCGTGGAACACCGGGGTCGGCCAGTACACCAACTTCTGCTACACGGACATCTATCCGCTCTGGTGGGCCGAGCACCTCAACGAGGGAAAGATCCCCTACGTCGACTATCCGGTCGAGTACCCGGTCGGCATCGGCGGGATCATGGAGTTGGTCCGTCGCCTCGCGCAGGGGGACGGGCTGGCCTTCTACGACATCACCGTCATCCTCATGGGCATCGCGCTGGTCGTCGGCGTCCTGCTCATGGCCGCGCTCGCCGGGCCGTCCCGCCGGTGGGACGCGCTGTGGTACGCCATCGGCCCGGCCGTCATCCTGTGCGCCTACATCAACTGGGACCTCGCCGCCGGCGCGCTCGCCCTCGGGGGCCTGCTGGCCTGGTCTCGCGAGCGGCAGTATCTCGCGGGCGTCCTGCTCGCCCTGGCGGTCGCCACGAAGTTCTACCCGCTGATGTTCTTCGGGGCGTTGTTCCTCCTCACGGTCAGGACGGCCAAGTGGATCCCGTTCCTGAAGACCGCCGGGGCCGCAGCCGGGACGTGGCTGCTGGTCAACGTGCCCATCATGATGATCAGCTTCGACGGCTGGAAGAGGTTCTACACGTTCAGCAGTGAGCGCGGCGCCGACTGGGGCGGGCTCTGGTTCTTCTTCCAGGCCAAGAACTGGGGCGTGCTTGCCGATCCGGATCTGCTGAACAGGCTGGCGATGGCCGCGCTGGCCGTGCTCCTGCTCGGGGTGGCGGCATTGGCACTCTTCGCCCCGCGAAGGCCGCGGCTCATGCAGTTGTGCTTCCTCGCGCTCGCCGCATTCATGATCACCAACAAGGTCTGGTCGCCGCAGTACGTGTTGTGGCTGGTGCCCTTCGCCGTGCTGGCCAGGCCCAAGTGGGGTGCGCTGGTGGCCTGGCAGGTGGCCGAATGCTGGTACTTCTTCTCGATCTGGCTCTACCTCGTCTCCCAGGACCCGGAGCACGCGAGCCTCGGCATCGGTGACACGGCGTACTTCCTGGCGATGTGGGCCAGGGCGCTCACGATCGTCGTCCTGATGGCGCTGGTGGTCAGGGACGTCCTGCGGCCGGAGTCGGACGTCGTCCGCAGGAACGGGATCGACGACCAGTCCGGTGGGGTCTTCGACGGCGCTCCTGATCGGTTCGTCCTGCCCCTGCGCACCGTCTGATCGGTCCGTACGGCCTGGCAGGGCGGACATATCGGTAGCGTGGAGCGCGTCGGCGGTGAGCGGACGGCCCCACGTCCCTGCTCGCCGTGCCGGTGCGGCACACCCTCTGTAGCCTTGTGGCAACGGTCCGGAAGGCGTGAATCGGATGCCGGAGGCAGGGCGTCAGGTGCGAAAGAGTCTCCCGTGGCGGGTGCTGGTCGTCTGGGCGGTGACCCGGGCGGGGTTGCTCCTCGCCGTCACCCAGTTCATCCCCGTCGGCCATGCCGGGCATTTCGAGAACGACGTCTCGCTCTACCGGGACTGGTCGCAGACCCTGCTCGCCGGGCACTTCCCGGCCGGTGACGACAAGTGGCAGTACCCCCCGCTCGCGGCCGCGCCGATGGTCGTGCCCCGCCTGCTGCCATGGAGCTACCACCTCGACTTCTACCTGGTCGCGCTGCTCTGCGACCTGGGGATTCTGCTCCTGCTGTGGAGATTCGCCCACAAGGTGGGCGCCGGCCGTACCGGCCTGTGGACCTGGACCGTGGGTGCGGCACTCCTCGGACCACTGCTCATCTCGCGCTACGACCTGACGGTGACGCTCGTGGCGGTCATGGCGCTGACCGCGTCGGCCGTCCCCGTCGTACGAGGGGCGCTCATCGGAGTCGGCCTCATCGTCAAGGTGTGGCCGGTCGCGCTGCTCGTCGGACTCCGGCGCGGGCGTGAGGCCCTGGCCGGCGCCGGATCGGCGCTCGCCGTCGCCGCAGCGGGCTGCGGTGTGGCCGTCCTGCTGATGCCGCACGCCCTCGACTTCCTCGCGGCCCAGGAGGGCAGGGGACTGCAGATCGAGTCTCCGGCGGCGACCCCGTTCGCCCTCGCTCGCGCGTTCGGCTGGTGGGACGGCTACACCAACTACCAGCACGGTGCGATGGAGGCGGTCGGACCCGGAGTCGCCACGGCGGAACAGTTGGCCCTGTTCGCGACGCCGGTGGCCCTCGCGTTGCTGGCGCTGTGGTGGGTGCGGGCGGCGCCGAACGCCGGGACCTACCACGACGCGGCGCTCACCGCGGTGCTCTTCCTCGTGGTCACCAGCAGGGTGCTCTCGCCGCAGTACATGACCTGGGTGGCCGGGGTCGCGGCGGTCGTCATGACCGTACGGCCCAGCGACCCCGGAGCCGGACAACGACCGGTCGTGTGGCTGGTCCTCGCCGCGACCCTGCTGACGGGAATCATGTATCCGTGGCTGGAACAGGACTACAGCTGGACGGGTGACCTGCCCGGGACCCTGGTGCTCGCCGTCCGCAACCTCATCCTGGTCGTGGCCGCGATCATGTCCTTCGTCCGGCTGTGGCGGAGCACCTCGCGCCGGAGCAGGACGGTGGGGGCTCCTGCGCACCGCTTCGCCGTACCGACCGTGTGAGAGCGGAGGCGTGGACTACCCGATCCCTGTGAGCTTCAATCCAGAGATTCATCCACAGGCTGTGGATATCCCTAGAGGTGCTTGCGGAGGAAGGCGATGTCGTCGGCCTGGCCCTCGGCGGGCGTCTCCACGACGATCGGCGCCCCGGCGGCCCGGCACACGGCGAGGATCAACTCGGGATCGATCTGTCCGCTTCCCAGGTTGGCGTGCCGGTCGGCGCCCGAGTCGAAGGAGTCCCGTGAGTCGTTGCAGTGGACGAGGTCGATCCGGCCGGTGATGGCCATCACCCGGTCCACGATGTCGAGCAGTTCCTCGCCGCCGGCGTGGAAGTGGCAGGTGTCGAGGCAGAACCCGACGACCGAGGGGTCGGGTGCACCCGAGGTGACCGCGTCCCAGAGGCGGGAGATCCGGTCGAGCTTGCGGGCCATCGCGTTGCCGCCGCCCGCCGTGTTCTCGATGAGCACGGGGATGGGGCACTCCGTGCGTTCGAAGACCTTGCGCCAGTTGTCGAAGCCGATCTGAGCGTCGTCCGAGGCGTTCACATGGCCGCCGTGCACGATCAGGCCCTTGGCCCCGATCGACGCCGCGGCCTTCAACTGGCCGTCCAGGAGTTTCCTGCTGGGAATCCGGATCCGGTTGTTCGCCGTCGCGACGTTGATCACGTAGGGCGCGTGGACGTAGACGTCCACGTCGGAGTCGCGAAGCGCGTCGGCGGACTCGGGGATGACCGGGCCCTTCCACCCCTGGGGGTCGCCGAGGAAGAACTGGACCACATCGGCGGAGCGCGAGGCGGCGTGCGCCAGAGGATCGTCCTGGTCGACGTGGGCCCCGATCCGCAGGGACTGGTCGCCGTGATGCCTTTCCATCCGGTTCCTCCATCACTCGCGTGCCACTCGCCGGGCAATCCGGGAGCAACAGGACTCAAAAAGGAAAGTGCCGAACCCTAGGCGTCTTCCAAGAGCGTTTCAAGGGGGCACACCCGGGCAGTCGCAAGGTCGCACGCGCCCTGCGACCCGCGCGCCGATGATACAAGGAGACGAGCATGCGATATCGGCTGGGAAGCTTCCTCTTACTCATCTACATCCTGGTCGGCCTCTACGTGGCGTGGGTGCACGACTACCTGACGCCCACCCTGCTGAGGCAGATCGCCCAGGCCCTGCTCGCGATCTTCCTGTGGTTCCTCATCCTCCTCGGTGTGAACCTGCACATCGGCGGAGGGTGATGCCGGACCACGTCGTCATACGCCGGGCCCCGGACCTGCCCCGGGGCTCGGCGCATGCCCGGCCCGGTCAGGGCGTCGGGAGGAACCCGCCGTGGGCGATGCCCAGCGCCGCCCCGACGAAGGACCCCACGACGCCCACGATGATGAGGCTCCGCTGAGCCGTCGTCGCCGAGACGTACTGGGTGTAGAGGCCGCCGAGGAACCCGACGGCGCCCGCCCACGAGGCGATCACGTGGGCGTTGACGATGAATCCGGTGACGAACGCCAGCAGGCCCACCAGTAGTGTCCCCACTGTCATGGCGTTCTCCGCCGGGTGCCTGACCCCGTCGGTGTTGAGCGTGAACCTGCTGGGCGCGCGTCCGGCGGTGTTGCTGGCGGTGTTGCTGGCGGGGCCAAGAACGTTTCGCATCGAGGCCACCCCCTCTCCTCCCTCCAGTTTGCCGCGAGTGCCGGGGTAGGGCCAGGTGCCTGGTAGCCTTGTTCGGCTGCGTCTGATATAGGCCCGGGTGTATGCCGGGCCTCTCGCAGTGCCCTCCTGTCACGGCAAGGCGTCGTGACCGCAAGAGTCCAGAGGAGGTTGGATTCCACATGCGTCGTTACGAGATGATGGTCATTCTCGACCCGTCCCTCGATGAGCGCACCGTGCAGCCCTCACTCGACCAGTTCCTCACCGTCGTACGCAACGACGGCGGAAGCGTCGAGAAGGTAGACGTCTGGGGACGTCGCCGGCTGTCCTACGACATTGCCAAGAAGTCCGAGGGCATCTACGCCGTCGTCGACCTGTCCGCGGAGCCCGCCACGGTCAAGGAGCTGGACCGTCAGCTCAACCTGAACGAGGGCATTCTCCGTACCAAGGTCATCCGCCCCGAGCTTCACTGACCAGTGACGCGAAGCCCGGCGGTTTGTCGGGCGATAGCCGTACTCTGAGCCCCTAAGGCTCGGCCGGCGGGATAGGAAGGCGAAAGCGACCGATGGCAGCAGGCGACACCACGATCACCATTGTCGGCAATCTTGTCGACGATCCGGAGCTGCGCTTCACCCCGACGGGGCAAGCCGTGGCCCGATTCCGCATCGCATCCACTCCGAGGTTCCTCGACAGGACCACCAACGAGTGGAAGGACGGCGAAGGCCTGTTCCTGACCTGCAACGTATGGCGCCAGGCGGCGGAGAACGTCGCCGAGAGCCTGCAGCGTGGCATGCGGGTCATCGTGCAGGGACGGCTGCGCCAACGGTCGTATGAGACCAAGGAAGGCGAGAAGCGCACGGTCTACGAGGTCGAGGTCGACGAAGTCGGCCCCTCGCTGCGCAACGCCACCGCCAAGGTGAACAAGACCACCCGCCAGGGCGGTCAAGGTGGCCAGGGCGGCGGCGGTTTCGGCGGCGGGCCCGCGGGCGACCCCTGGGCGACCGCCTCCCCGTCACCTCAGGGTGGCGGTGGCTTCAGCCAGGGCGGCCAGGCAGGCGGCTTCGGCGGTGGCCAGGGTGGCGGCGGCGGTTTCGGCGGCGACTTCAGCGACGAACCGCCCTTCTAGCCTTCACCTCTGATCTCACGTCTCTCGTCACATCATCATCAATAAACCGACCGACCATTCCCGCTTCATGCGGGGCTCTGAAAGGAGCACCACGATGGCGAAGCCGGCACTGCGCAAGCCGAAGAAGAAGGTTTGCCTGTTCTGCCACGACAAGATCTCCTACGTCGACTACAAGGACACGGCGCTGCTGCGGAAGTTCATTTCCGACCGCGGCAAGATCCGTGCCCGCCGGGTGACGGGCAACTGCACCCAGCACCAGCGCGACGTGGCCACCGCTATCAAGAACGCTCGTGAGATGGCCCTGCTGCCGTACACGAGCACCGCGCGCTAGGAAAGGAGTCTCAGGACATGAAGCTCATTATCACCACTGAGGTCTCCGGTCTCGGCGCTCCTGGCGACATCGTCGAGGTCAAGGACGGCTACGGCCGCAACTACCTGATCCCGCGCGGTTTCGCGATCCGCTGGACGCGCGGCGCCGAGTCCCAGATCGCCTCGATCAAGAAGGCGCGCGACGCCCGCGAGATCCGCGACCTGGGCACCGCCAAGGAGGTCGCCGGTCAGCTCGGCGCACTCAAGGTGAAGCTGAAGACCCGCGCGGGCGAGTCCGGCCGGCTCTTCGGCTCGGTGACGACGAGTGACATCGCCGACGCCGTCAAGGCCGCGGGCGGGCCGCAGCTCGACCGCCGCCGCATCGAGATCGGCAGCGCGATCAAGAGCCTGGGCACCCACCGGGTCAGCGTCAAGCTGCACCCCGAATTGGCTGCCACGGTCGAAGTCGAGATCATCGCCGACTGATCCGGCGACGGTTTCACGAGGGCCCCTTCCCGGTTGCGGGAGGGGGTCTTTTCGTATCCACCGAGACGTCAGATCGCGGCACCCGTGATGTCAAATCACGACTAATCCCCCTGGGTAAAGCCGGGTACCACGAAACGCTAGTATCTTTCCCATCAATTACGCGGATTTCGTGGAAGATCTTGTTGGTGGAGGCTGGAATGCGCCGTACTTCTCTATTGCTGGCGTTCGGTGTACTCGCGGTGGCGGCGGCCGCGTGCGCACCTGCGAACGACACCTCCACGGCTAGCTCGGGCGCCGCCAGCCCGGCGGCCTCCGCGACCTGCGCCAAGGACCAGCTTCCGCTGACCACGCCGGGCAAGCTCACGATCGGCACCGACAAGCCGGCCTTCGAGCCCTGGTTCAAGAACGACGATCCGTCCAACGGGCAGGGCTTCGAGAGCGCCGTGGCCTACGCGGTGGCGCAGAAGCTGGGCTTCACCAAGGACGAGGTGACCTGGGCGGTCGTGCCGTTCGACTCCTCGTTCGCGCCGGGGCCGAAGAAGTTCGACTTCGACGTCAACCAGATCTCCATCTCGCCCGAGCGTCAGAAGGCCGTCGACTTCAGCCAGGGTTACTACACGGTCAAGCAGTCCGTCGTCGCGCTCGAGGGCTCCAAGTACGCCGGCGCCACGACCCTGGCCGAGCTCAAGGACGCCAAGATCGGTGTGCAGGCCGGCACCACCTCCCTGCAGGCGGTCCAGCGGGTCATCCAGCCCGCCTCCGACCCGAGCGTCTACAACCAGCAGATCGACGCGATCAGCGCGCTGAAGAACAAGCAGATCGACGCGATCGTGGTGGACCTGCCGACCGGGTTCTACGTGACCGCGGCCCAGGTCGAGCACTCCAAGATCGTCGGTCAGTTCGCGGCGACCGGCGGTACGCCGGAGGAGTTCGGCCTGCTGATGCAGAAGGGCAGCGGCCTGGCCTCCTGCCTGGACAAGGCCGTCGGCGACCTCAAGTCGTCCGGTGAGCTGGCCACCATCGAGACCCAGTGGCTGACCGGCAGCGCCGGCGCCCCGGAGCTGAAGTGACCGAAGGAGAGGCCGCCCCGCCTGCTGCCTCCGACGCCTCTGAAGCCGCCGCCGTTCCGGCTGCTCTGGTCGAATGGACGAAGAGCGACCGGCAGATCCGCCGAGAGGCCGACCTGCGGCGGCGGGCGAGACGATCGACGTCGGTCGCCACCGCGTCCACCATCGTGGTCGTCACCGCGGTCGTCGTGCTGGTCACCGCGTCACCCGGCTGGCCGCGGGTCCAGGAGACCTTCTTCAACCCGTCCCAGTTCGTCGAGGGCCTCCCCGACGTGTGGCGCGGGTTCCTGCTCAATGTCAAGATCTTCTTGATCGCGGAGCCGCTGATCTTGATCCTCGGCCTCGTCGTGGCTCTGGTGCGGACCCTGCGGTCGCCGGTGTTCTTCCCGCTCAGGGCGGTCGCCGTCTTCTACACCGACACCTTCCGCGGCATCCCGACGATTCTGCTGATCTATCTGGTCGGCTTCGGCATCCCTGCGCTGGCGCTGCAGGGCGCACCCAGCGACCCGGTCACGCTCGGCATCATCGCGCTGGTTTTGTCCTACGGCGCCTACGTCGCCGAGGTGTTCCGTTCGGGCATCGAGTCGGTCCATCCCAGCCAGCGTGCGGCCGCGCGTTCACTCGCACTCAGTCACGGGCAGACGATGCGGTATGTCGTGGTCCCCCAGGCGGTCCGCCGGGTGATCCCGCCGCTGCTCAACGACTTCGTCTCTCTGCAGAAGGACACCGCGCTCGTCGCCGTCCTCGGCCCGCTCGAAGCGTTGCGCCAAGCGTCGATCCATGCGGCTGAGACGTTCAACTACACGCCCTACCTGTGCGCTGCGCTGCTGTTCATCGCGCTCACCGTGCCGATGGCCCGGCTCACCGACCACCTCGCCGCGCGGACGGCCCGTCGCCAGATGGCGGGAGGACACCTGTGAGCCTGCTGACCGTCGAGGGTGTGTGGAAGAACTACCACCACCACAGTGTGCTGCGCGGGATCGACCTCGAGGTGGCTCCGCACGAGGTGGTCTGCCTGATCGGGGCCTCCGGCTCGGGGAAGTCGACGCTCCTGCGCTGCGTCAACCTGCTGGAGACGATCGACGACGGTTCGATCTACCTCGACGGGTCGGAGATCACGGACGTGCGGACCGACCCGGACGACGTCCGCAGGCGGATCGGCATGGTCTTCCAGTCCTTCAACCTGTTCCCGCACATGACGGTGCTGGACAACGTCACCCTCGCGCCGCGCAAGGTCCACAAGACCCGCTCCGACCAGGCGGAGGCGGAGGCCAGGGAGTTGCTCGCCCGGTTCGGCCTCGCGGACAAGGCGGGTGAATATCCCGACCGGCTCTCCGGCGGCCAGCAGCAGCGGGTCGCCATCGTCCGGTCGCTGGCCACCCAGCCCCGTCTGCTCCTGCTCGACGAGGTCACCTCCGCGCTCGACCCCACGCTGGTGACGGAGGTCCTGGCCGTCATCCGCGAACTCAAGGACGCGGGGATGACGATGATCATCGCCACTCACGAGATGAGTTTCGCCAGGGACATCGCCGACGCCGTCTGCTTCCTCGAAGGCGGGGTGTTGCTGGAGCACGGGCCGCCCGAGCAGATCTTCACCGCTCCGGAACATCCTCGGACTCGCGGGTTCCTCCAGCGGGTGCTCGACGCCGGCCGGCTGTAGCCGGTCGCCGATCAGGCTCCGGTCACCATCCAGGCCGTGCCGTACGCGCGGACGCTCAAGGTGATCATGCGCGCGACCATCCACGCGCCGAGCGCGAGCCACAGCGCGAGCAGGCTTCCGGCGAAGGCGGCGAACGGCAGGTAGGCGAGTGTGGACAACAGCGACGCCCAGGCGAGATAGCGCCGGTCGCCGGCTCCGATGAGCACGCCGTCCAGGACGAAGACGATGCCCGCGACGGGCTGGAACAGCGCCACCGGCCACAGTGCCGTCATCAGTTGCGCGGACACCGCGGCGTCCGCGTCGAACAGTCCGGGGATGACGGGCCGTGCCAGGAGGACCACGACGCCGAACACGACGCCGGAGGCGATGCCCCACATGACCATGCGTTTCGTGGCCGACCTGGTGCCCGCGACGTCCCCCGCTCCGAGGGCTCGGCCGGTGATGGCCTGGCCCGCGATGGCGATGGCGTCGAGGGAGAACGCCAGGAACGTCCAGAGCCGTGCGGCGATGGTGTGGGCCTCGATCTGGGTCTCGCCCATCCTCGTGGCGAGAGACGTCGCGACGAGCAGCACGAGCTGGAGGCATGCCGTACGGATGACGAGGGCGAAGCCCGCGGCTCCCGCGGCGCGCATGCCGGGCAGGTCGGGCCGCAACGAGGCGCCGTGCCGCCGCGCCGCCCGCACGACGAGCGTGAGGTAGACCGCGGCGGACAGGGTCTGCGCGATCACCGTCCCCCAGGCGGACCCGGCGATGCCCCAGCCCAGCCCCAGGACGAACCAGAGGTTCAGCAGGCCGTTGAGCACGAACGAGCCGACCGACACGGCGAGCGGTGTCCTGGTGTCCTGCATCCCGCGCAGCACACCGGTCCCCGCGAGCACGATGAGCATGCCCGGGGTGCCCAGCAGGCTGACCCGCATGAACGTGACGGCCAGCGCGGCGAGGTCGCCCGTCGCTCCGAACAGATGTACGATAAATGGCGCAAGAGGCCAGCAGGCCACGCCGATCGCCACGCCGATGGCGGCCGCCAGCCATATGCCGTCGACACCCTGGCGCATCGCCCGCCGCAGGTCGCCCGCCCCGAGTTGCCGGGCCACCGCGGCGGTGGTGGCGTACGCGAGGAACACGCACAGGCCCACGAGGGCCGTCAGGGCCGCACTGGCGACGCCGAGGGCGCCGAGAGCCGGATCGGGAAGGTGTCCGACGATGATCGAATCGGTGAGCAGGAACAGCGGCTCGGCCACGAGGGCGCCGAACGCCGGGACGGCCAGCCGCAGGATCTCCCTGTCGTGGGTGCGACCCTGTCGGTTGTTTCGGCCGATTCCGGTCGTAAGTGGCATGAGGCTATTTTGCAACTTACTGACGTATGCCCGTTCGGTATCGGCCTCCGGGACAGACTTTCTTTCCTCCACACCCGGTGGACATCAAGGTCCCTGGTCAGCTGGGGTTTTCGCCGAGGAACTCGTGCTCGTCCACAGGCTTGTCCCCAGGGTTCCCACATGTGACCAGCGGAGATCGCACAGGTTGTCCACAACGTTGTCGACAGGTCGAGTTGCCGTCGGACGGCCCGGGCCGGGAAACTGTCGGACTCGGCCACTACAACTTGGGGATGGTGGGGCCGCTGGGTAGGGGGTGTGAGAATGAGCGTGATCGACTTCCCGGGCGGTCCCGGGGAATCGGACTCGACGTTCGAGCGGACCCCGCCGAACAACATCGAGGCCGAGCAGTCGGTGCTCGGCGGCATGTTGTTGTCGAAGGACGCCATCGCAGACGTGATCGAGGTGCTGCGTTCCGACGACTTCTATCGGCCGGCCCATCAGATCATCTTCGACGTCATCATCGACCTCTACGGCCGGGGCGAGCCCGCGGACTCCGTCACCGTCCTCGACGATCTACTCAAACGCGGTGAGGTCGCCCGCGTCGGCGGCGGCGCCTACCTGCACACGCTGACGGCCATCGTTCCCACGGCCGCCAATGCCGGCTACTACGCCAGGATCGTGCGAGAGCAGGCGGTGTTGCGGCGCCTGATCGAGGCGGGCACCCGAATCGCCTCCTACGGGTACGGCGGGCAGGGCGAGGAGGTCGACGACCTCGTCGACCGCGCGCAGGCCGAGATCTACAAGGTCACCGAGCGCCGCACGTCGGAGGACTACCTCCCCCTCTCGGAGATCATGCCCGCCGCGCTCGACGAGATCGAGGCGATCGGCAGCCGGGGCGGCCAGATGGTCGGTGTCCCCACCGGCTTCCAGGACCTCGACGCCCTGACGAACGGCCTGCACCCCGGCCAGATGATCGTCGTGGCAGCGCGACCTGCCATCGGCAAGTCGACTCTGGGTTTGGACTTCGCGCGGTCGGCGGCGATCAAGAATGGTCTGACCACCGTCATCTTCTCGCTGGAAATGTCGCGCAACGAGATCACGATGCGACTGCTCTCCGCCGAGGCGCGGGTCGCGCTGCACACCATGCGCTCGGGGATGATGAGCGACGACGACTGGACGCGGATGGCCCGCCGGATGGGGGAGGTCGCCGAGGCGCCCCTGTTCATCGACGACTCCCCGAACATGTCGATGATGGAGATCCGGGCGAAGTGTCGTCGGCTCAAGCAGCGCAACGATCTGCGTTTCGTGATCGTCGACTATCTGCAGCTCATGAGCTCACCTAAGCGGACCGAGAGCCGGCAGCAGGAGGTCTCGGAGCTGTCGCGTGCCCTCAAGCTCCTCGCCAAGGAGCTCGAGGTCCCGGTCATCGCGATCTCCCAGCTCAACCGTGGTCCCGAGCAGCGCACCGACAAGCGGCCCCAGGTGTCCGACCTGCGTGAATCCGGATCCATCGAGCAGGACGCCGACATGGTCATCCTGCTGCACCGAGAGGACGCCTACGAGCGGGAGTCCCCTCGTGCGGGAGAGGCCGACCTGATCGTGGCCAAGCACCGTAACGGCCCTACGGCCACGGTCACGGTCGCCTTCCAGGGCCACTACAGCCGCTTCGTCGACATGGCCACCCACTGACCGGTGGCTTGGCCCGGGCTGGCGGGCGACCGTACGGCACCCCGGTCCCAACCTGCTAGCGATCCGCTGATACCGTCACCCAAGCCTCGCTGACGAACACCGCGCCCGCCAAGATCACGAGGACCGCCCAGGTCGGAGGCAAGCTCACCGTCTCGCCGGGGAGTTGGACGCCGGCCGCGACCTCGTACGCCTACCGGTGGAAGGCGAACGGCAAGGCGATCAAGGGCGCGACCAAGTCCTCGTTGATCCTCCGGTCCGCCCAGCGTGGCAAGAGGATCACCCTGAAGGTGACCGCCCGCCGCACCGGTCACGCCGACGGCACCGCGACCAGCAAGGCGACGTCGGCGGTCGCCCGCTGAACCTAGCGGTACCGAAGGGAATGGGCCCCGCCGGACATCCGGCGGGGCCCACTCCGTTCTCGTCGACAGGCCAGGCCGGTCCAAGCAGGGCGACCGGCCCCAAACGCCTTACGAGTAAAAGGCTTCAACAGGTCCGTCTAAGTCCTGGACGCAAATGGCGGATTCGCATCCTGGTGCGGCGTACCATGCGGCTCGCTGGTTCGGCCCATGTAATACCGCAATATGAGAGATGCGCGAATGTTCAAGCGAGTCACAGTTCTTTTCAGCGTGGCCATGATGGCATGCACCATGTTCGTGATGGCGCCCCGCGGTTCTGTCGCCTCCGCGGCCTCACGTTATGAGCAATCATTCGACTACGGGCAGGCGGAGCTCACCGCGTTCTGGTATCCGCTTTCATCCGGCACCCGGCCTGCGGTCATCATGGTGCATGGCGGGGGATGGCGGAGGGGCTCGCGCACCTCACTGACCGAACACGCGAGGTACATGGCTGATCGGGGATACCAGGTATTCAATCTGGACTATCGACTGAAAGTGCCCTGGCCCGCCCCTCGAGATGACATTGCGGCGGCATATGGCTGGATCAAAGCGAGGGCGGCATACTTCGACGTCGACATGTCCAAGGTCGTACTTTTTGGTGAGTCCGCCGGGGGTCAGTTGGTCACCAACCTCGGGACATTGGGGCGCGCAGGAGAAAAGTTCCGGGGCATTGTGGGCATGTCACCGGTAGCCGATCCTCAGATGGCCTATGAGGTCGGCACACAGGCGAACGCCTCTGATCATGACAAGGTGCTCCGCGAAGCGGCCCTCATCCTCGCCGGCGGCTGCGAGCCGGCGGCATGCCCGGACACATGGCAGTCGATGGCGTCGAAAACAGACGCCGACATGTATGACCCGCCGATGCTGCTCATCCATTCAGCCGACGAATGGGTGCCACCGAAACATTCAGAGGAGCTGTGTGCGGTGCTGGCGCGCTACAGCGTGCCGTGCATGGTGAAGGTCTATCCCGGCAGCGGTCATGCCATGGAGATATGGGATGTATCGAAAAATGCCATAATGTCGTTTATCGAGTCTGTGACGGATATTTCAACCGGAGAGCACGTAGGGGATCACGACTGCGCACTGGCCCTGCTCGCCCGTGTCTGCGCCGCCATTAGTGTCCCAGGGGTGAGGCGGTCCCCGATCCTGACGGTGACCGCACGATGATCATCTGGACGGAAACTTTTCCGTATCTACGGTGAGGATACCTATTCGCCGGGTATGCCCGGTTCGGCGGAAATCTACTGGGTAACGCCGCATCGAACTCACGTTATGGGAGGCCAGATCCTTGATATCCGTAAGGCGCTGGCCGTGCTGTCGCCACAAACACCGAACGGCCATGCTCGTTGATCTGGACCACGGACGATTTACCGACGTCGAAGTTTCCGCCTAGCTGTAGGTTCCTCAGTCCGGAGTCGCCGGCAGCCTCGTCAGAGGTGATCGGAAAGATTTCTCCGAACCATCGGGCTCTTTCCGGTGTCGACCGACTCGGGGTACCACCGGAAATCGGTTCATGGATGACCGATCCTGCTGGACGGCGAACTGAGTTGGAAGAGGTGGTTTACCGTGATGCCGATTCACGAATTCATGCTCACCGATGAGGAGACGGCACTACTCCCAACGGACGACGATGTCCGTTTCTATCGGGAGCACGGCTGGTACTTGTCCAACCGGTTGTTCACCGACGAAGAGATCGACGAAGTCCGGAAAGGCATCGAGCAGTTCTATGCGGGTCACCGAGATCGGCGCCTTCCCCGAAAGCCGCCGGCGGTCGCGTACTGGGAACCAGAGTACGGTGACGTGCAGCGGCACAATGACTATGTCCATTACGAGAACGCCATCGTGCGCCGGATCCTGTGCAAGCCACTCGTCGGCGCTGTCGGAGCCCGGCTGATGGAAACACCGGAGGCGAGGCTCTGGAGCAGCACGCTGATCTATAAACCCGGCCGCGCCGACGAGCCGACCAACGTCGTGCCCTGGCATATCGACCTGCATCACTGGCGGGTCTGCACCTCGGAGAACCTCGTCACCGCGTTCATTCCCCTGCATGACTGCCGCGAGGAACACGGAACCCTCAGTGTGATCGACGGAAGTCACAAGTGGAAGGAACTTCCCCTGGAGGAAGGTGATGACGAAACGCAGCACTTCGCCAGCCGAGATCCTGAAACGCTGGAGCGAACTCTCCAGCGGAACGCGGAGTACAACAACGCCGAACTGAAGAAGATCTCAGTGATGATCGAGAAAGGGAAGGTCAGCTTTCACCATTGCAAGACCTTCCACGGCAGCGGGCCGAATCTCAGTGGCGAGCCACGACGTGTGGTCACCATCAGGCTCCAAGATCGCGAAAACGAATATCGAGAGTTCCGCAGGCCCGATGGTGAGAAGGCCCGCTACAGCCACGATGATCTGGTTCGCAAGACCGCGGATAACCGTCCCGACTATTCCGATCCGGATTACTGCCCGGTTGTCTGGCGTGAGTCCTCCCCGTTGTGCCGATGAAGCACATTGATCGATGAGCCGGCCCGGCGGGCTCCCCGTGAGTGGGGAGGCATTCGGGCGCCGAACCTCCTACTCGACGAAAGGCAGAAAGTCATGGGCGGAAACGCGCCACGAATGCGGACGTCGCTGGACGCGGTTCCCGTATTCGAGGCCGGTGTCAGCGGGTTCGGGCCGGTGAAGCACCGGATGAATTTCAACGAGAACCCTTTCGGGCCCTTGCCGAGTGTGCTCGACGTCGTGCGCGAGACCGCCGCGGGTCTCAACCGCTATCCGGACATGCTGAACAGCTCATTGATCGAGACCATCGCCGAACACTTCGGTGTGGCGCAGGAAAGCGTCGCGGTCGGCGGCGGCGGGGCCGCGGTATTGCAGCAGCTCCTCCTCGCCGCAGTGGACCAAGGAGACGAGGTCGTTTTCCCGTGGCGCTCGTTCGAGGCCTATCCGATTTTGACGTCAGTCGTCGGCGCCCGGCAGGTCCGCGTTCCGCTCTCAGGCGTCGATCAGGACCTGGAATCGATGCTGGGCGCGATCACCGACCGGACACGCCTGGTCTTCCTGTGCAATCCGAACAACCCGACCAGCACAGCGATCGACCACGACGCCTTGGACGGCTTTATCGACCGTGCTCCCGAGCACGTACTGATCGTGCTCGATGAGGCATACCGGGAGTTCGTGCGGGCCCCCGAAGTCCCGGATGGCATCAGGCGATACGGCGATCGGCCGAACGTCGCGGTGCTGCGCACCTTTTCAAAGGCGTACGGCCTCGCCGGACTGCGGGTGGCGTTCACCGTCGCGCATCCAACGGTCGCGAGGGCGGTACGTAAGACGGCGCTGCCGTTCGGCGTCACCCGGCTGGCGGAGCGGGCCGCCCAGGCCTCGCTGCGGGCTTCGGATGAGCTCTTCGCGCGGGTGGAGACGATCGTGAAAGAGCGTGAGCGCATGGAGAGCACTCTCCGGGCACAGGGATGGCCGGTGGCCCGGAGTGAGACGAACTTCCTCTGGCTTCCCATGAAGGCGCGGTCCGCCGATTTCGGCGAGGCATGCCGGCGCGACGGTGTGCTCGTCCGGGCGTTCCCGGATGAAGGGGTTCGCATAACGGTCGATGAGGAACGAGCCAACGACATCGTTCTGTCGATCGCTCAAGAATTCGCCCGTTCGTGAAGAGCACCGCGACCGTCGGCCGCAGGCCGTCGCCGATGATGCTGGCGATCCTCATTTCGCTGAGCATCGGCGGTCTGATGTCCTCAGACATCAATCTGCCGGGAATGAGCATGACGGCGGCATCCCTCGGCGTGCCCGTGTCCGCCGTCCAGGCGTCGTTCGGCCCGTATCTGGTCGGATTGCTGGTGGCCCAGCTGTTCTACGGCCCGCTGTCCGACGCGCGGGGCCGCCGGGTGCCGATCATCGTCGGGTTCTCTGTCTACGCACTGGCGTCACTGGCCTGCGCGTTTCCTGCGAACATCACCGTCTTCACGGTCGCCAGACTGCTGCAGGCGCTGGGCGCCGGCGCCGGCCTGGTCGTCGCCAGGGCGGTGATCGGCGACCTGTACGACCGCGAGACCGCCGCGCGGGTGCTGGGCCTGATCATGCCGTGGATGGGCTCCTCGCCGGCCTTCGCGCCGTTCATCGGCGGCTATCTGACCGAATGGTTCTCCTGGCGTGCCCCGTTCTTGTTCACCGCCGTCCTGGCCGCTGTGACCGTGGTCGCGGTGCTGTTCCGTCTCCCCGAGTCCCGGCCGCGCACGGCGCGGACCGGCCATCTGCGAGAGACCATCGGGAACTACCGCACGCTGTTCGGCAGCGTGGTCTTCTGGCGTTACGGCCTGAACTTGACCATGGGATATGCCGTGTACACGGGCTACCTCGTCGGATCGCCGGCCATCTTTCACAGACTGGGCGTCAGCCCCGTGGCCAACGGCTATTGCTACATCCTGATGTCGATCGCCTTCATATCCGGCAACCTCGTTTCGCGGCGCCTGGTGAGGAGCACGCCCATCGACGAGCTGTTGACGCGAGCGCACGTCATCTTCTCCGGCGGAGCACTGGCCTTCCTTCTGTTCTCGCTGTACAGCCCGCTCAATTTCTGGCCGATGATCTTCATGATGGCCGTGGTCAACGTCGGAAACGGCTTCATCTTCCCCTTGTCGGTGGCAGGTGGCGTGACCACTTTTCCCGCCTTCCCGGGTGTGGCCTCCGGCCTCCTCGGAGCCTTTCAGATGGGCGGCGGCGGCGTTGCGTCCCTCATCGTGAGCGTCAGCCCCAAGGACAGCCGAAGCATGAGCATGTTGGTGACGGCGTGCGCGATCGCCGGCCTCGCAGCCTTCCTCGCGCTCCGCAGATCGGCCCGGCCGTACAGCCGGATGCCGGCTACGCCGCTTGAGAGTCGCTGAGGAGAGCCTGCCGGTTGCGGGTCGCCCAGTCCGCGAGGTGCAACGCCGGTCGGCCGAGAAGCTCCTCGATCGTCGAGGTCGTCACCGCGGCGTAGTCCATCCGGCCGTCGTACGTCTGCTGCAACCACTCCATGGCGCTGGCCGCATACGTCGCCTCCATGAAGGTCGGCGCGGCGTCTGAGCCCATCCGCAGCAGGTCCTCCGGACTCATAACCAGGGCGGTGATGGGCTGATCGAGGGTCTGCCGGAGGATCTCCGCCGCCTGAACTCCGTTGAGGAGGTCGGTCGACATCCAGTACCCCTTGCCCGCGTGGATCTCCGGCCCCTCGGCGAGGACCTTCGCCGCGACCGCCGCCAGGTCCTCGACGGCGATCCACCCGGTCGGCTTGTCGCCCATCGGCCAGGGCAGGCGCCCGTCGCGCAGCCTGAGGCTGGTCAGCAGATTCTCCATGAACATGTGCGGGTGGAGGTGGGTCCAGGGGATGCCGCTTCCCTCGATGTACCGCTCGACCAGTTCGTGCCATGCGAAGTGAGGATCGGTGGAGCGGCCGTCCCCGAAGACGCCCAGATGGACGATGAACCCGACGCCGGCGGCGGCGGCGGCGTCCACGATCGTCTTGGCCTGGTGCGTCATCGCCACCGTGTAACCGGCCATGAGGAACAGCCGGTCGACGCCCTCGAGCGCCGCGGGGAAGGTGCGTGCGTCGTCGAGGTCGAGGTGCACCGCCGCGCGTCCTTCTGCTCGCCAGCGCTCGACCGTCTCACGGTCGCGTGAGGCTCGAACCACGGTGACCTCGGCCGGGAAGGCCTCAAGAGCGGCCGCGATCATCCCTCCGGTCCGCCCGCTCGCGCCGAGCACCAGCACCCGCGCACCCTCGTTGTCCTGCATCGTTCTCCCCCTTCGTCATGCGACAGCGATCACTGTCGGACGTAACGATAGTGTTCGCTGTCGTATGCTTCTGTCAAGACGAGGGAGGACATGTGCGGACGTGGGCGGCGGATGACCCGAAGGCGGGGCTGATGGCGCGCAAGCGCGACGCGCTCGTCGGCGCCGCGTTGCAGGCCTTCCTCGACGAGGGCTATGCGGGAAGCTCGGTCAACCGGATCGCGGCGAGTGCCGGCGTCTCCATCAAGACCCTCTATCGGCATTTCGACGACAAGGACGACCTGTTCATCGCGGTGATCCAATCCGCCTGCACCCTGGACACGGATACGACGGATCCGCCCTGGTTCGACGCGCCGCCACTGACGGGGCTGACCGGGGCCGGAGCCGAACACCTGCGACGCGTGCTGTCGGATGAACAGCTGGGGCTGTATCGCGTGGTCGTCAGGGAGTCGCAACGATTCCCGGAGCTGGGGCAGCGGTATCAGCAGAAGGTCGTCGGGCACGACATCGCGCTGGTGGCCCGCTATGTCGCACGCTGGCCGGCCGATCTGCGGGGAAAGATCAACGATCCCGTCCACCTCGCCCGCCGGTTCGGGGCGCTCCTTCGCGAGGGTCTCTTCGAGAGGGCTCTACTCGGCGGTGCGGTTCCCGAAGCGGAGGAGATCGACGACCAGGCCCTTCGCGCGGCGACCGACATCCTCACCCTCGCCGAGGCCGGCAGGCTCTAGCCGCCCCTGCCTCATCGGGTCATGGATGCGCAGGCAGGGCGCTCGTCGCCGGGGATGCGATCGTTCCGTCGAGCCGGAAATCCACGTGCCGTCTCCCGAGAGGCCGACGGGCGTGGGCCGGCGAAGATGACAATGAAGCAAACCCGGCGGCATGAAGAAAGTCACATAGCCGACATTGGGGCGTGGCACCATCGTCCCCGTGAGCACCACAGGACACACCTACAGCGTCGGCGATCGCCTCATCCGCGTGTCCATGACGGTCGTGGTCCTGGGCGTGGCCGTGGTGGCCGGCTGGGTCAGCTACTGGCACGCCGTCGCCGTCATCGAGCGCTACGGCGCGGAGGACGAACTGTCGGCCCACCTGGTCCCGGTCACCGTCGACGGCATGATCTACGCCAGCTCGATGGTGTTGTTGTGGTGCGCCCGCTACCAGCTGAAGGTGCCCGCGCTCGCTCGATGGGCACTCGCCCTCGGTATCGCCGCGACGCTCGCGGCGAACATCCTGCATGGAATCGAGCGCGGCGCGCTCGCGGCTGCTCTGGCCGCGTGGCCGGCGATCGCCCTCGTGATCGCCTATGAGCTGACGATGTGGGTGATCCGTTCGGGCAGGGAGGTGTCCGAGCGTGTGGCGGTCGCGGCGAGTGAGCGGGCTACGGCTCCGCTCACCTTCCCGGATGTCGAGGACGGGGTCCCGGCTCAGCAGAACGTGGGCGATCGGCCGGTCGTCGGCGATCGCGAACTCGTCGGCAGAGGCGGGCTCGCGGGTCAGGCCAGGCGAGCATTCGCCGCCAGCCTCACCGAGTCCACGGCGGTGCAGGATCGAGTGACCGACCGCACCGACCGCACCGACCGCACCGACCGGATTGATCGCACCGATCGCGCCGACCGAATTGACCGCGCCGACCGCACCGCTCAGGCCGATCGCACCGAGGTGCGTGAACCTCTCGCTCAGGCGATCGGGCCTTGGGACGAGCGATCGGATCGGCAGGCCCGGGCCGTACCTGGGGACGACCAGACGAGCGGCGATCGCCGTGCGCAGGTCGCCGCACTGCTCGCGCAGGACCCGCAGATGACCGGGGCGGCGATCGGCCGAGCGCTCGGCCTGTCCGAGCCGCACGGACGCAGGTTGCGCAGAGAGGTCCTCAACGAGGGCAGGGACGGCTGACCTCCGCACCTTGAGATGTCCGCCTCGGCGCCGCGTTCGTGGGTTCCGCGGCTCGTGGATCCCGGACGAGTGACTCAGGGCACCGGGCGGTAGTGCGTCGTGATCCGGCCGTCGTCGAGCAGGTGGATGGCGATGGCCGGGGGAAGGGCGAGGTCGACGGGCGGGCGCGTGTCCGTCTCGAACGGCAGCAACGCCGTACTGACCACTCCGGGGGCGACGAGGAGCGGCAGTCCGGCGAACGTGGTGGCGGCGGCCGTGTGCGCGTGCCCGGCGAGCACCGCGACGACGTGGTCGTGACGGCCGAGCACCCGGGCGAGCCGCTCCGGCTCGCGGAGCCGGATGCCGTCGACGTAGGGGATGCCCAGCTCCGCGGCCGGGTGGTGCATGCCGACGAAGGCGGGAACGCCTGGAGTGGCGCTCAGCACCCCGTCGAGCCAGTCGAGCGTCTCGTCGTCGAGCCGTCCTTCCGGCCGGCCCGGAATGCTGGAGTCGCACAGTGCGATCGTGGCGTGGTCGAGGTTGAGCGCCTGGTTGGCCGGGTGGTCGCCGTCGAGGCCGAGCAGCACCTTCCGCAGGTTGCCGCGGGCGTCGTGGTTGCCGGGACACAGGACGAGAGGAACGTCGCCCCCCTTGATCAGCTCGCGGACGATCTCGTACTCCTCGACCGCGCCGTTGTCGGCGATGTCCCCCGTGAGCAGGATCGCGTCGGGACGCAGAGCCCTGGCGTAGTCGAGCGCACGGGCGGCACGGGAGGTGTTCCGCTCGGTGCCGTCGACGTGGATGTCACTCACATGGGCGAGCACGAGCATGACGATTACCTCCGCGAGATCGGTGTCTTCAGCCTCTCACGCACCCGCTCGGGCGTCAGGAGCCGCCACCCGGCTGCGCCGCAGATTGATCATCGGCCATGGCCGGCCGGCCTTTACCCGACAAGCGCTCAGCCAGGATCCGGGCGCGAGCGAGCTGGACTTTGCGCGCCTCGCCTGCGGCGAACCCGACGAGGAGCCACGGGGCCGCCAGGTCCAGCCTGTCGTTCACCCGTGTGCCCGTGCCGTCCGCCTTGAGATCGAAGCGGTAGGCCATCCGGATACGGCCGGGGCTGCGGACCTCGCCGTGGACCGAAAGGCCGTCAGTGTGGAGGGCCACCCTGATGGGGTTGTCGTGGGTGATCACCCACAGGAACCGGAAGCGTTCGACGGCGGTGTACCGGATGACTCCCGGCTCGGAGCGATCCACGTCGCTGACCGCGACCACAAGGGGGGACAGGCCGATGTAGTTCTCGGGAGTGGTCAGGTGCTCGAACACCTTCTCCGGCGCGGCCTCCACATGGAAATCGTGGGTCAGCACCCTGTTCGACACTCTGCCTCCTGCGTCCAGCGCGATATGTCCTGAAATTGTGGCAAGATCCACCATTTGGGGGGAAGCGCAGGATGATCACGAAGGGGTGTCGCGGAGGAAGGCGGCCGTGTCCGGGTCGGCGGGAAAGAACGACTCGATCGCGAGCTCGGCGACCGTGACGTCGAGCGGGGTCCCGAATGTCGCGACGATGCTGAAGAACGACAACTCCCGGTCCCCGCGCCGCACGCGCAGCGGGACGAGGATGTCGCCCGGGCCTGGTAGCTCGACCTCGGGTTCGGCCTGGTCGCAGGGGTAGTCGAGCAATTCCGCGTACAAGTCGCCCAGCTCCGGATCGGCGGTCTGGGTGATCTGCCGCCTCAACCGGCCGAGCAGGTGGGCGCGCCATTCGCCGAGGTTGACGATGTGCGGTGCGAGCCCGTCCGGGTGCAGGCTCGCCCGTAGGACGTTCCCGAGCAGATCGGGATCGATGCCTTCGGTGATCCGCCCGATGCCCGCGTTGGCGTCGACGAGGTTCCAGCCCCGATCCACGACGACGGCGGGGTACGGCTCATGTGCGGTGAGCAGTTGCCGGATCGCCGCGCAGATGGCGGCCATGTGCGGGGAGTCCAGGGTCGACTCCGTGTAGACCGGGGCATAACCGGCGGCCAGCAGCAGGTGGTTGCGCTCGCGGAGAGGCAGGGACAGGTGCTCGCCGAGGTGCAGCACCATGTCGCGGCTGGGCTTGGCGCGGCCGGTCTCCAGGAAGCTGACGTGCCGGGTGGAGATCTCGGCCTGAATCGAGAGTTCGAGCTGGCTCAGCCGCCGGCGCTCCCGCCACTGGCGGAGCAGTTCGCCGAACGGCCGCTGGTGAAGCTGCGCTACGGTCACACCCCCTGACGCTATCCACCCTCCTGTATACGAGCGATTACCTCACAGGTAACCAAAGCAGCAGCACAGAGGGGCGTGATCATGCATGGGTTCGTGATCATGGTGTCCGACCTGCGAAAACTCCCGGCGTGATCATGCGCAGGTTCGGAATGAGGGCCCCCGCCTGCGAAAACATCCTTCGTGATCATGCAATGGTCATTCGGTGCATGATCACGAAGGATGTCATCGCAGGTCAGCGGGGATTCCATAGAATCTATGCATGATCACCCCGGGAGTTTTCGCAGGTCAGATGTGCAACCGCCGAACCTGTGCATGATCACGCTGGGAGGTTGGGCCAGCGCGAGTGCGATCGACAACCATTGCCTCTGACCGCCGGAGAGCTTGGCTAAAGCCGTACGGGGATCGAGGCAGACCTCAGTGAGCAGCTCACGCCAGTCGGCCGGGAATGCGGTGAAGACCCGATCGGGGTGTACCTATCCCCACCCCGGCCGGGCACCTGCCGCCACTGTCCAACGATGTCCCCCTGTCCCAGACTGACGGCATGGATGAGAGCGGGACAGGCCGGATGACGATACGGGCACTGGTGAGAGGCGCCGCCCTCTTCTGCGTGGCGTTGCTCGGCCAGATGGTCGCCTTCGTCGCGCTGATCGGTGTACTGGCGAGCGCGGTGCTGGGCATGGTCTTCCTCTTCCCGCCGGTCGTCCGGCTGCTCCGGCGGACGACCCGGCTGAGCCGGCGGCTGTCGCACGCATGGTCCGGCGTCGAGATCGACGAGCCCTACCTCCCCGAGCCCGGCCCGCCGGTGCCGCTGTCCGACGGCTGGTACCGGGACGGCCGCTCCCTCTACAGGACGCCCAGGATCCCCGCGTTCAACCGCCGGATGAACTGGCTGCTGAAGGACTCGGCGACCTGGCGTGACTTCGGGTTCCTCTGGGCGGACATGTGGGCCGGCGGACTGCTCGCGGGTGCTCCCGCGATCCTCGTCGCGCTCGGCGTCTTCCAGCTGGCCGGCGGCAACCCGATCGGTCTCCTCTGGCCGGTGCTCGCGCTCGGCGCCGCCCGCTGGTACGCCCCCTGGGCGGTGCATGCGCACGGGGTGATCGCCAGGGTGATGCTGGGCCCGACCGAGAAGGCCAGACTCGCGCAGCAGGTCAGCCGCCTGGCCCGTGCTCGTACGGACGTCGTCGACTCCCAGGCGGCCGAACTGCGCCGGATCGAGCGCGATCTGCACGACGGCGCGCAGGCCCGCCTCGTCGCGGTCGGCATGACGATCGGCGCGGCCGAGGAACTGATGGAGTCCGACCCCGTCGCCGCGAAGGCTCTGCTCGCCAAGGCCAGGGACGCCTCCTCGACCGCGTTGCGGGAGCTCCGTCAGCTCGTGCGCGGCATCCATCCTCCGGTGCTCGCCGAGCGCGGCCTCGCGGACGCCATCCGCGCCCTCGCCCTGGACACCCCGCTCAGAACGCGCGTGACCGTGGAGCTTCCCGGCAGGCTCGACGCCCCGCTGGAGTCGGCCGCCTACTTCGCGGTGAGCGAGCTGCTCACCAACGCCGTACGGCACAGCGGCGCCACGGAGGCGTGGATCGACATCAGCAGTCAGGGCACCAAGCTGCGGATCACCGTGACCGATGACGGTCACGGCGGCGCGGACGCCTCGCACGGCACGGGCCTGGCCGGCATCGAGCGGAGGCTCGGCGCGTTCGACGGCGTCCTCGCGCTGAACAGCCCCATGGGCGGCCCGACCACGGCCGTGATCGAGTTGCCGCGGGCGCTGCAGACCGTACGCGGCCGCCCCCCGGTCACCTGGCGCACGGTCACGATGGGCATATGCTGGTCGCTCTGCTGGATCCCCATCTTCCCGCAGGGGTTCGTCGCGATGATCCTCAAGCTGGTGGGAATCGAGGAGAAGTCCTGGTTCCTCGCCCTCCACCTGCCAGAGCCGTTCCAGTGGCCGACCATCATCGGCATGATCCTTCTGGGCGCCGGAATGCTCGCCACCGCCGCCACCCTGTCGGCGCAACAGCGGAAAGACAAGGACCTCGCGTGCGCGTAGTCCTCGCCGAAGACCTGCACCTGCTCAGGGAGGGGCTCGTCCACCTGTTGCGCGCGCACGGGCTCGACGTCGTGGCCGCGGTCGAGTCCGGGCCCGAGTTGCTCGAGGCCCTGGTCACCGAGCGTCCCGACATCGCGGTCGTCGATGTACGGCTCCCGCCGACGTTCACCGACGAGGGTCTCCAGGCGTCGCTCACGGCGCGCAAGCGCGTCCCCGGGCTGCCCGTCCTGGTGTTGTCGCAGCACGTCGAGCAGTTGTACGCCAGGGAACTGCTCGCCGACGGCTCGGGCGGCATCGGCTATCTCCTGAAGGACCGCGTGTTCAACGGCGAGCAGTTCATCGACGCCGTGAGGCGCGTCGCCGCCGGAGGCACGGCGATGGACCCGGAGGTCATCGCCAAACTGCTCGCCAGCAACGCGCGCAACGAACCCGTCGGGCGACTCACCCCGCGTGAGCGGGAGGTCCTGGAACTCATGGCGGAGGGCCGGTCGAACGCCGCCATCGGGCAGCGGCTCTACCTGAGCGAGAGCGCGGTCGGCAAGCACACGGCGAACATCTTCGCCAAGCTCGGCCTGGTTCCGTCCGATGACGACAATCGCCGCGTACTCGCCGTCCTGGCCTTCCTGAACGAGAAGTAACGCCGCCCTTCGGGGCGGCGTCGATGGCACACTGGGGCCACGGCTGTTTCTGTCGGTCGCACACGTTACCTTCAGCGACGTACGGCTCGGCGCGGACAGTCGCAGGAGGTCTTGTGAAGTTTCAGGTGAACCGCGATGTTCTCGCCGACGCCGTGGCGTGGACGGCTCGTGTGCTGCCGGGCCGCCCGGCCGTTCCCGCGCTGTCGGGCCTGCTGCTCGAGGCCGGCGACGCCCTGCGTGTCTCCGCGTTCGACTACGACGTCTCCGCCCGTGCCGACATCGAGGCGGAGGTGGCGGAGCCCGGGCGTGTTCTGATCCCCGGCAAGGTGCTCGCCGAGATCACCCGAAGTCTGCCGAACCGGCCTGTGGAGATCGTCCGGAGTGGATCCGAGGCCGTTCTGACCTGCGGGAGTGCTGAGTTCGGCCTGCTCACGCTGCCGGATGAGGACTTCCCGACGATGCCCGCCATGCCGTCCAGAGTGGGCATGGTCGGCGGCGGGGTCTTCGCCACCGCTGTCGGGCAGGTGGCGGCCGCCGCGAGCCGCGACGACACGCTGCCCATGCTGACCGGCGTGCGGCTCGACATCGACGGAGTTCAGATGTCGATGGCGGCCACCGACCGCTACCGGATCGCGGCCAGGGAGTTCCTCTGGCATCCGGAGCGCGAGGACGAGAGCCGGGCGGCGATGGTGCCGGCCCGGGTGCTGGTCGAGGTGGCCCGTTCCCTGCGTGGCGGCGAGGTCGTGATCGGCCTCGACGACAACGTGGCCGGATTCGAGAGTCAGGGCCGCACAACCACGGTCCGGCTCCTGGACGACCAGTTCATCGACTACCGGTCCCGGCTGTCCGAGCAGTGGGCGATCCACGCCGACGTGGAGGCCGCCCCGTTCGTCGAGGCCATCAAGCGGGTGGCGCTGGTGGCGGAGCGCAACACGGCGGTGCGTCTGTCGTTCTCCCAGGGCCAGGTGCTGATCCAGGCCGGGGGCGGGGAGATCGGGCGAGGAGCCGAGGTCCTGGAGGCCGAGCTCGAGGGCGACGACATCCAGATCGCGTTCCAGCCCCATTACCTGCTCGACGGGCTGGCGGCAGTCGAGACCCAGCGGGTCCGGCTCAACATGGACTCGCCGACTCGTCCGGCGTTGATCGCCAACGAAGGCGACGATCCCGACTTCCGCTACCTGGTGATGTCTCTCCGCCTCGGCTGACCCGGCACTTCGACCGGGCCTGCCTGGGGTGGGGCGATCAGGCGGTCAGATCCTGCGACTCGGTGAGCGCGATGAGGATGTGCTCCATGCACGCGTGTCCTGCCCGCTCGGCCGCCGCCGCGTCGCCCGCGACGATCGCCCTGAAGATCGCGTCGTGGGGGATGTAGTTCTGTTCCAGCGTGCCGCCCGCGGCCGCGATGCTCGCACGCAGGGCCGCGGAGAAGTCGATGTAGAGGTCGGTCAGCACGCTGTTGTGGGTCGCCTCGACCACTGCCACGTGGAATGCCAGGTCCGCCTCGACGAACCGGTCGGGCTCCCCACTCGCCCAGGCCTTCTCCCGCTCGGCCAAAGCCGCCTCGATGGCGACGATGTCCTTGTCGCTGCGCCGGGCCGCGGCGAGCCTGGCCGCCTCGACTTCGAGGGCACGCCGTACCTCGAGGATCTCGAGTTGCTCGGCCGTCCGAAGTCGTCTCGCCATGGCGCCGGACAGCTCGCTGATGGCCCGGACGTAAGTGCCGTCGCCTTGTCGGCACTCCAGCAGTCCGGCGTGGGTCAGTGCTCGCACGGCCTCACGCACCGTGTTCCGGCCGACGCCGAGGTGCTCGGCCAGCACGGTCTCAGTAGGGATCTTGCCGTGCATCTGCCAGGAGCCTGAAGTGATCTGCTCCTTCAGCTGGTCGATCACCTGGTCGACGAGAGACGCTCGCTGCGCCGTCCGCAGACTCACAGTCCGCCTCCTCTTGGGAAACACCAGTCATCCCATGATTGAATGACTGGCCGACCCCAATTATTCCAGAGCCTCCGGAACGCCGGAGCTCCAGGGAGGCTAGCGGGTGAGCACCGCCGCAGCGGTGGAGCCCGGAATGTTCACGTGGATGCCGACGGCCTCCAGCGCCTTACGATATGCCTTCGCCTGTTGATCAATAGATCCGGCCTGTCCCCACAGGTCGCCGAGCTGACGCCAGGTCTGCGCGGTCTCCCGGTCGGGGGCCTCCGTACGGGCGTTCAGCAGATCCTCCGCACGCTGGAGCGGGGCGGCGGCGTCTTCGGAGCGTGCCAACGCGACTTCGGCGAGAACCAGATGCGCGTCGGCCGCTGTCGTCCCGCGAGAATCGGCGAGCACGTCCAGGGCCTCACCCGCCGCGCTCAGCGCGCCGTCCGCCTCACCTGTGCGAAGCCGCACACGTGACAGCGCCACGAGGCTGCGAGCGTGTTCCAGCCTCTCGGCGGGGAAGCCTGCGAGGACATGGCTCGCCGACAGGACGAGTTCGTTGGCTCGATCCAAATCGGCGCCTTCAGGACCTGCCGCCGTGAGCCGAGCCCACTGCACGGCGATCCTGGCGCACCGGATGGCCATCCGGGCGGACCGTCCTGCTGCGAGAGCGTCGTCCGCGAGTTGCACCGCCAGAGCGGAGTCCTCCCCGTCGGCCGCGGTCACGCTGGCCTGCCAGAGATCGAGGGCCTCCGCGCTGCGGTCGGACGCCGACGGCACTCCGGACGCGGCCAGCACCCGCTCGACGTACGGCAGGCCGGTCTGGGTCTCCACCAGCGCGAGAGCCAGCTCGACGGCGATCTCGCCGTGGACGAAACCGAGCCGCTCGACCTGGGACAGCGCATGGGCGCCGAGGTCGCGGGCGCGGAGCATGTCGCCCGCCCTCTGGTAGCACCGGCAGAGCGCCACAGTGAGGGGGAGATCGGCCAGACGCTCGGGGTGGGCGGCGGCCTCACGGCGGAGCCGCTCATACGCCTCGACGGCGCGGCCGGTCCGGCCCTGCGCGTCCAGCGCGCGAGCCCTGCCCAGCCGCGCGTGCGCGGCGAGCATCGCGTTGTCGTCGCCTGCGGCCTTGACGATGTCTCCGAACCGGTCGGCCGCGACGACGGGGTCGCCGTGATACAGCTCGAGCTCGGCATGACGCAGGCCGAGCTCGGTGTCGATGCGCTGCCGAGGTTCTATCCCGTGAAGCAAGAACTCGGTGGTGCATCCGAGTCGCTCGGCGAGCAGCCGTGCGACGACCGGCGTAGGCGTCCGCTTTCCGGACTCGATGAGTGAGACATAGCTGTCGGACAGGTCAGGCCCGGCCAACTGGGCTTGCGACATGCGCCTGCTCAACCGCAATCCGCGGACGCGGTCACCGATGGTTCCCTGACTCGGCATTGGATCTCTCAGGGCGGGGGAATGGTCAATGGTCTCGCCATAATGGCACGAAGCGACCGAATCGTGTAACCCTCCGTCAAGAATCACGACGGTGAAGGTTCGATCACGAGACGCTGTGTGTCAGCTTGCGCTCGTCAGTCGTCGTCGTCCTTGCTGGGGAAGATCATCTGACAGACCTCCAGGTACAAGGTCTCCGGATAGGGGATGTAGGGGACCGACCGCAGCGCCTGGTCCTGGCCGGCCGACTCCAGGACGAACTCTCCGTAGCCGAGCAGCCGGCCGAGCAGCGACCGCTGGAAGCTCATGTCCGTGACCTTGCCCAGCGGCATCATCGCGACCTTGCGGGTGATGAGGCCGGTGGTGAGGAGCATGCGCTGCGACGTGACGACGAAGTAGTCGACGGACCACTCGGCCACTTTCCAGACGAAACGGATGAGCAGCAACAACCAGGCCCACCAGATGATGACAAGGGCCTCACTTCCCCCCGTGCCGCTCAGCCACTTGCTGAGCAGGCCCGCGAGGATCAGCCCGCCGAAGATCTCGGCGACGGGCCGGAGCAGTACGGCGGGATGGCGCCGGACCATGATGACTTGTTGTTCGTGGGGGAGGAGGTAACGGTTGACCGACGACGGGGCTGAGTCCCCGTGGGTCACAAGTCTCATGTCAGCTGCGCGAAGAACTGCGCCATCGAGTTACCCGCCGTCACCAGCCCGTTGAACGCGCCGTGGACCGTCTGCGCCGCGTCTGCGGGCTTGTTCAAGAGGTAGAAGGCCGCCATCCCGATGGCCCCCCACTTAATAAGCTTCTTGGCCTGCACTGCCGTCACCACTCCCATGAGCTATACATTACCCAGGCCGCTAGTTCGGTAAAGCGGCAAAATATGAATGTCGAGCCATGTCGATATAGAGCGGCGTCACCCCCGCTCCGCCGCGGCGGTCGCGAGAACCTGAAGATGTTTGCGCGCGATGCGCTCCACCAGGCTCGGAGGGGCGTGGCCCGTCACTTCCACCGCACCGTGGTGCGCGGCCTGGACGCAGCGATTGACGGTGGCCGCCGGGTGAATGCCGGCGAACTCGTCCCTGAGCATGGCCTCGACCTGCTCGTACTGCTCACTGTCCGGAAGCTGACTCATGACTCTCCCCGCTGGCGCGTCCGCTCGCGCGAGGGCGAGGCGACGTCGTCTATTACTCTGTGTACCCGAAAGGGTGCGCAGAGTAACTATGGCGCGGGGAGAGGTGCGGGGAGATCAGACCACGCCGTAGAGGCGGTCTCCTGCGTCGCCGAGGCCCGGCACGATGTAGCCCTGCTCGTTCAGTCGCTCATCGAGGGCCGCCGTCACGAGACGGAGGGGTTTGCCCGATCCCTTGAAGGCGTCGTCCATGTGCGCGATGCCCTCGGGGGCCGCCAGCAGGCAGATCGCGGTCACGTCGTCGGCGCCGCGGTCGAACAGGAACTGGACCGCCGCGGCGAGCGTGCCGCCGGTGGCGAGCATCGGGTCGAGCACGTAGCACTGACGCCCCGACAGGTCCTCGGGCAGCCGGGTGGCGTACGTCTGGGCCTTGAGCGTGGACTCGTCGCGGATCATGCCGAGGAAGCCGACCTCCGCGGTGGGCAGGAGGCGGGTCATCCCGTCGAGCATCCCCAGGCCGGCGCGCAGGATCGGGACGACGAGCGGCATCGGGCGTGCCAGCCGTACACCGTGGGCCGGGGCGACGGGGGTGTCGACCGTCGCGTCGACGACGCGGACGTCGCGCGTGGCCTCGTAGGCGAGCAGGGTGACGAGCTCGTCGGCCAGGCGCCGGAACGTCGGCGAGTCGGTCCGGACGTCGCGAAGCGTGGTCAGCTTGTGAGCGACGAGCGGGTGATCGACTACCAGGGTCTCCATGGCTAAAGAAGTTACCGTCCCCTGGCAGAGCCATCGACGCCGCCTGACTCTTTTGATCACAATTTGGGGCGAGCGCCGGACGGTGGGACTCCGAGTCTGGGACCATTACATGACGTGAGGACCATGCCCGTAGGGATGACGATGACAGACGTGGATGCGCTTGACTTCGCCATCGTGGTCTACCGCGAAGACGATCAATGGGAGGCGGAGATGCTTCCCGTGGCGCTCACCTCCGACCTGCGTGGCCTGATCCACGCGCTGCGACAGACGCCGAGCATGGGGACCACGATTGGCCTGGTCGCCGTGGGGGATGACTTCTTCGTGGCATTACGGCTCTTTGGTGATGAAATAGGCATTTTTCTCTCCGACATCACCGCCTCCTGGGACTGGCCGCTCGCCCAGCAGGTCCTCGAGTACCTGGATGTGCCCGTCCCCGAGGAGGAGGAGCTCGACAGCGTCCTTCCCGCGGGAGACCTGTCGATCTTCGCTGACCTGGGGCTCGACGAGATGGAACTCGGCGCCCTCTCCGGAGACCTCGACCTGCTGCCGGACGAGGTGCTGTCGAGCATCGCCGCACGACTGGGGTTCTCCCAGCCGTTCGAACGCGCCGTCGACGCCGCGATCGGCTGACCTCGGGAGACGGCCATGCCCTCCAGACCGAATCTCTTCTCCGCCGCCTTCGTGAAGATCGACGGCGGGTGGAGCGGGACCGAGGTGGATCTCGGCGACGTCGAGATCGCCGACGATCTGACCGACTCCGTCCATGAAGCGCTCGGGCTCAACGGCGACGAGCTGGCACTGCTGTACGTCGAGATCGAGGACGAGTGGTTCGCGATCGTCCGCTACGACGGTGACGCGGACCCCCGGATGTTCCTCTCCGACGCCCACGCCGCGCTGGCGGATCCCCTCGGAGAGATCTTCGCCGAGCTCGCCGGCGTGGCCCTGGACAAGGACACCCCCGACCTCGGCGTACGGCCGGCCGGGGACTTCGAACTGCTGGCCGACTTCTCGCTGTCCGCCGAGGAGTTGCTGGAGCTCAGCATGGAAGAGGGCGTGCTCCCCGCGGACGTTCTGGCCGTGATCGCCGAACGCCTCTCCTTCGCCGACGAGTTCGATCGGCTGCGGTGAACGGCTCGTCTCCGGAGGACTTCGAGGCCGTCATGCGGCTCGCTCTGGCGGAAGCCGTACGAGCGGGACGGCGTGGCGAGGTTCCCGTCGGCGCGGTCGTGGTGGACCGGGACGGCTCGGTGTTGTCGGCGGCGGGCAACGACCGGGAGACGAGCGGCGACCCCACGGCCCATGCCGAGGTGCTCGCCCTCCGCGCCGCCGCCGAGGCGGCCGGCCGGTGGCGGCTGGCCGGCTGCACGCTCGTGGTCACTCTGGAGCCCTGCACCATGTGCGCCGGCGCCGCGGTGCTCTCCCGGGTCGACCGGGTCGTGTACGGCGCGGCCGACGAGAAGGCGGGGGCCGCGGGCTCCCTCTGGGACGTGATCAGGGACCGCCGGCTGAATCACCGCCCCGAGGTGGTCATGGGAGTGCTGGCCGGCGAGTGCGCCGCCGTTCTCAGGGAATTCTTCGCCGACCGCCGCCCCTGACGGCTCCGTTCTCCAGGCGACGCCATCGTTTTCGACGTTTTCGCCGGGATGGTTTTCTGGGCTTTCGCCGGGACGAACGGATGCGCGGACCGGTGTGTTCGTCCGGTAGGCTACTGCGCGGTGGAGTCGCCTAGTGGCCGAGGGCGCACGCCTCGAAAGCGTGTGATGGGGCAACCTATCCGTGGGTTCAAATCCCACCTCCACCGCCAGGCCGACCGAGCAGAACGCAGAAGCCCGTTCCGATGAGGAGCGGGCTTTCTCGCGTCAGGGGTCTCAGGCGGCGTCACGCACGGCGGTGCGGCCGGTCACGTGGTGATGTGCTCGAGCTTGTCCGGGTCGGCCACCCACTGCACCCCGATGATCAGGTTGTCGGCGACCTCGAACGAGCAGACGTGCCACTGCGAATCCAGGCGGATCAGCAGTCCGGCCTGCCCGTTGAGCTCGGCGATACGGAAGTCGACAGAGGAATGCTTGGCGATGCTCCCGATCAGCAACCGGGAAACGCGCTCAGCGCCGGAAACCGGTCGCAGCGCAACACTCACCTTGCCGCCGCCGTCGCACCACATCGTCACGTCTTGGGCGAGAAGCCGTTCCAGGACGTCCCTCTCGCCGGTGCGGGCCGCGAGCAGGAAGCGTTCCACCAAGTCACGGTGCAGACCCGGATCGACTGTAAAACGATCACGGCCGCCGGTCATGTGATTGGAGCCACGCCGATACAACTGACGAGCGTGCGCGGCACCCAGCCCGAGAATTCCGCCGATCTCTTCATACGGCAGGCCGAAGGCTTCGCGCAGGACGAAGACCGCACGTTCGGGCACGGAAAGCCGCTGCATGACTCGCAGCATGGCCAACGACAGCGTTTCGCGTTGCGCGGCGGTTTCGGCCGGACCCAGCGGCCGCCCCTCCTGGGTGAGCACCGGTTCGGGCAGCCATTGACCGACATGGGTCTCCCGATGGCGATGGACCAGCCGCATACGGTCGATCGACAATCGAGTGACCACCGTGGCCAGAAACCGGCCAGGTGCTTCGATCGCCGATTGATCGACACCAGACCACCGCAACCAGGCTTCCTGAACCACGTCCTCGGCATCGGCGAAGCTGCCGAGCAACCGATAGGCGACCCCCAGGAGCATGGTCCGGTGCTGCTGGAACACTGTGCCGTCGTCGCCGGGCCGATCGGGATCCTCTACCACGGCGGAGTCGGGGTGAACGCCGTCCAGGGCGGCCGATGCTCGTTCGGCCGCCCGGAAGTGGGTGTGGAGATATTCACGCGCCTTCGGGCAGCCTGCGGGTGCTGATCGCGATCCGGTTGAAGGCGTTGATCATGATTGCCGCCATCACGATGTCGGCCACCTCCTTCTCCGACCAGATCGCCCGCGCCGCATCCCATACCTGATCGGGGACGCCACCCTCGCTGATCCTTGTCACCGCGTCGGTCAACGCCAGCGCGGCCCGCTCCTCTTCGGTGAAGAACGGCGATTCGGTCCACGCCGAGAGGGCGAGCCGGCGCCGACTGGTCTCCCCCGCCTTGAGCGCGTCCGCACTGTGCATGTCGACACAGAAGGCACATCCGTTGACCATCGACGCCCGCAGCTTGATCAGTTCCAGCAACGTCGGGTTCACGTTGGCCTGGACGTAGGTGTTCAGTTCGAGCACCTTCCGGTACCCGCCCGGCGCCACCTCTTGCATACGCATGCGTTCCTGCATGATCTGTCATCCCCTTCTCGAATCCGTCGCAGACAGTGAGAAGACGGGGGTGACCATGCCCACGTGACAGTTCCGGCGAGATGTGACCCGGGTCACCGATGGCCTTCGACCGCAGCGAAGGTGCCTGCGGACGTCAAATCCAGCCGGAGGCCATCAGAAACAGCGCCTTCTCCGACGGCGTGCCGATGGCCCACCAGATCGGTGGGGCCGGTCTGACCGTGGACGTGGGCGGCGCGGACGGCTCCCTGATCCGCGAGCTCATGCGGAACCACCCCGGTATGCGGGGCGTGGTGCTCGACCGGCCGGACGTGGTCCCCGCCGCGCTGGAAGCGGCCAAGGCGGACGGCCTCGAGGACCGTTTCGACGTCGTGGGCGGCGACTTCTTCCAGGAGGTTCCCGCCGCCGACCTCTATCTGCTGCGGTACATCATCCACGACTGGGACGACGAGCAGGCCGTCCGCATCCTGACGAACTGCGGAAGGTCCCTCAACGACGGTGGCCGCGTAGCCGTTGTGGAACTCCTGGTTGGAGCGGTCGGCGTCCCCGGCCTCGCGCCGGTGATGGACGCCAACATGCTGGTCATGACCGGAGGGCGCGAGCGCGATCTCTCCGAGTACGACGCGCTCTTCACTCGAGCCGGGCTTCGCCGGACCCGGGTGGCGGAGGCGGGGAACATGGTGGTCATCGAGGCCGTAGCCGTCTGACGACGCAGGCCGACGCGCCACTGAAGATGAGCCGCTGACCTGCGTTCACAGGTCGGCGGCTCTTTTGATCACCCGGCTGTCGGGGGCCGAGGCGCGCTTCGGGCGGGCGACTGTACCCAGTCTGCCCAGAGCCCGCTCGGACGCGCTGCCGGGCTCGGCCTGAGGACGACGAGTCCGGCACATATAGAAAATTTACGTTCAAATCCGTAAAAAGCGGATAATTTCGGCCCGGCACTTTCGTGCGGCCGGTTGCCACGCGGGCGTCACTCTGAGTCCGCCCCTGCCCGGGGCGGCTCGTTCGCTCAGGACTGGATGTCGAGGATCCTCGCGTGCAGGACCGATCGCTGGTGCAGCGCCGCCCGCAGGGCGCGGTGCAGGCCGTCCTCGAGGTAGAGCTCGCCGTTCCACTGGACGACGTGCGGAAACAGGTCGCCGTAGAACGTGGAGTCCTTGGCGAGCAGAGAGTGCAGATCCAGCACCGCCTTCGTGGTGATCAGCGTGTCCAGCCTGACCTGTCGCGGTGGAATCTGCGCCCACTCGCGATGGGACAGGCCGTGTTCGGGGTAAGGCCGTCCGTCGCCGACCAACTTAAAGATCACGGTACGTAGTTTAAGAGAGGAATGCCGTCGATTTCCTCCGGGCCCGTTTCTTCGGCACAGCGCATCAGATGCCTCCGGAGAAGGTGTCGCAGCGTGCGGGGTCGCCGGACTTGTAGCCGTTGGTGAACCACTTGGTCCGCTGGGCCGAGGTTCCGTGCGTGAAGGCGTCGCGGTCGATGCGCCCGCTCGTCTGCTCCTGGATGCGGTCGTCGCCGACCGCCGACGCCGCGTCGAGTGCCTCACGGATGTCGGCATCGGTGAACGGCTTGGCGTAGAAACCGGTGCTCACGGCGTTGCGGGCCCAGATACCCGCATAGCAGTCCGCCTGCAACTCCAGTCGCACGGACGCGCCTTCCGCGCCCCGGCCCTGGCCGACCCTGTTCATGGTGCCGAGCAGGTCCTGCACATGGTGCCCGTACTCGTGGGCGATGACATAGGCCTGGGCGAACGGCCCTCCCTCGGCGCCGAAACGCGTCCGAAGGTCGTTGAAGAAGTTGAGATCCAGGTAGACCTTCTGGTCCGCGGGGCAGTAGAACGGGCCGACCGAGGAGTCGGCGGCGCCGCACCCGGTCTGGACGCCGCCCGAGAACAGGACCGTCTTGGCGGGGGTGTAGCCCTGGATCTTTCCCGCCCAGTAGTCCTGGAGGCTGTTGACCACCCCGACGACCCTGCATTTTTCTGACTGGTCGGCGTCGGCCCCGGTGCGGCATTGCTGGCTCAGGTCCGAACCCGGCTCAAGCCCGGTGGGCTGCTCGGCTCCGCCGGTGATGTCGCCGGGATTCAAGCCGAAGATGAGGGCCAGGATGAGCGCGATGATGCCGGCGGCTCCGCCGCCGATCGCGATCCCACCGCGCGGCATACCGCCGCGTCGCCCGCCGACGTCTTCCACCTGCGACGCGTCGAGTCGCGCATCGTCGTCGAAATCCATCTGTGACGCTCCCAATGTGGGCGCGCTGATCGCGCGGTAGATGTTGTCGCTCCGCGCGTTCTGCCCTCGATATGGAAGACCATTCACCGATCGGAATCCGGGCGGCCGCGGCGACGGCGGCACGACACGCGCCGCCGGACCGTTCAGGATGAAGTACCAGGCCAACGGCGAACGCCATTACCTGCGGCGAATCGCTCATATTATTGGCCATTTTTATAGGGGTTTGTGACACTATGCCGGTGTGGCGCAGACTTCCGATCGGGCAGTCGGAGAACTCGGCGGGAGTGCGCCGATGTCGGTCAGGGACCGATTGGTGCCGCCGATGCCGGGGAGCCCCCTGTGGGGATGGCTCGGCCCGCTGATCGTCGCGGTTTTCGGGGGAATACTCCGGTTCGACCGTCTCGGAACTCCGCACGCGGTGGTGTTCGACGAGACCTACTACGCCAAGGACGCCTTCTCCACGATCACCTACGGCGTCGAGCGGCAGTTCGTCGACGGGGCCGACGCCCTGATGCTCCGCGGGAGCACGCAGATCTTCAAGACCTGCGCCCCCGCGGAACAGTGCGGGGCCTTCGTCGCGCATCCCCCGCTCGGCAAGTGGATGATCGGCCTCGGCGAGTGGCTGTTCGGTCTCACGCCGTTCGGCTGGCGGTTCATGGCCGCCCTCGTGGGGACCCTCTCGCTGTTCGTCCTGGCCAGGGTGGCCCGCCGTCTCACGCGCTCGACCATGCTCGGCTGTCTCGCCGGCTTCCTGCTGGCGCTGGACGGCCTGCACTTCGTGTTGTCGCGTACGGCGCTGCTCGACGTCTTCCTGATGTTCTGGGTGCTCGCCGGGTTCGCCTGCCTGGTGGTCGACCGGGACCGAAGCAGGGAACGGCTCGTCGACTGGTACCAGAGCTCGGCGGTGACCGCGCCGGGACCCCGGCTGGGTCTACGGCCGTGGCGTCTCGCCGCCGGACTCTGCCTGGGCGCCGCGCTGGCCACCAAGTGGACGGGTGCGTTCTTCATCCTGGCCTTCGTGGTCATGACGCTGCTGTGGGACGCGGGGGCCCGCCGGGCGATCGGCCTGCCGCAGCCCTATCGGACGGCATGGCGTCTGGACTGGCCGCTCGGCGTCGCCTGGACGGCCGTCGTGCCTGTGGTGACGTGGATCGCCTCGTCCGCCGGATGGTTCGCGACGGACAAGGGCTGGGGCCGTAACTGGGAGCAGGCGACGTCGCAGGGATGGGTCTTCTTCGTCTTCGACTCGTTCCGGTCGTGGCTGGGCTATCAGGACCAGGTGCTCGGCTTCCATGAGGGGCTGACCACCCATCACGACTACCAGTCGAGCCCCTGGCAGTGGCCGTTGCTGCTCAGGCCGGTGTCGTTCTACTACCAGAAGCCGACCGGCGGTTGCGGCTCGGACAACTGCTCGTCGGCCGTGCTGGCGACCGGCACCCCCGTGATCTGGTTCGGGGCCGTGGCGGCGCTGATCGCGCTGGTCGTGTGGTACTTCAGCACGCGCGACTGGCGGGCGGGGGCCGTGCTCGGCGCCTATCTGGCCGGGTGGGCGCCGTGGTTCTACTTCGCGGTGGCCGACCATCGGACCATGTTCCTGTTCTACGCGCTCCCGATGCTGCCGTTCATGATCCTTGCGATCGTGCTGGTGGCAGGGCTGATCATCGGGCCCGTGGGGGCGTCCGCGAGACGCCGGGTCGGCGGCACCTCGGTGGTGGGCGCGTTCGCCCTGCTGGCGCTGATGAACTTCTGGTGGTTGTCGCCCGTCCTCACCGCGACGACCATCTCCTATCAGGACTGGCTGTGGCGCATGATTCCGCGCAGCTGGGTCTGACCGATCTCGGCGTCGACGTCCCGTTCAATGCTTCTGGATCTGCTGGAACCAGCGCAGCACCAAGGGCATGGAGCGGTAGGCGGAGGTGTTGTGGTCGACGTCGCCCACATCGGTCAATGACACGTCGGCGCCCCGGGCGCGCAGGTCTCTCAGGCAGTGCTCGGCGTTGGCGAAGGCGACGTCCCCGTCCCCCTTGGCCCCGTAGAGGCGTACCGGCACGCGGGGACTCCAGTCGGTGCAGGTGGTGTCGTTGGCGCGCATGGCCGTGAGCAGTGCTCCGGTGGGGTGCTCGAGCCGTCGGACGAACGCGTCGGTGAGCAGCGCCCGCGGGTTCTGCGGCAGCCCGGCCGCGATGTCCTCGAACGCGTGGTCACCGTCGAACAGCTTCTCCATCGTCGCGTCGTACGGCGCGCGGAACACCTGGCCAGGGGTGTCGTAGAAGGGGTAGAGCCGGTTCATCGAGACGATCCAGTAGGCGAGGTAGAACGTCGAGCTGAGCGGGTCCAGGTCACCGGAGAGCGCGGCGGGGAGTTCGGCGCCCTCTACGTCGTAGGGGCCGCTGATCGGTGCGAGCGCCGTCAGCCTCAGGTGGGCGTCGGCGCCACGCTGCAGCGCGCGGCCGAGGGCCATGGCCGCCTGGCCGCCCTGGGAGAACCCGGTGGCCAGGACCTGGCCGTTCAACGTCTGCCCGTGGCGGGCCGCGACCGTGCGAGCCGCACGCAGGAGGTCGACGGACGCCGTCGCCTCGGACTCCGCGTGCATGTAGGGATGGAATCCCGGGCCACTTCCCAGGCCGAGGTAGTCGGGGGCGACCCCCGCGAAGCCCGCTGAGGCGAAGGAGATCGGTATCGCTCGGCCGTCGCCGTCGCTCTCCATGGACGGTGCGTCCTTCCGGGTGGCCATGGTGCCGTGTTCGTAGATCACTGTCTGGATGTCACGCCGCCGCTTCTGTGGGAGAGCCACCACGCCGCTGGCCGTCGTCGGTTTCCCGTCCACCGTGACGGTGCCGTACACGAGGGTGTAGAGGTCGACGCCGCCGACGGACTCGGGGGCGGGGAATCCGGTCTTGTGAAGATAGGCCGTCACCTGCTTGCCGGAAAGACGCTCCACTCTGATGGCCGACAGCACCTCGCCACGATCGGGGCCGGCCGTGACCGCGGGAGGCCGTGAGGCGGTGGGGGAGGTGGCGGCCATGGCCACCGTCGCGGCGGGGACCATGAGGACGCTGGTGGCACATGCCAGAGCAAGCAGACGGCGGGTCAAGGAAAGGGGTGATCGCATGACCTCGACATTAGGGACGGCGACGATCACATCCCCAGCCTGCGCGCACCCACATCCGGGGTAGTGCCTGCCCTACCAGGCGCGTCGAGTTCACCACCTGTATCGCCGCCGGGTTCGAGGTCCGCGATGCCGCGCCCGTACGGCATGCCCCGCTGAGGATTCCCGGCCTTCGATCCCGTTCAACGCGGCCCACGATGGCGCTGACCTCTGCAGATATGGCTGTAAGTGTCTTGACGCGGATTAAGACGACCGACCATATTGATTGAATGCGGAGCTGTCGTGAGGCGCCGGATGACATGGGCGGCGGGGGAAACGACTGGTCGTAGGGGGACGCATGGCGACGTATGTACTGATACATGGCTCCTGGCTCGGAGGGTGGAGCTGGGATCGCGTGCGGCCCATGCTCGAAGGGGCTGGGCATCGGGTGTTCGCGCCCACCCTGGCCGGCATGGCCGATCGCCGGCACCTGGCCGCTCCTCACCTGGGCCTGTCCGTGCACATCAACGAGATCGTGGAGTTGATGGAGCGCCAGGCCGTGACCGACGCGATATTGGTGGGGCACAGCTACGGAGGCATGGTCATCGCCGGAACGGGCGGGATGATCCCCGGGCGTATCGGTCGGCTGTGCTACGTCGACGGCCTCCTGCCGCGCTCGGGCCAGTCGGCGTTCGACCTGATCCCCCTCATGAAAGAGCACTTCGGCCAGTCGCCGCCCGGGCTGCCCTGGATGTCTTCGCCCGTGGATCCCGCCCTTTTCGGCGTGGACGACGAAAGTGATCGCCGGTGGCTGGAGGAGCGGGTCACCCCCGTGCCGAGGCGCACCGTCGAGGAGGCGCTGCCCGCCGTGGACGACGCCGCACGCGAGGCCATCCCCTCGGCCTACGTGCACTGCGCCGGGCTCCCGTTCCTCAACGAGACCGCCGAGTTGGCGGCCAGGCGCGGGATGCGGGTGATCACGCTGGAGGGCATCGGGCACCTGGCGATGGTGACCCACCCCCAGGTGCTGGCCCGAGAGCTCCTCACCCTCGCCCGGCCGGTCGGCTCGCCCGTCTAGAGGGGGTCACGTGGGACCTCCCTGTCGTGGGAGGCGCCGGGGCGGACCACACGAGGAGGACGGAGACAGCGAAAAGGGGCCGACTTGGATGGGGTCGGCCCCTCTGTTGAATGCTGTGACCGAAGGGGTTCGCCTGAACCCGCCGAGAGGGCCGGTCGGTGCGACGGTCGGGGTAGGGAGCGGGAAGTTCGCCTGGGCCTAGCGGGCGGGGTCGCGGTTGTAGAGCTTCCTGGCCCACAGGTAGCCGACCACGGCGATGCCGGCGCCCCAGGCGATGGCGACGGTCGCGTTGTCGCCCATCGGGGTGCCGAGCAGCAGGGACCGCAGGGTCTCGATGAGCGGGGTGAACGGCTGGTGCTCGGCGAACCAGCGCAGCGCGCCGGGCATGGAGTCGGTGGGCACGAAGCCGCTGCCGAACAGGGGCAGGAACATGAGCGGCATGGGGATGTTGCTGGCGATCTCGACGGTGGGGGCGACCAGGCCGAGCGCGGCCGACAGCCAGGTGAGGCCGAGGACGAACAGGGCCAGGATGCCGAGCGCGGTGAGCCACTGCAGGGGGCCGGTGGTCGAGCGGAATCCGAGAAGTACGGCGATGCCGCCGACGACGGCGACCCCGAGCAGGGTCTGGATCATGCTGCCGAGCACGTGACCGGTCGGGACGGAGGCCCGGGCGATGGCCATGGTCCGGAAGCGGGCGACGATGCCCTCGGTCATGTCGGTGGCGACGGTCACCGCGGTGGCGGTGGAGGCCGAGGCGACCGTCATCAGGATGATGCCGGGGGTGACGTAGGCGAGGTAGTCGGCGCGGCCGCCGGCCTGGCCGAGCCCCGCGCCGAGGGTGCCGCCGAAGACGTAGACGAACAGCAGCAGGAAGATGATCGGCATGCCGATGATCATGAGGGTGAGGGTGGGGTAGCGGAGCATGTGCCTCAGGTTGCGGCGCAGCATCGTGGCCGAGTCGTGGAGCGCGTTCATCGGGCGGGTTCACTTTCCTGGGTGAGGGCGAGGAAGACGTCGTCGAGGTCGGGGGTGTGGACGGCCAGTTCGTCGACGGTGACGAAGGCGCCGTCGAGCCAGTCGAGCAGCGCTCGCAGCGATCTGACACCGCCGTCGCTGGGCACGTGCAGGGTGAGCGTCTCCTCCTCGCGGGAGATCGGGCGCAGCCCCTGGGACGCGGTCTCGAAGCCGTGCGAGTCGGCGAAGCGCAGGCTGATGTGCCCTCCGGGGACCAGGCGCTTGAGTTGTTCCGCGGTGCCCTGGGCCACCAGGTTGCCGTGGTCGAGCACGGCGAGCTGGTCGGCGAGCTGGTCGGCCTCCTCCAGGTACTGGGTGGTGAGGAAGATGGTGACGCCGTGGTCGGCGACCAGGCCGCGGATGGACTCCCACATCGTGCGGCGGCTGCGCGGGTCCAGGCCGGTGGTGGGCTCGTCGAGGAAGATGATGCGGGGGGCGCCGACGAGGGTCATGGCAAGGTCGAGGCGTCGTCGCATGCCGCCGGAGTAGGTCGCGGCAGGTTTGCCGGCGGCCTCGGTCAGGTCGAACTGCTCGAGGAGTTCCCGTGCTCGTCTGCGGCCGTCGGATCGGCTCAGATGGTGCAGGTCGGCCATCAGGCGGAGGTTCTCCTCGCCGGTGAGCAGGCCGTCCACTGCGGAGTACTGGCCGGTGACGCCGATCGCGGCGCGCACCTTCTGGGCGTCCTTGGTCAGGTGGTGGCCGGCTATCCAGACGTCGCCGGCGTCGGCGGAGATGAGGGTGGAGAGGATCTTCACCATGGTGGTCTTGCCGGCGCCGTTGGGGCCGAGCAGGGAGAAGATGGTGCCGGCCGGGATGTCCAGGTCGACGCCGTCGAGGACGAGGTGCTTGCCGTAGGCCTTGCGCAGGCCGCTGGCGGAGATCGCCGGGTTGGTCATGATCGCGTCCTTAGAGGCTGGGGAGTTTCGAGGGCGTCCACGAGGATCAAAGTGAGATCAGCTGGCGGGGCTCTGTGCCGGCGGCCTGCCGTACGGCTCGCCTGGCCGCGAGGATGGTCCAGGCGGTGGCGAGCGCGGTGACCAGTGCCACCGCGGCGAAGGCGGCGAGGGTGGCCGCGTCGGGGTGGATCAGGGACTGGCCGCGAGCGACCTGCCAGGTCACGACGGCGACGAGGCCGCTGTAGCCGAGGGCGGCGGCCCCCACCAGGCGGGCACGCACCCGCTCGTCCCGCAACCAGGCGTGCCGGGTGGCCAGGGCGGCCAGGACCGCGGTGAGGACGAGCAGCACCTGGATGCCGTGCAGGCCGAAGAAGTGCGGGACGCGGAAGTCTCCGCCGGTGACGCTCCAGTTGGTGAGGGGCATGCCGTGGCCGTCGGGGTCGCCGATGCCGTGGCCCTGGAACATGGGGATCCGGGCACCGTTGGCGTCGGTGACCGTACGGGGGTGGATGTCGGTGACCATCCAGTAGAGCGGGACGAGCATGCCGACGGTGGCCAGTCCAAGCCCGGCGCGGATCGCGCGGGTGAGCGCGGGACCGGCGGTGCGCTGGATCAGCACCATTACCCCGATGATCAGCTGCGCGATCAGGATGATCATTACGCCGTAGGTGAGAAACGGGACCAGCGCCACGGTGATGGGATCGCTCTGGTCGGCGTTGAAGTGGCTGATGGTGCCGCGGGCGGCCTGCAGGGTGATGACGCCGACCTCGACGGTCGCGGCGGCGGCGAACACGGTGCCGACCCACCAGCCCAGCCGCCTGCCCTTGACCAGCTTGGACAGCAGCCAGGCGAGTGTCCCGGCGTAGAGGCCGAAGGCGAAGCCGAACTTCAACGGTTTGACCCACACCGACTCGCCCAGCAGCGTCCGGTCGTCGATCAGCAACCCGGCGACACAGACGAGCATCAGGGTGCACATGAGGCCCGCGCAGATCAGCAGCGGACGATGCCAGGACTTCATGGGGGGCTCCGATCCCTCGTCGTTTTCGACATACGAAAAGCTAACTTGCGTTCAGTATTTCGTCAACGCCATATCTGCTTTTCAACAGGCATGATGAGCATGGATTGCAATGAGATGAAGGTGAATGCAAGTGATTGACTTGCAATGAGCTTCGAGTGGATGCAAGACTGCGATGTCCGCGCAGCCGCGATCAGGAAGGTGCACCATGCCCGGAGGCAGGCTGACCCACCAGGACCGTCGGCAGATCGCCGACGGCCTGGCGGAAGGGCTCACCTACACCGAGATCGCCACTCGGCTGGATCGGCCGCTGTCCACCGTCACCCGCGAAGTGGCTCGCAACGGCGGCCCTGATGGCTACCAGGCAGACCAGGCGCACGAAGCCACCCGGGGACGTGCCAGGAGGAGCCAGCCGGCCTCCGGGGAACCCGAGGTCAAGGCGGTCGATGACCTGGAAGAGCAGTTCGTGGAAATCATGATCGCCACCGGCCTGTCGCGGATGACCGCCCGCGTGCTCGCCAGCCTCTACCTCACCGACAGCGGCAGCCTCACCGCCGCCGAGCTCACCCGGCACCTGCAGGTCAGCCCCGCCTCCATCTCGAAGGCCGTCGGCGAGCTCGAACACCAGGCACTGGTCCGCCGCGAACGTGACCAGCGCCGGCGTCGCGACCACTACGTCATCGACGCCGACGCTCTCTTCCGTGGCTGGATGGCCAGCGCCCGCCAGAACACCCAGGTGGCCGACTTCGCCCGCCGGGCGGCCGGCACCCTCGGAGCCGCCTCACCCGCCGGGATCCGGCTGCTGGACATCGGCGACTTCTTCGACCACGTCGGCCGCGCGATGCTGCAGGCGGCCGAGCAGTGGCGCCAGGCCCACGCCTCCAAGTGAACAGCCGGCCGTACATGACCGGCAGGTCCCGCCTCACCTGGCGCCGGGGGACACCGGAGATAGATGTCGCATGGCGTCTTCCGTGCTCAGGGCGGTGGTGAGCGCCAAAGGAGCGCATCGGCTGATCGGCCCCCGTGTACCGGGGCCCGATCTTCGGCGAGTCGCCGACAGGCAGGGTGCTCGCTGGACAACTGAGACCTGGACAGCAAAAAGGGGCCGACTTGGATGGGGTCGGCCCCTCTTCGTTCTGCCTCAACCAGGCGCGGAGGATAGGAGATTCGAACTCCTGAGGGGTTGCCCCCAACACGCTTTCCAAGCGTGCGCCCTAGGCCAACTAGGCGAATCCTCCGCCGAACAGCTTAGCGGACGTTCAGCCATGTGGTGACCGTGGTTTTCACGGGTTTTCACGGCCTGCGCACCCGCCCGGAGTGGTTAGACTGTGCCACGGACCCCTCGCGCGGCGTCATCCTGTGAACCTCCCCAGGGCCGGAAGGCAGCAAGGATAAGCGGGCTCTGGCGGGTGCGCGAGGGGTTCTTTTCAGTTAGCGGGACCGCCCGCCGGGTTGAACCCCCGAGGAGACGGCATGAGCCTTGCGCTGTACCGCAAGTACAGGCCCGGGACGTTCGCCGAGGTCAAGGGGCAGGAGCACGTAACAGAACCGCTGCGCCAGGCGCTTCGCAGCGGCCGGATCAACCACGCCTACCTCTTCAGCGGTCCCCGCGGTTGCGGCAAGACCTCCAGCGCCCGCATCCTCGCCCGGTCCCTGAACTGCGAGAAGGGCCCCACGCCTGATCCCTGTGGTGAGTGCGACTCCTGCGTCGCCCTGGCCCCCACCGGGCCCGGCCACCTCGACGTCATCGAGATCGACGCCGCTTCCCACGGCGGCGTGGACGACGCCCGCGACCTTCGTGAGCGGGCCTTCTTCGCCCCGGTCGCCGCGCGCTTCAAGATCTACATCATCGACGAGGCCCACATGGTCACCCGTGAGGGCTTCAACGCGCTTCTCAAGCTCGTCGAGGAGCCTCCGCCGCATCTGAAGTTCGTCTTCGCGACCACCGAGCCGGAGAAGGTCATCGGGACGATCAAGTCCCGCACTCACCACTACCCCTTCCGGCTGATGCCGCCGACCACGCTCCGGCAGCTCATGGAGGAGGTCCTCGAGTCGGAGGCGGTGCCGTACGAACCGGCCGCGCTGCCGCTGGTGGTGCGCGCCGGCGCGGGCTCGGCCAGAGACTCCCTTTCGATCCTCGACCAGTTGCTGGCGGGGGCCGACGAGGGCGGGATCACCTACCAGCGCGCGGTCTCCCTGCTCGGCTACACCGATGGTGGCCTGCTCGACGAGATGATCGACGCCTTCGCGAAGCACGACGGCGCGCAGGTCTTCCAGTCGTTGAACCGCGTCATCGAGGGGGGTCACGACCCTCGCCGCTTCGCCATGGACCTGCTGGAGCGCTTCCGCGACCTGGTGATCCTCGCGAACGTCCCCGAGGCCGCGGGCAACGGCCTCCTCGACCGTCCGGCCGACGAACTGGCGAGCCTGCAGGCGCAGGCCGCCTCCATGGGGCCCGCCGAGCTCACCCGGGCGGCGGAGGTCTTCAACACGGGGCTGACCGAGATGCGCGGGGCGACGTCCCCCCGCTTGCTCCTCGAGTTGATGTGCGCCCGTGTCCTGCTGCCCGCCGTCGACCAGGGCGAGGCCGCGGTGCTGGCGCGCCTCGAACGTCTTGAGCGCGGTGGCGTGTCCACGGCCGCGTACGCGGCGCCGGCCTCGGTGCCGCCGCCCGTGTCGTCAGCGGTGCAGGCGCCCGTTCAGGATCATTCGCAACCACAGGCCGCACCGGCTGCTTCGTCCTCGATGCCCGAGCCCTCCGCTCCCGCCGCGTCGGTCCCGGCGGCTGGCCCCGCAGCTGAACCCGGTACGGCCGCCGCCGCTCAGGACACCGACTGGCCCGCGCCCGCGGGGCCCTCCACACAGGCCGCGACGCCCGAAGCCGCGCCTGTGGGCCACGATTCCGCCGGGGGTACGGCGGGGCCGGTGCAGCAGGCATGGCCGCGGGTCCTGGAAGCGATCAAGAACAGGCAGCGCGTCGCCTGGATGATCCTGAACGCCCAGGGCCGGTTGCTGGGCGTCGAGGGCAACCTCGTCACCGTGGGCTTCGAGAAGCCGGGCGACGTGCAGGGGTTCCTCAAGGGCAAGCGCGACGAGGTGGTGGCCGCGGCGCTCGGCGACGTGCTCGGCGGCAAGTGGCGGGTCGACGTGGTCGTCGGCGGTTCCGGTCCCGGTGGCGGCGGTATGGGCTCCCGGGGTCCGGCCGGCCCGTCCGCAGGGGGCGGCCCCGCGGGCGGTTCCGGTGGCCCCAACGGTCACGGCCCCGGGCCGGGCGCATCTCCCTCGGTCGGGTCGCCGGTGGACGGCGGCACGGGGACGGCAGGAGGCCAGGGCCCGGAGGTGAGGTCCTCCGCCGGGCCGCCGGGTCAAGGCCCGCAGGCGGGCGGAGGCGAGGCCCCGGTCCCAGCCGCCGCCGGAGCAGTGCAGAACGGCACGGGCGGGGACGACGTAGCCCAGACCAGTGCCCCCCAGAACACCTCAGGCCACAACGGTTCGGCCCAGAACGGCGCCGCGCGCAACGGTTCCGGTACGGCACGGCGGTCGCAGGCCACCCGGAACGGGGCGGCGAGCCCGGTCGCGCGCGGCTCGGTCGCCTCGGGGACAGCCGGTGTGACCGACGAGTCCTGGCCGGACGAGCCGTCGGACGACGACGAGGGCCCGGGAATGGCCATGGCCGGCGCGCGAAGCGGGCCGGTGTCGAGCCCCGGCCTGGCCGCGGCGAAATCGGCTGCGAGAGCCGCCGCCCAGGCGGGACCGCGCCAGGCATGGCCCGAGTCGGTGCCGAGCCGTAAGAGCGCATCGCCCGGGTCGGATGCCGACGACGTCGACCCGCTGAACGACGCCAACGCCGAGGCGAGCGAGCTCAGCGGCATGGCGCTCATCCAGCGTGAGCTCGGCGGCCGGATCATCGAGGAGATCGACCACTCCTGAGAGTGGAGGTCATCCGCCGTCGAGGCTGAGCCGTACCGAAGCGGCGGCGTGGCGCTCATCCCCCGCAGGCAGCGTCGCGACCAGGCGTTCGAGCACCTCGACGTCGTCATGTCCGGTGGTGGTCTGCGCGTAGGACCACAGGTCGTCGACCGTGCCCCTCGCCAACAGCCCGGTGCGGACCCTGGCCTCCAACTCGTCGCGTGTCTGCCGGATGGCCGGAGCCTCCGAGCGGGGAAGCAGCGGACCCTGGTAGTGGCGGGCGACGGTCGCGAGGTCACCGGCCGCGAGTGCCTGCCGTACGGCGAGGAAGTCGCCGTAGACATCGCAGGTCAGCCGGTACGGCTTGGCGGCGATTGCCCTGGTCAGCTGGGCCCGTAGGCGGTGGATCTCGGCGCGGATGGTCACCGGGTTGCCGTCGTCGCCGTACAGGAGGAAGGAGAGCTTCTCGGCGGTCAGTCCGCGCGGGTGGGAGGCCAGCAGGGTGAGGATCTCCGCGTGCCTGAGCGAGAGCGGGACCCGGACGCCGTCGAGGTAGGCGAACGGGTGGTCGGCCCCGAGCAGGTTCAGTGTGAGCCTGGGAACGGGGAACGAGTCCAGCGTGTGGAGCCGGTAGGCGTCGCCGAGGGGTTCGAGGAGGACGACGCGGCCGTCCGGCAGCGCCATCCGGTCACCGTGGTCGGGGAGGCGGACCCGCGCGCCGAGTCGCCGGTCGCCCGCGATGATCCGGCCGGTCAGGGTGACGAGAGTGCCGGAACGGCCCGGGCGATGGTGGCGCGCACGAAGCCGTTCGTCGTGCTCGCGCATCCACAACGTGAGGTGGCTCTCCGCCAGCCGGGCCGCCGCGGCGACCAGGGCCACGGAGGCGGGATGGAGGGCGCGTGAGTTGCCGGTGATGTCGAGGCAGCCGAGCACGCCGCCCGAGTCCGGGTCCACGACGGGCGCGCCGGCGCAGGACCAGTCGTGCAGCGCGAGGGCGAGATGCTCGGCCGCGTATACATGGGTCGGCTTCTTCATGGCCAGAGCCGTGCCGATCCCGTTGGTGCCGACCACCTGCTCCGACCACTGGAAGCCGTCGGCGAGGCCGATCAGGTCCGCCTGCTTGCGGACCTGCTGGTGCCCCTCCCGCCAAAGGACGCGGCCGTCGGCGTCGGTGATCACCATGATGTGCGCGGCCTCGTCGGCGATCTGCACCAGTGTGTGGCGGAGCATCGGAAGGAGGCGGCTCATCGGGTGGCTCGCCCGCGCGTCGTCGATCTCGTCGGTGTCGTAGACCAGCGGGGCGGCATGCCACTCGGGATCGATGCCGGCGTCGAGGGATCGGCACCACGACTCCCAGATGACCTTGCGCGGCCCACCTTCGCCGGTGCGGTCTCCCCTCATCGCCGCCTCATGAAACCGGCGGACTGACAGGTCCGGCATTCAGCACCCCCGGGTCCGTCGGGTGAAGCGTATGGAGGACGTCTCCGACAACTGCCTAACATCCGAGACGGCATTTGCCAATCTCCAGGAGTAACCAATTGATCGCAACCTGTATGCAACGTAAGGCCGGTTACGTTTCTCTCGTCACATCGGACGGCAACGACCAGGTGTGATGGAAAGGACGGTTCCCTGCCGCTGGAGGGGGGACGGGAACCGTCCGGTCCAGGATTCCGCATGGATGGGGACTGTGGGGGTAGCGCGGTCCCCATCCGTGCGGTTCCTTACGTCATTTCCGGTTAATGCCTCTTTTCCCGTTCATCGAACGAGTGAGCTGAGGCTGCCGAGAGGCCCGGTTGGCACGAGTGTTGCGTCCTCCTGCCTGCGCCGACGGCTCTTGACCGTCGTTTGTGATTGTGCTGCCGATTGCGGGGAACACGCAGGCGCGCCAGTGCCAGAACAGCCGCGAACCCCGTAGGCTCGTCGCGACGAACACGTCGCTGGACGCTGAGGAGCGCACGATTGTGAACCCAGGGGATGTCAACCTCCAGCAGTTGCTGGAGCAGGCTCAGCTGATGCAGCAGCAGCTCGTCTCCGCGCAGCAGGAGCTCAGCGATGCTGAGGTCGAGGGAAGCGCGGGGGGCGGCCTCGTGGTCGCGACCGTGAACGGCAGCGGCGAGCTGCTCGAACTCGAGATCAGCCCGAACGCCATCGACGCGGGTGACCCGCAGGAGACCGCCGAGACGATCGCCGACCTCGTGCTCGCCGCCGTGCGGGACGCCGTTCGCGCCGCCTCGGAGCTGCAGCAGGAGAAACTCGGCCCGCTCGCGCAGGGTCTCGGCGGCGGCCTCGGTCAGCTGCCGGGGTTCTAGAAGCCATGTACGAAGGGGTCGTCCAGAATCTGATCGACGAGCTCGGGCTGCTGCCCGGCGTCGGTCCCAAGAGCGCGCAGCGCATCGCCTTCCATCTGCTCGCCGCCGAGCCCGCGGATGTGAAGCGGCTGGCGCACGCGCTGCTCGAGGTCAAGGAGAAGGTCCGCTTCTGCCGGATCTGCGGCAACGTCGCCGCGGAGGCGGAGTGCCGGATCTGCCGTGACCAGCGGCGCGACCCGCAAGTGATCTGTGTCGTCGAGGAGTCGAAGGACGTCGTGGCGATCGAGAAGACCCGCGAGTTCCGTGGTCGCTACCACGTTCTCGGCGGGGCGATCAGCCCGATCGACGGTGTGGGTCCCGATGATCTGAAAATTCGCGAGCTGATGGCACGCCTGGCCGACGGCCAGGTCACGGAGCTGATCCTCGCGACCGACCCGAACCTCGAGGGTGAGGCGACGGCCACCTACCTGGCCAGGCTCGTCAAGCCGTTGGGGCTGAAAGTGACACGACTGGCCAGCGGTCTGCCTGTAGGCGGTGACCTCGAGTACGCCGACGAGGTCACCTTGGGCCGCGCTTTCGAAGGACGGAGGCTGCTGGATGTCTGAAGAGCTGAACAACCTGGCCGAACGGGTTGCCGGACACGCCCAGAACTACATCGACGGGCTGACTCGCCTGGCGGGCGGCGAGGGCGGCGACGCCATCTTGCCCCTGCTCCTGGTGGAGGTGGCGCAGGTCAGCCTCGCGGGCACTCAGCTCGGAGCGATGGAGGACGTGATCCTCAGGGGCAACGTCGAGCCCGCGCTGAGCGACGACCCCGACATCGACCCGCTCCGTACGGCTCTCGCCGCCCGCCTCGGGCCGGTGGACGACTACGCCGAGGTGTTCGACCCGTACAAGGACACGGGGGTCACACCGTACCGGCTGTCGGACGACCTGTCCGCGGTCGCGGCCGACCTGATCCACGGGCTGCGGCACTACTGGGCCGGCCGGCCGCTCGAGGCGCTGTGGTGGTGGCAGTACTCCTACTTCAACACGTGGGGGAACCACGCCGGCGCGGCGCTGCGCGCACTGCACGCCCTGGTCGCGCACACCCGTCTCGACGTCGTCGAGGAGAGCACGGTCGTCTGATCGTCCACATGCTGATCTAGGCCAGTTGGGCTTTGGGCGCCCCAAGTACACTGTGAGCTCCACGTCCTGATTCGTTCGGAGATTCCTGTGGCGCTCGTTGTCCAGAAATACGGTGGTTCCTCCGTCGCCGACGCCGCCTGCATCAAGCGGGTCGCCCAGCGGATCGTGGCGACGAAAAAAGCCGGCAACGAGGTCGTGGTGATCGTTTCGGCGATGGGCGACACCACGGACGAACTCCTCGAACTGGCCCAGCAGGTGTCTCCGCTGCCTCCGGGCCGCGAGCTCGACATGCTGCTCACCTCCGGCGAGCGGATCTCGATGGCGCTGCTGGCGATGGCGATCGCCAACCTGGGCCAGGAGGCGCGCAGCTTCACGGGCTCGCAGGCGGGGGTCATCACCGACTCCTCGCACGGCAAGGCGCGCATCATCGACGTGACGCCCGGCCGGATCAGGGGGGCCCTCGACGTCGGTCAGATCGCGATCGTGGCCGGTTTCCAGGGCGTGTCCCAGGACACCAAGGACATCACGACGCTGGGCCGGGGCGGCTCGGACACCACCGCCGTCGCCCTGGCCGCCGCGCTCGGCGCGGACGTCTGTGAGATCTACACCGACGTGGACGGCATCTTCACCGCCGACCCGCGCATCGTCCGTACGGCCCGCCAGATCCCGCGGATCTCCTACGAGGAGACGCTGGAGATGGCCGCCTGCGGCGCCAAGATCCTCCACCTGCGCTGCGTGGAGTACGCGCGGAGGTTCGGCCTGCCGATCCACGTCAGAAGCTCGTTCAGCACCCGGGAAGGCACGTGGGTCGTCTCCGACCCCAAGATCGAAGGAACCGAGATGGAGCAGCCCATCATCTCCGGCGTCGCACATGACCGGAGCGAGGCCAAGATCACTGTGGTCGGCGTGCCGGACAAGGTCGGCGAGGCTGCGGCCATCTTCCGCACACTGGCCGATGCCGAGATCAACATCGACATGATCGTCCAGAACGTCTCGGCAGCCGCCACCGGGCGGACGGACATCTCGTTCACGCTGCCGACCAACGACAGCCAGACGGCGCTCACGGCGCTGAACAAGATGCAGACGCGGGTCGGCTTCGAGAAGCTGCTCTACGACGACCAGATCGGCAAGGTCTCGCTGATCGGCGCCGGGATGCGGTCGCACCCGGGCGTGACCGCCAAGTTCTTCGGCGCGCTGGCCGACGCCGGGGTGAACATCGAGATGATCTCGACCTCCGAGATCCGCATCTCCGTCGTCGTGGGGCAGAACGACGTCGACGCGGCCGTCAACGCCGCGCACCGCGCATTCGACCTCGACTCCGACCAGGTCGAGGCCGTCGTTTACGGAGGTACCGGACGATGAGCCGCAAGCCCACGCTGGCCGTGGTCGGTGCGACCGGAGCCGTCGGCACCGTCATGCTCGACATCCTGACCAACCGGCCCGACCTCTCCGAGGCGTACGGGGAGATCCGGCTGATCGCCTCTCCTCGCTCGGCGGGAAAGGTGCTCCAGGTTCGCGGTGAGGACGTCGTCGTCCAGGCGCTGGCCCCCGAGGCGTTCGACGGGGTCGACATCGCGATGTTCGACGTCCCCGACGAGGTGTCCGCCGAATGGGCGCCGATCGCCGCCTCGCGTGGCGCGGTGGCGGTGGACAACTCCGGAGCTTTCCGGATGGACCCCGACGTGCCGCTCGTGGTCCCCGAGTGCAACCCGGAGAAGGCGCTGGAGCGGCCCAAGGGCATCATCGCCAACCCCAACTGCACGACGCTGTCGATGATGGCCGCCATGGGCGCGCTGCACCGCCAGTACGGCCTGCGCGAACTGGTGGTCGCCTCGTACCAGGCGGTCTCCGGCGCCGGAGTGATCGGCCCCGAGCGTCTGTACGACGAGATCGAGGCCGTCGCCGGCGACCGGACGATGGGCACCGTCGCGGGCGACGTGCGTAAGGCCGTGCCCGACCTGGCGGGGTCGCCGTTCCCCGCTCCGCTGGCGCTCAACGTCGTGCCGTGGGCGGGCTCCCTCAAGGACGGCGGTTGGTCGTCGGAGGAGCTCAAGGTCCGCAACGAGTCGCGCAAGATCCTCGGCATCCCCGATCTCAAGGTGTCGGCGACCTGCGTCCGCGTCCCGGTCGTGACCACCCACTCTCTGGCCGTCCACGCGACGTTCGAGAAGGAGGTCACGGTCGAGGGGGCTCGTTCGATCCTCGAGGCCGCGCCGACCGTGGTGGTGCTCGACGACCCGGCGAACGGCATCTTCCCGACTCCCGCCGATGTCGTGGGGACCGACCCGACCTACGTCGGCCGGATCCGTCAGGCACTCGACTTCCCGAACACCCTGGACCTGTTCGTGTGCGGCGACAACCTCCGCAAGGGCGCAGCCCTCAACACAGCCGAAATCGCCGCCCTGGTAGCCACCGAATTCTCGGCGTGATCTCACACGCTCTTGAGCGTGATCATGCGCGTGTGACTCTTGA
>NZ_BOOO01000011.1 GCF_016863275.1 Planotetraspora mira
GCGTGATCATGCACACCTCCGGAGAGATTGCACCTGACCGGCGGCGATGTCGCCCGTGATCATGCACAGGTTCGGCCATTGAGTGGTTGAGCTGCGCGAACGCGATCCGTGATCATGCACAGGTTCGTGGTTTTCCCGGATGACCTGGGGAAATTCTCCGCGTGATCATGCGCGCTTTCGTGGAAGCACGTGCGGGCCAGGGCGTATGTGGTGCGTGATCATGCACTGGCTCCGGGTCGGCGATGCGTGCGAGATCTGATTATGTGTGATCAGACCGTGGGGACGCCTTGGACGCTGTCGGTGCATGATCACGGAACGCGTGTTACCAGCTCAGGTGGGCGCTCGCCGAATCTGCGCATGATCACGCCTGGCATCTTTCCTGGTCAGTTCGCTGATGTACGAACCTGTGCATGATCACGAATTGTGTTTGCGCAGCTCAACCACTCAATGGCCGAACCTGTGCATGATCACGCTCGGGGTTGGGGCTGGTCGGTGGCACATTTCCGAACCTGTGCATGATCACGCCGGATGGGGTGGGGGGTTAGCGGAAGAGGATGTCCCAGTGGGTGGGTTCGTCGGCGTAGACGTCCAAGGCTGAGGGGAGGCCGGGGGCCGGGGGCGGGCGGTAGAGGTCGGCGCCGTCTCCTCTGACCTTCCAGAAGCGGTACGTCTTGGTGATGAAGGAGTCGACGCACGTGTTGTGCGCGATGTCGACCTTGAAGCCGTGCCTGTGGCTGAAATAGCCCCCCGCGTGGCCCTTCTCGGTCCCCCCGGTCACGATGATCGGGCATCCGCTTGAGCGCTTCAGGTCGATGGCCTGCATGAGCGTGCCGTACCTGATGTCCTCCAGTGACGTGCAGGTGCGCCGGTCGGCGTCCACGCAGTGCCCGCTCGACTTCCAGCCGAGGCCGGCGGACAGGAGGTCGTGCATGGCCTGTGTCTGGTTCATCCGCACGGCCGTGATGGAGGTGTCCCAGGTTCGGATCGTCGCGCTGAACGTGCCCACCAGCGACTCGGAGACGGCCGGTGGATCGGCCCCGAGAGGCAGCGACGGAGGTTGCGGCGCCTCGGCGGTCGACCGGGGGGCGCCCGCCGCGAGAGGGACCGAGCTGACCTTGGGCGTCGGCGTCCGGGAAACAGGTGTCGCCTCACTCGGTCGTGCGAGCAGGAGCAGTGCGAAGGTGCATGCCGCACCTGCCAGGACCGACCATGACGGATGTATGCCCATGTGCTCCCCGATGGCTGTTCGCCTGTTCGTGACGGGGGAGCTCGCCATGATGATCGATGCCACGTTCCGGGCGCGGTCATTCCTGCCAGAGGCCGGAATTTGCCGGTGACCGTCGATCATGTGGATGGTCCATGACCGGACACGGGTGAAAGCCGTACAGTGACGAAGTGGCCGAGAAGACACGCCAGCTGATCGTCGATACGGCCCTTCGGCTGTTCAAGGAGCGCGGTTTCGAGGCGACGACCATGCGTGCGATCGCCGCAGAAGCCGGCATATCCGTGGGAAACGCCTACTACTACTTCGCGTCCAAGGAACAGCTCGTCCAGGCCTACTACGACCGGGCCCAGGCGGAGCACGAGGCGGCCTGCTGCGAGGTGCTGGCGGCCGAACGGTCCTTCGCCGGACGGCTCGGCGGTGTGCTCCGGGAATGGGTGCGGATCTCGGAGCCCTACCACGAGTTCGCCGTGAAGTTCTTCAAGCACGCGGCCGAGCCCACCAATCCGCTGAGCCCCTTCAGCCCGGAGTCGGCGCCCGCTCGCGAGTCGGCGATCGGCATCTACCGCCAGGTGGTCGACGGCTCGGAGAACCGCATCGACTCGGCGCTGCGCGAAGAGCTGCCCGAACTGCTCTGGTTGTTGTCGATGGGCATCGTGCTCTTCTGGGTCCACGACACCTCGCCCGAGTGCGAGCGCACCTACCGCCTGATCGACCGTACGGTCTCCCTGGTGGACAGGCTCGTCGCCTTGTCGTACCTGCCGGGTATCCGAGGGGTGACCAGGGATTTCATCGACGTGGTCCGAGAGCTGCGGGCATGATCCGCCAGGCATACCGGCCGGTTGGTAAGGTCAGCTGAAAACGACGTAAAGAGGTGGCCGTGGACCGCTGGGGCATCACGATTCCTTTCTTCGACGAGACGCTGAACGAGTCCAGGTCCCTCATCGCGGAGTTGCCCGAGTTGGGTTACACCGACGCGTGGTCGGCCGAGGTGAACGGCGCCGACGGATTCGTCCCGCTCGCCCTGGCCGCGGAATGGGCGCCCTCCCTCCGTCTCGGCAGTGCCATCGTGCCGGTGTCGACGCGAGGGCCCGGCCTGCTCGCCATGTCCGCGGCGACGATCGCCGATCTGGCACCCGGGCGGTTCGTCCTCGGAATCGGAGCGTCGTCGCCCGCGATCGTGGAGCGCTGGAACGCCGGAGTGTTCGTCAAGCCGTACGCGCGGACCCGCGACACGCTGCGGTTCCTGCGTGCCGCGCTGGCGGGGGAGAAGGTCTCCGAGCACTACGAGACCTTCGAGGTGAAGGGATTCCGGCTGGAGCGGGCGCCGGCGGTGCCGCCGAAGATCGTGCTGGCCGCGCTGCGTCCCGGCATGTTGCACCTGGCCGCCCGGGAGGCGGACGGCGCGATCACCAATTGGGTCTCGCCTCAGGACGTACGGAAGGTCCGGGCCGAGCTCGGAGAGCGGACCGAGCTGATCGCGCGCCTGTTCGTGATGGTCAGCGAGGACGCCGTCAGGGTGCGGGAGGTCGCACGGCGCATGCTCGCGGGCTACCTCACCGTCCCGGTGTACGCCGCCTTCCACGAATGGCTCGGCAGGGGCGAGGTGCTGCGGCCGATGCACGAGGCGTGGGCGGCAGGTGATCGGCAGGCCGCGGTGAAGGCGATCCCCGACGAGGTCGTCGACGACCTGATCGTGCACGGCGATGCGGCCACCTGCCGGGCCCGCATCAGGGAGTATGTGGCCAACGGCCTGGACACCCCCGTCCTCGCGCCGCTTTCCGGTGGAGACGTCCCGCTCGACCAGGCGGTACGGGAGTTGGCGCCGACGCTGGAGTAGCGCTCCACCACAGGAGCCCCACACGTGAGCCCCGACCCGGGGACGCCGACGAGACACGGAGGCAGGGATGCGGAGGATCTCGGCTCTCCTGGTGGCGGTGGGCGTCGCGATGACCGCGTGCTCGCCGCCCGCTCCCGAACGGCCGAAGCCCTCGCCGGTGCAGGCGGCGCGATCCGTCACCGGTCGGCCGTCCACAGGCTGTGGACAGCCGCCGCCCACCGGCGGCAGGAACCAGGTGACCGTCCACGGGACGCGCCTCGACTACCTGCTGAGCATGCCCGCGGGCTTCACCAACACGGCGCCGGCGCCCGTCATCCTCGACTTCCACGGGCTGGGATCCGACGCCGCACAGGAGAACGCGTATACGCGCCTGTCGATCGCCGGAGCGAACCTGGGCTATGTCGTCGTGACCCCCGAGACCGCGTCCGGCCTGGCGGGCTGGATCATCCCGGGCTTCGGCGGGGCCGCCGGGGCCCGGCCGGGTGACCAGGAGATCGAGGTGAAGGCGGCCGCGGCGCTGCTCGACCACATCGAGGCGAGCCTGTGCGTCGACCGTACGCGGGAGTTCGCCGCCGGCATGTCGAACGGCGCGGGAATGGCCGCCGCGCTCGTCTGCGGCCTCCATGGACGGCTCGCGGCGGTCGCGCCCGTCAGCGGCATCACGATCGCGAAGCCCTGTGCCCGCCCCACGCCCACCACGATCATCACCTTCCACGGGACGGCCGATCGGGTCGTGCCGTTCGACGGGGGGCAGGTGGGCCTGCCCGCCCGGATCGGCGGAGTCGAGGTGCCCGCGTGGCTGCGCGACGCGCGCCTTCCCTCGTTCGACACGACCGTCGACCGTTGGACGGAGTCGATGGGCTGCGGCCAGGGAACGCGGAGTGAGCCCGCCGGTGACGTCGTCCTGCGGACATTCCGCTGCGCCGGCGGCGCGACCGTCGAGGCGTACGTCGTCGAGGGCGGCGGTCACACCTGGCCCGGGGGCATCCCGCTGGCACGTCTCGGGAAGACCACGCGTCTCGACGCGACCGGACTCATTCTGCGGGCCTTCACCCGGCACCCGGCGAAGCGGTAGCAAGCATTTTAGGAGCTCATATCTCGGGATGACCTTCGACTGAGGCCGAGACGCACTCGAAGGTCTTCCAAGACGCAACACCTCATTCTCGCCCCTGTTACACTCGATGCCACGGTAATGCGCCATGGAATATGAATGAATGTTCCATTCGGCTCGCTCGTTCCACCGTGTGACGAATTCGAGAGTTCTCGCTTCCCGGGAATGGGTCAAATGGCAAAGGTTTCTCTGAGGCCGGTCCGTGATGAGGATGTGTCACTGTTCGAAGCCGAGATCTCAACTCCCGAAGGGGCGGGAGAGCATGCGTGGTTCGGATATCGCTCGTTCAACGGAATGAGAACGAAGATAGCCGAAGAGGGGCTTTTGGGGCCCGACTTGGGTGGACTCACGGTTGAGGCGGACGGTTCCGTGGCGGGCTGGGTGACCTGGCTGAAACACTATTGGGGACCTGAGATCACTTCGTGGAGCTGGTCCATCGGCATCACGATATTCGCTGCCTTCCGAGGGCGTGGCATCGGCACGGAAACACAGATCCAGTTGACCGAATACTTGTTCTTGCACACACGGGCTGAGCGTATTCAGGCGTTCACCGATGCCGACAACCGTGCCGAGCAGCGTGCACTGGAGAAGGCCGGGTTCCAGCGAGAAGGAGTGATACGAAATGCGCAGTGGCGAATGGGCGGCTGGCACGACCAGTGGCTTTATTCGATACTGCGGGAGAATTTCAACGACAAATAGGAGGGACGCCTCCCGGGGTGCTCACGCCCGGGGGTTCCTGGTACGGAAGGCCTTTATCGCGTCTTCCGTGACGCTGGGCAGACGATGCATGAAAGGGAACGTACGTTCATGTATGTCTCCCAGTCCGTCCATGACCTGAATTCTCACATCGAATCTCTCTAATTCCGCAAGTCCTCTGATGGTGAACCACGCGAACCTGCCGCCCTCCTTGTAGCTCGAGGCAGGTGGGACGGGGGCACCCTTCGTGTTCCATCGAAGAAAATAGTCTTCGCCGTCCTTCAGGCCACGCGAACGCAGTTGATCGTTGACCACGGCCAAAGGCACCCAGGAGCGCGAGTCGTTCATATCGAGTCGTCCGGCGTCCTCGTCGCCTTTGAATTCGACGTAATACTCGAATCTCTCGACCACGACCGTTCCCGGCCCCGCGTTGAACAACCAGAATCGCCATTGATCACTGTCCGGCTTGAACAGCCCGTCGGCATCGTCGATGGAAAAGCCGATGACCGGGCGCAGGACCCGGGCATATTGAAGACGAGCGATGAGGAGTCCGGTCGCCAGCACAAGGATGTTCGCAGTGGTCGACGTGTCCACCATGCTGAATCTGAACGGCCAGGACGTGAGCGATTTCTGGTCCATGTTGTGGCGGACGACTTCCCATATCAAATTGAAGGCGAATATCGCGATGGCGATCACGGGAAAGACGAAGAACAATCGCGAACGACGGATGGTTCTCTGGGCCCCGAATTCGTCATCTCCGGCCTGAGGCGACGGAGAGGTCTTGGCCATCCAGGGCCCCTTTCGCAATGATCAGGATGGAGTGCCGACGCTGAAGCGTGCCCGAGGAACCTAGTAATCAAATAAGCACATGAGGCATATGCCGTCAATGTCGACAGTGCCCTCGCATCGCCCTGAGGTGGGCCTCGAGCGGGCGCTGAAAGCGATAAGGGCGTCCCAAAACGGCGCACGTCATCCGGCGTCGAATGATCGTTGGAGATTTTCCCAGATGACCGCTCGGGCTCACATGCGTTGGATGCGAGGCTCTTGTCGGTCTACTCAATGAGAATTCCGCACTCGTGGCCGCGCCCCACACGCCACTGCGTTGTCGACTGACCCTTCCCTCCGCCCCGGTCGCGCATCCATCGGTATTCACGCCTGCCGCGACGCAGCGCCCTGCCGGATGCTTCCTGCCGGCTGGAACCGCGCGAACGCCCGCGACGTTAAAGGGATGGCAAAGGGGGCAGTTCATCTCCTGGAGGTGGCGGCATGGCGAAGGCGGGACGTGCGGCGGCGACGTGGCGTGCGTATCAGGAGGTGTCCCGGCCCGGTTCGCCCGGCCTGATGGCGCGGGTCAGGGCGCTGCCCAGGATGATCCGCGGTTCCATGAGGGGCGACTACCCCGGACTCTCCCGGAGCAAGTTGGGGATGCTCGGCCTGGCGGTGGCCTACATCATCTCTCCGGTCGACGTGATCCCCGACTTCTTCATCGGCATCGGCATCGTCGACGACTTCGGCGTCTTCCTCTGGCTCATGACCTCGCTGCTCGGTGCGAGCGGCCAGTACGTCCAGTGGGAGCGGGCTCGCATGTCCAGGGCCGGCGGCATCCCCAAGGGCGGAGTGCGCAGCCAGAGCGTGCACGACCAGAGCGTGCACGGCCATGATGTGCCCGGCCGCGGGACGACCAAGGGGAAGGGCCGCCGGGGGGTCCGCTAAAACCCCCTTTACGGGTCGGGTATTCTCGTAATCCTCGCTTTTGGTGCATTTGCGGCATCAGTGGCGAGAGTTGCCCGCCCCCGATCGAAGTGAGCCGTTCCCGCCATGTCCGCACTTGCCCCGGCATCCACCATCGACTCCGCGCGTGCGGGCTGGGACGCCTGGCGGGCCGCAAGGCTCGCCTCGGTGACCGCGCCCACGGGCAACCTGGCTCTGGTCGAGACCCGCTGGCTGCCGTCCGGCACGGAGGTGTCCCTCGAGGAGGCGCTCGACGGCCGGCCGGACAGCGTGACGGCCACCCGACTGGAGCGCAGGCACATCGGGACCGGCGAGCCCGAGCGGGGCATTCGCCTCTGGGACGCGGACTCTGCGGCGATCCGCCACTTCGACACCGTCGAGGTCTTCCCGTTCGCGCCCGAGTGGGTGATCGAGGCGACCTTCACACCGGTGTCCGAGGCGCGCGCGGTGCCCTTCGAGCACATCCGCGACAACGGCGGCACCCGTGACCTGGTGGTCCCCGGCGACATCACCTTCACTCTGAACGGCGCCTTCCACAACCTGAGCGCCTTCGACGACGACGGGACGTTGCTGCTGGTCTTCGGCGACCCGACCAACGGGCGGGTCACCTACGGAGGCGGCCGTTTCCTCCAGGTGCCCCGGGAGCCGGGCGCCGAGACGGTCGTCCTCGACTTCAACCAGGCCTATGTGCCGCCCTGTGGCTTCTCGATCCACTACAACTGTCCCCTTCCCCCGGCACAGAACCGCTTCGGCGTTCCCGTCGAGGCCGGCGAGAAGCTCCCCGTCTTCACCGGCGGTTTCCTTCCGCACTGAGGCCGCACTGAGGCCGCACTGAGGAAGACCGTCCCCGCATTCCCTCGCACCACCCGCACGGCAGGCGGCCGCACGGCCGCCACCAGGAGAAACAGTGAACAGGAAGACGACGTCGCTCATCGGCGCCGCCGCGGCGCTCGCCCTCGCCCTCACCGCCTGCGGCGGGACGGGCTCGACGAGTTCCGGTGGTGGCGGTGCGACCGCCGGCGCGTACGACAAGGACGCGACGATCCAGATCGGGTCCCTCTACGAGCCGCAGAACCTCGACAACACCGAGGGCGGAGGCCAGGGCGTCACCGAGGCGTTCAACGGGAACGTCTACGAGGGCCTGTTCCGGCTGACCGACGACGGCAAGGTCGACAACCTCCTCGCGCAGGACTACAAGGTCGGCTCGGACGGCCTCACCTACACCTTCACCCTGCGCGACGGCGTGAAGTTCCACTCCGGCAAGGCACTGACGTCGGCCGACGTGAAGTACAGCATCGAGAAGGTCATCGCGCCCGACTCGCAGTCGGCCCGCAAAAGCAGTTTCGCCGGGATCAAGAAGATCGAGACGCCGGACGACCACACGGTCACCGTCACGCTGGCGAGCAAGTCGATCTCGTTCGTCTACAACCTCAGCTACGTCTGGATCATCAACGACCAGGCGAAGAGCCTCACGACCTCGGAGGACGGCACCGGGCCGTACAAGCTGGGGACCTGGAAGCGCGGCTCCACGCTGAGCCTGGACCGGTTCGCGGGCTACTGGGGCACGGCGCCGACCAACAAGCAGGTCGTGTTCCACTACTTCACCGACGCGACCGCGCTCAACAACGCCCTGCTGACCGACGCCGTCGACGTCGTGACCAGCGAGCAGAGCCCCGACGCGCTGGCCCAGTTCAACGGCAACCAGAACTACAAGGTCAACAACGGGCACTCGACGACCAAGCTGCTGCTCGCCTTCAACGACAGGAAGGCGCCGTTCGACAAGCCGCTCGTCCGCAAGGCGATCACCTCGGCGATCGACAACAAGAAGCTGCTCGACTCCATCTGGGGCGAGTACGGCACGCTGATCGGCTCGATGGTTCCGCCCACCGACCCGTGGTACGAGGACCTGACGAAGGTCAATCCGTACGACCTGACCCTCGCCAAGAAGGAACTGACGGACGCGGGCTACCCCAACGGGTTCGAGTTCACCCTCGACACCCCGAACTACGACCCGCACCCCACCGCGGCGACGTTCATCAAGTCGGAACTGGCCAAGGTCGGGATCACAGTGAAGATCAACATCATCACCGCCGACCAGTGGTACACGAAGGTCTACAAGAACCGCGACTTCGCCGCGACGATGCAGGAGCACGTCAACGATCGCGACGTCGTCTGGTACGGGGATCCCGACTTCTACTGGGGATACGACAACCCCCAGGTGACCGATTGGGTGAAGCAGGCGGAGGAGTCGGACACCGCCGACCAGCAGACGGCCCTGCTCAAGAAGGCCAACGAGCAGATCGCCGCCGACGCGGCCAGCGACTGGCTCTACCTCTATCCGCAGATCGTCGTGGCGTCCTCGTCGCTGTCGGGCTACCCGCTCAACGGGCTCAACTCGCAGTTCTACGCCTACGGCATCAAGAAGAGCGCCTGACGGATCCCGCCCCGGCCGCCGTCCCGTACGGCAGGCCGGGGCGGGCCCGTCACCGCCCGCATCACGATCGGACCTCCATGACCGCCTACCTGTTGCGCCGGACGGCGTTCCTCGTCGTCTCGTTGCTGCTGGCCGCGGCGGTGTTGTTCCTCCTGCTCCGGCTTCTGCCGGGCGATCCGGCGAACTCGCTGCTCTCCGTGGGCGCCACTCCGGACCAGATCGAGGCCGCCCGCCACCAGATCGGCACCGATCGCCCGCTGCCGGAGCAGTTCGTCTCCTGGCTGGGGCAACTGGCCACCTTCGACCTGGGCGAGTCGTTCGTGAGCACGCTCCCGGTCGGCCCGGAGATCGCCGCGAGGCTCGTCGTCACGGTCCCCCTGACCCTGCTGTCCTTCGTGCTCGCCGTCGTCGTGGCCGTGCCGGTCGGGTTCGTCGCCGCGCACAAGGCGAACACCTGGTACGGCTCGATCCTCAGCGGGGTGTCGCAACTGGGGATCGCGGTACCGGTCTTCTGGGTCGGGATGTTGCTGATCACCGTGTTCTCGCTCTCCCTCCGGGTGCTGCCGGCCGGAGGATTTCCCCAGGACGACTGGGCCGACCCGGCGAAGGCGCTGACCTCGCTGACGCTGCCGGTCATCACGGTCGCCCTGGTCATGTCGGCCTCGCTGATCCGCTACGTGCGCTCGGCCACGCTGGACGTGCTCGGCAGCGACTATCTGCGGACCTCCCGGGCGCTCGGCTCCTCCTTCGCCCGGGCGATGTGGCGTCACGGCCTGCGCAACGCGGTCGTGCCCGTCATCTCGATCCTGGGCATCGAGTTGGCGAGCACCTTCCTGGGAGCGGTGGTCGTGGAGAGCGTCTTCGCCCTGCCGGGGCTCGGCGGCATGCTGGTGAAGGGGCTGGCCCAGCATGACTATCCGGTCATCCAGGGCATCTTGTTCGTCAGCACGCTCGTGGTGCTGGTCATCGGGTTCGTCGCCGACCTCGTCCAACGCCTCATCGACCCGAGGCTGCGCCACTCCCTCGCCAGGGACGCCCGATGAGCGTCGAACAGGCCGTCGTCGGCGCTCCCGAGGAAGACGGCGCGAAGACCACGCCTCGTCACGTGTCCAGGTCCGTGACGCTCACGATCGGCTGCGTGCTCGTCGGCGTGATCGTGATCGTCGCGGTCGTCTCGCTGTTCTGGGTGCCGTTCGCTCCTGAGGACACCTCGGGCCGGCGGCTCATGCCTCCCGGCCTGCCGCACCTGCTCGGAACCGACAAGCTCGGGCGCGACCTGCTGACCCAGCTCATGATCGGCGCGCGGATCGCCCTCGCGGCGGGGGCGGGATCGGTCCTGCTCGGCGGAGTCATCGGGATCTCCGCCGGCCTGGCGGCCGGGTTCGCCACCCGGTGGCTGGACGACGTCGTCTCGGCGCTCCTGGACATCCTCATCGCGTTCCCCACGCTGCTGCTGGCGATGCTCGTCGCCGCGACGCAGGCGGCGTCCCTCACCTCGGCGATCGTGGCGATCGGGCTGGCCATGTCGGCGATCGTCGCCCGGCTCACCCGGGTGCTCGTCAAGCGTGTGCTCGCTCAGGACTTCATCACGGCCTCGCGCACGTCGGGGACGTCATGGCCGCGTGTGGTCATCGAGCATGTGCTGCCGAACATCTGGCCCACGTTGTCGGTCAATCTGGCGCTCCAGTTCGGCCTGGCCGTACTCGCCGAGGCGAGCCTGTCCTACCTGGGGCTCGGTGCTCCGCCGCCGAACGCGTCCTGGGGCCGCATGTTGCAGGAGGCGCAGGCGAGCGTCTTCATCGCCCCGGTCGGCGTGATCGCCCCCGGCGTCCTCATCGTCGTGCTCGTCATCGGGGTGAACCTGATCGCGGACGGCTTCCGCGACGTGGCCGACCCCACCAGGAGGAGGCGCCGATGAGCCTGCTGGAGGTCTCCGGGTTGCGCGTGCGCTCGGGGGACGGCCGTGACCTGATCTCGGACCTGTCCTTCACGGTGGACGCGGGCGGGCGGTTCGGCCTGATCGGGGAGTCGGGGTCGGGCAAGTCTCTGACGGCTCTGACGATCATGGGCCTCCTGCCGCCGGGGATGACCGCGTCGGGCAGCGTGGCCCTCGACGTCCCCGGCATGGGGCGGACGGAGATCGTCGGAGCGGGCGAGCGGCTGCTGAACCGTCTGCGCGGACGGGCCGTGAGCGTGGTCTTCCAGGAGCCGCTCACGGCCCTGGATCCGCTGATGAGGATCGGCCACCAGGTGGCCGGGCCGCTCAGGCGCATCCAGGGGCTGCGCGGCCGGGCCCTGCGGGAGGCCGTCACGGCCGCGCTCGAGGAGGTTCGACTGGCCGAGCCCGGCCGGATCGCGAAGGCGTACCCGCATGAGATCTCCGGCGGCCAGCGTCAACGGGTGGCGATCGCCATGGCGCTCGCCTGCCGCCCCGCGCTGCTGATCGCCGACGAGCCGACGACGGCGCTCGACGTGACGGTGCAGGCCGAGGTCCTCGCGCTGCTCGACGGCCTGGTCTCGGCCCACTCGATGGCGCTGCTGTTCATCAGCCACGACCTGGCGGTCGTCTCGGGGATCACCGACCACGTCCTCATCCTCAAGGACGGCGTCGCGGTGGAGTCGGGCGCCGTCCTCGACGTCGTGAACGGACCACGTCACCCGTACGCCCGGGAGTTGGTGGAAAGCGCGAGGGAACTCGACGCCGCGCTGGACCGGCTGAACGCGCCGGATGGGGGGACACGATGACCCCGATCATCGAGGCCCGGGAGGTGGGCTTCGCCTACCGCCGGTCGGCCGCCGTGCTCACGGACGTGTCGGTCGGCGTCATGCCCGGAAGGGGCGTGGCCCTGGTCGGCGAGTCGGGGGCCGGCAAGACCACGTTGCTGCGCCTGCTGCTCGGGCTCACGCGCCCGACGACCGGGCGGATCCTCTTCGACGGCACGGCGCTCGAACTCGGTGACAGGGCACGGATGCGGAGCTTCCGGCGCGACGTCCAGACGGTCTTCCAGGACCCCTACTCCTCGCTCGACCCGCGTCAGAGCGTCGCGAGGATCGTCTCCGAGCCGCTCCGCTCGCTCGGCCTGCTGAAGGATCTGCCGCGCCCGGCCAGGAGGGCCGCGGCCGGTGAGCGCGTCGCCGCCGCGCTCCACGCGGTCGGGTTGCCCGCGGACGCCGCGGGCCGATATCCCCACGAGTTCTCCGGGGGGCAGCGGCAGCGGGTCGCCATCGCACGCGCCATCGTGTGCGAACCGCGTGTCCTTCTGGCGGACGAGCCGGTCAGCGCGCTCGACGTCTCGACCCGCGTGCGCGTCGTCGACCTGCTGGCCGAGTTGCGGGAGACGCGTGGCCTCACCGTCGTGATGGTGTCGCACGACCTCGCCGTGGTGGCGGCGTTGTGCCCGCAGGTGGCCGTGCTGGAGCGGGGACGCGTCGTGGAGCAGGGCGACACCGCCGCCGTGCTCGGCTCTCCCCGCCACCCCTACACGCGGCGGCTGGTCCAGAGCGTGCCCCGGCTGCCCGCCAGGCCCTCCTAGAGCTCCTCCATCCGGAGCCAGGCCCGGGACGGCAGGGGATGCCCGAACAGGCGTGCGGCGTTGCCGTACGCCACTCTCGCGACGTCGGCGGGGGGCAGGATGCCGAGGTTCTGCGCCACCGTCTTCTGGGTGTCCGGCCAGGTGGACTCGGCGCGGGGATAGCCGCTCTCCAGCAGGACGTGCTCCATGCCGACCGCCATCCGCACGCCGCCGAGCGCGTTGTCGTCGAGCGTCCCGAAGAAGAAGTTGCGCCGGAGCACCTCGCTGGGCTTGAGGCCGCCCTCCCAGGTCGTCTCGGCCGCGACCGGATGGTCGAGCGCGTAGTCTGCCCGCTCGGACAACATCGGCAGCCAGCCGACGCCCCCCTCCGCGATCAGGATGCGCAGGCCGGGGAAGCGCAGGGGCACGCCGGACCAGAGCCAGTCGGCGCAGGCGAACATCGCGCTCGCCGGGATCAGCGTCGTGATCGCCTCGATCGGGGTGTCCGGCGAGGGCACCGGCGCCCATGACGACCCGCCCGTGTGGAGGCAGACGACCGTGCCGGTCTCCTCGCAGGCCGCGAAGAACGGGTCCCAGTGGCCGCTGTGGATCGACGGGAGCCGCAACCGGGTGGGGAACTCGGGGAACACCACGGCCTTGAACCCGCGTGCGGCGTTGGCCTTGATCTCCTTGGCCGCGATCTCCGGGTCGGGCAGCCAGGGGAGCTGAAGCGCGATCATGCGCTCGGGATAGGTCCCGGCCCAGACGTCCACGTGCCAGTCGTTCCAGGCCTTGACCAGGGCCAGGCCGAGGTCCTGGTCGCGGGTCCTGGCGAACGGCATGCCCGCCTGGGTCGCCAGCATCCCGGGGAAGGACAGGGCCGCCCAGATCCCGGCGCGGTCCATGTCGGCGACGCGCGCCTCGATGTCGTAGCAGCCCGGGCGCATGTCCTCGAAGCGGACGGGGTCGAGCGTCCACTGCTCCTTGGGCAGGCCGGCGCCCACGTCGAGCCCCGCGCAGGGGTAGGTCGCCCCGCCGTACCGCCACACCTGGTGGCCCGCGTCGGTCTCGACGACCTTGGGCGCGAGGTCCTTGTACTTGTCGGGCAGCCGGTCCTCGAAGAGATCGGCCGGCTCGATGAGATGATCATCGGCCGATATGATCACGTAGTTCCGCTTCCTCGGCTCCGGGTCGGTGTCGGTTTGCGGCGTAGTCACGGTAGTAAACCGTAAGGCCATGGGATAACACCGAACAAGCTGCAAGGTCTCCGGTTGGTATCCGTTCGTTCACCCGGCGGCGTCTTCACGCTCGGGCCGGGGCGGTCACCGTACGGCACAGGCCGGTCCGGGGTAGTCGCTCACGAGGCCGCCGGCGTCGTAGGACGACGGGTCGGCGGTGAAACCTTCGCTCTCGAAACGGACCGATCCCTGGTCGAGGTGGGTGTACCGCTGGGGACGGCGGATCGCCTGAAGATGCGGCACCCCCACCCAGGCCATGGTCGGAGCGACTCGGCCGCCCCCCTTGAGGAGGCCGTGCCGCAGCACCGGCATGGAGCCGGTGAGGGGCGACAGGCCGAGAGCGCAGTCAAGGGCTCTGTCAAGGTCGTCGAAGCGGCCCGGAGGCGGGCCGTCGATATCGCCCGTCCCCTCCGTCACCGCCGTGCCCGTCGCCGCCGGTCCTTCGGCGAAGTCGACTTCCGCGTACTCGGCGCCTGCGTCTTTCATCCAGACGAGGGAGCGCATGGGGCCTCCGAAGCTCGGGGAGAGTGCCTCTCCGTCCAACCCTACGGAGTCGGGGCGCCCTCGCGTGCGGGATCGTCGGCGGCGGCCCGCAGGTCGTGTGCCTCGCGGCGCATCAGCAGGGCCCACCCGCCCACGGCCACGCCGATGAACAACCACCACTGGACGGCGTAGGCGAGGTTGAGCCCGCCGCCTTCGCTCACGTCAGGCTGGGGGACCGGTTCCGGCGCCGTCGCCGCCTCGGGTGACTGCCCGGTCAGCTCGATGAAGCCTCCGAACAGCGGATAGGGCAGCGACTTGCCGATGTCGGCCGTGTTGATGAGCAGGACCTGACCGGCGGGCAGGCCGGGGCGGTTCCTGATGCCGCTGGAGTCCTCGGTCTCGGTGGGCCTCAGCCGTCCCGTGACCGTGACGTCGCCGGACGGAGGTGGGGGCACCTCGGGAGGCGCGTCGGCGGTCGCCCCCGCCTTGACCCAGCCCCGGTTCACCAGGACGGTCCCCTGGGGGGTCACGAGAGGTGTGATCACGTAGAAGCCCAGGACGCTGTTCTGGGTGCGTCGCCTCACCACCAGTTCGTGGGTGGCGTCGTAGTGCCCGGCGGCGGTGACCGAACGGTACTTCACCGTGTTCGGAACGGATCCGCCCACCCGGTCCAGAGTCGCCAGGGGCACCGCCGCGCTGTTCAGATTGGCGGTGATCAGGTCGCCGGCGGCTGATTTCTCCTCGAACCGTCCGTACTGCCATCGGCCGAGGAAGACGAAGGCGGGGATGAGCACCAGCACGAGCACGTGAAGCCCGAGCCAGCGCGGTGTGAGGAGGAACCGGTACACGTGACCAGCGTAGGCAGCCCGCCGTGCGGTCCCGCCCTCAGCCCGGGTCGGGTCCCCCGGAGGAACGCCTCTAGGCGGAGCGCAGCCGGAGGCCGGGGCCCGGCCGGGCGGTGGCCTCGCGCGCGCCGCCGACCTCGTGTCCCTTGGCGCACTGCAGCCTGACCTCGACGGGTTCGCCGCAGTCGCGGTGTGTGACGACGACCGCGGGGCCCTCCGGGTCGGCCACGTAGCGGTCGCCCCACTGGATCAGCGCGATCATGATCGGGTAGAGGTCGAGGCCCTTCTGGGTGAGCCGGTACTCGTCCCGCTGCCGCTGACCGGGCTCCTGGTAGGGCTCCTTCCGCAGCAGGCCCTCCGCGACGAGCCCGGCGAGCCGGGCGCTGAGCACCTGCCGGGGCGCGCCGGTGCGGGCCTGGAGGTCGGCGAATCTCCGCACCCCGTTGAAGGCCTCGCGCAGGACCAGCAGCGTCCACTTCTCGCCGACGACGGCGAGCGTCCGCTCGATCGAGCAGTTGTCCACTCGAATGTGCTGCATGTCACGCATCGTAATTCCACTGCCTTCCCTTCATCTAAGTCTACTTGGAAGACCCAGATGGCGACCCTCCGGTCTCCGCGGCCCACGCGGCCGTTCAGGGCAGAGGGCGGGGGTGTCGGGGAGGTCCGACGACTGCGACAATGGCAGGGGTCGCGCGGCGGGTCGAGACCCGAAATCCCGACCACATTTGCAGAATAAGGTTCTGTTAGGTCACCATTGACCCTGTGAAGAGCGCGAAGCACGGCCGGGACGGCCGCACCAGGATCATCGAGGGTGCGCTGCGCAGGTTCAGTCAGGACGGTGTGTCCGCCACGACCCTCGCAAGCCTCCGTGAGGAGAGCGGCGTCAGCGTGGGAAGTTTCTACCACCACTTCGCGAGCAAGGAACACGTCTTCGGGGTGCTGTACGCCGAGATCCTCCAGGCCTACCAGGAGGCCTTCATCGGCGAACTGACCCGTCACGACGACGCCCGGAGCGGGATCGAGGCCATCGTCGCGCTCCACATGGCCTGGTGCGGCGATCATCCGGAGCGGGCGCGACTGCTGATCAGTGAGCGGCCGCCCAAGCGTGAGGAGCCCGGCGGCCCGGAGGTCAACGACGCGCGGCGGGCGTTCTTCCGCCAGGTCGCCGACTGGTGGAGGCCCCACATGAAGGAGGGGCTCCTCCAGCCGGTCCACCCGACGATGTGTTACGTCCTGTGGCTCGGGCCGGCCCAGGAGATGTGCCGCCTGTGGTTCGCGGGAGCCCACCAGCCCACGGAAGAAGAGATCCGCGGGCTCGGCGAGGCCGCCTGGAACAGCCTCCGGATGGCCTGAGGACCGGACCACCCCGATGTGGTGCCGGTTGTGACCGGATATCGTCTCGATTGTGGTATTTGGACATGATCTCGGACGGCCACGGGCGCTCGTCCTGGCCGAACTTCCCGAGCGTGCCCTCGCCCACCTACGTGAGATCGCCGACATCGTGGAGGAATCCGGAGGCGAGGGCCGGCCGGGCCGCGGGTTCTCCGGCGAGGACCTGGCCGACCTGATCGTCGCGTCGGAGGCGTCGATCCTGGTCGTCGCGGGAGACGAGGTGACGGCCCCGGTGCTGGACCTCCCGCTGACCGTCGTCGCCTGCGTCGGGACGGCGGCAGGAGTGGACCTGCGCCTGGCCGAGCGGCGCGGCGTCCCCGTCTTGTGGGCCCCGGAGCGCGACGCGGACGCGGTGGCCGAGCTGACCATCGGCCTGCTGTTCGCCGTGAGCAGGCACATCGCCGCCGGCGACAGGGAGATCCGGAGCGGCGAGGTCTTCAGGGGCGGCGTGACGCCCGGTCACCGGCTCCGCGGCCGGCGCATGGCGGGCTGCACGTTCGGCATCGTCGGCCTGGGCCGGGTCGGCCGGGCCGTGCGGTGGCGGGCGGAGGGGCTGGGGATGCGGGTCATCGCCGCCGACCCCTTCACGCCAGAGGCCACCCACGACCTGCGGGACCTGCTGCGAGAGGCCGATGTCGTGTCCCTGCACGTCCCCGTCACGGGGGAGACGCGGACCTTCATCGGCCCCAGCGAGTTCAACCTGATGAAGAAGGGCGCCATCTATCTGAACACCTCGACGGCGGCCGTCAACGACCTGGCCGCGCTGGTCGACGCGGTCCGCTGGGGTCATCTGGGCGGTGCGGGCCTCGACCACTTCGAGCGGGAATGGCTGGAGCCGGGGCACCCGATCATGCGCCTGCGGAACGTCGTGCTGACGCCGCACCTCGGCGAGGCCACCGACGAGACCGAGCTCAGTCAGGCCGAGTTGCTGGTCGACGACATCGCCAGGCTGCTCCGCGGGGAGGCGCCGCTGCACGCCTGCTGGCCGGCGATGGACTGATGCGACCGCGATAGATTTCCTTCCGTGCTTCCCCCATCTGACCTGGTCCTGCGGCTCCGCGACGGGTTCGCCGAGGCCGGTTACACGATCGACGGTGTGCGCGAGCGGCTGGGCGACGTGGCCGCTGCCGCGCTGGCACGTGAGGAGACCGTCCCCGCCCTGCGGGCCACGAGAGACGGCGATCCGCTCGCCACGCTCATCCGGCTGTGGTGGCTCGGCGCGCCCGTCGAGGCGTCCGCGGCGGCGGGCCTGCCGCTGGACGGCCTGGCCGAGGCGGGCCTGATCGTACGGCTGGGCGACACCGTGCGCGCCGGGGTCCACCTGCAGCCGTGGGACACGGGCACCGGCGACCCCGCCTGGGTCGTCTCCGACCGGAAGGTCAGGCCGGGGGATCCGGCGCTGCGGCCCGACCATGTCGTCGGGGCAGGCGGCGCTTCGGCCAACCTCGCCCAGTTCGCGGCCGGCGGGCCGGTCGGCAGGGCGCTCGATCTGGGCACGGGATGCGGCGTCCAGGTGCTGCACCTCGCCGGCCGTGCCGACGAGATCGTCGCGACCGATGTGAACGGCAGGGCCCTCGAACTGGCCCGGCTGAGCTGGCTGCTGTCCGGCGTCTCCGGCGTTTCCGGCGTCTCCGGGGTCGACGCCCGGGAGGGCTCGATGTACGACCCCGTCGACGGGGAGTCGTTCGACCTCGTCGTCTCGAACCCGCCCTTCGTGATCTCGCCGGCGGGCCGGTTCTCCTATCGCGAGTCGGGTTTCCAGGGCGACGACTTCTGCCGTGATCTCGTCCGGCGCACGCCCCGCCATCTCGACCAGGACGGCCACGGCCGGTTCCTGGCCAACTGGCTGCACGTCAAGGGGGAGGACTGGCGCGACAGGGTGGGCGGCTGGCTGACCGAGACCGGCTGCGACGGCTGGGCCGTACAGCGTGACGTGCAGGATCCGGCCGAATACGTGGAGCTGTGGCTGCGCGACTCGGCCGAGCAGGGCACGGCGGCCTATCGGGAGCGCTACGACGAGTGGCTGTCGTGGTTCGAGTCGCTGGACGTCACCGGCATCGGCTTGGGCTGGATCGCCCTGCACAACTCGGGCTCGATGGACCCCGTGGTGCGGGTGGAGGAGCTGACCCATCGAGTCGAGCTTCCCGTCGGGCAGTACGTGGGCGACGTGCTCGGCGCGATCGGGACAGGCCATCGGATCTCGGATGAGGACCTGCTCGACGCCTACCTCACGGTGGCCGGGGAGATCGTCGAGGAGCGCACCGGGGTGCCGGGGGCCGAGGACCCGTCACGGATCGTCCTGCGGCAGACCCGGGGGCTGTGCCGTACGGCGACGGTCGGAACGGTGGAGGCCGCCCTCGCCGGAGCGTGCGACGGCGACCTGCCCGTACGGCCGCTGCTGGCCGCCATCGCGGAGATCATCGACGCCGACCCCGCCGAACTGCTGGAACGTGCGCCCGGCGCACTGCGCACGCTCGTCGCCGAGGGCTTCCTCAGGGTTGCAAACACGCGTTGATCGGACGTTGACCACCGCGGCCCACTCTGGTGATGGGCACGGGTCTGGGGGGCAACGAGATCCGGACCAAGTCCGGCTGGTCGTCATGCGAGGCGGCTGGCCGTCACCGGGCGCTCCGGACACAACCGGGCCCCTGTCGTCCGGTGACGGTCTGACGACCGGCCGGGCGATCCCCCACCCCCCAGCGCGGGCTACGGAACCGGCCCGCGCGGACGCCGGAAGCGGAGACCACGGTGATCAACCACACCCGGATGACGCGCTTGGACGACGACCTACGTCTCGACCTGGTCGAACTCCCGCAGGAGGATCCGGATGTCCTCGGCCTCCGGGGATCCGAGCCTGCTGAAGATGTCGAGGGCCTTGGTTAACGCGTCCCTGCCGCGCGGCAACTCGCCCGCGCCGCGCAGGGCCTTCCCCAGCGCGGTCAGCGACTGCGCCTCGCCGTACGGGTGAGTGATCTCCCGGCTGACGGTCAGCGCCTGCTCCGCGTGGCGTGCCGCCTCGGCGAACCGGCCCGCGGAGATGAAGGTCGCCGCGAGGCGGTAGCACACCCGCTGCTCCCAGACGCGCTGGTTGCTGGCGCGGAAGAAGGACAGGCACTCGGCGTGATGGACGACGGCCTCGTTGAGCCGGCCGACGTAGGACAAGACGATGCCGAGGTGGTAGCGGGCGCGGGCGATCCCGGCGCCGCTCCCGATCTCGGTGAACATGGCGAGGCCGCGCTCGGAGACCGCGATGGCGTCGTCCGGGCGTCCCAGGCCGAGGTGGTCGCGGGCCGAGTAGCTCAGGGCGAGGGCCTCACCCGCCGGGTTGCCGACCTGCCGGTAGACCGTGGTCGCGCGGTCGAACCATTCGAGGGCCTCGACGTGGCGGCGCTGCCGTCCGGCCACGACGGCCAGGGCGTTGCAGGTCTCCCCGAGCACGATCCGGTCCCCGGTCTCCTCGCCGATCGCCCGCGCGCCGAGGAAGCGGTGCTCGGCGTCGTCGAGCCGGTTCGCCCCGAAGAGCACGCGGCCGAGCACGTACGCGCAGCGCATCTCGCTGTGGCGGTCGCCGACTCGCTGCGCGGCGGCCAGCATGAGCGCCCCCCGCTGCTCGAACTCGCGCTGGTTGGTCCCCGACTCCAGCAGCGGCTCCATGGCGAGCAGCAGGTCGGCGGCGGGCAGCAGGTCGTCCGCAGAGCCGGCGGACTCCGCGGCGTGGCCGATGGCGGCGAACAGGTCCTCGGCCTCCGCCGACAACCAGGCCACCGCCTCGTCCGCGGACGCGAACGTGTGGCCCCGGACGCCGACGTCGACCAGGCTGTCGGCGATCGCGCTGCCCTCGTAGGCCAGGCGGTGCGCCGACCTGGAGGAGGCCAGGTAGAACCCGAGAAGCCGCCGCAGGGCAAGTGTCCGCTCGGCCGGAGTGTCGGTCTCCTCGGCCTTGCGGCGCGCGAAGAGCTTGAGCAGGTCGTGGAAGCGATAGCGGCCGGGGGCCGGCGCCTCGAGCAGGCTGGCGTCGACGAGCGACTCCAGCAGGTCCTCGGCCTCGAACGGGCTGAGATCGAGCACGGCCGCCGCGGCGAACGTGGAGATGTCCGATCCGTTCGGCAGGGACAGCAGGCGGAACGCGCGGGCCTGGTGGTGGTCGAGCTGGCCGTATCCCAGGGCGAAGGTGGCGGAGACCGCGAGGTTGCCGATCTTCATCTCATCGAGCCTGCGGCGCTCATCGGCCAGCCGGGGGACCAGGGACGCCACCGTCCAGGACGGGCGCGCCGCGAGCCGGGACGCCACGATGCGCACCGCCAGCGGCAGGAAGCCGCAGGCGGCGACCACGTCCATGGCGGGGGCGCGCTCCGCGGCCACCCGGTCGGGCCCCGCGACCGCCGACAGCAGCGAGAGCGCCTCGTCGGGCTCCATCACGTCGAGGTCGATGAGCCGGGCCGCGGGCAGGTCGGCCAGCTTGCTGCGGCCTGTCACGATCGCCGCGCACCCCGTCGAGCCGGGCAGCAGATGCTCGACCTGCTCGGCGTCGCGGGCGTTGTCGAGCAGCACCAGCATGCGACGGTCGGCCAGCAGCGAGCGGAACAGCGCCGACCGCTCCGCCAGACCGTCGGGTATGACGTCGACCGGGATGCCGAGGGCGCGCAGGAAGGCCACCAGTGCGGTCTCGGGCGGCGTGGGCTCGTTGCCGTATCCCCGCAGGTCGGCGTAGAGCTGGCCGTCGGGGAACAGATCCTCGGCCAGGTGGGCCACGTGGACGGCGAGCGTGGTCTTGCCCACGCCGCCGATGCCGGACACCGCGGCGACCGGCACGCCCTCTCCGCCGCCGAGAAGCGTCAGCAGCCGGTTGACCAGGCTCTTGCGGCCGGTGAAGTCCGTGACGGCGGCGGGAAGCTGGGCGGGCTTGGGCATCTCGACGACCGGCTCCGCCTCGGCCTGGTCCTCTTCCGTCGGCTCGGCCGGGGCCTGCCGTACGGGCTCGGCCGGTTTGGCGGGCGCCAGCGACGGGTCGGCCGCCAGGATGCGGCGGTGCAGGTCCGTCAGCTCGGTCCCCGGCTCGATGCCGAGCTCGTCGATCAGCGCGTTCCGGGTGTCGGTGAAGACGGACAGCGCCTCCGCCTGCCGCCCGCACCGGTAGTAGGCGAGCATGAGCTGGGCCCGTAACCGCTCACGGAGCGGATGTTGCGCGGTGAGGGCGATCAGTTCCGACACCACGTCGGCGTGCCTGCCGAGCTCCAGGTCGAGCTCCATCAACGCCTCGACGGTGCCGATGCGGCGCTCGATGAGCCGGTCGCGCTGCTGCTCGGCGTACGGTCCGACCGCCCCGGCGAGCGGCTCGCCCGACCACAGCCCGAGCGCGCCCCGCAGGAGTTCGGCCGCGTGATCGGCCTTCCCGGAACGGCGGGCGGTCTCGGCCGCGGAGGTCTCCCGCTGGAAGACGCCGAGGTCGAGCCACGCGGGCTCGACGCGCAGGGCGTAGCCGCGCCCGACGGAGGTGAGCAGCTCAGGACGAGTGCGACGGGATCGGTCGGGTTCGAGGACCGTGCGAAGGCGCGAGACGTAGGTGCGCAGGGCGCCGAGCGCCCGCGGGGGAGCGTCCTCTCCCCAGACCGCGTCGATCAGCTCGCCCGGCGTGGCCGCCCTGCCCTCACGGAGGAGCAGCATCGCGAGGATGGAGCGTTGCAAGGGCGTTCCCAGGTCGAGCTCGACGCCGTCGCGCCAGGCGAGGACGGGTCCGAGCACGGCGAAGCGAAGGCCGTTCTCGGTGGCGTCACCTGGCATGTGCCCTTGTCTCCCAATAACAATTTTCCGACCAAATGATAGATCCCGGAGCGCTTGTCCAATAGTGAGGGGGGCTCTCGTTAACCGAAGCGTTGATTCGCCGTCAATCGGGCGTTGAGCCCTGATTGGGATGTTGTGACCGTGAGGCGGTGGCCCCTGCGGGGGCGGCCACCGCCTCACGCAGCTGATATGGGAGGGCGGAGGTCGCCCGGGTACGGCGCGGCCCGCCCCTTTCCGACGGAGCCGCGCCGATTCGCAGGATCGGCGATCAGGCCGCTTCCACTTCCACTTCCTCTTCCACGAGGCCCAGCCTCGCGAGGAGCCGTTCTCGAACGGTGGGCCATTCGAGGTCGAGGATGGAGTAGTACGCCGTATCTCGGACCGTGTCGTCGGCGCCTCGGCTGTCCGCCCGTCGCACACCGTCAAGTTGTGCGCCGAGGGCTTCGATGGCGGCCCGGGATCGGGTGTTGCGTACGTCGGCCTTGAGGGTGATCCGGTGAACCTGCCAGGTCTCGAAGGCGTGCGAGAGCATCAGGAACTTGCTCTCCCGGTTGACTCCGGTCCCCTGGGCCGCGGCCGCGAGCCAGGTGTAACCGATGTCCGCCACGGACGGGACCTCGCCGATCTTCCCCTTGGCGCCCGGAGGCCAGGGCATGGGGCCCTGCCAGTACTCGAGGTTCATCAGACGGGTGGCACCGACGATTCGGTCGGTGTGCAGCCACCGAATGGCGAAGGGCATCGTGCGGCCCTCCGCGTGCTCAGCCAGAGCGGCCTCCACGTAGGAGACCATCTCATCCCGGCCTGCGGGAACGCGAGTGAAGGCATACGTGGAGCGGTCTTCATTCGCAGCGGCGACGAGCTCGTCGATCACCGCCAGGCTGAGCGGTTCCAGGCGCACGGAGCGCCCGGACAGGGTGACAAAAGCGGGCATGAGCACATGATGGGGGCTCGGAAAGATGCCTGGTACTAAATGACACGAGACATCTTGTAGTGGCTCAGGTTAAGCCCTGGGATGGATGGTAAAACCGCAGGTCAGACGGGTGAATTCGGACCGCTCAGCCAGGGGTTCCAGGTAAAGATTTGGGCAAAGATCACACACATCCCCGAGGCGCCTCGTCGAAGGGTCCGGCGTTCCCTGTCGGAGGCGTCTCACGCGGCCGTTCCGGTGCGTGCGCCGCCTCCGGAACGCTCGCCGCCACACCTGCCGAGCCCTTCGAGCGCCTCGTCCAGATGTCTGAGGGAGGCGTCGATCCAGGGCAGTCGCAGCGGGTCGTCCGCGTGCAGGGCCGCAAGTCGCTGCTCGGCCGTCTCGCCGTACAGCAGGCTGGTGGCGACCCTGATCCTGTTCGTATGTGGACGGTCGCCAAAAGCCGTCCCGGGCAGGACGGCGACGCCGTGCTTCTCGATCAGTTCGGCGGCGAGTTCTGTCGACGACGCGAACGACGATATTTCGGGGTAAATGTAGAAGCCGCCTTGCGGTGGCTCCACGCGGGCGCCGGATCGGACGAAGCGGTCGGCGACGGCGCGGACCACGATTCCGTGCAGCCGCCGGCTGTCGGCCACCCGGCGCACCAGTTCGGCCGGCTCGCCGAACGCGTACGCGGCGGCTTGCTGCACGGGGGCGGGTGAGGTCGACCAGATCTCGCTGGCCAGCGCGAGCAGCCGGTCGCGGAGGCCTGCCCCGGGCAGCCGGGCCGTCCCGGTCCGCCAGCCGCCGAGCGCGAGGCTCTTGCTGAGCCCGGTCGTGATGACCGTGCGCTCGGGGGCGAAATCGGCCGGGCTGGCGAACACGGCGGCAGGATCGTGCACGAGGTCCCGGTAGATCTCGTCCGAGATGATGATCAGGTCCAGCTCCCGTGCCAGGACGGCCAGCCTCCGGACGGTCTCCGGTCTCGCGAGCCTGCCTGTGGGGTTGTCGGGCAGGGTGACCAGCACCGATCTGACGGCACGGCCTCGCGACCTGGCCTCGGACACGGCCGGGCCGAGCAGGTCCGGGTCCGGAACGCCTCCCTCGCCGGGGGGCGGGGGCAGCAGGATGGGCCGCACGCCGACGATCTCGGCCTGGGCGGCGTAGCTCACCCAACTCGGCATCGGCAGGACGACGTCGCCGCCGAGAGCGAGGAGCAGGCCGAACAGCAGGGCCTTGCTGCCGGGGCCGCACACCACCAGGTCGGGGTCCGTGGGCAGACCGCGCCGCCCCCAGTAGCCGGCGGCCGACTCCCTCAGCGCGGCGGACCCCGCGACCTGGCCGTAGCCGTTGTTCCCGCTGGCCTCGGAGAGCCTGTTCCGCAGTGCCGGGTGCACGGGCAGGCCCGCTTCCCCGAAGGCGAGGTTGAGGACGCGGTGCCCAGCGCGGCGCCTTCGGACGATGTCCTCGTTCGCCGCCAATGTCGCTGAAAGGATGACATTCACTATGCCTCCAGATATTGGCGGAACGTTCCCAGGGTCTCGGGGTATAGGCATCAGCACAAGCGAGGCTTTCAGGTGCCGGGAGTAAGGAAGACCGATGCTCGATCTGCGCCGGCTGATCCTGATCTGCGAATTCGCCCGGCGCGGCAGCATCGCGGCGACGGCCTCATCGCTCGGATACAGCGCCTCGGCGGTCTCCCAGCAACTCGCCGCGCTCGAACGGGAGGCCGGCGCGGCCCTGCTCGACCGGACGTCCAGGAGCGCGGAACTCACCGACGCGGGATGGCGTCTCGTCGACCACGCTCAGCGGATCCTCGCGATGGTGGAGTCGGCCGAGTCCGACCTGTCGGCCCACACGGCCACGCCGTCAGGGCGCGTGGTGGTCACCGCGTTCCCCACCGCGGCAGTGGCCTTCGCGCCCGCGCTCGCGCGCTCGCTGCGGCGCCACCGGGAGTTGTCGCTGCGGCTGCGGCAGAGCCGCTCCGGGCGTGGCATGCGCGAAGTGGAGTCGGGCGAGGTCGACATCGCCCTGATCGACGACTGGTGGGGGCGGGTGCGCCGCGACACCTCGGTGCGGACCTTCCCGCTGCTGGTGGACCCCCTGGTCCTCGTGGTGCCCAGGCGGCACCCGATGGCCGATCCCGAGGTGCCCATCGACCTGGCCGCCCTCAGGGAGGAGCCGTGGATGGCCACGCCGGAGGGCGAGCCGTCCCGCACCGCCGTCGACCGCCTGCTGGCCGCCGCCGGCGGAGCGGCCCCCGTCGCGTGGGAGTTCGAGGGGCTCGGGACCATCCTGAGCCTCGTGGCCAGGGGGATCGGAATCGCCGCTGTTCCCGCCCTGGCGCTCGCCGCGGGCGTCAGGGGGGTCGCCGTCAGGGATCTTCCCGGTGAACCCATCGAGCGGCACGTCTACGCGGTGGCGAGGGAGTCGAGCGTGCACCGGCCGTCCGTCGCCGCGACGCTCCGGGCGATCCACGTCGCCGCGCGCTTCCTCGTGACCGACCTCGGGCACCTGCGCGGACACCGGGACGACGACGACCCGGACCGCGGCCCTCCGCGTCCCAGCCCTCCGGACGGCGCCGGAGGAGCACCCCTGTGACGGATCACCGGGCGGAGTACGTTGCTGTGACGGATTCCCCGGCCCCCTGTCCCCGCCGAATCGGTCATCCGGCAGTACCCGCACCGACGTATCCCTGACGTATCCCTGACGTAGAGGACGATGATGTCGAGATTTATCGGTAAGTACGCGATCGTGACGGGCGCCGCCCAGGGCATCGGCGCCGCCGTCGCGCGACGGCTAGCGTCGGAGGGCGCGGTCGTGGCCTGTGTCGACTACACGGCCGACCGCTGCGCCTCGACCGTCGACGAGATCACCCTCGCGGGCGGCACGGCCGTCGCGTTCGGCTGCGACGTTTCGAGCGGCCCGGCGGTCGAGGCCCTCGTCCCGCAGGTGATCGGCGAGTTCGGCCGCGTCGACGTGCTCGTGAACAACGCCGGGATGACCAGGGACAACCTGTTGTTCCGCATGTCGGAGGACGACTGGGACCAGGTGCTCGACGTCAACCTCAAGAGCGTCTTCCTGCTCACGCGGGCCGTGCAGAAGCACATGGTCGACCAGAGGTCGGGTGCCGTGGTGAACCTGTCCAGCCGCTCGGCCTTGGGCAACCGCGGTCAGGCCAACTACGCGGCGGCCAAGGCCGGGATCCAGGGGCTCACCGCGACCCTGGCGCTGGAACTCGGGCCGTTCGGCATCCGGGTCAACGCCGTGGCGCCCGGCTACGTCGCGACCGCGATGACCGAGGCCACCGCCTTCCGCGTGGGATCCACGCCTGACGAGCACCAGGCCGCCGCCTCCTCGGTCATCCCGTTGCGGCGGGTGGCCCAACCGGACGAGATCGCCTCCGTCGTGGCCTTCTTCGCCTCCGACGACGCGTCGTACGTCAGCGGCCAGACCCTCTACGTGAACGGCGGGGGCCGCTGACCGGGCAGGGGCGCGGGGTGCGCGTCGGCGTCTTCCTCGTCGCCGCGGGCTTCCCCGGCATGGCGCCGGGCGAGGTCCTCCGGAACACGGTCGAGGCCGTCGTGGCCGCCGAGCGTGCCGGGTTCGCCGACGCGTGGATCGCCGAGCACCACTTCATGTCGTACGGCGTATGCCCCTCGGCCACCACGCTGGCGGCCGTCGCGCTCGGCCGTACGACACGGATCACCGTGGGGACGGCGGTGAGCGTCCTGTCGACCTGGCACCCCGTCGCGCTCGCGGAGCAGGCGGCGATCCTCGGCCACGTGTCGGGCGGGAGGTTCCGCCTCGGCGTCGGCCGGGGCGGGCCCTGGGTCGACCTCGAGGTCTTCGGCACGGGCCTGGACCGGTTCGAGTCCGGCTTCGGCGAGTCGCTCGACCTGCTGTGCGCGGCGCTCGGGGGTGACTCGGTCGCGGCGGACGGGGCCTTCTTCCGCTTCCGCGAGGTCCCCTTCGTCCCCGCCGTGCGGATGTCGCCCGTCGTGGCGTGCACGTCGGCCGGCGGCGTCCGGCTCGCGGCCGAACGGGGGCTGCCGATGCTTCTCGGCATGCACATCGACGACGAGGAGAAGGCCGCCATGCTCGACGACTACCGGGCCTCGTCGGGCTCCGGAGTGCAGGGGCACGTCGCGGCGGCCGTCGGTCATGTGGCGGACTCGACGGCCCTGGCCGTACGGGAGATGAAGGAGTCGCTGCCCCGGTGGCTCGGTCCGGGGCTCGCCGGCTACCGGCCTGTGGACGACCGGCCACGCCCGCACCGAAATATCCACAACTATGTGGATAAGTTATGCCGGATTCATCCGGTCGGATCGCCCGAGCACTGCGTGGAGACGATCCGGGCCACGGTGGAGCGGACCGGGCTGCGCCATCTCATCCTCCTGGTCGAGGGAGGCGGCGACCATGCCCGGACACTGGAGAACATCGCCCGCCTGGGCTCCGAGGTGCTCCCCGCGCTGGCGGCCGTCTGACGCGTCGGCCTGAGGCCGGGGGAGTGAGGGGCTCGGAGCGGCCGGAACCGGTCGGCCGCTCCGAGCGCTCGGGGTCAGCAGTCGACGAGTTCGGGCTTCTGGTTGAGGATCTGGGCGCGGGGGGTCACGAAGTCCTCGTACGCCTCCGTCGCCGCCGGATGGAAGACGGCCACCCGGTGGCAGTTCTGGAACGCGAGCCGGATGCCGAAGTGCCGTTCGAGGGCGCCGCGCATGGCGTCGCTCGCGAGGCACCGGAGAAGCTGGCCGCGCGCGGCCTCGTCGGGCGGGGGAACCTGGTTGTCGGCGAACTCGGCGCCCGACCGGTCACGCTGCTCGGCCAGTCCGCTGATCGTCGTCCAGGCGTAGGGCAGCGAGTCACGGACGCACGCGATGAACGCCGCGTCGTCGACCTCCCCCGTGCGGGCCTGGTCGAGCAGATCGTTGGGAACGGTCAGCGACATGAGACTTTCTCCTCTCGGAAGGAACCTCTCGGAAGGAACACGGTCTCGGCGACCGGTCCGGGTCCGCGATGCTCACGGCCCCGGACGACCACGCCGATCGCACGGATCGCACGGATCATGCGAAACCGCGCGACAAACTGAGACGCTAGATCGGACGCGGGGCGCGTCCATCTGGCCTCAAGGCGACAAGTTCATGGGGCGGCTACGGCCGGGCCGTACACGAAGCCGTGGTCGATCTGGGCGGCGAGGTCCTCGCCGGTCGCCCGGTTGGCCCACGCAAGGGCGTTGCGCAGGTGGAACTCGGCCGCCTGCCTCCCGAACTTCTCCCAGTCCTTGGGCTGCGCGTCGAGCCGGTCGGCCAGGGTGACGAGGGCCTGGCGGTTGGCGGGTTCGAGGTCCCCGAGGGTGAACGGCCGGCCCTGCTCCATGCCGCGGACGGCACGGGAGTGCTCGAACCACGTCAGCAGGTCCTCGCCCACGTGGTCACGCAGGAAGCGCACGTCGTCCGCAGACTGGATCTTGTTGCCCACGACCGCGACGGGGACGTCGAAGTCCGCGGCGTACTCCTGGTACTGCCGGTAGACGCTCACGCCCTGCCGGGTGGGCTCGGCGACCAGGAACGTGAGGTCGAACCGGGTGAACAGCCCCGACGCGAAGGAATCGGCGCCTGCGGTCATGTCCACCACGACGTATTCGCCCTGGCCGTCGACCAGATGGTTGAGGTAGAGCTCGACCGCTCCGACCTTGGAGTGGTAGCAGGCGACGCCGAGATCGTCTTCGGCGAAGGGCCCGGTCACCATGAGTGACAGACCTCCGGCCTGCGTGGAGGGGAAGAAGGGGTCGTCCAGGCGCACGAGCCGGGATCCGCGACCGGGCGGCGTCGTCTTGACCATCGACGCGGCGTCCTTGATCAGGGGATTGTCGCCGCGGAGGTAGTCCTTGATCTCGGTGACCATGCTCCCGAGGGGCCTCGGCGTCGCCGTCGCGCCCAGAGCCAGGCCGAGATGCTGGTTGATGTCGGCGTCCACCGCGACGACCGGACCTCGTTGTGCCGCATATCTGGCGAACAGCGACGACAACGTGGTCTTGCCGCTCCCGCCCTTGCCGACGAACGCCACCCGCACGGGACCCCACCAATCTGGCTATGAAAACCATTACCGTTCCTTCGCTGGCAATGATGACACAGAGTGACGGCGGCCGCCAGTCGCAGGAGGGGAGTCAGCCGATCGCGGGGGGCGTGAAGAGGGAGAGCGACTTGACGAGCGTGGGCCGGAGCCTGTCCCACTGGTCGGCCGTCGTGGTCCAGGTCAGCACGCTCGTGGTGGACTCGGTGGCGATGATCCTGCGGTACTGGTGATAGGTCACGCCCTTGGCGAGATAGGCCTGCGACCTTCGCTGCGTCCAGGTGAACTCCCAGTCGGCGGCCGTGCCGTACTTGCTGGGGGTCTCCTTGAGCCTGATCTTCCGGTACGCCGTCATGGTCGGGCGCAGGCTCACCTGGCCGTCACTGAGCTCCTTCAGCGGATCCGTGCCCGCCTGCGCGATCACCTCGACGGTGAGCTGTGCGCCGCTCCGGGGGTCGTACCACCGGATCCCGGAGTCGGTGGGCCTGCGCGTCCACGCCGAGGGCGCCGATGCCCGCCAGCCCGCGGGCGACCGGTACGACTTGAGCTTGAGCGGCTTCGCCGGCTTCTTCGACGGGGTGGGAGACGGTGACGCCGACGGGGAGATGGTGGCCGCGAGCGGGGTCCGCGACACCGCGGTCCCGGAACCGGGACGCAGGATCGCCCATCCGCCGACCGCTCCGGCGACGAGAACCGCCGCGGCGATCCCCGCGATCAGTCTCGTACGGCTTCTGCCGGCAGGGCTCGCGGGAACGGGGGCCGCGACCTGGAGTTCCGCGAGTGCGTGCTCGGCCGCTTCGGGGGAGAGCCGCCTGCGCGGTTCCTTCGCCAGCAGCCCGCGCATGACCGTGCCGAGCGGGCCGGGCACGTCCTGCGGAGCGGTGCCGGGCGGCCTCGCCGTGAGCGCCAGATGGAGGGTCGCACCCAGGGACCAGAGGTCGGAGGCCGCCGTGGGAGCGGCGCCGCCGGACCGCTCGGGAGCCAGGAAGGCGGACGCGCCGCGGGTGGCGCTGACGGGGTTCCCGTGCGCCGGTGACCGCTCGGGACCCGACCGGCCGAACGCCGGGTCGGCCGCCAGGGCGCCGGTGCCGAAGTCGGCGAGCAGGACCCGGCCGTCATGGCCGATCAGGATGTTCGCGGGCCGGACGTCGCCGTGGCGTACTCCCGACGCGTGCGCGTAGGTCAGTGCGGACAGGACGTTGCGCGCGATCGCCGCGGCCCGCTCGGGCGCGAGCGGCCCCTCGCTCGCGACGACGCCGTCGAGCGACCGGGAACGGACCAGTTCCATGACGATGTAGGTGGTGCCGTCCTCCTCGGCGACGTCATGGACGGCGGCGATGTGCGGATGGCGCAGCCGCTCGGCCTGGCGCGCTTCGCGAGCCAGCCGCTGGGCGAGCTCGGCCCTGCGGCCCTCGCGCAACTCCGGGGGGAGCAGCACCTGCCTGACGGCGACGGCCCGGTCGAGGAGGGTGTCGTGACCCTCCCAGACGATGCCCATGCTGCCTTGGCCGAGGGCGCGTACCAGCCGATAGCGCTTGACGATCAGCTGCCCCGCAGCACCCATCTCGCCTGCCTCTTCACACGGGCAAATATCACTGCAAGCGGGAGTCTTCCATAACTAAAGGGGCGGAAGTGAACCACTCGCGATATGCGCAAGAGTGATCTCGGAGAGGGTCGCCTGCTCGTAGTCGCGCAGGGCGCCCCACACGTCCGCGAGCGGCTCCGCCACCCCGGGAAAACGCTCGCTGTCCTGGGAGACCCCCTCCACCACGATGATGATGTCGGCCAGGCTGATGTCCGCCGCGGGCCGGGCCAGCCAGTAGCCGCCGTCAGGCCCACGCTGGCTGTTGATCAGCCCGGCGCGGCGCAGCTGGAGAAGGATGTTGTCCAGGAACCGGCGGGGGATGTCCTGCGCCGCCGCGATCTTCTCGGCGGGCACAGGCCCCGGGGGTGCCGCCGCCAGTTCGGCGGCGGCACGCAGGGCGTACTGCGTTCTGGCCGAAAGCCGCATCTGTTATACGCGTCTTGTCACACGGTGGCCAGGACCAGCGATCGGGCACCGGGGGTGGGCCGGACGCTGACGACGTCGCCTGACTTGAGCGCCAGCTGGTCGGCGAACCCCCGCGTCACCTGGACCCACGCGTCCCTGCCCTCGACCTGCAGCTCGACCCGCACCTCGAAGCCGAGCCGCACGACCCGGGAGACCGTGGCCGCGGTGCCGCCCTCCACCGGCTCGGTGCTGATCTCGATGTCGTGCGGGCGGACCAGGCTGCCGCCGATCTCGGTGACCGGCCCGAGGAAGCGCATCACGAACGGGTTGGCGGGGTTGTCGTACACCTCGGCCGGGCTGCCGACCTGTTCCACCTCGCCGTCCGCCAGCACGACGATGGTGTCGGCGACCTCGATCGCCTCCTCCTGGTCGTGGGTCACGAAGACCGTGGTCACGTGCACCTCGTCGTGCAGACGCCGGAGCCAGGTGCGCAGTTCCTTGCGCACCTGCGCGTCCAGCGCGCCGAACGGCTCGTCGAGGAGGAGGACCTCGGGCTCGACGGCCAGCGCCCGGGCCAGGGCCATGCGCTGGCGCTGGCCGCCGGAAAGCTGCGACGGATAGCGGTCGGCCATCTGCTCCAGGTGCACGAGCTCGAGCAACTCCATCACGCGCTTGCGGATCTCGTCCTTGGGCCGCTTGCGGATCTCCAGGCCGAAGGCCACGTTGCGGAACACCGTCAGGTGCTTGAAGGCCGCGTAGTGCTGGAAGACGAACCCCACGTTGCGGCGCTGCGGGGCCAGACGGGTGGCGTCAACGCCGGAGATCCGCACCGTGCCGGTGTCGGGCTGCTCGAGCCCGGCGATGACGCGCAGCAGCGTCGACTTGCCGCCGCCGCTCGGGCCGAGCAGCGCGGTGAGCGACCCGGACTCGACGTCGATCGAGACGTCACGAAGGACGGGCGTCGTCCCGAACGACTTGTTCACGTCGCGTACTTCGATGGCCATGGTCAACCCTTCGGGCGCAGGAGCTTGGTCAGGAGCAGGGTGATCACCGCGATCAGAGCGAGGGCCGTGGCGGCGGCGAAGGCCGCCGGCTGGTCGAAGTTCTGGAAACGCTCCTCGACGAACAGGGTGAGCGTCTGGGTCTGGTCGACCAGCCGTCCGGAGACCACCGCGACGGCGCCGTACTCGCCGAGAGAGCGCGCGAGGCACAACACGACGCCGTAGGCGAGGGCCCAGCGGATGCCGGGGAGGGTGATCCGGACGAACGCCTGCAGGCGGCTCGCCCCGAGCGTGTGCGCCGCCTGCTCCTGGTCGTCGCCGAGTTCCTCCAGCACGGGCACCACGGCGCGGACCACGAGCGGCAGCGCCACGAACACCGTCGCCAGCACCATGCCGGGAGTGGAGAAGATGACCTGGACGCCCCAGCTCTCGAGCAGGCCGCCGACGGGTGCGAACCTGCCGTACACCAGGATGAGCGCCAGTCCGACGACGACCGGCGACACGGCCATCGGGAGGTCGATGAGCGCGTTGAGCAGCCGCTTGCCCGGGAACCTGTGCCGGACGAGCAGGACGGCGGTGCCGACGCCGAAGACCGTGTTGGCCGCCACCGCCCACAGCGCGACGGTGAGCGTGACCTGGAAGGCGTGCACCGCCGACGCGGAGGTCAGCGCCTCGACGAACGGACCCAGGCCGTCGCCGAACGTCCGCCAGATGATCAGCCCCACCGGCAGGACCAGCAGGAAGAACAGGTAGAGGACGGCGATCGTGCGCAGACCGTACTTAGCCACGACGGCTCCCCCAGCGTTGTAAGAGGTCCAGCGAGACCAGCGCGACCAGGGCGACGACGAGCAGGACGGTCGAGATCGCCGCCGCGCCCGTGGTGTTGTCGCCTTCGATCTGGCTGAAGATGTTGACGGCCGCGACCTGGGTCTTGAACGGGAGGTTGCCGGAGATCAGGACGGTCGACCCGAACTCGGCGATCGACCGGGTGAACGCCAGCGCGGTGCCGGACAACATCGCCGGCACGAGGTTGGGCAGGATGATCCGCCGGAAGGTCTGGAACGGGCTCGCCCCGAGGGAGGCCGCGGCCTGCTCCATCTCCTTGTCGAGCTCCAGCAGCACCGGCTGCACCGTGCGGACGACGAACGGAAGAGTGACGAACAACAACGCGAGCACGACGCCGGCCCGGCTGTAGGCCAGGTTGAGCCCGAGGGGGCTCTCCGGGCCGTAGAGCGAGAGGAGCACGAGGCCGGCGACGATCGTCGGCAGGGCGAACGGCAGGTCGATGAGCGTGTCGACCACGGCCTTGCCCGGGAACCGGTCCCGGACCAGCACCCACGCGATGATCGTGCCCATGACGAGGTTGATCAGCGCCACGAGGATCGAGGCGCCCACCGTGAGCGTGAGGGCGGCCCACGCGTCGGGGGTGGTGACCGCCCGCCAGAAGTACCCGGGACCTTGGTCGACCGACCGCCAGGCGACCACGGCCAGCGGGATCAGCACGATCAGGCTCAGGTAGAGGACCGCGGAGCCCACGCCGAGCGCGGTGCCTCCGGGTACTGAGAAGCGCGAACGCGGCCGCGCCCCCCCGCCCGGAGGTCCGGGCGGGAGGGCGGGGGGGACAGCGACGTCGGTGGTCACTTGCCGGTCACTTCTCCGTCGCCACTCCGAGCTTGCGCTCGATGTCGGCGACGAGACCGGTCTTGGAGTCGAAGAAGTCCTTGGTGACCTTCGGCCAGCCGCCCAGGTCGTCGATGGTGAACAGCTGCGGCGGAGTCGGGAAGGTGAACCCGGTTATTCCGTCGATCACCGGCCGGTAGCCGTTCTTCGCGAAGATCGTCTGGGCCTCGTTGGAGTAGAGGTACTTCAGGAAGGCGGCCGCCTCCTTGGGGTGGGCCGAGTCCTTGGTCACGGCCACCGGGTTCTCGATCAGGATGGTCGAGTCGGGGACCGTGTAGTCGATCGGCTGGTTGTTCTGCTGCGCGAAGATCGCCTCGTTCTCGTAGGTGATGATCGCGTCGCCCTTGCCGCCCGTGAAGGTCTGTAGTGACTTTCGGCCGCTGTCGTCCTGGACGGGCACGTGCTGGAGGAGTTGGTCGACGTAGGTGAGCCCGGCCGCCTGGTCGGCTCCCTTGTTCGACTTGGCGCCGTAGCCGGCGAGCAGGTTCCACCGGGCGCCGCCCGAGGTGAAGGGGTTGGGCGTGATGACCTCGGTGCCGGGCTTGACGAGGTCGTCCCACGTCTTGATGCCCTTCGGGTTGCCCTTGCGGGTCCCGATGACGGCGATCGACTTGGTCAGGAACCCCTTGGTGGCGTTCTTGTTCCAGTCGGCGGCGACGAGGCCCGCGTCGACGAGCCGGGTGACGTCGGTCTCGAGCGAGAACTCGACGATGTCGGCCTTGAGGCCGGACGCGACCGCGCGGCTCTGGTCGCCGGAGGCGCCGTACGACTGGGTGAAGGTGATGTTCTTGCCTTCGGGCGTCTTCTGGTACGCCTTGATGATGTCCTCGAACGCCGCTTGCGGTGTGGAGTAGGCGACCAGCGCCAACTGGATCTTGCCGTCCCCCCCGGCAGAGCTTCCTCCCCCGCAGGCGGTGACCAGGGCTGTGGTCGCCACGGCGGCCGCCGCGATACCCCCGAGCCTGCGCACTCTCATTGCCCGTCTCCCTTTATCCCTACTTAATAAGTCGGCTTCGTCGTAATTAAAGAGCGACAGGTAGATTCCCGTCAAGTTGAGTGGGTTTTTGTTATCGCGCCGTTTCCCCGCTCTCGGGCGGGCGGGAGGGGGGTCTAGCAGATCGCGTCGAGGGGCTGCGGCGTCGTCGCGGGAATCGCCGCAGGTGACGGGCTCGATGCGGGCGCGGCGGTTCGGGAGGGGCGTGGCCGTCCGGCGAGCGCCTGGGCGACCCGCTTCTTGATGAGCCACCAGTCGGGATCGGCCGTGTTGATCAGCGGGGGCACGAACGACAGGCTCCGGATCGCGGTCGCGCGCACCTTCTGCGACAACTCGACCAGAGCCGGCAACAGTTGCTGCGGGAGATCCGTCCTGACGTACTGCTTCGCCGCGTCCGCGATCCGCTCGAAGCCCCGGAGCACGGTCATCGCGTCGGCCTGCTTGGCGACATCGTTCAGTAGGCACTTCTGCCGTGCCATGCGCACGTAGTCGTCGCTGCCGGTCCGCGAGCGCCCGAACCACAGGGCCTGCTCGCCGTCGAGCAGGCGCGTCCCCGCGAGGAGCACCCCGCCCTCCAGCCCGTACGGAATGTCCTGCCTGATGGTGACCCGCACGCCCCCCATGGCGTCGATGACCTGGCGGAAGCCCCGCATGTCCACCATGGCGTAGTAGTGGACGGGGATCCCGAGTATCTCGCTGACCGTGCCCTTGAGCAGCGCGATCCCTCTGTCGTGCGCCTCCAGTCCCGGGCCTGTCTCCGGATGGTCGGCGCCCCACTCGTAGACCTCGTTGAGGAGTCCGGGCGTGGTGGTGCCCCCGCCGGGAAACCCCCAGGGGAACATGTCGCGCGCGGGCCCCGGCGGCAGCGGCACGTGCTCCAGGTTGCGGGGCAGTCCGAACAGCACGGTCTGCCCGGTGCGGGTGTCGACGCTCGCCACGGTCAGGCTGTCGGTCCGCGCGCCGGGGCGGTTTCTGGCCGCATCGGCGCCGACGAGCAGGATGTTGAGCCTGGTCCTCCCGCCCCACAGACCGTCCTGTTCGGGGCCGGACGCGAAGAGTGCGGTCAGCACGTCGCGCGACACGTAGGCGATCCTGCTCGCGACGGCGAGTGGGGCGATCAAAGTGACGCATGTCAGTGCGACGACGCCCCTGGTGAGCCGGCGGGCGCCCACGCTCATTTCGGCCGGCCGTACGAGGAGGTAGGACCGCACCACGACGGCCGACCAGAGCACGGCCACCGAGAGCGCGGCGATGATCAGCCGCCCCAGCCACTCGGGCTGCACGAGCAGACGGAACAGGGCCGGGCGCAACGCGGTGACCGCGGTCATGCTCGTCCCGAGCACCATCACGTACAACGTCGCGAGGGCGAGGCCGGCCCGGGTCCGCCCGGCGATCAGGTGGGCGAGCCCCCACAGGATCGCCGAGCCCAGGGTGAGCGCCAGCACCCGGCAGACGGCCGTCCGCTCGCCCCGCATTCGCACTCCATGACCTGATCGTTGACCGACAGGCCGGATGTGCCCGCCCTCCGGCCTTTACAGAGGCGAGTGACGAGATCTTGGGCTCTACCTTGGGAAAACAGCGTCATCGAAGGCGGTGATCTGCTGTGTTTACAGTGATAGTTGTGAAATTTCCGTACAACTGGTGTCGGATGATGCTAAGAAGTTGCGCGAGCAAGACTGGCTAAAGGAAGGACCGTCATGGTCGACCGTGGCTCTGACGACTCCATGGAGCAGAACGGCTCTTTCGTCCGGCCGTACGTCTCACGAAGCGGACAGCACGGACCAGAGGGTGAACAGTTCTGGTCGGAGGATCTCGACGACGCGGCGGACCGCCGCTCCGACGCTCTGGAGGACCGTGGCGGTGATCTCCTCTCCAACGAATGGAGACGGAAGGCCGATCGTGAACGTATCGGCGGGGAGGACGGATCCGTCGACGACGCCCAGGCCGCGCTCGACTCCGGCGACCCCCACGGCGAGTGGGGCGATCGCGAGGACTCCCGCGACGACTGGGACTCCAGGCGCGACGCCACCGACGAGTGGGAGGCCACCGACTGGGACCGTGAGGACGCGCCCGGCGACGCCCCCGAGGCGGGCATGCGCCGCACGCACGAGGACGGTGGCACCGAACCGAGCGGTTTCCTCGGGTCGGGCTGGCGGGACGGAGAACGTCCCGGTGAGGTTCCCGAGGGCCTGCGCAAGAGCGTGCTGCTGCGCGCCGGCGGTGTCGCGGCGGTCGTGGTCGGGGCGATCTGGGCGCTGACCGTCTGGGTCGGGCAGCCGTCGGCCACTCCCTGCCCGTCCGGCGGATGTACGGCGAAGCCGCCCGCAGCCTCCTCGAAGGTCGCGGTGGTGCCGGTCGACGATCCCGCCACGACGGAGGAAGCGGATCCGGGTGACGTCCTGACGCCGGTGACGACGGCGACGCCCACGTCCACCCCTCACACGACGGCCTCGCCGAGCGCCACCGTCACCAAGGCTCCGGTCTCGCACAAGCCCACGACCACGGCCACGGCCACGGCTCCCCCGACCTCCACGCCGACGGCGCCCAAGCCGACGCCCACTCCGAAGCCCACGCGGACGGCCACGCCGACCCCCACCCCGTCCGGCGATGACGACGACGGCGGCGGTGGTCTGTTCGGCTGGCTGTTCTGAGGTCGCACGCGGTCTCTGAACAACCGCCGCGCGCCCGCCGGCGGGCCGAGTGCCATGCAGTGAACGAGACGGGCCTGAACGAGAAGGCCTGGACGAGAGGGCCCCGAACGAGAATCGCCCGGCCGAGCATCGCGCTCGGCCGGGCGTTGTTCGTCTCGGACGTTCTCCGCTGGGTGTCCTCTGTCTGAGGCGCCCGCCGTCGTAGGTGGTCGCCGCTTCGGGAGGTCTCCGCCTCAGGTGTCCGGTGAGTCCTCAGGAGGCCGTGCAGGTGTCCTGGGTGGCGTCGAAGCCGTCCACATCGTCCAGCGACTTGGGGGACTTGAGGCCTGTCCAGTCCGCTCCGACGACCAGGACGAGCGACTTCGTGTCGGTGTCGTGAACGGCCTGGGTCTTCGACTTCCTCAGTTCGCCGACGAGACGCGGCGCCCTGCTCTCGCCGTTGGGCCCGTACTTCACCAACGTCTTCGCGGCCGGCTTCTTCGCCGAGGCGACCTTCACGATGTGGTAGCCGCGCTGCTCGAGTTGCGCCGCGACCTGCGTGCCGAGGCCCTGCTTGCCCGAGCCGTTCTGGACGATGATCTGGACCTGCGACTTGGGGATCTTCTGCTCGCCGCTCTTGACGTTCTCGGCGATCTGGTCGGCCGCGACCATCTTGAACAGGGTTTCCGCCTGGGGCTGGACCCACTCCACCCGGCCCGGGTTCGTGACCGAGTATCGCCAGGGCGTGGTCACGAAGCGGATCTGCCCCGCGGTCAGGCCCTGGGCGCTCATGGCGAGGTCCTTCAGGACGCCGACGGTGAGGTCGGGGTCCGTGGTGATCGACTTCGTCATCGCGTCGAGGAAGCCGAACAACGCCTGCGGGTTGGTCAGCGTCTGACCGCTCATCGCCTTCTTCGCCATGGAGGCGAGGAACATCTGCTGGCGCTGGATGCGGCCGATGTCGGAGCCGTCGCCGATGCTGTAACGGGCCCTGACGTAGCCGAGGGCCTGCTCGCCCTGGAGGATGTGCTTGCCCGCGGTCAGGTGGAGCAGGGCCTTGGTGTCGTTGATCGGCTGCGGGAGGCACACGGGCACGCCGCCCAGCGAGTCCACCATGGACTTGAACCCGGTGAAGTCCACCTTGACGAAATGGTCGATGTGGATGCCGGTCAGGTTCTCGATCGTCTTCCAGGTGCAGGCGATGCCGCCGGAGTTGAACGACTCGTTGATCATCCCGACGTGGGCGCTCTGCCCGGTGACGCCCTTCTTCGCCGGGCAGGACGGCAGGTGCACCAGGGAGTCGCGCGGAAAGCTGATCAGGACGGCGCCGTCCCGGTCCGGGGAGATGTGGGCGAGGATGATGGTGTCGGTCCGCTCCCCGACGAACTTGCCGTACTTCGCGTTCGCGCCGTTCCGCTGGTCGGAGCCGACGATCAGGACGTTGAGGGCCTTGCTTATCTTCGCCGGCCGCGTGCCGAGTTCCTGCTGGGTCACCTGCTCGTGCCGGACGTTGCCGCTGAGCTTGAAGTATCCCGAGATCAGAAAGGTCGACGCGCCGACGAGCACCCCGAGCACCGCGGCCAGCACCGTCCACAGCCACGCCCGCCACTTCGGCACGATGCGAGGCGCCGCCGGGGGGTCCTCCACTGGTGGCGCGGGCCGGACGTCGACGAGACCCACTCTTCTTGACTCCTGAGGTTCGGACCTGGGCTTACGCCCAAATCGAGAGCCAGCGCGGCAAACCGGGGCAAGTGTAGCGATGGATTCTGAACATTCGCTTCCAGGCACCGGCGAGCATGCTGCGAGCGGTGATCAAGCCCCCGCCTTCATCTTTGTAGACGCGAACGAGCGGCGAAAAGTTGTGAAAAATGTCGGGGAGTCCGATGATCCGCATGCCGAAGTCGCCTTTGGACGCCCGTCCCTGGCGATAGGTGCATGGAGCAGAGCCTCGCGTGCGCTCGACCATCGACTCGCCACTCCTGCCTGCCGGACCGTCGCGGTGGGGGAGGGCCGGCCCGACGCGGGCCTGCCGGTTCCGGAGGGTGTGGGGAGCCGTCCCTGACTCGTATGCGACACGGATGAGTCGGCGATGACGCTAGCCGTCCGCGATCTCGTGATCGGCGACTTTTCGCTGCTTTGGTGAGCGGAGTGTCGTTCTCTTAATCACGGGCCGGGGCGGGCGGGCGGCGTGGACGTTTCCCGAGTTCACCCGCCGACGGGCGCCCGGGTCCGCGGGCGTTGTTAGGCTCGGACCTCACCGTGCCCGCCAGGGGACATATCGGCCAGTCATGAGGGACAGACGCACGTGGATCCGCTCTCCAACCCGATCAAGGACTATGCCTGGGGCTCTCGGACGGCCATCGCCGCCCTGACCGGCCGGGCGGCCACCGGCCCCGAGGCCGAGATGTGGCTGGGCGCCCACCCATCGGGCCCGTCGCGCCTGGTGCGGGACGGCTCCGAGGCGACCCTCGACCAGGTGATCGCGGCGGATCCGGAGGCCGCGCTCGGGCAGCCGGTCATCGACCGGTTCGGGCGGCGCCTGCCGTACCTGATGAAGCTGATCGCGGTCGACCAGCCGTTGTCGCTCCAGGTGCATCCCACCTCCGAGCAGGCGGCGAAGGCCTTCGCACGGGGAGACTCCAACTACTCCGACTCGTGGCACAAGCCCGAGATGATCTGCGCCTTGACGCCGTTCTCCGGTCTGGCCGGATTCCGCCCCTCCGCCCAGTCGGCGATGCTGGTCGAGCGGCTGCAGGTGGAGGCGCTGCGGCCGGTCGTGTCGCGGCTGTCGGCCGACGACGTGCTCGGCGCCCTGCGCGTGCTGCTGGAGTGGCCCACCTCCAAGCGTGAGCTGGTGGAGTCGATCGTGTGGGCGGCGGCGTCGGTCCACCAGGCCGACTACGAGCTGGTCTGCCGGCTGGCCCGGCAGTACCCGGAGGACCCCGCGGTCCTGGCGCCGCTGCTGATGCACCGGCACGAGCTGGCCCCGGGCCAGGCGCTCTATCTGGGGGCCGGAGTGCTCCACTGCTATCTCGACGGCTTCGGCGTGGAGATCATGGCCGGGTCGGACAACGTGCTCAGGGCCGGGCTCACCAGCAAGCGGATCGACGTCGAGGAACTGCTGCGGATCACCGAGGCCGGCGCCCAGCCGCTGCCGGTCGTCCAGGAGGGCGACGCCTACGTGCCGCCCGCGCCCGAGTTCCTGCTGCGCCGGATCACCCCGGGCGACGGTCACGTCCTGGAGCGGGCGGTGCCCCGGATCGTGGTGTGCACCGAGGGGACCGTAGCCGTCTCCGGGCCGGACGCCACGCAGGTGAAGCTGCACCCGGGGGAGTCGGTGTTCGTGCCCGCGTCGGACGGGCCGGTAGAGCTGTCCGGCGACGGGACCGTGTTCAGCGCCGAACCTCAGGTCTGAGCACGAGCGTCCGGGGGCGTACGTGGCACAGGGGAGGTGCGGCGGCGCGCTCGGGAGGGAGATCGCCGGCAGATAGCGGGCCATGGTTCCCAGGCCGCCGCCCAACGCGGCCTTCAAGCGTTACGGTCGGTAACGTTCGCGGAGATTCACGCTAGGTGATGTTTGTCCTACTCTCCGTGAGTCTGGCCGCGACCTCGGGTAGGAAGTCACTCATCGTCATCCGGTGCCCGTTGGAAGGGGAGCCATGGGACGCTTCAGGGCCGTCGGCGTCGGGGTAGCGTCGCTGAGCGTCGCCGCGCTGTCCGCCGCGTGCATGTCCGGGGGAGACAAGGACGCCAAGGTCGACGCGGCTCGTGCCAAGGCGAGCAACATGGCCGCCGCGGCTTCGGAGAAGAAGGCCGAGACCCAGGTCGCGGCCAAGGCGAAGGCCAACGAACTGGGCCAGATCCCCGTGATCATGTATCACCGGATCATCAAGAACCCGCCGCCAGGTGACGACCGCACTCCCGAGCAGTTCCGCGCCGAGTTGGAGCGGCTGGCGAAGGAGGACTACGTCCCCATCACCGCGGCCGAGTACGTCACCGGCAAGATCGGCATCCCCGCCGGCAAGCATCCCGTCGTGCTGACCTTCGACGACTCCTCGCCGTCGCAGCTCACCCTGGACGGCATGGGCAATCCGATGCCCGACACCGCCGTCGGCATCCTGATGGACGTGGCGAAGAAGCACCCGGGCTTCCGGCCCGTCGCCACCTTCTACGTGATCCGCGACCTGTTCGGCATGGCCAAGCCGGAGGAGCAGACGCAGGTCCTCGCGTGGCTCAAGGACCACGGGTTCGACATCGGCAACCACACCCACGACCACCTCAACCTGCTCGGCAAGCCGGAGAAGGAGGTCGAGGAGCAGATCGCGTCGGGCCAGAAGATGGTCACCTCGCTGATCAAGTTCTCGCCCGTCACGCTCGCGCTGCCGTACGGCAACCAGCCCCACAACAAGAAGTGGGCGATGAAGGGATCCGCGGCGGGCACGAGCTACGACTTCCGCGGCGTGTTCCTGGCCGGCTACACCCCGGCGCCGTCTCCGTACACCAAGGACTTCGACCCGGTGGGCATCCCGCGCATCCGGTCCAAGGAGAAGGTCGGCGACTGCGTGAAGTTCTGCTCCACCGCGTGGCTGGACTGGCTGAACGCCAACGCCACCGACCGCTTCACCTCCGACGGCAACGCCAACACCGTGGCCTTCCCGAAGTTCAAGGCGCCCTTCGTGGCCGCGCCGTTCGCCGCCCAGGCCCTGCCGTACTGAGCGGGACCTGACCCGGCTGACCCGGCCCGCCCGTACGGTCCTGAGCGGCTCCGTACGGCCTGGGCGGGTCAGCCCGCGTCGCCCGCCCGGCGGCGGCCCTCCTCGAGGAACGCCGCCAGATCGCCGGCCTCGCCGAGGTCGGCCATCCTGCGGGCGGCGCCGAACGGCATGTTCCAGAAGTCACCCTCGCGAGGACGCCAGGGCCCCACGTAGGCGTAGGGCTCGCCGATCGCCGAGTCGCCGAGGGAGACGCCGTAGTTGACCTCGTCGAGGGTGATGCCGAGATCGAAGTGCTCCGGCCAGAGCACGGGGGCCATCTCCTGTCCGGAGGCGGAGGCCAGGCGGCGAAGCTCGGTGTCGCCCCTGGCGAGGCAGTGCTCGAGATGAGCCGCCGCGTCCGCGTCGACGTCGACGCTCTCGCTCGGGTCGGCGCCGGAGCCGTCGTGGTAGAGCCCCTCGGGTGCGCCGGCCGCGACGCCCGCCGCCTCCGCCAGCGCGGCGTAGGTGACGCCGTGGAGCGGAAGCACGTCTCCGGTCTCGGTCACCAGTGAATCGCCGTCGACGCGCAGGTCAGGCGTCGACACGGTGGCGAATCCCCCGGCGACGACCCGCAGCCGGATGGTGTCGCTCATCCGGTACTGGGGGCCGGCCATGATCAGCTCGGCCACGCCGTGCAACGCCCGCCTCGTCTGCGCGAGCCCGGCCGGAACGCCTGCGGAAAGGTTCGCGGATCGATCGTCGTCTCGCATTGTCTTGTCCTCCAGGCTCGTGCCGGACGGCGTCGTCGTGCGGTCCGCGGGGCTCCTGATGCCTCGGGGGCGACCGAGCACCTGAGCCCTTCTACGGCTAGCCTGCGGGCATGGACGACGACGCCTCCATCCGCCACAGGGTAGCCGCCGCGACGGAGGGCCCGGTCGTGGACGGCGCGGCCCGGTGACGGCGGCGCCCCAGTCCGGGCCCGAGCCCGGCTCCCAGGTGACGGCCGATCTGCGCGGGCTGACCCCCAGGCTCATCGGCCCGGAGATCATCGCCGTCTTCTCCGTGTCACTCGGCGCCAGCGCCCTCTTCGCGCTGATCCGTCTGATCGGCGCGCTGACCGCGCCGAAGTCGCTCAGCGGGCAGCAGGCCGTGCTGGTCGGGTCGCTCGCGCCCGGCAGGCCCTGGCTGGACCTCACCCTTCAGGTGGCCGGGGTCGCCGTGAACGTGGCACCGGTTGGGCTGGTCGCCTACCTGCTGGCCCGGTCGGGTGAGTCCTTCCGGACGATCGGCGTCGACCTGCGCGAACCGGGACGGGACCTGCTCAGGGGCGCCGCGCTCGCGGCCGCCATCGGCGGCACCGGCCTGGCCTTCTACCTGGTGGCGTTCCAGTCCGGCATCAACCTGAACGTCGTTCCCGAGTCGCTGCCCCCGCAGTGGTGGCGGGTGCCGATCCTGCTCCTCGAGGCCGCCCAGAACGGTGTGCTCGAAGAGGTGCTGGTCAGCGGGTATCTCCTGCACCGGCTCGCTCAGCGCGGCTGGAACCCCTGGCGCTCGGTGATCGTCGCGTCGCTGCTCCGAGGTTCGTATCACCTCTACCAGGGCTTCGGCGGATTCATCGGAAATGTGGCGATGGGCCTGGTCTTCGGCCGGCTGTACCAGCGCTGGGGCCGTGCCATGCCGCTGGTCATCGCTCACACGCTGATCGACTCGGTGGCCTTCGTCGGGTACGGCATTCTCCGCGGCAAGGTGTCCTGGCTCCCTTGACGGGGACCTGACTGTCCGGGAACTCGCGAAGTCGGCTTGCGCCAATAGGCCGACGTGAGACCATGTGGGGCGTTATGCGCGCGCGGTTACCCCTCCGTCTCGCCCGATCGGCGTTCTTCGCCATCGTGTGCGTGATGCTGGCCGTCGTCGCGCACCGGCTTGGCGGAGGATCCGCCCCCTCGCTGAAGACGGCGCTCGCGGCCGGAGCCGTGGTGCTGGCCGTCGCGGCGGGCATGGCCGGACGCGAGCGGAGCGCCCCCACGATCAGCGTCATGCTGGTCCTCGCGCAGGCGTCCCTCCACGAACTCTTCGAACGCACGACGCCGGCCGTGGTCCCGACGCTTCCCGCCGTCCACGCGCACGGCGGCCTCGGCGTCGACCTGGGCATGATCATCGCGCACCTCACCGCCACGCTGATCACCGGTTGGTGGCTGGCACGTGGCGAGATCGCGTTGTGGTCGCTGCTGCGCCGGGCCGGCGCGCGCGCCACGGGCTCGTTGCGCGCCCTTCTCGCGGTGTTCTACCGGGACCCGGCGCCGGTGCTGCCCCGGTCCTTCCGCTTCCCGGCCACCGTCTCGCGTGTCCGTCCGCTCCGGGTGCTGCTCCACGCCGTCACCCGCCGCGGACCGCCTCGTCCCGCCGCACCGCGCATCCTCGCGCGCGCCGCCGGGACACCCACCGCCTGATCCTCGAGTGATCTTCACGTGATCTCCGTCTAGGGCTGCTCAGGGACGCCCCCGGTACGGCTCGCGCGCTGTCGCCGTTCCCGCGAACGGGTCATCGTCCTTCCCGTATTCCTGAAGTGGAGATCTCCATGGCGTTCAACGCCGCGCTTCGCCGTGCCGGTGCCGTCACCGCAGGCGCCCTCGCCCTCACCATCGGCCTGGCCGTCCCGGCCCTCGCCCACGTCACGATCAACCCCGGCACCGCCGTGAAGGGCAGCTGGACCAAGGTCGCGTTCCGGGTGCCGAACGAACGCGACAACGCGTCCACCACCAAGGTGGAGGTCGACTTCCCGACCGACCACCCGCTGCCCTTCGTCTCGGTCCGGCCGATCCCCGGGTGGGACGTCAAGGTGACCCAGGGCAAGCTCCCCAAGCCGGTCGTCGACGACGACGGGAACACGGTCACCGAGTCGGTCCTGAAGATCACCTGGAGCGGCGGGAAGATCGACGCCGGTCAGTTCCAGGAGTTCGAGGTCTCGGTCGGCCCGCTGCCCAAGACCGTCGACGAGCTGGACTTCCCGGCCACGCAGACCTACTCCAACGGCGAGGTCGTGAAGTGGGCCGACGAGCCCAAGGCCGACGGCTCCGAGGCCGAGCACCCGGTTCCCGCGCTCAAGCTGGTCGCCGGGACCGATGACGACGCCCACGGAGCGGCTCCGTCCGCGACGCCCACGGCCACGGTGCTCGGCGAAGCCGGGCACGCCTCCGCGGCGTCGGGCACGGACGCGGACTCCACCGCCCGGGCGATCGGAGCCGTCGGCATCGCCGTCGGTCTCATCGGCACCGCAGTGGGAGTCCTCGGCCTGCGCCGCTCGCGTAGCTGACCTCTCCGCTTGGCCGGTCCCAGGCTTGTACGGCCGGGGCCGGCCAAGCGTGTCCACAGGCCAGGTGAGCGGCCACGAGTGGGACGATTCGTAAGAAACCCGTCAAAATCGTGCCCAGTGGCGTATGTGGGGCGTCAATATCGCCGAGCCGGGACGCGTTCCGCGATTTGCTGGCGCGAGGCGGCTCGTCGGGGCTCGCCCGGCCGGCCGTACCTTGGGATTGGCCGGGGGGATTCATGGGCGGGCCCACGGTCGGAATTTCGAGCCCGATCTCGCCCTCTACAGGCTCGGGAGGGTCTGGATGCCACGCGGGCGACTGCGGATCTACCTGGGGGCGGCTCCAGGCGTCGGCAAGACGTTCGCCATGCTGGGCGAAGGCCGCCGGGCGATGTTGCGCGGCCGCGACGTGGTCGTCGGCTTCGTCGAGACCCATGACCGCCCGCACACGGCCGAACTCCTCCAGGGGATGGAGATCATCCCGCGCCGGACCGTCCTGTATCGGGGGACGTCCTTCACCGAGCTCGACGTGGACGCGGTCATCGAGCGGCGTCCCAAGGTGGCGCTGCTCGACGAACTGGCGCACACGAACGTCCCCGGCTCCCGCAACGCCAAGCGGTGGGAGGACATCGAGGAGATCCTCGAGGCGGGCATCGACGTCGTCTCGACGGTGAACATCCAGCACCTGGAGTCGGTCAACGACGTCGCCAGGCAGATCACCGGGGTCCCGCAGCGGGAGACCGTGCCGGACGAGGTGGTGCGGCGCGCCGACCAGGTCGAGCTGGTGGACATGTCGCCGGAGGCGTTACGCCGCCGGATGGCGCACGGCAACGTCTACCTTCCAGAGAAGGTCGACGCGGCGCTGTCGAACTACTTCCGGGTGGGCAACCTGACGGCCTTGCGCGAGCTGGCGCTGCTGTGGGTCGCGGGGAAGGTCGACGACCAGCTCGACCGCTACCGGGCCGAGCACGGGATCGCGGGCACGTGGGAGACACGTGAGCGGGTGGTGGTCGCCCTGACCGGAGGCCCCGAGGGTGACACCCTGATCAGGCGGGCGGCGCGGATCGCGGCCAGGACCAAGGGCGCCGATCTGCTCGCGGTGCACGTCACCCAGGCCGACGGACTGAGCGGCACCGACCCCGTCGGCCTCACCACGCAGCGCACGCTCGTGGAGAGCCTGGGCGGGACCTATCACCAGGTCGTCGGAAGCGACGTTCCGCGCGCGCTGCTCGATTTCGCCCGGGGAGTCAACGCCACCCAGCTCGTGCTGGGGGTCTCCCGGCGCGGCCGCCTGGCCCAGTTGGTCTCACGGGGTGTCGGCTTCACCGTGACCACGCTGTCCGGCGCCATCGACGTGCACATGATCACGCACGACGAGGTCAGCAAGGGACGGCGTCCCGCGCCTTCCCGGGCCTCGTTGACCAGGAACCGGAGGCTGGCCGGCTGGGCGCTCTCCCTGCTGGGCGTGCCCGCCCTGACGGCGGCGCTGCTCCCGCTGCGCGGCGAGCTGACCCTGCCGAGCCAGATCCTGCTCTTCCTGGTGGCCGTCGTCGGGGTGGCCCTCGTGGGCGGCATGTGGCCGGCCGTGACGGCGGCCGTCGGCGGATTCCTCCTGCTCAACTGGTATTTCACCCCGCCCGTTCACACCTGGACGATCGCCAATCCGGAGAACCTGCTGGCCCTGATCGTGTTCGTGCTCGTGGCGGGTTCGGTGAGCTGGATCGTCGACCTCGCGGCCCGCCGTACCCGCGAGGCCGCCCGGGCGGGGGCCGACGCCGAGGTCCTCTCGGCGCTCGCCGGGCACGTGCTGCGTGGTGAGGCCGCGCTGCCGTCGCTGCTCGCACGGCTGCGGGAGATCTTCGGCCTCGCCTCGGTCACGTTGCTCGAACGGCGGCCCGACGTGGAGCCCAGCGTCGGCGACAAGTCCGAGCCGAAGGCGTGGCGGATCGTCGCCACCACCGGTGGGGTGCCCTGCACGTGTCCGGGGATCGCCGACACCGAGATGTCGATCGCGGACGATCTCGTGCTGGCGCTGCGCGGGCGGCTGCTCGACGCCTCCGACCGCAGAGTGGTGGAGGCCTTCGCCGCCGAGGCCGCCGTCGTCCTGCGACAGGAACGGCTGGAGCGGGAGGCCGAGCAGGTCAGGCCCCTCGCGGAGGCGGACAGGATGCGCACGGCGCTGCTCGCCGCCGTCAGTCACGACCTCAGGACGCCGCTGGCCTCGGCCAAGGCCGCTGTGGAGAGCCTGCGCAGCACGGACATCGAATGGTCGTTGGAGGACCGTGCCGAGCTGCTCGCCACGGCCGACGAGTCCCTGGTCAAGCTCAACCGGCTCGTGGTGAACCTGCTCGACATGAGCCGCCTCCAGGCCGGAGTGCTCGGGGTCTCCGCGGAGTTGGTGGCGCTCGAGGAGGTCGTCCCCCGGGCCGTCGACGATCTCGGTCATCTGAGCGACCGGGTCCGGGCCGAGATCTCGCCGGACTTCCCGGAAGTGATCGCCGACCCGGCCCTGCTCGAGCGGATCCTCGTCAACGTCATGTCCAACGCGGTCCGCTACAGCCCGGAGGGCGATCGGACGCTGGTCACCGCGAGCTGGTACGGCGACCAGGTCCAGGTCCGGGTCATCGATCGGGGGCCCGGTATCCCGCCCGAGGACCACGATCGGGTGTTCATGCCGTTCCAGCGGCTCGGCGACCGAGACAACCACACCGGCGTCGGGCTCGGGCTGGCGTTGTCACGTGGTCTGGCGGAGGCCATGGGCGGGACCCTCGTGCCCGAGGAGACGCCCGGGGGCGGCACCACGATGACCCTCACACTGCCGATCTGGTCGGGGGCGAAAGCCGTACAGAGGGCGAAGGCAGTCGAGAGCGCGCCCGTGATCGACGAGAGCTGACGACGACGGCGAGAGAATGTCGCCGAGTTATCACGAAATATGGGATTTGCCGCTTAGGTTTCGGGATAAATCATCTGCAGGGTGCTAAATGAATGGGTCTGGCGCGCCTGATTGCGATTGTGGCCGATCTCGGTGCATGGTTGACGTGACGCCGCCAATCGCCTGCACGATTGGATGAGCGACACGTCCGGATCCCCCCGGCAAACCGCCTCCACGGGCTGACTTGCGTGGGGATTCCACATGAGGCATTTATCAGTGCGCATGACATGTCAACAGGAGTTCATACTCAGAGTCATGGACCCTGTCTTACCGGGTGTGAATGCCGCACCCGCCATTTCCGCTCCGGCGCTGCGCCGGGCTACCGGTCCGTCGAGGAGATCGTGGCCGGACGACCGTCGCAGGCGGCCCGCCGCACATCGGCGAGCCCGGCGTCCATCCGTACGGCCCGGCGCTGCCCGGCCGGCGGCACAGGGCACCCGTCCGGTGTCCAGGGCCGCGTCGATCCGCTTCCGCGGCGCCCGGCCCGGCGGTGAGCGGGAGATCATCTCCGCGGCGCCCTCAGTCCTGGCGATCCCGTCCATGTCGTCGATCTCGTCGATGTCTTCGATGTCGGCCGAGTCGGCCATGACCCCGGTGACCTCCGTGGCGTCGGTGACGGCCATGCAGTCGATGCAGTCGATGCAGTCCATGCAGTCCCCGCAGTCGATGCAGTCCGTGCTCGCTGTGGCGGCGGTCCTGCTGTTGCCGTTGGCTTGGCTGCTGATCCTGCAGCGGTCCTCGCGACGGCCTCCGCCGCGACACCTGTCCCTGCGCCGGCCACCGCACTGGCCTCCGCATCGGCCGGTGCCCGCGTGGCCGCAGCGGGAGTCACGCCGATCTCAGCGGGCCCCCCTGGGGGCCGCGGCGCGGGGATCGGCTCGACCGGCGGGGGCCGACGGCGGCGTGAATACCGTCGAGTGCTCTCTGGCGGCCTTATTACCTGGGTCTCCGCGTCCGGAAGCCGGAATTCCGGCATCGGTGCACCGCATCCCCGGCTCTTCCGCAGCCGGCGCGGGCGCGGAGACCTTCTCCACCCTGCTCGCCCGGAACGCGTTCTGAACCGCGCGCAGATCATGCGAGGCAGCGGAGCGCGCTCCGTACCCGCGGATCGAGCGGATGGTCGTCCGGCAGCCTGCCCACGGTCGCCTCGACGAACTCCTCCGGCTCCATCCGGGTGCTCATGTTGTCGATCCGCACCGACACCCGCCCCGGCCCGGCTTCGACGTGAGCGCCGGATCCGACCTCGTCGAGCACGAACTGGCCGACCCGTGTCCGCCAGTCCAGCCGGGGCCCGGCCTCCTCGCCGGTCACGGGTGCGCCGACGTCGTCGGCATGCGTCGCGTACTCCGAGGCGTAGTGGAAGGCCTGCAGACCAGCCGGGTAGGGGCCGACGGAGGTCGCGATCATGGTGTCGCGGCCGAGGGCCCGCATCCGGCGGCGGGTCTCACCGTTCTTGGTGCGCCACTCCTGCACCACCTCCGCCACCGGCACCCCCTGGCGCCGCCGTACACACCACTCGTTGAAGACATCGAAGCCCCGGCCCACCCGCTCTCTGCCGAGCATCTCGAAGAATCCGGCGATGTCTCCGTCGAGACAGGCGTGGTTGTAGAGCTCCTCGCCCGCGAGGTGGCCGAGGACGTCACGGACGGTCCATCCCGCACACCGCGACGGCCGGTCCCAGCCCTGCTCGTCGAGTGACGAGAAGAAGCGGTCCAGCCGTCGCGCCTCGTCGTCGAAGATCCCGAACGGGTCGAGATCCGCCAGCTGATCCGATTCTGTGGTCATGTCCTCAGCGTTACCCGCGTACGGCGCGGTCTCACCGGAGCGGAAGGTCGCCCTTGCCGTGCGGCCCGGTCACCTGTGCCGGCCACGCGGTTTCATCGGCGTCACGGGCAGGGTGGGGGCGGGCAGCGGGGACCCGTCGAACCCGTCGACGGTGCCGAAATCCGTTCCCGTGGTCCACTCCTCGCGGTATGCGGCGATCTCCTCAGGAGTGCGGCCGACGAAGTTCCACCACATGATGATCTCTTCCTCGAACGGCTCGCCTCCGAGAAGCAGCAGCCGCCCCGGCCGGCGGGCTCGCAGCGAGAGATGGTCCCGGCCGGAGCCGAGATAGAGCAGGGGGCCGGGCTCGAGGAAGGTCTCCGCGCCGTCCCGTGCCTCCTCGGTGCCGGTGCCGGTGGCCGTGCCGGTTCCGGTTTCGGTTTCGGTTTCGGTGACGACGTCGAAGGCGCCGGTCAGCGCCAGCACCGCGTGCTCGAAGTCCGGGCGCAGTGGAATCCGGATCTCGGCGCCGCCGTCCAGGCTGATCTCGGCTCCGACCAGAGGGGTGTAGGTCTGCGCGGGGGACGTCGCACCGTCCAGCTCCCCCATGAGGACCGTCACGTTCGCGTCCGCGCCGCCCAGCACGGGAAGGGCCTGATGGTGCTCGAAGTGCGGGGCGACATTCCGCTGGGACTCGGGAAGGGCGACCCACAGCTGCACCCCGTGCAGGACGGTCTCGCGCAGCGACTCCTCCGAGTGGGAGATCGCCCGGCCCGCCGTCATGAGGTTGAGCTGGCCGGGCTTGATGAGCTGCTCGCTCCCGACGCTGTCCCGATGCAGGATCTCGCCCTGGACCAGCCAGCTGACGGTCTGCAGCCCGGTGTGCGGATGCGGGGGAACGCTCATGAGGTGTGTCGCCGGGCCGTAGTAGTCGATGAAGCACCAGGCCCCGACCATCCGGCGGTCTCGGTTCGGCAGGGTCCTGGTCACCTTCATCCCCCGGGTGCCGCCGAGCACGACGTCGCGTCCGGCGAGGAGCTCCGCGACGGGCCCCTCCGCCTCCGTCCCGGCGCAAATCGTCTCCTGCGGGTCCCGTTCCAGGTTGCTCATGCCCAAAAATGTACGGCCTTGACGTGGTCGTTGCCGGACGAGGTGGGGCCCGGCCCTGGTCGCTCATGGACACGCCCCGATAGATCGGGGGATGTGGGACGGCTCGGACACCGGGTAGCGCCAGACTGGCAACATACGGCACGACTGTGACAAGACCTGTGACATGACCTGTGAACGCCTAGGAGTGGAGGGCGACCATGCCTGATGTCTTCGATGTGATCGTGATCGGTGCGGGCCCGGCGGGAGAGGTCGCGGCGGGACGGATCGCGGCCGCCGGCCTGAGCGCCGCGGTGATCGAGAAGGAGTTGGCGGGTGGGGAGTGCTCGTATTGGGCGTGCATTCCCAGCAAGGCCCTGCTGCGCCCGCTGGACCTCGCGGGAGAGGTCGCGAGGGTTCCCGGGCTCACGCTGGGCGGTCTCGTCGTCGACGACGTGCTGGCCAGGCGTGACGAGATGGTCTCCAACTTCGACGACAGCGGTCAGGTCCAGTGGATCGAATCGGCGGGGGTGGCGTTCTTCCGTGGAAAGGGCCGCCTGAAGGGGCCTCGCGAGGTGGAGGTCCTCTCGGGTGAGGGATCCTCCTCGTCGTCCTCTCTGACGCTGACCGCCCGCCACGCGGTGGTGGTGGCCACCGGCAGCAGCCCGGTGATCCCGCCGATCCCCGGGCTGGCCGAGGCGCGGCCGTGGACCAACCGGGAGGCCACCGGGGTGCGTGCCGTACCGCAGCGACTGCTGGTCATCGGCGGCGGCGTGGTGGGCTGCGAGATGGCCCAGGCGCTGCACGGGCTGGGAGCGAAGGAGACCACCCTCGTGGTCCGTGGCGGCGCTCTCCTGGAGCGGGTGGAGCCCTACGCCGGGGAGGCGGTGGCTCGCTCTTTGACCGAGCAGGGAGTCCGGGTCCTCATGCGGGAGACCGTGGAGCGGGTGGAGCGGCCGGTTCCCGGAGGAGAGATCACCGTGCACCTGGGAGGCGGCGAGATCCTGCGGGTGGACGAGATCCTCGTGGCCACCGGGCGCCGCGCCGTCACGGCGGACATCGGGCTGTCCACGGTCGGCCTGGACGATCACCAGCCGGTACGCGTGGACGACAGCATGCGGGCCACGGGCGTCGAGGACGGCTGGCTGTACGCGGTCGGCGATGTGAACGGCATCAGCCTGCTCACCCACATGGGGAAATATCAGGCAAGGGTGTGTTCCGATGTGATCGTCGCCCGGGCCAAGGGGACCGCGGACGATCTCCCCGGCATGCGCGACCTGGCCGACCCGATCGGCTCGCCTCAGGTGATCTTCACTGACCCGCAGGTGTGCGCGGTGGGCCGGACCGAGGCTCAGGCACGGTCCGAGGGGTTCGACGTCCGGGTGGTCGAATACGAGATGGGCGACGTGGCGGGCGGCTCCCTGATGGGCGAGGGCTACCGCGGGCGGGCCAAGGCCGTGGTGGACGAGCGCCGCCGTGCGCTGCTCGGTGTGACGTTCGTGGCTCCCGCGGCGTCCGATCTGCTGCACGGGGCGACGATCGCCGTCACCGCCGGGGTGTCCCTGGACGACCTCTGGCACGCGGTCCCCGCGTTCCCCACGGTGAGCGAGGTGTGGCTGCGCCTGCTGGAGGCGTACGGCATGTGACCGCCTCGCGGACCGTGCGCGCTGTCCGTCTCACTCTCGGGTGATCACGGCGTACGGGTCATCCTTGGGTGGTCACGGGCGTACGGGTCCGTCTCATCCCTGGGTGATCACGGCGGGATGGCGCGGATCTTCCATGCGGATCACCACGTCGGCCGTCCGGGAGGGCTCGATCTCCCGCTCGTACCGGTCGTAGGCGGGTAACGTCCACTGTTCCTCCGCCGCGGTGCGTCGGAGTAGGGCGGCCGGCGACAGCGACAGGTGCACGGTCAGGTCGAACGGCAGCCCGTGGGCGAGCAGGAGCGGGCCGTCCACGAGCGTGACGCCGCCGGGCGGCAGCGTCACGTAGGCGGCGCGGGTGGCCCGGTCCCTGGCGCTGTCCCACAGCGCGGGAAGGACCTTGCCCGTACGGCCGGGCTCGAGCGGGCCGAGGACCTCCCGTGTCAGCCCGGCGGTGTCCAGCCATTCGGCGTAGAACACGTCGGGATCCGTACGGCCGAACTCGAACCGGAGTGAGGCGGGGCGCAGGAAGTCGGCGGCCGACACACGCAGGACCTCGCGCCCGCGGACGCGTAGAGGTGTGACGAGTTCGTCGGCCAGCCCTTGCGGACGGGTGGGAGGTGCGCCGTCGACGGCGACCCGCACCCACGAGTCGCGAGGCGCGGACGCGATGCGGTCGGCGAGTTCCTCCACAAGGAGCGACGGAGAGACCGGGCGGGCGCGCACAGGTCCATCATCCCGGTCCACGCGGGGAGCGCGGTCGTGGGCGAGCGCGCGGTGCCGCCATTACCCCCTTGGGATGGGCGCTGACCTGCGCAGGTGGGACAATTCACGATATGGGCGAGAGAGAGCGTCGCCCGATGCGGCTGGGCGAGCCGGAGCTGGAGCCGGGGCCGCAGGCGCGGCGCGACATCGTGCCGGCCTCCCGCGACCGCGTGAACGCGTTGCTGGAGGCTCTCCTCGCCGTCGGCGGCGATCTCGATCCCGAGACGGTGACGTTCCGGATCGTGCGGACGGCCACCTCCCTGGTCGGCGCCCGCTTCGGAGCTTTGAGCATGGTCGACGGCGCACCGTCGCGGTGGATCCCGGCGGAAGGCTGCGATGTCGCCGATGTCGCTGACGTCGCCGGCCTCGAACCACCGCGCGTTCTCCCTGCGGACCACCGGCCGGTACGGCTCGCGCGCAACGGTTCCGCCAGGGCGTTCCTGGGTGTTCCCGTGTGCGTCCGAGGCCAGGTCGTCGGCCGTCTCTGTCTCGTCGAGAAGCAGGGCGGCGGCGACTTCGACGCGCAGGACGAGGCCATGGTCATGACGTTGGCCGGCGCGGCCGGTGTGGCGATCGAGAACGCCCGGCTGTACGAGGAGAGCAGGCGCAGAGAGCTCTGGCTGGAGGCGTCCTCGCAGGTCACGACCGATCTGCTGTGCGGAGTCTCCTCGCATGACGTGCTGGCCGTCATGGCGCGCAGGGCCAGGGAGATGACGGGCGGAGACGTCTCGGCCGTCCTGCTGCCGGGGGAGGACCGCACGATGTTGCGGGTCGTCATCGCCGACGGCGTGGCGGCCGTACACATCTCGCAGGCGGAGATCCCGGTCGAAGGGTCACTCGGCGGACGGGCGTTCACGCTTGGCAGGCCCGTCATGGTCGCCGACTACGCCGAGGCGGGCATGCCGGCCGTGGTCATGGGGCGGATGCCCTCCGGGCCGGTCGTCGCGGTTCCGATCGGTACGGCCGAAGCCGTCCGTGGCGTTCTCTCCGTGTGCAAACGGGCCGGCGGCACCTCGTTCACCAGGGCGGAGTCACGGATGTTGCACGCCTTCGCCGGGCAGGCGGCGATCGCGCTTGAGCTTGCGGAGTCCCGGCGGGACGCGGAGCGGCTGAGGCTGCTCGAGGACCGCGACCGGATCGCCAAGGACCTTCATGATGTGGTCATCCAGCGCCTGTTCGCCGTCGCCATGATGCTGACGAGCACCGTGCGGATGATGGAGCGGCCCGAGGGGGCCGGCCGTCTCCGCCACGCCATCGACGAACTGGACGAGACCATCCGGCACATCCGCTCGACCGTATTCGCCCTGCAGTCGCCGCGCGAATACGGGGAGATCGGTCTCCGATCGCAGATCGTCGGTCTCGTGGACGACGCCGGGACACGACTCGGCTTCATGCCGGGCCTCCGGATGGACGGTCAACTGGACAACCAGGTGCCCGAGGAGCTGGCCGAGCAGGCGGCGGCGGTGCTGCGAGAAGCCCTGTCCAACATCGTCCGCCATGCCAAGGCCTGCCGCGCCGACGTCCGCGTCGAGGTGGCGGACGGCCGGCTCACCCTGGTCGTACGGGACAACGGGGTCGGGCTGCCCGAAGTCGGCAGGCGCAGCGGTCTGCGCAACCTCGAGGAACGTGCTGTACGGCTAGGCGGTCGCTTCGAGGCCGTGTCTCCGGAGCAGGGCGGCACGTGCCTGACGTGGAGCGTCCCTCTCACCTAGCTGTGCGGGAGCGCCCTCACCCAGCTTCGCTTGGCACGGCCGTCTAGCGACACGGGTCTATTGGCATGGGGTCTATTGATACGGCGTTCGTTGGCACCGGCCGTCGATTGGCATGGGCGTCGCTTGGCATGGGCGTCGCTTGGCACGGGGTCTATTGATGTGGCGGGAGCCCTCTAGTGACGCGGGCCGGGGCCCCATTGAATTACGTGCCGATAATTGGCTGGATTTGTCCGCTCTATTGGCCGCCTCTAGTGGAATCCGACAACGGTGTGCCGTTGATGTCCGGATATCTAACGACGGTCTTGCCTGAGAAATTGTCGCTAATGGCAATGGCCGGATCGCCCGATCCTGTGAAATTATTCAAACAGATTTTCGATTAGGGGGAGGGTGTCATGTCGGGTTCGCGTGTGCGGGGTCCTTCCTCTGGGTCAGGGGGAATGCCGTGTGGGCCGGAGTGGTGGGCCGAGGTGGCTGCGCGGGCGAGGTCGTGGTCGTCGGATGGCACGTCGGCGTTGAAGGTGTCGGAGTGTCCCGAGGAAGCCTCGGCTGAGGATGCGTGCCCCGAGGATGCATTTCCGGGGGTCGCGAGTGAGGGGGCCTGTCCTGAGAGTGCCCGTCCTGAGGAGTCGGAGGGCGGGCGTGCCGGCGGTTCTGATCGGTCGTCGGGGGCGGCCGCGCCTGATGGTTGTTCGTCGTCTGATGAGCCGGGGGTGTCGTCGTGGGGGTTGGTGGCT
>NZ_BOOO01000012.1 GCF_016863275.1 Planotetraspora mira
AGGCCGCATCCACCAGCACTGCCACCAACTCATCCGGGCCCGCGGGGGCTGCCGTGCGCGCCGAGTCGGGTGATTCGCCCGGCCCGCCTGATCGGCTGGGCTCACCTAGGTTCGGCTCACCTGATTCGCCCGGCTCACCTGATCGGCTGGACTCACCTGGGCTCGGCTCACCTGGGCTGGGCTCGGCTGATTCGCCGGGCTCGGCTGATGCGTCCGCCTGCGACTCCTGCCCGGTGCGCGCATGGTCACCTGGGCCGGACTGCGACGAATGGGCCGGCGCGGAGCCCGACGACTCGAGATCCGACGGCTCGAGGACTGGTGGCGCGGGGTCAGGCCGAGCGGGGTCTGATGGCGCGGGGTCAGGAAGAGCGGAGTCTGGTCGCTCGGAGTCTGGTGGCTCGGAGTCTGATGGCAGGGAATCTGGCCACGGATCTACCAGGGGCGGCGAACTCAACGCCGAACTGCCATCAGACGACCACGACCGGGCGCGCGCCGTCACCTGCGCCCACCACTGTGGACCACACGGCATCTCGTCGGTCGATGAGAAGGAGTGACGTCTCCCGCGTGAGTCGTCCACGGCGGCACCCCCTTTCCCCATCTGCATCGAACGTGTGTCTGAATAATCTCACGCGGAGTAATCATTCCGCTACAGATTTAGAACACAAATTCTAAGCTAGGGGCGAACGACTCCTCCGTGGTCGACTCGAAATGGCCGACCCCACAATCGCCGACCCCACGATGGCTGCCGGGAGCTCCTGAGTGACATACGAGCGGGCTTGCGGCCCGGCGGG
>NZ_BOOO01000013.1 GCF_016863275.1 Planotetraspora mira
AAGCTGAACGAGCAGGCTGAATGAGCGGGCTGAGGGTGCACAGGGCGATCGCCGGAAAATGCGCGAATCCCCGGCTGCCACGGCATCGAGCTGGGCAGCCGGGGAGCTGGTCGAACCACACGAGTTCGGCGACGCGCGTTCGACCACGCGGATCCCGCCACGCGCGTTCGGTCACGCGCGTTCGGTCACGCGGATTCGGCCGAGCTGTCAGGGGCTCACCGCGTAGACCTCGAACTTCGATGGCCGGGTAAACGGGCCCAGCGGGCGGACTACTCGATCAGGCGCCGGGGAACCGGCCGATCCAGTACCGCGTGCGGTCGAGGTAGGCCGTCTCAGACGCGGTGCCCGTCGTACCGTACGCGCCCTGGAACGTCTCATAACCGAAGCCCGCCGGCGGGTTCGAGGCGGCAGGCTCGATCACCGAGCCCTCGTGCCACTCGTTGAACGAGGTGACGGAGACCCACGAGGGCGACGTGGCGATGGCGTTGCTCCACTCCGTGTCGTACGTCGAGCCGTTGGCGCGGCCGAGGGTCGGAGTGGTGTTGCCGGGGTTCGCCCGGTCGTCGACATAGCCGGGAGCCACGGAAGGCGCCCACACGAGCCCGCTGGCCTTGCAGTACGCGGCGGCGTTCTGCCAACCGGGACCGGTGGCCCCGGCGATGCCGTCGTAGGTGTACATGCCGCCGAAGTGCGCGACCTTCGAGGTGTCGGTGGTCTGTGCGAGCACGATGGCGGACGCCCTGACCTGGTCGAGCGCCGTCCAGTCGGTGATCCTGAGGCTTTCGAACACGTAGAACGCCGGCCGATTGCCGTGCCGGATGTCGCGGTAGAACGCGGGGCTGGCGCCGTACCTGGAGGTGATGTAGTTGATGTCGGCGACGGTCGAGGCGGCGGTGCGGCCCGTGTAGGGCTCGAGGTGCCAGGCGACCTTGATGCCGTTCTGCGCGGCGACGTTCAGCACGCCCGCGGCGAGCTGGTCCTCGTACGACCCCTGTCCCCACCAGCTGTAGACGATGACGCCGGCGCCGGATTGCTTGACCCAGGCCATCTGCTGACTCACCACACGCGTGAGGTCGCCGGAGTCGTAGGCGCCCAGCTTTGGGTAGAGGTTCGCGCCGATGTCGGCGGGCGGGTTGTGGCCGCCCTGCTGCCAGTGGCGGTAGCCGCCGTTGACGGCCGGGCTGCCGTACCACGGGTAGTAGAACAGGTGCACGTTCGCCGACAGCCCCGAGGGCTGCTGCGGTCCGGAGTTGTACGCGTTGAACTCGGCGATCGACCACCACCAGCTGGTGCTGCCGGTCTGCACGACCCTGATGTAGCGGGCGGAGCGAGCGGTGAAGGACACGCTGATCAGGGGTGCGGTACCGGTGCCGGTCGCCACCGCGCCGCCCCAGTCGGCCCCGTCGGCGGACAGGAAGACCTGGTAGCCGCGGGCGTAGTCGGTGGTGTTGCCGGCCGAGTCCATGGTGATCTGGTCGACGGTCTGCGACGCGTGCATGTCGATCGTGACCGACTGGCCGCTCGCCATCGGCACGCCGGTGGACCATCGGGTGGAGGCGTTGCCGTCGAGCATCCTCGCGGGGACGTCGCCGCCGCCGGTTGCGGACGCGGTGGCCGTCCATCCGGTGCGCGGCAGGGCGGCGGCGAGCGCGGCGGTCGGCAGGGCGATGAGCGCGGCGGCGACGAGCGACACGGCCGTCAGCACGCCGAGGAGACACCTTCTCAAAAGAGGCTCCGTTCGGGGATGGGGGGTCACAGACCCGCCGTTCCGGGCTTGCCGGAGGACGGGGCGGCGGGCATCGCCGAGTGCCACGCCATACGGGAGCGGGCCCTGCCGACGAGGGCGTCTCCCGGGTGGAGCGCGGCGCGCCAGGTCAGGTGCCTTGCTCATCGCGCGCCGGTAGCGAGGTGATCGCCGATCGATCACACCCGCGCAGCACGACTGTATTTCTGACTACACAACAAGTCCATACGTCAATGCATATTTCCGGACATGTCGAACCCCGCCATCCACCCGCCCACCCCCGCCGGCCCACTCCGCCGGCGGTGATGACGCACGGGATCCGTCAGCCCTTGTCCGAGCCCTCGTTGGCCCCGCGAACGAAGTAGCGCTGGAACACGACGAAGATGACCGCCACGGGGACGGTGGCCATCAGGGCCGCGCCGAGTTTGAGCGGATACTGCGTGCCCTTGCCGAGCGAGCCGCTGACCAGGTCGGCGAGCCCACGTGGCAACGTGAACAGCTCAGGGCTCTGCACCGCCACCAGGGTGTGCGGGAACTCGTTCCACGTGCCCTGGAAGGAGATGATCGTCAGGGTGATCAGAGCAGGGCGGGCCATCGGCAGCACGACCGACCAGAACGTGCGGAAGACCCCGGCGCCGTCGATGCGCGCGGCCTCCTCCACGCTCACCGGGATCGACTCGAAGAACTGTTTCATGATGAAGACGCCGGCCGCGTCCACGATCACCGGCAGGATCAGCGCGGTGTAGCTGTCGTAGAGCCCGAGCTGGTTCAGCACGAGGAACTTCGGGATGAACAACACCACGCCGGGGACGGCCATCACCGCGATGATCGTGGAGAACAGCGCACGCCGCCCGCGGAAGCGCAGCCGGGCGAGCGCGTAGCCCGCCATGGAGTCGAGCAGGACCCTGCCGAGCGTGACGACGACGGTGACCAGCAGCGAGTTGCCGAGCCAGAGCGGCAGGTCGGTGTTGAGGAACGCCTTCTCGTAGCCGCTCGTGGAGAACGGGTCGGGGAACGGCGACAGCGGGTGGGCCGCCGCGTCCGGCTCGGTCTTGAAGGAGTTGCCGATCTGGATGACGAACGGGTAGAGGAAGACGAGCGCGAAGAAGATCAGGACGCAGTAGCCGGTGAAGGCGGACACCAGGGAACGCGCGGCCTCCGACCCGCCGGGGCCCTTGCCCGCGCTCTTGACTGTCGCCATCTCAGGACCTCCCCGTCCGGGCCGACGTGCGGGCCGATGCGTGGGCCGGCGCGTGTGCGTGGCGGCGGGGTCGTGACCCGCCGTTCCGCTCCCGCATGATCCACCGCTGGATCAGCGTCATCACCACGATGATCATGAAGAGAACGAACGAGATCGCCGTGCCCGAGCCGTATTCGAAACTCCGGAAGGCGGTCTGGTAGGAGAGGAACGCCGGGGTGAGCGTCGTCTTCGACGGGTTGCCCTGGCTCATCACGTAGATCTGGTCGAACACCTGCCAGGTCGAGATCAGCCCGAGCGTGAGCACGAGGAAGAGCGTGGGCTTGAGCATCGGCAGGGTCACGTAGCGGAAGCGCTGCCACCGGCCGGCGCCGTCGAGCATGCTCGCCTCCTCCAGCGTCACCGGGATGTCCTGCAGGGCGGCCAGGAACATGAGCATGAACGTGCCGGACGTGGTCCACACGACGAGCATGATGATCGTGGTCATCGCCACGCTGGGCCCCGACAGCCACTCCCACCACGACAGCCCGAACGGCCCGCCGCTGGTGAGAGCCGACGGGGGAGCCGACGGGTCGACGAGACCGACGGCGCCGAGCAGTAGGTGGAGTATGCCGCGGGAGTCGGAGAACCAGTCCGGGCCGTCGATCCCGAACACCCCGAGCAGGCTGGTCACCGCACCCGAGTTGGCGAAGATGAACAGGAAGACGACGCTGATCGCCACCGAACTGGTCACCGACGGGAAGAAGAACGCCGCCCGGAAGAACGTCTTGCCCTTCAGCATCCTGCTGTTCACGATCACGGCCAGGCCGAGCGCCAGCACCGTCTGCGCCGGCACCACGATCGCGACGTAGTAGATGTTGTTGCGGATGCTCGTCATGAAGTCCTGGCGGGCCAGGCCGTCCTCGGTGAACAGCCGGGTGTAGTTGCCGGTCCCGACGAAGGGCACGCCGCTGCGGAACGGGCTGCCCTGGCCGTTCCAGTCCGTGAGGCTCACCCACAGCGCCATCAGGATCGGCAACAGCATGAACAGGCCGAGGATGATCACGACGGGTGCGACGAACAGCCAGCCCGCGAGGTTGTCCCGCATTGCGGTGGAGCCGCGGAACCGCCCGCGGCGCGCGGGGACCGTGGTACCGGCCACGTCCGCCTCCTTCCGGTCGGTACGGCCCGGCCCCGCCGTGAAGCGGGAGCCGGGACGTCCACGATGTGCTCAGATCAGGGGCCGGGTCAGCCGAGGGCGGCCTGGGTGTTCTTCTGCACGCGCTCGAGCAGCGTCTTGGGCGCCGTCGAGGAGAGCTGCTGGATGCCGCTGTCGAAGTCGGCCAGGACGCTGTCCATCTTGGGAGCGTTGACCGGCCCCTGGGCGTAGTCCACGCCGTTCACGAACGGGGCGTCGTTGGGGAACTCCTTGACGTAGGCGTCCCTGGCGGACTGCCGCGAGGGCATGACGCCGAACGCCTGGGCGAAGGCCATCTGCTGGTCGGCCTTGGTCATCGCCTCGACGAAGCTGATCGCCTGCTGCTTGTACTTGCTCTTGGACGAGATGCCCCAGCAGTTGGTGAACGACAGCGTGCCCTTGCCCTTGGGCCCGGCGGGCAACTCGTGCACCGTGTACTTCACGTCGGGGAAGTCGGCCTGGAGCGCACCCTTGATCCAGTTGCCCTCGATGGTCATCGCGGCCTTGCCCTTGCCGAAGGCCTCGCCGCCCCAGCCCGAGTCGAGCGCCTTGGGGTACTGGGCGAGCTTGTCCTTCAGCAGCGACTGGACGTAGTCGAGCGCGGCGAGGTTCTCCGGAGAGTCGGCGGTGGCCTGCTTGCCGTCCGGGCTGGTGATCCAGCCGCCCGCCTCGACCATGAACGCGCCGACCCGGTCCCGGGTGTCGCCGATCGTGATCGGCGTGACGTCCGCCGCCTTGAGCTTCTTGCTGACCGCCGTCAGCTGGTCCCAGGTGGTCGGCACGTCGGCGTCGGTCAGCTTGGCCTTGGCCCACAGGTCCTGGTTGATGACCAGCGCGAGGGTCGAGAAGTCCTTCGGCGCGCAGTAGAACGTGCCGTCGTGGGTGAAGGCGGTCCGCAGGCTCGGGTAGAAGTCGTCCGGGTTGGAGATCTTGTCGCCGTACGGCTCCAGCGCCCCGACGCTCGCGTAGTCGGCGAAGCGGGAGGCGTCCACGTAGAAGACGTCGGGCGGGCTGCTCCCGGCGAAGGCCTGGCCGAGCTGCTGGGCGAGGTCCTGCGCGGGGGTCACCGTCGCGGTGGCGCCGTTCGCCGAGGCCCATTTCGCCGCGGCGTCCTTGACCGCGGCGGTCTCCGCGTCACCGGACGAGCCGATGAGGATCTGCAATTGGGCGGGGCCGCTGGACTGCGAGGCCTGCTGGGCGCCCTTGTCGTCGAATCCGCTTCCACAGGCCGCGGACGAGAGGACCACGGCGCACACGGCGGCGCCGAGCGCCGCGGTCCTGATGTTGCTGTTCCTGGAGACGCTACTGCGCTTCATCGCACTTTCCTGATCTTTCTCGGGAGGTGGGGACGGTTGCTGATGAATCACGCCGGATCATGCCGACTGCCGGACGACCAGCGAGGGCTCGAGCAGCACGGGCGCCGGGGACGCGGCCGACGCGCGTGCGGTCTCCGTCCCCTCCAGGATGCGCGCGAGCAATGTGACGCAGCTCGCCGCGGCCTCCTTGAGCGGCTGGCTGAGGCTGGTCAGCCCCACCGCCTTCGCCACGGGCGTGTCGTCGAAGCCGATCACCGCGATGGGCAGATCGGGCCGGGCGTCCACTCGCCAGGCGAGGCCGGGGGAGCGCGCGGCGTGGAGCGCGCCCACCGCGAGCGAGTCGCTCACGCAGACGAGTGCGGTGACTCCGGAGTCGGAGCCGAGAAGGTCGTGGGCCGCCGCCTCGCCGTCGGCGACCGCGTCGCTCGTCGCCCGGCCCAGGTCCGTGTGGTCGATCCCGGCCTCGGCGAGCGTGCGGGCCCAGCCCTCACGCCGGTCGTCGCCGACTCCGGAGGGGGACGGCCAGCCGAGGAAGCCGATGCGGGTGTGCCCCGCGTCCAGCAGGTGGCGGGTGGCCGCGGCGGTGCCCGCGGCCCCGTCCACGTCGACCCAGGGGTGACGCGCCTCGGCCTCCTTCCCCCAGGGGCGGCCGAAGGTGACGAACGGCACGCCCTTGTCCAGCAGCCACGAGGCGCGCGGGTCCTGGTGGTGGGTGCCGGTCAGCACGAAGCCGTCGGGTTCGTACGCACCGAGCAGGTCTTCGAAGGTGGCGACCTCCGAACGGTCGTCGTCGGCCGTGTAGAGCAGGACCCGGTAGCCCGACCTGGCCGCCGAATCGGTGAGCCCGTGCAGGAACCGGTCGAGGACCGACCCGTTGATGCCGTCCCGGTCGGGGTCGATCCGGATGGCGATCAGGCGGGAGCGGCCGGTCCGCATCTGGCGGGCGGCCTGGTTCACCCGGTAGCCGAGCTCTCCGACCACGTCGAGCACCCGCTGCCGGGTCTCCTGGCGGACGACGTCAGGGGTGTTCAGCACGTTGGACACCGTCTGGCGCGACACGCCCGCCACCCGAGCGACGTCGGCGATCGTCACCTTGTCGGCCATAACGCGCCTTTCCATGGGTTTGAACGTTCAAGACGAAGTAAGGCATGATTGGATCGTTCAAGTAAAGGAAGTGTTTCGCAATGTGCACCTCCGGCGCGATTCTGTCAAGGTCATGCCTCGGCGAATTCAGGGCCGGCGACTCGACCAGGGGGCCCCTCCGTTGCTCGCTTTCCCCGCTCACGACCGCACTCATGACGGCGCCGTCGCGTGACGACCTCTGAGCTCGCACAGGGAGCCGCACCCGAGTCGGCCGACGACGTCGCCGCGCCGCCGTACCGGCTCCAGCCGCTTCTCCACGACCTCGTCAGCACCGTCATGGCGCCCACCAGCGCGCTGAGCGGCCCCGACGGGCAGATCCGCGCCGCCGGGGTGCAGGGCGTGTTCCACGCGGACAGCCGGGCCCTGTCGCAGGTGAGGCTCCTGATCGACGGAGTGGAGCCCGAGGCGGTCGCGCACGCGCCTGCCGGTCCGGGCCGCACCCGCTTCGTTTCGCTGGCCCGCCACCTGGGCGACCGCCACCCCGATCCGACCGTACGGCTGGACCGCGTCCGCGAGATCGGCCCGTCGGGCATGACCGAGACCGTGGAGATCGCCTCCACGGCGTCGGCCGACGTGACCGCCACCGTGACGATCGAGCTGAGCTGCGACTTCGCCCCCATCGAGGTGGTCAAGTCCGGCGGCCTCGCGGAGCCGTTCCCGGCCTCCCCAGGGAGACCGGGCGAGTTGCACTGGCGGTCGGGCGCCATCCGCGTCGTGGTGACGGGGGAGGGCGCCGAGGCGGACCCCGGTACCGCAGCCGACGGGGAACCGGGCGGCATCACCCGGCTGAGCTGGAACGTCACGCTGGCCCCGCGCACCCGGGTGACGCTCCGCTGGCGGGTGGCGATCGACGATCCCGCCGCCGTGGTGGTCGCCCCCGCGGGGCAGCCCGAGTGGAGTGCTCCCGAGGTCGTCGCGGCCGATCGGCGGCTGACGCGGCTGCTTCACCAGTCCCTGGACGACCTGCGGTCGTTACGGCTGGCGGAGTCGGGCGCGCCCGACGACGTGTTCCTCGGCGCGGGAGTGCCCTGGTTCCTGACGCTGTTCGGCAGGGACAGCCTCTGGGCGGCCCGGATGTTGCTCCCGCTCGGCACCCGGCTCGCCGGGGGCACGCTCCGGGTGCTGGCGCGGCGCCAGGGCGTGCGGCTCGACCCGGGTTCCGGCGAGGCGCCCGGCAAGATCATGCATGAGCTCCGGCGGCACGAGTTCGCCGTGGAAGGCAACAATCTGCGGCTGCCCGCCGCCTACTACGGCACCATCGACGCGACGCCGTTGTGGATCAGCCTCCTGCACGACGCCTGGCGCTGGGGGATGCCCGACCACGAGGTCGCGGCGCTGCTGCCGAACCTGGAGGCCGCGCTGGGGTGGCTCGGCGATCACGCGGACCCCGACGGCGACGGGTTCGTCGAGTACATCGACGGCAGCGAGCGCGGCCTGGCCAACCAGGGCTGGAAGGACTCCGGCGACGCCGTCCGCTTCCATGACGGCACCCGGGCGGAGCCGCCGATCGCCCTGGCGGAGGTGCAGGGCTACGCCTACGAGGCCGCCAGGCACGCCGCCGCGCTGCTGGAGGCGTTCGGCAGGCCGGGAGCCGCACGCTGGCGCGACCACGCGGCCGCCATGGCCGAGCGGTTCCGGGCGAGGTTCTGGGTGGAGGGCCCGCAGGGGCGGTTCCCCGCTCTCGCGCTCGACCGGGACAAGCGGCCGGTCGACTCGCTCACCAGCAACATCGGCCATCTCCTCGGCACGGGGATCCTCTCGGCCGAAGAGGAGGCCGACGTCGCCGCCCTGCTGGCGTCGCCCGCGATGGCCGAGGGATTCGGGCTGCGCACGATGTCCTCGGGGGACGGCGGGTTCAGCCCGCTGTCCTACCACTGCGGCTCGATCTGGCCGCACGACACCGCCATCGTCATCGCCGGGCTGGCCCGGGCGGGCCACGGGGCCCAGGCCGCGTCGCTGGCCGAGGGGCTGCTGGCGGCAGGCGAATCCTTCGGATACCGGTTGCCCGAGCTCTACGCGGGCGACACCCGGGAGGTGGTGGGCCGGCCCGTGCCGTACCCCGCGGCCTGCCGGCCCCAGGCCTGGTCGGCCGCGGCGGCGGTCACGATCGCGCACGTGGCGATCGGCCTCTACCCCGACGTCCCCGAAGGGCGGGTGACGCTGCGGCCGCTCGCCGGCGCTCCGTTCGGACCGGTGTCCGTCCAGGGGCTCCGGGTGGCGGGGACCGAGGTCCGCGTCAGCGTCGACGCCGACGGGCGTGCCGACGTCACCGGGCTGCCCCCGGGGATGTCCGTCGTCGGGACTGATCGCCCGTAGGGTGCTCGTCATGACGATCGTCGAGCGCCTCGGGGCCGAGAAATACGTGTCCGTCGTGACCTTCCGCCGGAACGGGACGCCCGTCGCCACACCCATCTGGGTGGTGCCGGACGGCGACGCGCTGGCGATCTGGACGGGCACCCGCACGGGGAAGGTCAAGCGCGTCCGGAACAACCCGGAGGTGACGGTGACGCCGTGCGACGTCCGGGGCAACGTGCACGGCGAGCCCGCCGACGGGCGGGCGGAGGTGATGTCCGCCGAGGACACCGAGCGGGTGCGCGCACTGATCATCAAGAAGTACGGCCTGGTCGGCTGGCTGACGGTCAGGGGGAGCAGGCTCCGCCGAGGCAGGGAGGGGACGGTCGGGATCCGGATCAGCATGACGGCGGGCTGACGCCCCCGGATGCTTGTCCGGCCCGGTAACCGGTGAGAACGTCAGGAGGCGGCATTTCCTGAAGGGAATCCTGACATGACCGAACTGAGGCAGTTGCCGTTCGACCGCGGTGACGCGCTGGAGATCTCACCCGCCTTCGGCGAACTGCGCGCGGAGCAGCCGATCGCCAGGGTGCGGACCAGGACAGGCGACGAGGCCTGGCTGGTCACGGGGTACGACGAGATCAGACAGGTCTTCGCCGACGATCGTTTCGGCCGGTCGCACCCCACGCCTGAGTCGGCTCCCCGCCTGTCCAAGAGCGTGCTGCTCGGGGGGCCGAACGGGGACTACGCCGGCGAGGCCGCCGCCCATCAGGGCATGCGGCGGCTGCTCGCGCCGGCCTTCTCCGCCCGGCGCATGCGGAACCTGTCCGACCGGATCGGCTTCATCGTCGGCGATCTGCTGGACCGCATGGCCGAGAAGGGTCCGCCGCTCGACCTGCACGAGGAGTTCTCCGTCCCGCTGCCCATCCAGGTGATCTGCGAGTTGCTCGGTGTGCCGTACGAGGACAGGGACCGGTTCCGAGCCTGGGCCGACACGATGTCCGACCTGGAGGACGCCGAGAGCGCGGCGGCGGCCCAGGCCGAGATGAGGGCGTACTCGTACTCCATCGTCCAGGCCAAGAGGGACGACCCCGGCGAGGACGTCTACTCCGACCTCGGCGCCTCGGACCTGCCCGAGGACGAGATCGCCCGGATGGCCGGGGGTCTCCTGTTCGCCGGCCATGAGACGACGGTGAACCAGATCGACTACGGCGTGCTGCTGTTCCTGCGCAACCCCGCCCAGCGCGACGCGCTGCTGCGCGACCCCTCCCTGGTCCCCGCGGCCGTCGAGGAGATCATGCGGGTGGCCGCGCCGAGCGAGCACGGCATCCTCCGGTACGCGCGGGAGGACGCGGAGATCGGCGGCGTCACGGTCCGCGCGGGCGACGCGGTGATGCTCGCCACCGTCGCGGCCAACAGGGACGAGCGGGCCTACCCCGAGCCGGACCGGTTCGACATCACCCGCGACGGCACCGAGCCCCACGTCGGATTCGGGTACGCCGCCCACTACTGCCTCGGCGCGAGTCTCGCGCGGGTGGAACTGGGGGCCGTGTTCGGCTCGCTCTTCCAGCGGTTCCCCACGCTGCGCCTGGCGGTGCCGTACGAGCGGCTGACTCTCCGGACCGACCGGATCACGGGAGGGTTCGTCGAGGTCCCGGTGGCCTGGTAGACGCCGCCGCATCCGCGTGATCGAATGTCTGTTTGAATAGTGTGCGTAGACTGGCCGTATGACGGACGCGTTCCAGGGATCTCTCCTCGGCTGGTCCGAGGAGACCGGCCTCGGTCTCCTCGGATCGTCGGTCCGGCGCACGGTCCTCGACCACGGGGCCTGGGTGGACGTCAGGCCCGGCTGGCTCACCGGAGCCGACGCCCTGTTCGAGCGGCTCCTCGAGGCCGTGCCCTGGCGTGCCGAGCGGCGGCACATGTACGACCGGGTGGTCGACGTCCCGCGGCTGCTGAAGTTCTACGGCGAGGGCGAGCCCCTTCCCGACCCGGTGCTCGCCGAGGCGAGGGACGCCCTCGACGCGCACTACGCCCAGGAGTTGGGGGAGCCCTTCCGCACCGCGGGCCTGTGCCTGTACCGCGACGGCCGTGACAGCGTGGCCTGGCATGGAGACACCATCGGGCGCGGGAGCTCCGAGGACACGATGGTCGCCATCGTCTCGGTGGGCACCCCCCGGGCCCTGCTGCTCCGCCCCCGCGGCGGCGGCGCCGCGCTGCGCCACGAGGTCGGCCACGGCGACCTCCTGGTGATGGGCGGCAGTTGCCAGCGCACGTGGGAGCACGCCATCCCCAAGACCGCCCGGCCGACCGGTCCGCGGATCAGCATCCAGTTCCGCCCTCGCGGGGTTCGCTGACTCTTACGTCGTGGATGTCCGCTTTCCGGTGTCGCTGTGTCGTCGCGCGGGCCCATCTGGAATCGTTGTGCTGCCGCGGTCCCCTGTCCGATTCCGGGATCGCCGCATGAGAGACCAGGAGAGAGAGAAGGCATTCGGATGTCCCCGTTGACCTATGCCGCCGCGCCCGGCCGCTACGACACCATGACCTACCGGCGGAGTGGCCGCAGCGGCGTTCTGCTGCCCGAGGTCTCCCTCGGTTTGTGGCACAACTTCGGCGACACCGCGAACCTGGACGTCCAGCGCGCCGTCCTGCGCCGTGCGTTCGATCTCGGGATCACCCATTTCGACCTTGCCAACAACTACGGCCCGCCGGCCGGGTCGGCGGAGGAGAACTTCGGGCGGGTCCTGCATGCCGACCTGCTGCCCTACCGGGACGAGCTGTTCATCTCGACCAAGGCCGGCTATGACATGTGGGCCGGGCCGTACGGGGAGTGGGGGTCGCGCAAGTACATGCTCGCCAGCCTCGACCAGTCCCTGAAGCGCATGGGCCTCGACTACGTGGACGTCTTCTACTCCCACCGCCCGGACCCCTCGACCCCGATCGAGGAGACGATGGGGGCGCTCGACCGCGCGGTCCGCTCCGGCAAGGCGCTGTACGCGGGCATCTCGAACTACTCCGCCGAGCAGACCGCCCGGGCGGCGGCCGTCCTGCGGGAGCTCGGCACGCCGCTGCTGATCCACCAGCCGGCCTACTCGATGCTGGACCGGTGGACGGAGGCGGACGGGCTCCTCGACACGCTGGAGACGGCGGGCGCGGGGTGCATCGCCTACTCGCCGCTGGCTCAGGGCCTGCTGACCGGCCGGTATCTCGACGGGAACGTCCCCGAGGGCTCCCGGATGGCCCTCGGCCGCTTCCTCACGCGTGACCGGCTCACGCCCGCGCTGCTGGATTCGCTCCGCGGCCTGAACAAGATCGCCGGGACGCGCGGCCAGACGCTCGCCCAGCTGGCGCTTTCCTGGGTCCTGCGTGACCCCCGGATGACGTCCGTGCTCATCGGGGCGAGCAGCGTCGCGCAACTGGAGCAGAACGTCGCCGCGGTGGGGGCTCCGCCCCTGTCCGCCGAGGAGCTCGCCGAGATCGAGGGTCTCCTCTAGACGGCTCTCGCGGCGTCCGTCCGCGTCGCCGGCCGCCGGCCCGGGGTTCGTCTCCGGGCCGGCGGCCTGCTGTCAGTGGTCGTCCCAGTGCCCGTTGTGGGCGGCGTGGCGGTGGCCGTCGTGGACGTAGTCCATGTGGTCGCCGTGCCGTACGGCCTCGTGGCCGCAGCCCTCACCGTGCTGGTGGTCGTGCTGGTGCTCGACGTGCCCGGACGGCTCGCACTCGTCCCAGTGCCCGCTGTGGGCCCGGTGCAGGTGGCCGTCGTGGGCGAAGTCGGTGTGGTCACCGTGCTTCACGGCGGTGTGGCCGCACCCCGAGGAGTGCTCGTGGCTGTGCCCGCCGTGCTCGAGATGTCCCTTGGAGTTCATGGCGCTGGTCCTACCCCCGCAGGCGGGCGCGTCGCGCCCCGATCCGCAACCTTTGACCAGGTAAAACGCCCTCAAAACGGAAGGTTGGCTAGTCGACCTCGGCGCTGCCGTTCACGCGGAGCTTGCGTCGCGCGCGTTCGTAGAAGTTCGTGGTGCCGAGCCGTACGACCTGGGCGGCGCCGCGCACGGCGGTCACGGTGAGCCGGTCGCCGGGAGAGAGGTAGCCGCCGATCGTGCCGTCGACCTCCATGGCCAACTGCCCGCTGGTGGGCAGCACGTCGAGCGTGACCTCCTCGTCGGCCGACAACACCAGGGCGCGGTTGAACGCCGTGTGCGCGGCGGCGGGCACGACGAGGAAGCCCTCGACGTTGGGGGACACGATCGGGCCGCCCGCGGAGAAGCTGTACGCGGTGGACCCCGTAGACGTGGCCACGATCAACGCGTCGGCCGCGTAACGGACGAACGGATGCCCGTAGACCGACACCGCCACCGCGGACAGGCCGTCACCCGGGATCCGCACCAGGGCGATGTCGTTGAACGCCGTGATCTTCCGGCCGTCGGGGGCCGTCGCCTGTACGGCCATGCGGGGCTCGACCGTGTACTCGTGGTTGTCGATCGAGGACAGCGCGGGGGACAGACCTTCGACGTCGATCTCCGCGAGGAAGCCCAGCCGGCCGAGGTTGACGCCGAGGATGGGCGTCGGGTGGCCCTCGATCAGCCGCATCGTGCGGAGCATGGTGCCGTCCCCGCCGAGGCTGACGAGGAGATCGGCCCGCTTCACCAGTGTCGTGGTGTCGACCGCGATCGCGCTGCAGTCGATGCGGCCGACCTCGTCGGGCAGGCCGAGCACCGTGACGTCCCGTCCCCGCGCCCACTCGACGATCGTGTCGATGGCCTCCTTGGAGTCGCGCTGGGGATGTAGAACCAGACCGACGGTGCTGACCAAGCCCATGCCCACACTGTACGAGTTCCGAGAAGGCGCTCGGAACGGCCGGGCGGCCGCTAGGGCCGGTCCTGATCGTCGATCGGCAGGTACACCCGGAAGGTGGTGGCGCCGGGCTCCGACTCCACCCGGATGTCGCCGTGATGCTTGTTCACCACGATGCGGTAGGAGATGTCGAGGCCCAGGCCGGTTCCCTCGCCGACCGGCTTGGTGGTGAAGAACGGCTCGAAGATCCTCGGCCTGATCTCCGGGGGTATGCCGCCGCCCGTGTCGGAGATCTCGACGGTGAGGCGATCGTCCTCGCGCCCGGTCCGCACGGTGAGGGTGCCGCTCCCGCCCATGGCGCCCAGGGCGTTGTCGATGAGGTTGGTCCAGACCTGATTGAGCTCGGCGGCGTACGCGGGGATCTGGGGCAGCGTCCGGTCGTACTCCTTGACGATCCGGACGCCCTTCGGGATCTTGGCCTGCATCATCGTCAGGGTGGCGCCGAGCAGATCGTGGACGTCGACCGTCTGGTAGGGCGCGCGGTCGAGCTGGGAGTACTGCTTGGCCGCGGCGACGAGGCCGGAGATGCGCGTGACGGAGTCCTCGATCTCGCCCATGAGGAGCTCGGTGTCGATCGTGTAGCCGAGCCACCGGACGGCGGCCTCCAGGTTGTCCACGCCGACGGCGCCCGCGATCTCGTCGAGCCATTCGACGTCGACGGCGCCCGCGACGAGCGTCGCGGCGAGGTCCCAGCTTCCGGCGATGTCGTGGTCGTCGAGCCAGTCGGCGATCGCGTCCTCGGCGTCGGAGGTGGCCATCGCCGAGAGAGTCGGCGCGGTGGCCGCCCGCTTGACGGCCTCGTCCTGGAGCCCGACGAGATCATGCAGCTGGCTGCCGTCCAGCCGCCCGTCGGCGATCATGGCGAGCTTCTGCCGCATGCCGGAGACCCGCTCGCGCAGGGTGGAGGTCGCCCGTACGGCCGCGGCGGCGGGGTTGTTGAGCTCGTGGGTCAGCCCGGCGGACAACGAGCCGAGGGCCAGCAGCCGCTCCCGCTCGCCGACGATCGTCTGGGTGGCCCGCATGCCGAAGAAGAGGCCCTCGAGCAGGTGGATCGCCATGGGGAACCACGCGCGGACCGCCTCGGCGATGTCGTCGGCCGGGAGCACGAAGAACTCGGACTCGGTGATCGCCCGCAGCGTGTTGAGGTAGGTCTGGGCGACCCGCTCCCCGATGTAGGCCTGGGTGGCGCCGCCGTACACGCCGCGTTGCTCGGTGCGGTTGACCTCGACCTCGTCCCCGTGGACGCGCCTGCTCATCGCCACGGTGCCGTTGAGCAGCACGAAGAAGCAGGTCGCCGGCTCGCCCTCGGCGTAGACGACGGTGCCCGCGTCGCGGTGCTCGACCTCGCCCTTCTCCGCCAGGAGCGCCAGTTGGTCGTCGTCGAGCGCCTCGAACAGGAAGAGCGTGCGCAGCTCGTCCGGTGTCAGCCGCGTGGTCATTGAGCCTCCAGGTAGCGGTGGATGAGGGACACCGCCATCGCGCCCTCGCCCACCGCCGAGGCGACGCGCTTGACCGAATCGGCCCGCACGTCGCCCGCGGCGAAGACGCCGGGCATGCTGCTTTCCAGGTGGTAGGGGTCGCGGGGGAGCGTCCACCCGGCCGGTCGCCGGCCCTCGGCGAGGAGGTCGGGACCGGTGATGACGAAACCGTGCTGATCGCGGGCGATCACGTCGTCCAGCCAGTCGGTGCGCGGCTCGGCTCCGATGAACACGAAGAGCCAGGAGGTCTCCACGGTCCTTGTGGTACCCGTGCGCGAGTCGCACAACGTGAGCCGTTCGAGATGCTCGGCACCCTCGCCGCGGACGACCGCCGTGTGCGGGTGCACCTCGATGTTCGGGATCTCCTTGATTTGATCGATCAGATACCGCGACATCGAGCGGGTGAGATCGTCGCCCCGCACGAGGATGTGGACCCGCCGGGCGTAGTGCGCGAAGTACACGGCCGCCTGGCCGGCGGAGTTCGCCCCGCCGACGATGTAGATCTCCTCGTCCGTGCAGCCTGGCGCCTCGGTCGCGGCGGAGCCGTAGAAGACGCCCCGTCCGGTCAGCTCGTCAAGGCCCGGGGCGTCGAGCCTGCGGTAGGACACGCCGGTGGCCAGCACCACCGTGTGTGCGGCGATGGCCGTGCCGTCGCCGAACCGCAGGAGGCGGGTCGTGGTCCCCCCGCCCTCCAGGCCGATCACCTCGCGGGTGGTGAGCAGTTCCGCGCCGAACCGCAGGGCCTGCCTGCGGGCGCGGTCGGTGAGCTGGGCGCCGGACACCCCGTTGGGGAAACCGAGGTAGTTCTCGATCCGGCTGCTCTGGCCGGCCTGCCCGCCGGTGGCGCGTTGCTCGACGAGCACGGTCCGCAGCCCCTCGGACGCGCCGTAGACGGCGGCGCCGAGGCCCGCTGGCCCCGCGCCGACCACGGCCACGTCGTAGAACTCCGAGGCGGGCGTGGTCGACAGGCCCACGTGGGCGGCGAGGTCCGCCTCGGTCGGCTTGACCAGCGACTTGCCGTCCGGCGTGACCACCACCGGCACGTCGGCCTCCGACAGCCCGGCCGCGGCGAGCAGGCGTGCCGCCTCCGGGTCGTCGGTCAGCAGCCACCGGTACGGCACGAGGTTCCTGGCCAGGAAGTCCCGTACGGCGAACGACGGCGCGGACCACCGGTTGCCGATGACCCTGGTCTCGGGAACGGACGTGTCGGGCGTCGCCAGCCACGCGTCGAGCAGGGCGTCGACCACCGGATAGAGCTTCTCCTCCGGCGGGTTCCACGGCTTGAGCAGGTAGTGGTCGAGGTCGACGAGGTTGATGGCGTCGATGGCGGCGTCGGTGTCGGCGTAGGCGGTCAGCAGGACCCTGCGCGCCAGCGGGAAGAACTCCATCGCCTGCTCAAGGAACTGGATGCCGTTCATGTGGGGCATCCGGTAGTCGGCGAGCATCACCGCGACCTGTTCGCCGCGCAGCTTGATCTCGCGCAGTGCGTCCAGGGCGGAGTCCCCCGACTCCGCGCGGACCACCCGGTAACGGTCGCCGTATCGGCGCCGGACGTCACGGGCGACGGCGCGCGAGACGGCCGGATCGTCATCCACGGTCAGAATCGCGGGGTTTGCCATGGAAACCATCCAATCACGTTCGTTTGAACGGGTGGTTTCGGAAAACTCCGTAGGGCCGTAGGTCCCGCCAAGCGGTGACTTTCGGCCCACTCCGAGGCCGGGACCCGAAGGCCAGGCTGGTGCTGAGGGGAGGAGAGCGCCGTGCCGATGACCGTGCGTGACGTCATGAGCAGATTCGTGATCGCGGTCGAGACCGGCGCCTCGTTCTCCGACGTGGTCAACGCCGTGTGCCGCTTCAACGTCGACGCGGTGCCGGTGGTGGACCAGGACAAGTGCGTGCTGGGTGTGATCTCCGACGACGACCTGCTGCTCAAGGGGCTCGGAGGAGGGCGGACCGGAGACTCGATCTTCGAAGGCGCGGCGCGCCGCCGTGAGCGCAGGAAGGCCATGGGCCGCACCGCCGCGGAGATCATGACTTCCCCGGCGGTAACGGTCACGGAGGACACGGCACTGCGGCACGCGGCGCACCTCATGCACGACAACAGGATCAGGCAACTCCCCGTGGTGGACGCCCGGACGGGATCCATCCTCGGCCTCGTCCGCCAGGCGGACCTGCTGAAGGTCTTCTCGAGGTCTCCGGAGGACATCCGCGACGAGGTGATCGCCATGGTCGGGCCGTACATCCGCAGTTGCACGGTCCAGGTGGAGGACGGCGTGGTCTCGCTGGTGGGCAGCGTGGACCGCCGGTCGCGGATCGCGATCCTCCTCGACGCGGTCTGGCAGGTGGACGGCGTCGTCGACGTGGAGGCCGAGGTCTCGTACGCGGAGGACGACCTCGGCAGGACCGTCCCGCCGCTCTACATCTGAAGGGGAGGTGGTGGACCAGATGACGGTCGAGACCATGACGGCGGCCGACGTGATGAGCAGGATGCTCGTCACCGTCGAGCCGGACGAGTCTCCACTGATGGCGTGGGAGCTCATGCGCCGTGCGGACCTGCACCACCTGCCGGTGATCGACGCCGAGTCCCGGATCGTCGGCGTGCTCAGGCGCGAGGACCTCGCCTGCCACTGGTCGGGAGGGCCTGCGGAGCAGTCGAGCGTGCGGGTGGCCCGGTTGCTCGACACCCAGCCGTGCCCGTGCGCCACCCCGGAGATGCCCCTGTCCGCCGTCGCCGCCCTGATGATCGACTCGGACGTCGACGTCGTTCCCGTGACCGGCCCCGCGGGGACATTGGAAGGCCTCATCACCGCGCTCGACGTCCTGAAGGCCGTCGCCGGCAGGGCCACGCCCCCACACGGTCCGATGGACGTGCGAGGCGGCCTGTTCCGCCTGGAGCCGGTGCTGCCGCCCTGCTAGACCGCCTCCCGGCCACCTTCCATGATCAGTACGGCCGCGCCCTCGACCCGGTCGGCGGCGAGGTCCCGAAGGGCTCGGTCGGCCTCATGGAAGGGGTAGGGCGTGGTCGTCACCCGCGGCCCGTGGACGGCCGCGAGCTCCAGGAACCGCCGGCCGTCCGCCCTGGTGTTCGCGGTGACGCTGCGGAGGGTGCGCTCCTGGAACAGGTGGCGCTCATAGTTGAGCGCCGGGATGTCGGTCAGATGGATTCCCGCGACGGCGAGGGTGCCGCCCCGGTCGAGCGCGGCGAGCGCGACGGGCACGAGATCTCCGACGGGGGCGAACAGGATCGCGGAGTCGAGCGGCTCGGGCGGGCTGTCGGTGCTGCCGCCCACCGAGGCCGCGCCCAGTTCCACGGCGAGATCCCGCGCCATGGCCGACCGCGTCATGACGTGGACGACGGCGCCCTCGGCGACGGCGATCTGGGCGGTCAGGTGGGCGGAGGCTCCGAAACCGTAGATGCCGAGCCGCCCAGCGGGCGGGAGATCGGCGCGGAGCAGCGCGCGATACCCGATGATCCCCGCGCACAGCAGCGGGGCGAGGCCGGCGGCCCCCGCGTCCTCCGGGAGCGGGTAGACGTAGGCGGCGGGCGCGGTGAGGTATTCGGCGTAGCCGCCGTCCGCGTCCCAGCCCGTGTAGGTGGACGACGGGCACAGGTTCTCCGCCTCGCGGCGGCAGTAACGGCACTCCCCGCAGGTCGAGCGCAACCACGCCACGCCGACCCGTGTGCCCGGCGGCGGCCCCGCCGTACCGGGGCCGAGCGCGGCGACCCTGCCCACGGCCTCGTGTCCCGGCACGGTCCGCGGCCTCCGGGGCGGGAGGTCGCCCTCGGCGAGATGGAGGTCCGTACGGCAGACCGCGCAGGCCTCGACGCGCACCAGAAGCTCGCCGGGCGCGGGGACGGGCACCGGCAGCCTGACCCGCTCCAGGGGGTGGGTGTCCATCGGCCCCGGGCGCGCCACGACCCAGGCGTCCATCTCCGCAGGAAGCCCCGCAGGGGCCTGAACGTCTCCCATGTCCGCGATCCTAGAAGCGCGAGACGCGACGGCCGCTGATCTCCACGGGGACGACCTTGATGTACAACTCGCGCTCGCCGCCCGCCCACGACTCCAGGCCCGAGGCGGCGGCCGCGGCGTGCTCACTGTCGGAGACCACGTGGTGCGCGCCGCCCCGGATGAGGACGCTCCAGCCTTCCCTCGCGGCGTGGTCGAAGCGGTCGACCTCGAAGGCGATCACCAGTTCACAGCCTTCGACGCCGCTTCGCAGGTCCTGGTCCATCGGCCCGCCGAAGGCGGTGCGGATCAGGACGACTCCTTCGACGATCACGTAGTTGACCGGGAGGATCACGGGCCCGGCGCCCGCGCCGAAGGCGATCCGGCCCACGCCGCCGGGAGCGATCAGGCGCAGGCACTCGTCCTTGTCGAGCTTCTTCGGCCTGGACGGGGTGGCCGCTTCGGGATCGCGGGCCGGCAGGGCGCTCTCCGTCATGTGGGTCTCCTCCCGCAGTGAGTCAAGCGTGGTCCGCCGCGTGCGTCCGCGGCACGGCCATCCGGCCCCTGTGGGAGGGACGAAAGGCCCGCCGTCCGGTGACGACCTGGCGGCGGTGGGCAGGATTCACCCATGGAAGTCCTGAGCAGCCGGATCCTGCTGCGCCCCGCCGATCTCGACGCGAGCCGCCGGTTCTATCGGGACGTGCTCGGCCTGGCGGTCTTCCGGGAGTTCGGCCCATCGGACGACCCGGGTGTGGTGTTCTTCCTCGGCCAGGGGTTGCTCGAGGTCTCCGGGCGATCGGACGGCCCCTCGGGCCGTGGGCCGCGGATCTGGCTCCAGGTCCGGGACGTCCACGCCGAGCACGACCGGCTCGTGGCAGCCGGGGTCGCGGTCGCCCGCGGCCCCGTGACGGAGCCATGGGGTCTCGTGGAGATGTGGATCGAGGACCCGGACGGCACGCCCATCGTCATCGTCGAGATCCCGCCGGAGCACCCGCTGAGACGGGACCACCGGGTGATCGATTGAAAATATCCGCGGTCCACGACATCATGCGCAGACGCGCGGTGCCGTGGCCGTGGTGCCGGTCGAGCCGATCCACGCGGGACACCTGGATCGCCGGAACCGTGAGATGCGCACACGAAAGTAACCCTATTACCTACCAACAATATGGGACAATGAGGCATGAGCTCGTGGGCATGTGCTGAGACGCCGACCACCGCCGCCGTCATGGCCGCGCGCTGGGTCAGGTCCGCGGCAGCCGACGACGGGCTCGGCCGCCACTGGGCCGCCAATCCCGACCCCCAGGGCCGATCGGCGAAGGCCGGTCATCCGTCGTCCCTCTATTCCGGCGCGGCCGGGATCGTCCTGTTCTTCCTAGAACTGGCCGCCGCCACCGGGCACGAGGCCTACCTCGACGACGCCGGGGCCGGAGCCCGCTACCTCGCCGCGACCTGGCCCGACCAGGCCGACCTGACCCTCTATCACGGCCTGTCCGGGGCCGTCTTCGCCATGTCCGAGGTGGCCTGGGCGACCGACGACGAGCGGATCGGCGAGGCCGCCCGGGCGGCGGCCGACCAGATCGTCCGCAGCGTGCGCCGGTTGGGCGACGGCATCGGGTGGACCGGCGACCCCGCCCAGCGGGGCGACGGCGGCATCGTGCTCGCGCTGTTGCAAGCCGCCGGAATCCTCGGCGTCCCGGCCTATGAGGAGGTGGCCGTCGAGGCGGGGGAGCGCATCGCCTCGCTCGCCGTGCCCGGCCACCGGTTCGGCGGCGACTCCTGCGCCGACCTGCCCGTCGACGCGGTGACCCCCGGCTTCCTGTCCGGTACGGCAGGCACCGCATTCCTGCTCGCCCGCCTGTACGGCGTGACCGGGGACGAGCGGTTCCTGTCGGCCGCGCGGAGGGGGGCCGACTTCGTCCGTACGGTCAGCGTGGTGACCGACAAGTGCGCCATGGTCCCGCACCACGTGCCGCAGGGGCGCAGCCTGCACTACCTCGGATTCTGCTCGGGCTCCGCGGGGGTCGCCCGGATGTTCTACGAGCTCCACCGCGTCACCGGCGACCCCGGCGACCTCGACTGGGTCGAGCGGCTCGCGCACGGCATCGTCCAGAGCGGAGTGCCGCAACGGCACACGTCCGGCTACTGGAACGTGGCGTGCCAGTGTTGCGGCAGCGCGGGGCTCCTGGAGTTCTTCATCGGCCTGTGGGCCGCCACGGGGAGCGAGACGTACCTGCAGTACGCCCGGTCGATCGGGCAGGACCTCATCGGCCGGGCCACGGCCCACGACCAGACCGGTTACCGCTGGTACCAGGCCTATCGGCGGCTGCGGCCGTGGGAGGTCACGGCGGACACCGGCTACATGGTGGGGGCGGCGGGAATCGGGTCGGCGCTGCTCCACCTCGACGCCGCCGACCTCGCGGCCGCGCCGCGCCGGATGATCCTGCTGCCCGACAACCCGTTCCCCGCCATCCCGTTGCCGGCGCGGCTGCTCGGCGACGGCTCCTGACCGGCCGTTCGGCGGGTACGGCCCGCCGGACAGGACCGGCGGGCCGTACCGAGCGGATCAGATCTTCTTCCAGAGCGCCGGCACGTTGGGCGGCTCCCATCCGGTCAGGGCCGTGTGAGCCTGCAGGCACTGGTAGGTGGACCCGCCGTAGATGACCTTCGCGCCGACCGCGTAGGCCGTACCGGCCTTCCACGCGGGCGTGGTGCCGGGCGGCGTCTGCGTGGGTGTCGGGGTGGGCGTCGGCGTCGGGGTGGGTGTGGGGGTCCTCGTGGGCGTCGGGGTGGGTGTCGGCGTGGGGTTGCCGCCGCCCCCGAACGTGACGTCGGAGCAGGTGTAGAACGCCTCAGGGCTGTCCGAGCGCTGCCAGATCGAATAGATCAGGTGGCGGCCGGACCTGCCGGAGGGGATCGTGCCGGTCATCGTGTACGCGCCGTTGGTCAGCGGCGGGTCGGTCACCCGCAGGAACGGGGTGGCGTCCAGGTCCGACCACTTGAGCGGCTGGGCGGGGTTGTAGCCCGCCTTGGTGAGGTAGAGCTCGAAGGTCCCGCGGTGGGGCGCGGTCGCGCGGTAGGTGAAGGTGAACGAGCCGGGGTTGACGCTGGTCGCGGGCCAGTCGGTCCGGGCCAGGTCGAATCCCTTGTACTTGTCGCGGCCCGCGCTGCACAGCTTGCCGTCGGGGATGATCGATCGGCTCTGGCCGCCCGCGTTCGCGAGGTTGATCTCGTTCCAGTCGTAGAGGGCCTGGGTGCCTCCGGCGGCGACGGCCGCCTTGCAGGCCGCCGACTTCGGGCTCTCGGGGCCCTCCAGGAAGCACGCGTAGGCGCGGCTGACGGGGTTCTGCATGGTGCCGTGGGCGAGGGCCGCGGGAACGGCCAGCAGTGGGATGCTGCCGAGGACGGCCACGATTGCCGCAGTTCGCTTCCTGCTCATCAGGCATCTCCTTTGGCGGGGGGTGTTCATGCAGTTCACGGCGTCTTACTGCATTTAACTCTTAGTTAACTTTCCTAAGAGTTTGATCGAAGTTACTCCCAGAAAAGACCCCGGTCAACAACCCCCGCCCCGTCACCCCCCTCCTCCTTTCCCGCGTGATCATGCACGCTTTCGTGATCAAGGCCGCTGGCCTGCGCCTTCCCTGGGTGTGATCATGCGCAGGTTCGTGAATTCATGTCCTGACCTGGGCATATGCCGTTCGTGATCATGCAATTCCTTGCGACGGTCCGGAGCGACCGGGCCGACGCCCGGTCAGTGAGCCGGCCGCGATCGGCTCAGCCGATGTAGGTGCGGGCCCCGTGCGCGGACCTGGGGGACGACCCCAGGGCCGCCGGCGGCTACCGCCTCGAAGAGGCTCCGATGCCGGCGGACGCCGTCGCCGATCTCGGCCGCCGCCGCCCCGCCGGGGTGGATGCTCTCCCAGGCCCTGCTCGTCGAGCAGGCGCAGCGCCTCGTTTAGTGCCTCGCGCAGAGGGGTGCGGCTGATGCCGGACCGCCGGATGAGCTGCCCCTCGACCAACCGGTCGCCGGGTCGCAGGGCGCCGCTGAGGATCTCCTCGCGCGGGCGGTTCATGGACGACTCCACCTGGCTGACGACCTCGAGCACTCCCACACCTCCTCGCACCCGACTGCGGCAGATGACGCCGGCTCCCTGCGCTTCCCGTACGGCCATGCCTGTCGTCTGCGCATGATCACGGAGGGAGTAATGCCAGGTCAGGGCGTTTTTTACGAAGGTGCGCATGATCACGGGCTGCATCGGCGCAGGTCGGCCGATGCTTCTCCGAATGTGTGCATGATCACGCCTACGTGGCTGCGGGTGGAGCTGGTCGCGGCCAGAGTGAGCTTTGTGACTGTATGTGGCAAAAGTAAAATTTCGTGGCGATGACTTGGGGTTTGACTTGTTCTTGGCTTAATGTCCGATTACTCAACCGTGACCAGTCAGGAGATCCCCCATTTCCAGCATCGCGGCACAGCCTCCCCAGAGCCCCCTCCAGATCCCGTCCGGCTGCACTGAGCAGCCGCTGCTCAAGGGCACCACGACCGCCTCCTACTTCTGGGACGACGGCTCGGGCGTCAACGGCGACACCGGCACCCCGGCCTCGGGGAAGCCGATGCAGAAAGGCCTCGCGGCGAGCCCGAGCTGGCCCCTGGGGACCAAGGGCTATGTCGTCTACCAGGGCAAGAAGGCGGAGTTCTTCATCGGCGACCGCGGGCCCGGCATCCCGTCCGACCACGGCGTGATGCTCGACCTCGACGGCAAGACCTTCGCCGACCTGACCGGCGGCACGTGGGACGACTCCTCCATGACCGTCGAGGGCAACGGCGGAGCCGGCCACATCAACGTGACCTACGTCGTCACCGAGTGGGGCTCGAACCCGGGTAAGAAGGCCGCTCCGCGGCCGTTCTCGGCCGGGGCCTACAGCGTCCACGACGACTCGCCCAACGGGCCGGTGATGGTCTGCCCGTCCGCAGCGCCCACAGCGCCTGCCGCGCCCGCAGCGTCCGCACTGGCCTCCCCAGCCTCCCCGGCCGCCGCGACTCCCGCCGATGACAGCGTGTCGGCCGCTCCGGGCTTCAGCACGGTGTCGGCGACGGGACCGTACTCCGAGCCCGTCATTCCCTGCCCCGAGGTCTCGGCCGCCCTCATCGTCTGCGCGGTCGCCGCGGCGGCGGGCAGAAGCGCGCTTCGCCGCGCCGCAAGCCGCCGGTCCTGACGGAAACGTCGGCACACGCCGGTCCTGACGGAAACAGCCGCGTCCGCCGGTCCTGACGGGAACGGCCGCGCTTCGGGGCCCCTGAGGACCGACGCCGGCGTGCCGCCTACTTCTTGCGGCGGCGCTTCAGCGTCCCCGCCACGCGCTGCAGGATGCGCTCCCAGTCGGAGCCGAACGGGTTGTCCTGAACGAGGTACGTCCACGTCGCGGTGGGCCGCTTGAGACCCTGGTCGGCCAGGTCGGCGGTGACGTCCGCCGTCTCGAACGTCTCCTTCGACCGCTGCTCGACCTCGTCGAGCAGGCTGCGATAGGCAGGCGCCGCCTCGCGGTTGAACTCGTCGAGCGGGTTGAGCCGTCCGAGCGCCCGCAGATGGATGCCCTCGCGGAGGTCCGCCAGATAACCGAGGTGCTCGGTCCAGCACCTGTCCAGATGGAACAGCACGATCTGCCGGCATGCCTGCTCGACGACGTCGGCGCCGACCGTCTCGCTCAGCTCGCGGAAGCGGTCGGGGAGAGCCGTCCGCAGCGCCTCCGCCGCGGCGTCGCCGTGGAGGACCCGGTCGCGCAGCTCGAGGACGTGCGTCCGCTGCTCCTCCATGAGCCGGGTGTAGCGCCAGGTGTTGCGGTGGATCTCCAGGTTGACGCCCTCCGCGACCCGCTGGGCGTGCGCCACGAGATCTTCCGCCCGCTTTTGCCGTACGACCCCGTCGGGGTCGGCGCCGGGGAGTGACTCCCCGGCCGCGTACGCGGTGAGCAACTCGTCTTCGCCGCTGACGAAGAAGACCGAGCCGCCGGGGTCGCCCTGCCGCCCGGCCCGGCCGCGGAGCTGGTCGTCGAGCCTGCTGCTGTCGTGCCGCCCGGTGCCGATGACGTACAGCCCGCCGAGGTCCGCGACGTTACGCTCCGTGGACTCTGCGACGGATTCTCCGACGGACTCTTCGGCGGGATCCCCAAGGGACGCTCCGCTGGAATCCCCGGTGGAATCCTCGATGGTCCCGCCGTCGTCGCCCGCCGGCCGTCCGCCGAGCCGGATGTCGGTGCCGCGGCCGGCCATCTGGGTGGAGACCGTGATCGTGCCGAGGGCGCCGGCCCTGGCGATGATCGCCGCTTCTTCCGCGTCGTTCTTGGCGTTGAGCACCACAGGCCGCAGCCCCCGGGCGCGGAGCGCCTCGTCGAGGCGCTCGGACTCCGCGACGTCGAGCGTGCCGATCAGGATGGGACGGCCGGTGGCGTGCTGGGCGTCGATCTCGTCCAGCAGGGCCTCCTGCCTGGCCTCGGCCGTAGCGAAGATCCGGTCGGGCTCGTCCGCCCTGACGCACGGCTTGTTGGGCGGGATCACGGCGACCTTGAGGTCGTAGAACTCGCGGAGCTGCTCGCCGACGGCGACGGCCGTCCCGGTCATGCCGCAGATCTCGGGATAGCCGCGCAGCAGGCCCTGGATGGTCAGGGAGTCGAGGATCTCCCCGGTCTCCGACGCGGGGAGCTTCTCCTTCGCCTCCACCGCCGCCTGGAGCCCGTCGGGCCACCGCTGCAGCAGCGCGACGCGTCCACGCGACTGGTTGATCAGATGGACGCGCCCGTCCCTCACGATGTAGTCGACGTCGCGCGTGAGCAGCGCGTGTGCGTGCAGTGCCAGGTTGACCTCGGTCACCACGCCGGGGTCCTGATAGAGATCGACGCCGAGGGCCTTCTCGACCGTGTCGGTGCCCTTGGCGGTGAGGAAGACGCTCCGCCCCTCCTGGTCGACCTTGTAGTGGTAGCCGCGGGACAGTCTCCTGACCAGCGCGGCCATCTCCGGCACCGCCGTACCGGGATCGGCGGCCCCGGCCAGCACCAGCGGCACGCGGGCCTCGTCGACGAGCACGGAATCGGCCTCGTCCACCAGCGCGACCTGCGGTGTGGGGACGACAAGCTCGGCGGGATCGGTGACCAGCCGGTCGCGGAGCACGTCGAAGCCGAGCTCGCTGACCGCCGCGTAGGTCACGTCCTTGGTGTAGGCGTCCCGGCGCTCCTCGCGCGTGGAGGTCTCGGAGATCCAGCCGACGGTGAGCCCCAGGATCTCGAACAGGGGCCGCATCCACTCGGCGTCACGGCGCGCGAGGTAGTCGTTGACCGACACCGCGTGGACGTGCTTGCCCTGGAGGGCGAATCCGGCGGCGCTCAGGGCGCCGGCCAGCGTCTTACCCTCACCGGTCGCCATCTGCGCGACGTGTCCGTCCAGCATGGCCAGCATGCCGACGAGCTGGACGTCGAAGGGCCGCTGACCGAGCGCGCGGCGGGCGGCCTCGCGCATGACGGCGCAGAACTCCGGCGTGCCCACCTCTCCGGCCCGCAGTTCGGTGCGCTCGCGCACCTCGGCCTCGAGTTCCCCGGCCCGCTCGACCGTTCGCTGGAACGGCGTCAGGTCGACGCTTCCCGGCCTGTCGAGAAAACGCCTGACGAAGTCAGCTACCGAGGCCATGCTCGCTCCAACGACTCACCTGCCGGACTGGTTCCGTCTGCCCGGTTCATGGTGCCACTATCCGGTCTGACAACCTGACCGGGCACCCCGGCATTGCTGTCAGAGGTTGACAGGTATGGCCGGAAGTATGGCCCGCATGACAACCATCGCGAAACTCATCGCCGTCACCATCGACTGTGCCGAGCCCAAGAAGCTGGCCGAGTTCTACGCCACGATCACCGGATTCGAGGTGCAGTACGCCGAGGACGAGTACGCCGGAATCGGCGACGGCACGACCGCCATCTACTTCCAGCGGATTCCCGACCGGAAACCGGCCTCGTGGCCCGGCGCCGACAAGCAGTTCCACCTCGACTTCCGGGTGCCGGACGTGGCCAAGGCCGTACAGGAGTACGTCGAACTGGGTGCGAGCAAGCCGGAATTCCAGCCCGGTGACGGGTGGATCGTCCTCGCGGACCCGGAGGGCCACCTGTTTTGCGTCTGTCCGGAAAGGTCATGACTTCATGCGGGTCGAGTGATCAAGCGGCCGGGGCAGTGACCTTTGTCCTTAAGCTTGCGTGGTGACACTCGACTCGCGACTCACCGGCCGGCGCCCATGATCTTGATGGGAATCTCGATCGCCCTCATCGGAGCCCTGGGCTACGCCCTCGGTGCCGCCCTGCAGCAGCGCGAGGCGGTCAGCGCGGGCGCCACACTCAAACTGGTGAGGCGGCCGCGCTGGTGGATCGGCGGCGTCATCGGCTTCACGGGCGCGTCCCTGCACGCCGTCGCGCTCAGCATCGCGCCGCTCGTGGTCGTGCAGCCGGTGAGTGTGGCCACGCTGGTCTTCGCCGTCCCCCTCGCGGCGTGGCTTCACGGCAGGCGCCCGCGACGGGCCGAGATCATCGGCTCGGTCGCGGTCGCGGCCGGGCTGCTGGGCCTGATGTTGCTCGTCCCGGCCCACAACGTGACGCCGGTGTTGTCGAGCCGTGCCGCCATCGGGCTGATCGGGACGGTCGGGGTGATCGTCGCGGTCACGTTCTTCATCGCACGGTGGTTGCGGGGGCCGCTCAAGGCGCTGCTGATGGCGATCGGCGCCGGCTCGGTCACCGCGACGGTGTCCACGTTCGTCCGGGTCGTGGGCGGCGGGCTCGGCGGTGACCTCGCACGGTTGCTCACCTGGTTCACCATCGCCATCCCCGTGCTGCTGGTCTGCGCCGTGGTGCTGCTGCAGAAGTCGTACGCCGTGGGCTACTTCGGCATCGCCTACGCCGGGGTCCAGGTGGTGGACCCCATCACCTCGGTGACGGCGGGCGCCGTGCTGCTCGGCGAACCGCTGCCCACCGGGGCGGGGAACGTGATCCCCGCTCTGGTGGCGGCCGCGGTGCTCATCGCCGGGACCATAACCCTGGGCCGGATGGCGCCCGATCATTCCCAGGCCGTCCCAGAAGGCGTTCCGGAAGGCGTCCCGGTGAAGTTCCCCGAGGGAGGGGCCGGCGCCGTCGAGACGGCCCGGCTCTGACCGGGGTCACCTCCCCATCCGGTACGGCCGGTCACGCCGGGGGACGCCAGTCGAAGACGTCGTCGAACTGGCGGAAGGCCACATTGGGGCCGAGCCTCCCCGCGAGGAGCAGCATCACGTCGCGGGCCGGAACGGCCAGGGGGTTGCGCCACCTGGTGAGCCGGCCGATGGCCCTCGACCGCCGCGCGATGCGCGTCGTGCGCTCCAGCCGGTCGGCCGTGTAGGCGGCGAGCCCGGCGCGGCCCGCGTGATGGGCCAGGACCACGGCGTCCTCGATGGCTTGGCAGGCGCCCTGCCCCAGATGGGGCGTCATCGCATGGGCGGCGTCGCCGAGCAGCGCCACCTTGCCTCTGTGGAAGGCAGGTAGCGGCGCGTCCATGGAATAGAGGTCATGGCGCAGCACCGCATCCGGCCCGGTGGCAGCGAGCAGTGCGGGGATCGGGTGGTGCCAGTCGCCGAACAGCCAGGTCAGCTCGGCCTTCTCATCGGCCGCCTGCTCGCCGGCGGGCGCCGCCGCCGTGGCGTAGCAGTACACCTGATCGTGGGCCAGTGGCATGACGCCGAAAACCAGTCCGCGGCCCCACGTCTCGCCGGCGGGCACGGGACCGCGCGTCTCGGAGGCCGGGGCGACGAGGCGCCAGCTCGTGACCCCCGCGTACACGGGGCCGGGGTGCCCGGGGAACAGCGCCTCCCTGGTCGAGGACCAGATGCCGTCGGCGGCCACGATCAGGTCCGCCGCGATGTCGCCGTCGTTCGTGGTGACTCGCCCGCCTTCTGGATCGACCGACTCCACGCGGGTGTTCACGCGCAGGGCGCCGGACGAGAGCCGTACAGCCAGGAGGTCGACCAGAGCCGAGCGGAGGAGGATCACGGTGGGATCGCCGTAGCGTGCCCATGCCTCCTCGGCGCTCGTCCGGGAGAGCCAGCGGCCGTCCGGCCGCCGTATGCCCGCCTCGCCCTGGACGGCGGAGAGCTTGCGCACCTCGTCGCCCACGCCGATCGTGTCGAGGGCCCTCAGCGCGTTCGGCGCCACGGCCAGCCCTGATCCGACGGGCTGGATCGACGGCGCCTGCTCGAAGACGGTCACCGCCCATCCGTCGCGCTCGAGGGCCGCCGCAGCCGTCAGACCGCCGATTCCCGCACCGATCACCACCGCCTGTGCCATGACGCCTCCCTTTCACTACATCTGTAGTCGAACGTACTACGCCTGTAGTTCGATGTCACTACGGGCGTAGTATTCGACCGTGATCAGTCATCGGGCGGAAGCCATCGCGGACGCGGCCATCGAGATCCTGGCCGAGCGCGGCATGCGGGGGCTGACCCATCGCGCGGTCGACGAGGCCGCGGGCCTGCCGCAGGGCTCCACTTCGAACCATGCCCGCACCCGCGCCGCCCTGCTCGAGTTGACCATCGCCCGGCTGGCCGACAGGGAGGCGGCCCTCTTCTCCGGCCCGCTCGCCGCCGGGCCGCCGGAGACGGCCGACGACCTGGCCGGCCTCATCGCCCAGGTGACGTACCAGGCCGTGACGGCGAACCGGCGCGGCACGATCGCCCGGTACGAACTCGCTCTCGAGGCGACCCGCCGGCAGGAGCTCCGCAAGGTCTACGACGAGTTGGGCCGCCGGTTCCGCGAGCCCGCCGTCGCCCTTCTTTCGACCGTCGGCTCCGCCGATCCCGTACGGCACGGCCATGGGCTCGTCGCCTTCGCTGAGGGCATCCTGTTCGACGCCGTGGTGGGGGCGGGCGCGGCGCCATCGCTGGGCGACCTCCATGCCGCCTTCGCCGGCTTCCTCCGGGGCTGCCTCCCGTGACGAGGGGGTTCGACAGCCATACCGGCTGGTCGGTACGCTGCTGACGTGAACGATGCCGAGGAGAACGCCGCAGGACAGGACGCCCTCGGCGTGAACGCCGACCCGCCCGGCCTGGACCTGGGCCGGCTCGCGGATCACCTGCGTGAAGCGGGGCTCGCCCGCGGTCCGCTCTCCGCCGAGATGATCACGGGCGGGAAGTCCAACCTCACCTACGTCGTCAGGGACGGCGACGCGACGTTCGTCGTCCGCAGGCCGCCGCTCGGCCATGTGCTCGCGACCGCGCACGACATGAGCCGTGAGTACCGCGTCATGAGCGCGCTCCAGGACACGCCGGTCCCGGTGCCGCGGACCTTCCACCTGTGCCAGGACGCTGACGTGATCGGCGCACCCTTCTACGTCATGGAGTACGTCGAGGGCGGTCAGCCCCCGATCGACCCGGCACTGGCCCACCAACTCGTCGACGTGCTGGCGGCGCTCCACTCGATCGCCCCCGGCGGCGTCGGGCTCGGCGACTTCGGCAGGCCGGACGGCTTCCTCGAGCGCCAGGTCAGCCGGTGGAAGCGCCAACTCGACGCCTCACGCAGCCGCGAGGTCGCGGGCATCGACGAGCTTTTCGCACGGCTGTCGCAGTCGGTTCCGCGCTCCGGCGAGCCGGCGATCGTCCACGGCGACTTCAAGCTCGGCAACACACTCGTCGCGGACGGCCGGGTCAAGGCCGTCCTCGACTGGGAGATGTCCACACTCGGCGACCCGCTCACCGACCTGGCACTCTTCCTTCTCTACGGCGACTTCAACCAACTCGACAGTGAGAACGCCGGAGAGTCGCCCCCCGCGGACGAACTGGCCGCCCACTACGCGGAGGCGTCCGGCCGGGACATCTCCCGCCTGGGCTGGTACATCGGCCTTGCCTGCTTCAAGCTCGCGGTGATCGCCGAGGGCATCCACTTCCGCTTCACCCAGGGGCTCACGGTCGGGGACGGGTTCGCCGAGGTCGGTGAGCAGGTCGCCCCGCTGGTCGCCCGCGGTCTCATGGAGGTCTAGATGAATTTCGGGTTCGACGACACCACGGCCGAGTTGCGGGCCAGGCTCCTGGCGTTCATGGACGAGTGCGTCCTTCCCGCCGAGCGCGCCTACGAGGAGCAGACGGCCACCAGCGGCTGGGGCCCGCCGCCCCTGCTCGAGGACCTGAAGGGGGAGGCCCGCAAGCGCGGCCTGTGGAACCTCTTCCTGCCGGGAGAGGAGGGCGCCGGGCTCACCAACCTGCAGTACGCGCCGCTGGCCGAGATCATGGGCAGGTCCCCGTCGATCGCCGCGTCCGCGACCAACTGCGCCGCGCCCGACACCGGCAACATGGAGTTGCTCGCGCAGTTCGGCAGCGAGTGGCAGCGCAAGGAATACCTGGAGCCGCTGCTGAACGGTGAGATCCGCTCGGCCTTCGCGATGACCGAACCCGACGTGGCCTCCTCCGACGCGACGAACATCTCGACGTCGATCGTCAGGGACGGCGGGGAGTACGTCATCAACGGCCGCAAGTGGTTCATCACCGGGGCGATGAACCCCAACTGCAAGGTCCTCATCGTGATGGGGAAGACCGACCCCGAGGCCCCGTCGCACCGCCAGCAGAGCATGGTCCTCGTGCCGCGCGGCACCCCGGGTCTGACGATCAAGCGGGGCATGAAGGTCTTCGGCTACGACGACGCCAGCCACGGCGGCCACGCCGAGGTCGTCTTCGAGGACGTCAGGGTGCCCGTCGACCACCTGATCGGCGAGGAGGGCGGCGGCTTCGCCATCGCCCAGGCACGCCTCGGGCCTGGCCGCATCCACCACTGCATGCGCCTGATCGGCGCGGCCGAGCGCGCGGTCGAGCTCATGTGCAGGCGGGCCCTGTCGCGCAGCACGTTCGGCAAGACGATCGCCCAGCAGGGCGTCGTCCAGGACTGGATCGCCGAGTCCCGCGTCCGGATCGAGCAACTCCGGCTCCTGGTGCTCAAGACGGCCTGGCTCATGGACACGGTCGGCAACCGCGGCGCCCACACCGAGATCCAGGCCATCAAGATCGCCACTCCGGCGGCCGTCGAGTGGATCCTCGACAAGGCGATCCAGGTGCACGGCGCGGGCGGGCTCAGCCAGGACTTCCCGCTCGCCGGCGCGTGGGCGGGCGTGCGGAGCCTCAGGTTCGCCGACGGCCCCGACGAGGTGCACAAGAGGTCTCTGGCCTACCGCGAGCTCAAGAAGTACATGGACTGAGTGGGAGAGGACGACTCGTGGGATGGGATGAGGCGGCGGTCGACGAGCGCGCTCAGGCGTTCCTGGCCGACCATGATCCGGCGAAGATGGAACGGCTCGACTTCCTGCGTGCGCGGTTCGACGCCGGTCTGGCCTGGGTGCACTTTCCCGAAGGGCTCGGCGGCCTCGGCGCGGCGCGCGGTCTGCAGGCGGTCGTGGAGCGGAGGTTCCGCGGCACGCCGGACAACAACCCCGGCCTGATCACCATCGGTCTCGGCATGGCCGCCCCGACGATCCTCGCCTTCGGCACCGACGAGCAGCGGCAACGGTTCCTCCGGCCGCTGTGGACGGGGGAGGAGGTCTGGTGCCAGCTCTTCAGCGAGCCGGGCGCCGGATCCGACCTCGCGACGCTCGCCACGCGGGCGGTCAGGGAGGGCGACGAATGGGTCGTCGACGGGCAGAAGGTCTGGACGTCGGGGGCTCACCACTCGCGCTGGGCGATCCTGGTCGCGCGCACCGACCCGGACGTGCCGAAGCACCGCGGGCTCAGCTATTTCGTGTGCGACATGGAGGCCCCCGGCGTCGAGGTGCGGCCGCTGCGCCAGATCACCGGTGAGGCCGAGTTCAACGAGGTCTTCCTCACCGGCGTCCGGCTGCCCGATTCGCTCCGGCTCGGCGAGGTCGGCGACGGCTGGCGCGTCGCGCAGACCACGCTGATGAACGAGCGGGTGGCGATCGGCGGCACGCCGACCAGACGGACGATGATCGGCCTGCTCAGTGAGACGTGGCGCGAGCGTCCCGAGCTGCGCACCCACGCCCTGCACCAGCGGCTGCTCAAGCTCTGGGTCGACGCGGAGGTCATGCGCCTCACGGCGACCAGGCTGCGCGAACAGCTCGCCGCGGGGCATCCCGGCCCTGAGGGGTCGGGGATGAAGCTGGCCTTCGCGCGGCTCAACCAGGAGCTGACCGGTCTGGAGGTCGAGCTGCTGCGCGAGGACGGCCTGGCCTACGACGACTGGGCGTTCCGCCGCTCCGACAGTGTCGACTTCCTCGGCCGCGGGTCCGGCTACCGCTACCTGAGGGCCAAGGGCAACTCCATCGAGGGCGGCACGTCGGAGATCCTCCGCAACATCATCGCCGAACGCGTCCTCGGGCTCCCGTCCGAGCCCCGTGTCGACAAGGACGTCGCCTGGAAGGACCTCCCCCGATGAGCGAGGAAGCACACAGCCCGATGACGCTGCTCTACACCGAGGTGGAGGAGGAGCTGCGGGCGGCCGTCCGCGGCCTGCTGTCCGGCCGGAGCTCGCCCTCGGCGGTGCTGGCCCACGTCGAGTCGGCGGCGTCGGACGCCGCCGTGCCGTACGACCTGGAGGTGTGGAAGGCGCTCGGGCGGGACATCGGCGCGGCCGGGCTGCTGATCCCCGAGGACCTGGGCGGCGCCGGCGCGTCGGCGCGCGAGGCGGCCGTCGTCCTGGAGGAGCTGGGCCGTGCGGTGGCGCCCGTGCCGTATCTGAGCAGCGCCGTCCTCGCCACGCGCGCGCTGCTCGGCGCGCAGGACGAGGCCGCTCGGGATCTGCTCGGACGGCTGGCCTCGGGAGAGGTCACCGCCGCACTCGCGGTGTCGTTCGCGGCCTCGCCGTACACGCCGCCGCTCCCGGCGGTGACGCTCGGCGCGGACGGCACACTCACCGGCAGGGTGACCGGGGTGATCGGCGCGGAGGTGGCCGACGTCCTGATCGTCCCGGTCTCGGTGGAGGGGAGCGGCCCGGCGCTCTACGCGGTGGACGCGTCGGAGGCGAGGATCAAGACCGTGGCGTCCCTCGACCTGACCAGGCCCATCGCGACGGTGTCGTTCTCCGGGGCACGGGGGCGGCCCGTCGGGAGCGCCGCCGGCGTCGGGGACGCCCTGCTGCTGGCGGCGGGCCTGCTGGCGTCCGAGCAGCTCGGAGTGGCCGAGTGGTGCCTGACGACGACGGTGGCCTACGTCAAGGAGCGCAAGCAGTTCGCCAGGCCGGTCGGCTCGTTCCAGGCGATCAAGCACCGGCTGGCCGACCTGTGGCTGGAGATCGTCGGCGCCAGGGCCGCCGCCCGCAACGCCGCCGCCCTGCTGGGCGCCGGTGAGGACGCGCACGTCGCGGTCGCGGTCGCCCAGGCGCACTGCGGAGTGGCGGCCGTGCACGCCGCGGAGGAGTGCGTGCAGCTTCACGGCGGTATCGGGATGACCTGGGAGCATCCCGCGCATCTCTACCTCAAGCGGGCGAAGGCCGACGAGATCGCACTGGGCACTCCCGGTGACCACCGCGAGGCCCTCGCCATGCTGGCCGACCTGCCGGGTCCGGTCAGCTGACCGAGTGCCCGAGGGAGCCGAGCAGGAGGTCGGCGAAGTGCCTGCCGACCTCCTGGCCCGAGAGCGGGCCGTCGGGGTTGTACCACGTGCCGAGGTGGTGGACGGAGCCGAAGAAGAAGTCGACCACCATCTCGGCCGGGATGTCCTCGCGGAACACTCCGGCGCGCTGGCCCTCGGCGACCAGGTCGCGGAAGCGCTCGTGGTAGCGGCGGCGCTCGGCGCGGACGGTCTTGTACGTCTCGGGGGTGAGCTGGTGCATCGACCGGAAGAAGATCTTGGAGTCGTCGAGGTTCTCGACCGTGGTGACGACCACGTCCATCGCGGTGGCGTGCAGGCGCTCGGCGACCGGCCCCTCCGCGTCGGCGAACCGGGTCAGGCGCTCCATCTGAAGTCGGAGGACACGGCCGTAGATCTCGTGCAGGAGGTCATCTTTTGATCCGAAATAGTGGTACATGGCGCCCTTGGTGACGCCGGCGGCTGCGACGATCTCCTGGACGGACGTGCTCTCGAAACCGCGTTCGGCGAACAGCCGGGTGGCCTCGGCGAGCAGGCGCCGGCGGACCGGCTCCTCCACGGTGACTGCGCTGCGCGCCATCGTGTCCTCCTCGTTGTCTGTACGGCACAGCGTACCGACTGGTCGGTCGACGTGCTGGGGACGGGGCCAATCCCCGGTTTCGGAGGCGGGAATGGGCTAATTTCCTATCCCGAGGAGAGCTGGGGTTCCTACTTGGGTATCCCTGAGACAGCCGCCTGCCTACCGTGGGGGAGTTTTCGCCATGCCCAGTGGCTCGATCTACGTGCCTCAGGACGAGAAGTTCAAAGGAGCCTCGCCGCAGAACCTGTACGAGACCTTCTGGTTCGCCGGGCGCAAGAACCGGCTCCGCGTCCGCGCCGCCGTCGGGGTGGCCGGCTTCATCGCCGGCTACTACCTCGCCTTCCAGATGGGGCTGGACAATCCCTTCGCCGCCGGCGTGGTGTTCGCCGCCGCCGCGGCCCTGATCGACCTCCTGATCGCCTGGCGCTCCCACGAGCGCACGGCCGTATGGCGGGGCAAGCGGCGCGGCGAGGTCAGGACCGGGAGGCTCCTGCGCCGAGGGCTGACCCGGCACGGTTACCGCGTCATGAACGGCCGTGCCATACCGGGCGAGGCCTCGATCGACCACCTGGTCATCGGACCGGGAGGCGTGTGGATCGTGGACAACGAGGCGTGGGAACCCGACACCCACATCGCCAAGTACGGCGAGCGCCTGTTCTTCGACGAGAAGTTCGGCACCTCGGTGGCCAAGGGGCTGATCGGCGCCGCCACGTCGATGGCGGGGCTGCTGAGCCGCGAGACCGGCATCCCGGTCACGATCACGCCTGTGCTCGCCATCCACGGCGGGAAGATCGACTCGCGCGGCGGGCTGCTCACGGGCGAGGGGCTGACGGTCTCCTATCCGCGCAAGGTGGCGCGCTGGATCCGGTCGGAACCGACCGCCGAGCTGACCGCCGAGCAGATCGAGTTGTTGTCGCGGACGGCCGCCCGCATCCTGCGCCGCATGATGTGATCCTCGGCCGGCTGGGAGATCGACGCGGGCGAAGGACGTCGATGTGACCAGGGGCCGACACCGGACATGGGCCGGATCGAGATGGGGATCTCGATCCGGGAGCCGGCTCGAGGGTTCACTTCAGCGTCTCGATGAACTCGGCCAGTTGGGCGACGTTCCGGCATTCGTGCATCGGGACGACCGAACCGTAGCCGGTGGCGACCGAGTCGCCGGTGTCCCACTGCGCCCGGGGCTCCGGGTTGAGCCAGTACGCGTGCCGGGCGCGGCCGGCCAGCCGCTTCAGCGTGTCCAGGGCGGGCGCCTGGTAGTTGGAGCGGGCGTCCCCGAGGATCAGCAGCGACGTCTTCGGGCCAACGGCGTCCGCGTAACGCTCGGCGAACCTCTCGAAGACGTTGCCGTAGTTGGTGCGGCCGAACCGGGTGATGTCGGCTTCCTGCGCCATCCGGGAGATCGCGTCGATGACGTCGGTGCCGGGCGCGAACATCTTGGTGATCTCGTCGACCGTGTCCACGAACGCGAACGCGCGCACCTTGGTGAACTGCTCGCGCAGGGCGAAGGTGAGCAGCAGCGTGAAGTGGGAGAACGTGGAGACGGAGTCACTGGCGTCGCACAACACCACGAGCTCCGGCTTGTGCGGGCGCTTGGGCCGCAGCCGCGTGCTGAGCGGGACTCCACCCGTCGACAACGAGGCCCTGACCGTGCGCCGGAAGTCGAGCCGCCCGCGGCGGCCGAGCCGGTTCCTGATCGTGAGCCGGGTCGCGAGCCGGCGGGCCAGCGGGTAGACCTCACGGCGGAGTTGTGCCAGCTCGGCCTTCGTCACGCGCAGGAAGTCGATCCTGTCGATCGGCGGCTTGACCGTCGAACGGGCGATCTTCTCGATGCCCGACTCTTCGGCGATCCTCCGCCGGACGTCGGTGGCCACTTCTTCCTGGAATCTAGCGATATTTCGGCTTATCTGCTGGCGGGCGATCTTCTCGGGGAGGCCGCCGCGTTCCGTCAGCATCCGGCCGAGCAGGCGGGCCGTCAGCGTCTCGGGGGACAGCGCGCGCATGACGGCGAAGGAGAACCACGACTGGCGTCCCGCCGCCGCCTGAACCCGGCCGAACCGCTCCACCATCGCACGGGCGAACTCCCGGAACGCGGGGTCGTCGGGATCGTCCATCAGCAGGTCGGCGAGCCGGTCGCGTAACTCGGGGATCTCGGCGTGCTCCAGGTCGACGGCGTGGTCCCGCCAGTCGCCCGTGTCGGGATCCGTGTCCGCATCCGGGTCCGCGCCCGGGCCGTCCGAGACCACGGGCGGGAACCACAGGTCGAACAGCACGTCGAAGCCGGGACGGTACGACGGGCGCTTGACCAGCGTCGCCGCGTACGCCTCGCGGAGCGTGTTCCGGTCGGCCAGGTCGATCACGGTGAGGGCGCCGGCCGCGTCGAGCCCTTCGGCGAGCGAGACGGGCAGCCCCGCCTCGCGCAGCGCCTGGACGAAGCCGAGATGCCGGTCGACCAGCGACTCCCGTGTCATGGCCGTTTTCATGCCCGTATTCATGACCGAGCCGGCAGGCCGAGCTCCTTGGCAGCTCTGGCCTGGTCGGAGTTGTGCTTGAGCACCACGCCGAGCGTCTGTCCGATGACCGTCTCGTCGAGTTCCGTACGGCCCAGCGCGAGCAGGGTACGGGCCCAGTCGATCGTCTCGGCGATCGACGGCGACTTCTTCAGCTCCAGGACGCGCAGCGCGGCGACCGTACGCGCGAGTTGTTCGGCGATGCTCGCGGGAAGGCCGGGCACCTGGGCCAGCACGATGTCGCGCTCGCGCTCGGGGGTGGGGTAGTCGAGGTGGAGGTAGAGGCAGCGCCGCTTGAGCGCCTCCGACAGTTCGCGCGTCGCGTTCGAGGTGAGCACGACGTACGGCGTGCGCGCAGCGACGATCGTGCCGAGCTCGGGGATCGTGATCTGGTAGTCGGACAGGATCTCCAGCAGGAGTCCCTCGACCTCGACGTCGGCCTTGTCGGTCTCGTCGATGAGCAGCACCGTCGGCTCGTCGCTCCTGATCGCCTTCAGCAGGGGGCGTTCGAGGAGGAACTCCTCGGAGAAGATGTCGTCCCAGGCGTCGTCGTCGGCCTGGATGCGCAGGAGTTGCTTCTTGTAGTTCCACTCGTAGAGCGCCCGCGCCTCGTCGAGGCCCTCGTAGCACTGCAGCCTGATCAACCGGGCGCCCGTGGCCGCCGCGACGGCCTTGGCGAGCTGGGTCTTCCCGACCCCGGCCGGTCCCTCGGTCAGCAACGGCTTGCCGAGCGCTCCGGCCAGGAAGACCGATGTCGTGATGCCGTCGTCGGCAAGGTAGTCCACGGCCGCAAGCCGTTCCCGGACCTCGTCAGGCGAGGCGAACCACATCTGTGCTCCCAGCGTCGACCGAATGTTGTTCTAGCGTAGCCCGGTTTTGAGTGGTCTGGGCATTGCGATAATCTCTAAGAGCTCTGCGCCGCTAGCTCAGTTGGTTAGAGCAGCTGACTCTTAATCAGCGGGTCCGGGGTTCGAGTCCCTGGCGGCGCACTTCTCTGAAACCCAGGTCGATACAGCCGACCTGGGTTTTCCGTTTTTCACCCGGTCGTGGAGTCGCGGTCACGTCCCGGGAGTCGTCGTCGGTCTCATCAGCACCCATGGACGAATCGGTGAATCTCTGTTGTGATCCACTTGGCCGTCCGCACGATGCGGCGGGCACGATCGACGAGAGAGCCCGGACCCCCCGTGATTCGATCAGGCACCACCGGCCGTGAAGATTCGATCCTCTGATGTCCCGTGGCCGGGCCCCGGGCCCGCGATCGCCTGACACACGGGCCGTTCCGCTCGATCCTCGATGGTTCGCCCTGACGGGTGCGTCCACTGAGGTGGCCCATGTCCACAGGTCTCTGGACGTGCAGGCCGCGGCCGATGCCTCCGTGACCGCGGTCGAGCTGATCGGCAGGCTGCGGGAGTGGACCACCCGGCTCGGCCGCCCTTTCGACCCCGCCATGGTGCCGCTGTGCTCTCTGACGGCGGCCAACTGCACTCCCTGGCTGTCCGCGTCCGCCTGCTACCCGGTCGCCCAGACGGCGGCCTGGCTGCTGGCCCTCGACGCCTGGTCCGACGGGCCCGGCTCCGACGGCTCGCTCGTGGACGCCGGGATCACGCGCTGCCTGGAGGTCGTCGACGGCGGCGCACCCACGTCCGGCGATCCGCTGCAGGTCTCCCTGGCCGAGATCCGCGACCAGGTCCACGCGGGGCCGTCAGGCGAGGCGGTGCACGACCGGTGGCGGCAGGCCGTCACCGAGTCGCTGCTGGGCACGGCGTTCGAACGTCACGCCGCGGACGACGTCGCGCGGGGGGCGGAACCGCCGCCCCTGGCCGAGTATCTGCGGCACGCCACCGGCAGCATCGGCCTGGCCATGATGGTCACGGCGGCGTGGTCGGCGATGGACGATCCGGCCCTGCCCGACCGGCTCCCGGAGCTGCGCGGCCCCCTCGACGACGCCTCGATGGCCGTCCGGCTGGCCAACGACCTGCGCGGTCACGCCCGGGAGCAGGCCGAAGGGACGATCGACGCGCTCGCCTTGGGCCTCGCTCCGCAGGACCTCGCCGCATCGCTGGCCGAGCATCTGAACCGCTGCCGCCGGCGGCTCCGGCCGCTGGCGGGGATCGTCCCCGGACCGGTCGCGGCCCTGGAACGCCATCTGATCTGGAGCGTCCGCATGTACCAGCGATTCGAGGCCGGCCACACCGGCTGAGCGCTGTCCCGCACCTTTCAGACTGGGGAAACACGTGACAGACACCGCCACCTCCTCGCCTGCCGGAACCCCGCTCCCGTCATCCGCCGCCGAGGTGCTGGCCGGGCTGACCGCCCGCCCGCTGGGCGAGACCTCTCCCTCGATCTACGACACCGGCCGGGTGAACACCCTGGCCCCCTGGCTGCCGAACGCCGGAGGACGACTGCGTTTCCTGATGTCGGCCCAGAAAGCCGACGGAACCTGGGGCGGCCCGGACGGTTATGCCGTGATCCCGACGCTGAGCGCCGTCGAGGCGTTGCTGAACGCCGGATGCCGGGAAGACGTCTCCGCCGCCGAGCAGGGGCGGCTCGCCGGGGCCGCCCACCGCGGCCTGTCCGCCCTGTGGTCCCTGCTCCACCGGAACGACCCCGCGCGCCTTCCCGACACGGTGGCTGCGGAGCTCATCGCACCCGCGCTGACCGCGGAGGTGAACGCCCATCTCGACCGCCTCGCGTCCAGCCCGGTCTCCGGCCTGGACGCCTGGAGTGGCGGCGCCCGGCTGGAGCGGCCGCCGGGCTCGGCCCCGCAGTCGCTGGCCAAAGCCCGCGAGCACCTGCGCGTCAGTGGAAACGCGCCCGTGAAGCTCTGGCACTCCCTGGAGGTCATGGGCGACCTGGCCCGCGCCGCGAGATCGGTCGTACCGGCAGGAGGCGCCGTCTCCTGTTCACCGGCCGCCACCGCCGCGTGGCTGGGCAGCCCGCCGATGGACGAACCGGCCTCGATCGCCTACCTGGAGTCGGCCGGCGCCGATCACGGCGGGGCGCTGCCGGGGATCTTCCCGCTGTACGGCTTCGAGCGGATCTGGGTCATCGCGACCCTGCTGGGAGCGGGCCTCGACGTCAGCGTCTCCGGCTCACTCGTCACCCAACTGGAAACCACACTGGACGCCGGTGCGATGGGCGGAGCGCCGGGGCTTCCGCCCGACGCCGACACCACGAGTGCGGCGCTGGCCACGCTGGCGCGGCTCGGTCGCCCGCGTGATCCGGCCCGCCTGTGGGAGTTCGAGTTGGATGACCACTTCTGCTGCTGGGTCGGGGAGCGGACACCGTCGCCCACCGCCAACGCCCACGTCCTGGAGGCGTTCGCCGAACACGTCGCCCGCGCCTCCGGCGACACCGGCCGACACCGCGCCGCCATCGTCAAGATCGTCCGATGGCTCGCCGACGCCCAACGGCGGGACGGCTCTTGGACGGACAAATGGCACGCGTCCGCCTACTACGCGACCGCCCACTGCGCGCTGGCGCTGGACCTGGTGGACCGCGACGACGTGGTGCGCAGAGCCGTCGAGTGGACCCTCGCCACCCAGAACGCGGACGGCTCGTGGGGACGATGGGGCGGCACCAGTGAGGAGACCGCCTACGCCATCCACATCCTGCTCCGCACCCGCCCAGGCCGGGCCGACCCGCGGACCCGGCGGGCCGCCGCCCGCGGCCACGCGTTCATGCGGGCCGAGGACCCCGAACGGCACCCCGCCCTGTGGCAGGACAAGGAACTGTACGCACCGTTGGCCATCTGCCGCGCCGTACGGCTGGCCGCCCTGCACATCGCGCAGGCCGCCGGTCTCCCCAGTGGGGAATAGGTCGTGCGTGGGCCCTACGGCTCCCGGGATCCGTCGTAGGCGTCGCGCGCCTCGAAGACGTCGTCCAGCCTGGACTCGACCCACCGGGTCAGCGTCCATACCTGCTCGGCGACCTCGTGGCCCATGGGAGTCAAGGAGTAGTCGACGCGCGGCGGGATGACGGGCTTGGCGTCGCGGTGGAGGAAACCGTCGCGTTCCAGGGTCTGCAGGGTCTGCGCGAGCATCTTCTCGCTCACGCCCCCGACCTCGCGGCGCAGCTCGCTGAAGCGGTACGAGCGCTCGCGCAGCGCCGCCAGGACCAGCACGCCCCAGCGGCTGGTGACGTGTTCGAGCACGACCCGCGAGGGGCACCCCGCGCGATTGACGTTCGGCGGGGGTGCGAGTGTCCCGGTCGCCACAGCTCCAGCCTTGTCACTTACACCCATACCAGTACCTTACTTGAAGGTGGGTACTTACGGCCATGCCGGTACCGCTCGTATGGTGAGCTCCGAGCGCGCGACCTGCACTCATGGCGCACACCTAACGGGGAGAAGTACTTCAATGAGCATCGTCATCACCGGCGCGACCGGTCAGCTCGGCCGTCTGGTCATCACGGACCTGCTCGCCGCCGGGGTACCGGCGGACGGGATCACGGCCGTCGCGCGCAGCGCGGAGAAGGCCGCCGATCTGGTGGCGAAGGGCGTCGGTCTGCACATCGCCGACTACGACCGGCCCGAGACGTTCACGGGGGCGTTCCGGCCTGAGGACCGGGTGCTGCTGGTCCCCAGCACCGACGTGGGCAGGCGCGCCGCCCAGCACGTCGCGGTGATCGACGCCGCGAAGGAGGCGGGCGTGGCACAACTGGCCTACGTCGGCGCGTTCGGCGGGCCCAAGGCCGACTTCCTGCTCGCGGACGACCACCGCGAGACCGAGCAGTTGATCCTCGACTCCGGCCTGCCGTACACCTTCCTGCGCAACAACTGGTATTCCGAGGTGTACACCCGCGACCTGGCCGGGAACATCGAGCGCGGCGCCATCGTCAACAACGTCGCTCCCGGCAGTCACATCGCCACCGCTGCCCGCGCGGACTACGCGGCGGCCGCGGCCGTCGTCATGCACGCCGACGGTCACCTGAACAAGGCGTACGAACTGGGCGGTGACACCACATGGACGTTCGAGGAGTTCGCCGAGGAGGTGACGCGGCAGACGGGCAAGAAAATCGTGCACACCTCGTTGACCGCCGCCGAGCACAAGGCGATCCTCACCGGCGTGGGGCTTCCCGAGGGCTTCGCCGACATTCTCGTGGACATGGACGAAGGCATCGGCAGGGGCGTGCTGGCGGCCACGCCCGGGGACCTGTCGCGGCTCATCGGGCGTCCCACGACGCCCATCGCCGACACGATCGCGGAGGCGCTGGCCTCCTGACGCCACGACGGCTCCGTACGGCAGGCGCCCGCTAGATCCGATCTAGCGGGCGCCTCGCCGTTTCTCGCGCCTGTGGGGTGACGCCGGACAGCCGAGGAGGGACGCCGATGTGGCTCGCGGAGGCCGTGCCCCCGCTGCGCATGGCAGCGATCATCGGAAGCACCAGGGAGGGCCGTGTCTGCGACGTCATCGGCCGGTGGTTCGTGGAACGGGTGCGAGAGCGGAAGGACCTCCAGGCGGAGGTCGTCGATCTGGCCGAGTTCGCCTTCCCCGCCAGGTATCCGCACGAGGCGACGTCCCAGATGCGCAGGTTCACCGCGGAGATAGGCAGGGCCGACGCCTTCGTGGTGGTCACTCCCGAGTACAACCGCAGTTTCCCCGCCTCCCTCAAGCAGGCGATCGACTACGCCTACGACGAGTGGCAGGCCAAGCCGGTCGGCTTCGTGTCGTACGGCTGCAGGTCGGAGGGCATCTATGCGATCGAGCAGCTACGGACGATCTTCACTGAGCTGCATGCCGTGACCATGCGTGACAGCGTCGGCTTCAACCTGCTCGGCGGCGGCGTCGACGACAGCGGCAGGCCATGTGGCACTGACGAACAGATCCAGGCGAGCAAGGCCATGCTCGACCAGCTCGTCTGGTGGGGCCTCGCGCTGCGGGCCGCGCGCGCCGCGAGGCCGTACGTCGCGTAACCGGAGAGGACAGATCATGGGTGAGCTTGGAACCGGCCCGGCGATAGAGACGTCGGGCCTGATCAAGATTTTCGGGAAGAACCGTGCGCTCGACGGCCTGGACCTCACGGTCCCCGCCGGGACGGTGTACGGCGTGCTCGGCCCCAACGGGGCGGGCAAGACCACGGCGGTGCGGATCCTGGCCACACTACTTCGCCCCGACGGCGGCGAGGCGCGGGTGTTCGGTCACGACGTCCTGCGCAATCCGGACGCGGTGCGCGGCAGGGTGAGCCTGACCGGGCAGTTCGCCTCGGTGGACGAGGACATGACCGGGATGGAGAACCTCGTCCTGATCGCCAGGCTTCTGGGCTACCGGAAGCCGGGCGCCAGGGACAGGGCGGGACAACTGCTGGAGGCGTTCGGGCTCACGGACGCCACCGACCGCCAGGTGAAGAACTACTCCGGGGGCATGCGCAGGCGACTGGACATCGCGGCCAGCATCCTCAGCACCCCCGAACTGCTCTTCCTCGACGAGCCCACCACGGGCCTCGACCCGCGCAGCCGCAACCAGGTCTGGGACATCATCCGCATCGTGGTCGCCCACGGCACGACGGTCCTGCTGACCACGCAGTACCTCGACGAGGCCGACCGGCTGGCCGGCCGCATCGCGGTCATCGACCACGGCAAGGTCATCGCCGAGGGGACGCCGGGCCAGCTGAAGGCCTCGGTCGGCGCGGGTTCGGTGCACGTACGGCTGCGTGACGCGTCCCAGCGGCCGGAGGCAGAGCGTGTCCTGTCCAAGGCGCTGGACGCGCCCGTACAACTCGAAGCCGATCCGGTGGCCCTGACCGCCCGGGTGGCGGGGGAGGGCATCGAGCACGCTGCCGCGGAGCAGGCCGCCCGCGCGCTGTCGGAACTCGCCGCGGCCGGCATCACCGTCGACGACTTCTCCCTCGGCCAGCCCAGCCTGGACGAGGTCTTCCTCGCCCTCACCGACCACCCGGCCACGTCAGAGGAGACAGCGGCATGAGCGCCACGACCACGGAGACCGGCACGACGTACGTCCCCGCCGCCGAGACGCTCGGCGCGGTCCTGGCGCCGGGGGCGCGTCCGCAGCGCCCCAGCGCGCTGTCGGCCTCGATCACGTTCGGCTGGCGCGCGATGTTGAAGATCAAGCACGTGCCCGAGCAGCTGTTCGACGTGACCGCGTTCCCCATCATCATGACGCTGATGTTCACCTACCTGTTCGGTGGTGCGCTCGCCGGCTCGACGACCGAGTATCTGCAGTACCTGCTGCCGGGAATCATGGTCACGAGCATCGTGATGATCACGATGTACACCGGCGTGGCGGTCAACACCGACATCGAGAAGGGGGTGTTCGACCGCTTCCGGTCGCTGCGGATCTGGCGGCCCGCGCCGATGGTCGGCTACATCCTCGGCGACATGTTCCGTTACACGGTGGCGTCCCTGGTCATCCTCGTGGTGGGCCTGATCCTGGGTTTCCGGCCGGGCGGCGGAGTCGTCGGCGTGCTGGCGGGAGTGGGCCTGCTGATCGCCTTCTCGTTCGCGTTCTCCTGGGTCTGGACGATGTTCGGACTGCTGCTGCGCAGTGAGAAGTCGGTGATGGGCGTCAGCATGCTGGTGCTGTTCCCGCTCACCTTCCTCAGCAACGTCTTCGTCCAACCGGAGACCATGCCGGGCTGGCTGCAGGCGTTCGTCGAGGTCAACCCGATCACGCATCTGGTCAGCGCCGTTCGTTCGCTGATGGGAGGCGCCACCGACACCGGGGAGGTCACCCTGGTGCTGATCTCCGGAGCCGTGCTGGTCGTGGTCTTCGGCACGCTCACGATGCGCCTGTACAACCGCAAGTGACAACCGACGGTGTCCACCTGCGGAAACGCCTAGGTTGATCTTCAGAAGGCACAGTCAGGGCACTCGACCCTTCCACGAGGCCGGGCGCGAAGAAGGCATCCATGGCCTTCCGCGCCCGGTCCGCGGCATCCGGCAGCAGGTGGGTGTACGTCCTCAGCGTGAACCCTGGGTCGTTGTGCCCGAGAAATTCGGCCACCGTGCGGATGTCGACGCCGGCGCCCAACCAGGCCGAGGCTGCTGTGTGCCGCAAGGCGTGACATCCGTTCTCACGACCGCCGTGAATGCCTGCATTTTTGAGCGCGGTCTGCCATGTCCTGTTGAAGGAGGGGCGACGCAAGGCCCGGCCGTTCGAGGTCGTGAAGAGCAGCGCGGCCGCGATCGGCTCACCGTTAGGAACTCGCCAGGGGAGAGTCACCTCAACTGGCGGGAAGTCCGCGATGTGGGCGCTCAGATGCATGGCGACGGAATCCGGAAGCGGAACCGATCGCACCTTGCCTCGCTTTGGCGGACTAAGCACGAGCGTGCCCGTGTCGTTCCCCGTCGCCTGGGAGGACCTGGACAACGTCTCCCCAGCCGACTTCACCGTGCATACCGCGGCCGGACTGCTGGGCGAACGGGACCCGTGGGTGGAACTCATGCAGGAACCGCAGGAGTTGCCGGCCGACCTGGTGGAGGAGGGCCACACGATTCCGGTCGCCCGCGTCCAGGCCATGCACGAAGGCAAACGCCGCGCCCGCGCCCGCCGCACCTGAGCGAATTTCATCTCAGTTCAAGGTGGCAATCACTCCCGCGCCAACTTCGCTGACCGAGGTTCCTCGTCTCCGGCCCGGGCTACTTCAGGAGCTGACGAGCCATGACCAGGCGTTGGATCTGGGTATCGGCGTGCTCGTCAACAACACGGTCATTACCAACTACCGAAAGAAAGCGCCAAAAGAAGACAGAAGAGCACCGTTAGAGCGAGGACGAGAATCTCAGGAAATCCTAAAGTGACCACTCTCCTAAATTCTCCAACCGCCCCCTTGGAACCCTCCTTTCTTTTCATCAATTCAAGGGCCACCGAGTCCCTCTTCCCCTTCCAGAGAAACGACGCATCAAGGGCGTCTACCAGAATTTTACCGTGACCCCTCGTGTTAATTACAAGGCTTCGGTTGCCACCGCACGACGAAATCTCCGCATAGGGGATAGTATACCTACTAAAAGCGTTGTTGACGACCACTTCACGCTCCCCGTATTTTACATATGGATTAAGGAAGAGGCGCCATATAACGTACATCGCAAAGGGTGCCCAGGTAAGCATCGCAAACCGCCCACTCCAAGTGGGCTCGCCACCCAATGAAACAAGAAGCTGGAGCCCAATAATGCCCAGTTGGCCAGAGATGGCCAGAAAAACCTTACTAAACCTTCTGATCTTCACTGACTCTTACGCTTCCCTGGATAGAGCGGGTTTCGCCTCAAGCTGCGGACGTGATCCATGCGGCTCCAGCGGCGTTACTCATACTGACAAAGCATGCCAGCGCGTGACTATTGCCGCTCCGTTTTTGATCTGGCTGGCATGACAGGTACGCCTGCCCCGAAGTTCGACTGGAACTCCCGGTCGCGGGGTGCTGCTCGATGCGTGCGCGCCGCGCGGGTCGCTCGCTCCCTCCCACTGCGGCGGAGTGCGGCCCTGTTCCGTTTCTGTTCCGGCGCAGAGCGAGAGATTCCCGAAACTGTTGGCAAGTTCTGGAACATGAAATCGCAGCTCAGGCGGGGTTTCGGGGGTCGGCCGCAGGTCAGAGAAACGCTGGGGTCAGAATCCGGCCCACATGCCGGCTCGACCGATGCTTCCCGGGCGCTGCGTCGGCCCGTGGGTCGTGGACCGTTCCTCGCAGAGTCCCCTATGCTCGCGAGGCAGTCGGTCTGAATAGTCCATTTAGGGGGCGCGGAGCCGCATGGTCGACGAGATCAAGTACGAGTACAAGACCGTGCAGACAGTTCGCGGCACCGACGGCTTGGTGATCTCGAAGATGCAGAAGGATGGCTGGGAGCTCGTGGAACAGGCCCAGGGCACGCTTCGCTCCACCCTCAACTTCCGTCGGCCGAAGAAGCCGCAGCCGTGGCTCCTGATCGGTACGGCGGCCGCCGTCCTCGTGATCCTGACCGTCGTCATCGGCGCTGCCTCTGCACTCAGCGGCGGAGGCGAGAATGAGGACGAGTCAGACAAGTCGACGGTCGCTGCGAGCGAGAAGCCTTCCGCTACGCCGGCTCCGACCGCGGCCGAGTCGTATGCCACTGAGGTGATCACGCCTCAGAACAACCGGGAGTTCGCGGCGCTGCTGAGGGCGGACTATTGCGACGACGCGAACCTGGACTTCGCGACCAGGCACGAGGGCCAGACGGTCGCGTTCAACGGCTCGATCGTGAACATGGTGCCCCACGGTGACTCCGACACCCGGTACGACTTCCTCCTGGGCCCAGGCGACAAGGGGCCGAACACAGCGGTTGGCTCGGCCTTCAAGTACGAGGACGTCAACATCTTTGACCTGAAACTGACCGGCAAGAAGATCCCGGCCACCGTCGGCGTAGGCGACAAGTTCCGCTTCGTTGCCGAGGTGGGCGAGTTCAACGCGGAGCAGTGCCTCTTCTTCCTCGACCCGGTCTCGACGGAAGTCCGGTAGTCAAGATGGGCAGCCGCGTCAACGGACCAGCGCGCCCGGCCGATTAGCGCCGTCATCAGCATCGGCCTGCACGCTCGGCTACTTCCTGCGCTGGATGATCGCGGCGCTCCGCTCGGGAGTGGCGCCGAATCGGATTCTGGGAGGACTACTTCGATCACGTCCCGGACGCCGTGGCGGAGTACGACCGGCTGAAGGCTGAGATCCTCACCGAGTCCATCTGAGGAGTCGGCGGAGTCCGTGCCATGAGCCACATGTGACTGCTGGAAGCCGCTGCGGGTGTGTACGTATTCTGCGGGTCGGGCTCGCGGCGCAGTGAGGTGTGGATGTGCATCGGTCAGATCTGATCCATACGGGCTGGATCTGGGAGGAGAACACGAGAGTTCTCTGTGAAGTTCTCGCGTGGCTGGTCGGCTATACATTCGATGATCTTGACTGGATGGCGATCGGTGCCGCCCTGCCGGATACGGATGATGAGAATGAGGGACGTTGGTACAGCTACCCCTTGGTGGGTGGCAAGGCCACACTCGAATTGCGACTGGCACAGGCGGTAGGCGGTTGTGAGTTGTCCTTTGAGGTCTTCGGATCTGCCGATGAGGTTCTCTCTGCGCAGATCAGGCTCGCGGGGGACATGGCCGCTCAGTATGTGATCATGAGCCGGAGGGCACAGCAAGGGCACATGACACTGTGATCAGCTGCGAAATGCCGAGAACCACCGAGACGGCCGTTGCAGGTCATCGCGATGGTTCAGGGTTTTGTCGCAGGTCACGGCGATGCCTGATTACTTCAACCGCAAGTGACGACCGGTGGTGTCCACCTTGGGAAATGCCCATATGGATCTCCCAGAGGGGTGCGATGACCGTTGAGGCGACCGGGTGCGAAGAAGGCATCCATGGCCTTCCGCGCCCGGTCTGCGGCATCGGGCGGCAGATGGGTGTAGGCGCTACTGTGCCGTCATGCTGAAAGGACGCCGCCTTGAGCGCGACCGTTTGGAGGTGCTGCTTGCGAAGGCCCGCGAAGGGCGGAGCGGGGCACTGGTCGTGCGGGGTGAGGCGGGGATCGGCAAGTCGGCCCTGATCGAGGATCTGGCGTCGGTCGCGGACGGGATGGAGGTGTTACGGGGGGCCGGCATCGAGACCGAGGCCGAGTTGCCATTCAGTGGGCTCCACCTGCTCCTGCATCCGTTCGTGGACCGGCTGGACGTTCTGCCGGGCCAGCAGGCGGCCGCCATGCGGTCGGTGTTCGGCCTGGCCGAGGTTCCGGTGCGCGACCCGTTCCTCGTCGGCGCCGCGACGCTGACGCTGCTGTCGGACCTCGCCGCGCGGCGGCCGCTGGTGTGCCTGATCGACGATGCTCAATGGCTGGATCAGGCGTCCTCGGACGCGCTGTTGTTCGCAGCGCGCAGGCTTCACGAGGATCCGATCGTGATGGTCTTCGCGGTACGGGACACCGCACAACCGTTCCTCACGCCGGGGATCGAGGTCATGCGGCTGGACGGACTGGACCGTGACTCCGCCGTGGAACTGCTGGCGGAATGCGCGCCCGAGCTGACTGTTCCGGTGCGTGACAGGCTCCTGGAGGAGGCGGGCGGCAACCCGCTGGCCCTGATAGAGCTTTCCCACGCGTCGAGGGACGGCCTGGTCACGCCGGTCGGTCCGCTGAGGATCGCCGGACGCGTGCAGGACGCCTTCCGGGCCCAGTTGGAGGAGCTGCCCGCGGCCACTCGCCTGCTCCTTCTGCTGGCGGCGGCCGACGGCACCTGCGAACTCGATGTGGTCCTGCGGGCGGGCGTCGCCCTCGGTGCGTCACCCGTCGATCTCGGTCCGGCTGAGGAGGCCCGTCTCGTCGTCACGTCAGCCGACGAGATCAGGTTCCGTCATCCGCTGATCCGCTCGGCCGTGTATCAGAGCGCCCCTCATCATCAGCGCATCGCGGTACACCAAGCCCTGGCTGGTGCGCTGTCGCTTGTGGCGGACTCCGACCGCCGCACGTGGCATCGGGCCGCCGCGGCCACCGGCCCCGACGATGAAATCGCCGGCGAGCTGGAACACACCGCCGAGCGAGCCCGATATCGCGGTGGGGCGGTGGCGGTCGCCTTGGCGTACGAGCGGGCCGCGCGGCTCAGCACCGGCCAGGAGGGCAAGGCGCAGCGCATGGTCCGCGCGGCCCGCTCGGCCTACGACGCCGGCCGCCCGGAATGGGCGACCCGGCTGGCGACCGAGGCCGCTGCGCTGACCGGCAGGGCCGCCGTCGTCGCCGAGGCCACCTACGTGCGCGCGCAAGTGGCCTACGAAAGCACCTCGCCGGCCGCCGACGCGGCCCTGGCGTTGGAGGGCGCCACGCTGATCACCGGCACCCATCCGGAGCGGGCGGTGTCCATGCTGACCGAGGCCGTGTGGGCGGCCCGTGACGCATGCGCCCACGATCTCGTCAAAGAGGCCGTCGCCCAGTTGGAGACCGTCCGGCTGCCCTCGGGCGCGGCGCTGACGCCCGTGGTGGCGGCCCTGATCGGGTACGGCAGGCACGCGGAGGGCGATTTCGGCGCGGCGGTCGTGCCCATGCGCGCGCTGGTCGAGGCTGTCCGGACCGGAACCGTCCAGGACTTCGTCGAGCGGGTGATCGCCGGATTCATGGGGCTGCTGACCGCCGACGACGTGGCGGCGACGGACCTGCTGGAGTCGCTGGCGGCCGACGTCAGAGCGGACGGGTCGCTCGGCTGGCTTCCGTACGTACTGGAGCCGCTGGCCATCGGCCGGCTGCTGCGGGGCGACTTCCGCGGCGCTCAGGCCGACCTCGCTCAAGGCATCTCGCTGGCGTCCGACATCGGCATGGACATGCAGGTGACCGTGCTGAAGGCCATCGCGGCCTGGCTGGCCGCCGTCATCGGCGACGCCGCCGAGTGCCGTGCGTTGGCCGCCGAGGTGCGTGAACACGCCGCCCTGCACCCCACCAACGCGGCCCTCGCCTCGTGGGGCGTGGGACTGCTCGATCTCGCCGAGGGACGTTCCGAGCAGGCGCTCGACTGGTTCGAGGAAGCATGTGGGGGCCCTGCCCGGCACGATCTCCTCATCAGGGCCATACCGGATCACGTCGAAGCCGCCATCCGCACCGGACGCACCGACCTGGCCCGACGACACCTGCCGACCCTGGCGGCGTGGGCCGGCCACAATGACGTCGGCAAGGCTCTGGAGTTGCGCTGCCAGGCCCTGCTCGCCGACGGTGACCAGGCCGAACGCCACTATCGCGCCGCGCTGCGGCTCATCCCCGACCGGCCGTACGAACTCGCGCGGACCAGGCTCGCCTACGGAGAATGGCTGCGCCGCCAGCGCCGCCGCTCAGAGGCCCGCGCCGCTCTGGCGCAAGCAGAGGACACCTTCGCCAGGCTCGGCGCGGCACGCTGGGCCGAGCGTGCCCGCACCGAACTGGCGGTCCTCGGCGACAGACCCGTGGCCCATGCTCAGGCCGACGACCCGCTCCAGCGGCTGACCCCACAGGAACTCCAGGTTGTGCGACTGGCCGCAGCCGGGTACAGCAACAGGGAGATCGCGGCGCGCCTGTACCTCAGCCCGCGCACCGTGGGACATCACCTCTACCGGGCTTATCCGAAGATCGGCGTGACCCGCAGGATGGAGCTCGCCAAGCTCCAGCTGTGAGCCGTATCAGTCGACCTACTTACTCGTCACCATGGCCGGCACCCGTCGCGGACCGGCCTGCGGTACGCCGTTGCCGTCGCCGCCCGTCCTGATCAGCGGATCTGTCAGAGCAGTCGTGAGGCCGATGCCCGCCCTGCCGTGCCGTCCCTAGATTCGAGCCATCGAACCGACGAACGGAGACGCACATGCTTCTGGAGAACAAGACCGCGGTGATCTATGGGGGCGGCGGAGCCATCGGCGGCGCGATGGCGCGGGGCTTCGCCGCCGAGGGAGCGCGGGTCTTCCTCGCCGGGCGCACTCCCGGCAAGCTCGACACCGTCGCCGCGGACATCCGCCGCCAGGGCGGCCTGGCCGAGACGGCGATCGTGGACGCCCTGGACGCGAGCGCCGTCAACGGCTGGGTCGACTCCATCGCGGCACAGACCGGCAGCATCGACGTCTCGGTCAACGTCATCTCCCAGGACGCGCTGTTCGTGCCGCTGCTCGACATGCCCGTCGCCGACTTCGGCCACGCGATGGACAAGGTGGCGCGCTCGTTCCTGCTGACCGCACAGGCCGCCGCACGGCACATGGTCAAGCAGGGCTCGGGAGTCATCTTGCACTTCGGCGGCTCAGACCCGGCCAACTCCTCGCCCGGCCTGGGAACCGTACAGGTCGGCTGCGACCTGATCGAGGCCATGCGCCGCCAGTGGGCCTGCGAGCTCGGCCCGCACTCCGTACGCGTGGTCTCGATGCGTACCGGTGGGATCCCCGATTCCCTGCCCGACCTTCCCGAGATGGCGCCCTACAAGCAGAAGATGGTGGATGCGACGCTTCTCAAGCGAGCCGCGACCCTGGACGACGTCGGCCGAGTCGCCGCGTTCCTGGCGTCGGAACACGCCAGGAGCATCACCTCCACGCAGGTGAACATGTCCTGCGGAGCCCTCGTCGACTGACACAACTTGAGGGACCTGCGGAAGCGACATTTGGAGAACAGCATGAACGACGACGTCACCCAGTACATCAACAAGACCGCGCCCTGGCAGATCGGCGTCTGCGAGAAACTGCGCGCAATGGTCCACGAGACCGTTCCCACGGTCGAAGAACGGCTGCAGTACGGCAAGCCGCACTTCCTCAAGAACGGCCACTTCGCGGCCGTCATAGCGGTCTCCCGGAACAAGGTGTCATTCATGGTGTTCAACGCCACGGACATCCCTGTGGTCAAGGGCTTCATCCGAGCTCTGGGCCAAGGGGAACGCAAGGTCGTCGACATCGAAGAAGGGCGGGATGTCGACTACACGCGCCTCGCGGACATCCTGGAGAAGACCACGATCGCTTTGTGAGCAACAAGACCGACCTCGCGCGGCCAGGAGCGAGTCTCCGGCAACGGCATCGCCTGCTGCCGAGGTGTCGTCAGCCGGCGCTTCGGAAGGGTGCAACGTGCATACCCGTTGTCAGGGGTTCCCTGACGAGCTATGGTGTCAGGGACGCCCTGACACCATAGGAGCACGCTGTGACATCGCCTGACACCCTGACCGAACTCGCTCGCTGTTCCTTCTGCGACAAGCCGGACACCAAGGTCGACAAGCTGGTCGCCGGTGCTGGAGTGCACATCTGCAACGAATGCGTGGCTCTCGCCGCGTCGATCATCGACGGGAGCCTCGGTAGTCCCGCAGGACCGCGCGTACCTGTCTGGGAGTCGTTGACAGACGAGGAGATGCTGGGTCACATTCCGCGCGTCGCCGCACATATCGACCAGGCCGAGGCCGACCTTCGTTCGTGGGTGCAGGAACTGCGCCGACGCGGCGTCACCTGGAGCAAGATCGGCGAAGCTCTCGGGGTCACCCGCCAGTCCGCATGGGGACGGTTCTCCGGCGAGGAGTGAACGCCCTGCAACCTGCTCACCGGACCGGAACGGAGGGAGCCCTCGGTTCCGGTCCGGTTCCGTCCGGGGCCCGCGAAGTGCCGGGGGGCACACTCGGGGCGCATGGCGCCGTGGTCGGCTGCACCGATTAGGTGCTCTGGGGGCTTGAATCTTCACTAAAAGGATCATTAGCCTCAATCTGGCCGGTCGGGGATTCCTGTTCCGTCTCGCGGGATAGCCGCCTGGGCACCCGTGCTCTTGGTGCCAGGTCTTGGAGGTACGGTGGCCCCCGATTCGATCTCCGCGATCGACCACATCTCGGCCGGATACGACCCGAACCCCGCGTTGTCGATGTCGTTGCACGCCGACGCCTATACCGATCCGAAGTGGTTCGAGGTCGAACAGCGGGCGATCTTCGCTCGTTCGTGGCAGTGGCTCTGCCACGTGGAGAAGCTGAGGGAGCCGGGAAGCTATGTGACGGGCACGGTGGCCGGCATGCCCATCGTCGCCGTCCGGGACGCGGCCGGCACGCTGCGGGCGTTCTACAACGTGTGCAAGCACCGGGCACATGAACTGCTGTCCGGTTCCGGCGTCCGGCGCAGCATCGTGTGTCCGTACCATGCGTGGAACTTCGACCTGACCGGCCAGTTGAGGCGCGCGCGCAACACCGGTGACATGCCGGGCTTCGACACCTCCACGGTGTGCCTGGACCAGGTCCAGGTCACCGAGTTCGGCGGCATGGTCTACGTCAACCTCGACCCGGAGGCGGCCCCTCTGTCGGAGCAGGCCGGGGACCTCGAGGCGGAGATCGAGGCGAGGGCGCCCGACGTGGCCAAGCTGACCCTCGCCCGCCGGCTCACCTATGACATCGCCTCCAACTGGAAGAACGTCGTCGACAACTTCCTGGAGTGCTACCACTGCCACGTGGCCCACAAAGACTTCGTGTCCCTGGTCGACATGAGCACCTACAAGGTCACGACCTACGGGATCTACTCCAGCCACATGGCCCAGGCCGGGAGAACGGAGAACTCCGCCTACGACGTGTCAGGTGCGACGGTCACCGAGCATGCGGTCTGGTGGCTGTGGCCCAACACCTGCCTGCTGCGCTATCCCGGCCGGGGGAACTTCATGGTGTTGCAGATCATCCCTGACGGCCCGCAACGGACTCGCGAGATCTGGGACTTCTATCTGGAGACCGCGGAGCCCGACGAGACCGAACTGGACAGCATCCGGTACATCGACGAGGTTCTCCAGGTGGAGGACATCGCCTTGGTGGAAAGCGTCCAGCGCGGAATGCGCACCCCCGCGTTCACCCAGGGGAAGATCGTTTATGACCCCGACGGGTCCGGTTTGTCGGAGCACGCGGTCCACCATTTCCACGGCCTCATCCTCGATGCCTACCGACGCGAGCTTGAACGATCCTGACCTGGGGGTCCGTCGGACCTCGCCAGGGGGAGCCGCCCCCGTCGCTCAAGCGGGTGCTACCTCCGCGAGTCGCGTCTGACTAGGTCGTAATAGTGATGGTTTGCGCTGTTTTGTGGTGACATGTCGAGCGTAGATAGGATCACCGCGCCCCGAACCTGGGACTAACTCGTGGAGTACCCGTGTCTCAACCCCCCCTCGATATGCCGGAATACCCGAATACGGCCAGCGGATCGCACCCGCCGTTCGCCCGGCCGGACGGCCCTCCCGAATACCTGGGCAGCGGCCAGCCGCCTTACCCCGGCTACCCGGGCAGTGGCCAGCCGCCTTACCCCGGCTACCCGCAACCTTCGGCGCCTCCACCGAAAAAGCGTAATGTCGGCAAGATCGCCACCATTGGTCTTGCCGCGCTGGGCGCCGTCCTCGGCAGCACCGTGGTCAATTACGCCCTCAAGGACCACACCGAGAAGACGAACGCTGTTCAGAGCGGTATCCGGACGCACGTCGTCGAACCGGCGACACTCGGTGGTCGGCCCAAGATCGTGGACGCCGACCTTCGCGCGGTGAGCGACCAGGTGGTCGCGACAGCGAAGAAGGCGGCGCCGGGAGCGACCGGAACAATCTCCGCCTTCTACGGCGACCCGGCGAAGCAGGACATGGTCATGATTCTCGGCGTGTCGGCTCACGTCCCCTCTCCGGAAAAGGCGGCCGGCCAGCTCGTCAGCGGCATGGGAAGCGGCGGTGTGAAGGTCACCAACGTGAAGTCGGTCCAGCCGGGACCGCTGGGCGGCGCGGCCAACTGCGGCGACGCCACCATCGAGAACATCCCGACCGGTGTGTGCACCTGGGCCGACGGCAACACCATGGGGATGATCGTCATCTACTTCAAGTCCGGCGATCAGACCGGGACCGAGCTCGTGAAGCTTCGCAGTGAGATCGAGCAGCGCGACTGACTCCACCTTTCTTGAATCCCCCTCCGGCGGCGTCGGGCGTCAACAGCGCCAGCTGATCTCCTGATCGGGCTGGTAGCGGCACGCGGCGCCGGTGGAGACGGTGGCGCGGAGATGGGCAGCGAGCTCGGGGTGGAGCCGGTCGAGCTTCCGCAGGACGTCGCGGATCCGGGCGGTGACCGTTTTGCGGGCCCGCTCGGCCTCGTCGCCGAGCCGGCGGTCACGCCCGCCGAGCCCGGCGGCGGAGCGCAGTTCCGCGAGCAGCGCCTCCCGCTCCCTGTCGAAGTCCGCCGCCCTCCGGTCGTCGCCGAGCCCGGCCGCGCGGTCGATCTCCTCGTCGAGCTGGGCGAGGCGGCGCCGGTACCGGGCCTTGGCCTCCTCGTCGAGGATCGGGTCGCCGCCCATCCGCCGGGCCGCGACGACGAGCGGGCCGCCTTCGGGGTCGAGGAGCTCCACGGCGGACACGTCCGTCCCCGGACGGCTCAGCAGGCGGTGGAGATCGCGCAGACCCTTGGCGTCGGGCAGGTGGACGGTGCGGCCGGCGAATCCGAGTGACCAGACCTCGCCGTCCCGCAGGAACGTGTCGCCCCGGGCGGGCACGTGGACGGCCTCGGGCGGGCGCGGATGCACCTGCAGCCGCTGAACGCTCTCGGCGATGTGTGTCATGCCGATCTGAGCCGCTTCGGTCTCGACGTCGTCGAGAAGTCTTCCGGCAGCCTCCGCGTCCCCGGTCCTGTTCCGCGCGAGCAACGTCTCGGCAAGATGGACTCTCGCCTCGATCGACCAGGGGCGCGCCTGCAGGCGGTCGGCGGAGTGCCACGCGGCGGTGAACCCGTCGATCGCGTCGTCCCAGCGCTCCTGGGCCGCGTCGACGAGAGCCAGCCACAAGACCATCGGGCCGCCGATGTCCCATCCGTGCATGGCCACCGCCCAGGTGCCGATGTGCGGCTCGAGGTCGGCCCGTGCCTTCTCGCACAGCTCGGGGTCACGCGAGGCCGCGGCGACCATGGCCTGGAAACGCAGCCACAGGGGCTGCACCGAGCGCTCGCGCGGCTCGCCCTTGGCGGTGGCCTCGGCCAGGTAGCGCCGTGCCGGCTCGACGTCTCCCCTGCGCAGCTCGGTCATGGCCTGAAGAAGGCCGGGGCAGGGGTGCCGGCTCCTGAGGAGGACGCGGTGCACGTCCTCCAGATCCTCGAACCTGCCCTGGAGCAGCCGCACCGCCCAGCGATGATGATCGAGCATGTAGGCGAAGTGGTCGTGCCCGAGGCGTCCGTTGACCTCGACGACCTCGTTCAGGTGGCTCTCCGCCTCGTCGAAGCGGCCCAGGAGCGCGGAGACGATGCTGAGGTCGGAAGACGTGGCCAGGCCGAGGCGGGGAGTGTCGTCACGCCGGCCCAACTCGATGTACGCGTCGAACTGGTCGAGGTAACGGGGATCGCCCTGCTCCAGCAGGGCCACCCAGCGCAGGGCGGCGGCGTAGCTCTCCATCTCCACGTCGGCGGTGCGGCGGGCCAGGGTCAGGATCTCGTCGGTGAGCGCCACCCTCTCCGGCGCGGTGCCGGGACCCCAGATGCTGTCGTGCCGGGCCCACAGGCCGAAGACCAGGGCCTCGTCGTCATCGTCGCGTCTGGCCAGCACGGCGACCTGGACGGCCAGGTCCTGGGCGACGCGGTCGAGGGGCAACGCCTCGGGCGAATCCCGGCGGACGAGCCTGCGGTGTGCCTCTCTCAGCAGGCCGGCGCCCATCTGGCCGATGTGGTCGCGGCCGCAGGTTCCGTGGACGGACAACGCCACCCGGGCCAGCAACTCGGGGTCGTCCGCCTCCTGCGCCACAGCGGCGGCCTCTTCGAAGGCGTGCCACCCGACGTCGCTGTCACCCCAGTGATAGAGCTCGCGGCCGAAGTCGATCGCGATCATGACCCGCCGGCGCGGGCTGCCGTCCACGGCCAGATCGAGCGCCCTGCGGTAGTGGCCGGCCGCCTCCTCCGTCGCCAGACGCCGTACGGCATGGTGGGCCGCGCCGACCAGCAGTTCCACCGTGCGGGCCGTTCCGACGTGCTCGCCGGCGAGGTATGCGTGACGGGCGAGATCGGCGGGGACCGTCCGGACGGCGAGGTCCGGCGTCCGGTCGACGGCCCGGATGACCGCGGCGTGCCGGCGGGGTGCCTCGTCCTCGTCGAGAGACTCATAGAGCGTCTCGCGGACCAGGTCGTGCGCGAACGCGAACTTCGCTCCGCCTTTCGCCACGACGAGCCGGGCCGTCACCGCCTGGTCGAGCAGCCGGTCCACGTGCGCGACCGGTGCCGCGGCCGTGGCGGCCAGCACCTGGCGATGGAAGTCGCGCCCGAGCACCGCGGCCGTGGTGAGCAGTTCCACGACCGGCCGGGGGAGCAGGGAAAGCCGGCGCAACAGGGTGTCGCGGACACCGGGGGCGATCGCGGTGACCGACCCGCCGCTGCGCCACAACCGTGCCGTCTGCTCCACGAAGAAGGGGTTGCCCCCGGTGCGCCTGTGCACCTCCGCGACCAGATCGGGGGCCGGTTCGTGGCCGGCGGTGCGGGCCATCAGCGCCCCGACCCCGTCGCGGTCGAGTCCCGTCAGCGTGATCGTCGTCGCCCTCGACGCCAGCGGCAGCAGGAACGGCCGAAGCGGGTGGTCGGCGTGTTCCACCTCGACGTCCCGATAGGTGCCCACGAGCAGCAGTCGCTCGAACCAGGTGTGCTGGGCCGCGAACTCGAGCAGCTTCAGCGACGCGGCGTCCGCCCAGTGCAGGTCGTCGAGGACGACCACGACGGGGCGGCTCTGCGAGATCGACACCAGGGCGCTCGTCACCGCGTCGTACAGATGGAATCCGTCGACGACGTCGGAGTTCGGCGACTCGCCGAGCAGGGCGGCCAGACCGCCCCGCGCGGCGTCCTCGGCCGCCGACCACTCGCCGGGCGTGACGCTCCGCCGTACACCCCGCAGGACCTGCACCCACGGCCAGTAGCCCGGCGCGTTGTCGGAATCCCAGCACGATCCGCCGAGGACCAGGGCGCCCAGCCGTCTGGCCGCGTCGGCCGCGTCGGTGACGAGCGTCGTCTTGCCGATGCCCGCCTCGCCGGTGACCAGGACCAGGCCGCCGTGGCTCTCCGCGGCCCGGCCGATCTCGGCGCGCAGCATCGCGGCGGGATGGTCCCTGCCGATGAGCCCGCGAGTCACGTCGTCAATCCGCATCTCTATAGGAAGGTAGCCGTCCGTCCCGTCCGTGGTCCGGCGCTCACGGCGTTCGCCGGTGACGACGTGGATGTTCGGCGGTGGGCGAGTTCTCGGATTCCAGGAGTTGCCGTGGGGTTCCGGTGAAACCGGTCGACGATGACCGCAGCGGTGAGGTTCTCGATCGCACCGGTCCTGGCTTCTCCTCGGCGACGCTCATGGGGGTCCTTTCTCCCGAATGCTTAACGTGGAGCAAGTAATTCGGCACGCACGATGACGCCCGCCGGAAATGCCATATTAAGATTTCTGTCGTTTCTTCGCGCAGGCCGATCTTCGTGCTCGGCGGGCACGCCGACGCATCGCCCGCGCGCAGGCTAATCGGAAAGCAACATATCCGCGAATATATGCCGCTTAATAGCGACAAATGCCGTCAGTTGGTGGACGTCTTCACGTTCCGTGTGGCCACCTGAACAGCGAGCATCCCCTGCGCCGCGCCGGGCAGATCGTCGCTCGGAAAGTGGGCCTCCGGGCGGTGCCGTACGGCCTGCAGGCCGCACGGCACCGATCATTCGGGAGGACGGGATCTAGGCGGGATGGTGGAGGAACACACGCTCCTGGACGACGGGATAGCCGGCGCGTGCGAACGCGGCAGCCATCGGAACGTTGCCGACGTCGGTGTCCGCCCCGATCTCGGCGGCTCCGGCGTCCGCCAGGATGTGGGTGGCCTCGACGAGCAGGTCGTACCCGTAGCCGTGGCCACGCTGTCCGGGGACGACGCCGACGTACCCGATGATCGGGCGCGTGTGGTTCCTGCCGGGGACGGCGAGGCCGGCCAGGTCTCCCTCCCGGGTGTAGGCCAGGCGCCACCATTCGCGCGGCGACGGCATCCAATGCAGGAACTCCAGCTCGTCCCTTGCCGAGGCGTCGACGCCTCCACGCGCCATCTCGGCCCGGGCGTGCGCGTCGAGCGTGCTGTGATGCGTGCGGCGGATGACATCGAGGATCACCTCGTCGTCGGGTTCCGGCCGGAACTCCAGCCGACCCGGCCGCCGGGGAAGACCCGCGTCCGGAGTCCACAGGTAATTGAGACGCTCGACCAGTGGCTCCATGCCGGCCTGCTCCGCCGCCGAGATCCGGACCTCGGCCTCCGCGCGGACCGCGGGGTCGTCCCGCCATCGCGGCGGCAGGACGAGGCAGTATTCGGCGGTGAACGGAGCGGCTCGGAGCAGCGCCGCGCCGATCTCGACGTCGGATCCGAAGTCGAACCAGTCGAGGGCCGCGGGTCGCCGGTCGTCCGGGCCGCCCCACCAGGCGGCCCTGCCGACGACCTCGCCGTCGCGCAGCGCCACCCAGGTCCACTCGGGGCGGTACTGCGCGGCCGCGGCGACCTCCAGATAGTCGCGGCCGGCCCACGCCATTCCGACGGACGCCGGGGCGGACAGGGAAAGGAAAAGGTGTTCTTCGCCCGCGGTGAGCGGGCGGATGACCAGATCGGTCATGGGGAGCAGTCCTCCAGGAAGATGGGCGCTCCCCGGTCAGACCCGCGTGAACGCCCGAGCGGGAAGGGAGCGCATGAACGGTCGCGTCGACATGGCTCTCACCTCCTTGGTGCTCGAGGGCGTGATCCCACCCAAACACATGCGCACGCGCCTGCTCAACTCATTTGTGATCGGAAAAGCGATCGCCTCTCCGCCTGGGATCGCCGGCAGACCTGATGTACCGTACGGCCCGGCCTTCGCGCCATCGCGGAGGCCGGCGCGCGGAAAACGGCGTGAACTCCTGCCCGGACATGTCGAGAAGCCGCCGGCGGCTCCGACTTTCTCGTAGAAGGGCGTCCGCCGCGGGCGCCTGACGACGATCACAAGGAGTCGGTGATGAGGAACATCTTCCTTTTCATGATGACGAGTCTCGACGGCTACTACGCCGGTCCGAACGGGGAGATCGACTGGCACAACGTCGACGAGGAGTTCAACCAGTTCGCGGCCGACCAGTTGGCGGAGGTCGACACGCTCCTGTTCGGCCGGGTCACCTATCAGGGCATGGCGTCGTGGTGGCCGACGCCCATGGCGAAGGAGTCCGACCCCGTCATCGCCGAGCGGATGAACGGCATCGCCAAGCTCGTCGTCTCGACGACCCTGGACTCGGCGGACTGGGCGAACACCCGGCTCATCAAGGACGACGTGGAGGGCGAGATCGCGCGGCTGAAGCGGCGGCCCGGCAAGGACATCGCGATCTTCGGCAGCTCCGAGTTGACGGTGAGCCTCCTGCGGTCGGGGCTCGTCGACGAGTTGCGGATCATGGTGGCCCCCGTGGTGCTCGGAGGCGGCAGATCCCTCTTCGCGACGGTGGAGGACAGGGTCGGCGTGGAACTGCTGAAGACGAGGTCGTTCCGTTCCGGCAACGTCCTGCTCCACTACCGGCCCGACGGGCGCCGGGCCGTCTGATCCGCCGGTCGGACGGTGATCCGGCTACCGCCCGAGCCGGGTCCTGACCACGAGGGTGTGCAGCACCTCATGCGCCGAGCCCACATCGGGGAGCGCGGACGCGTCCCTGGCTCCCTCCAGGTCGGCGGTGAGGCGCTCCACGTCGCGGCCGAGCCGTACGAGATCGGGGGCGTCGCCGGGCAGTGCGCCGTGCTCCGCGGACCTCTTCGCCTCGACCAGGTCCGGCAGGTAGGGCGGTGTCCAGCGCCCGGCGTCGCCGTACAGGCGGGTCAGGTCGGCGACGACCTCCCCGGTGCGCATCAGGTGGGCGCCGGTGAGCAGCGTCCTGAAGGTGTAAAGCAGAGGCTTGAGCTCACCGGACTTCTCGAACAGCCGCCACTGCGTCCGGGCGAAGCCCAGGTAGTGGTGCGCGTGGTGGCGGGTGACGCACGCGGGGGCGGCCGCGACGAGTTCCTCGTGGACCGGCGACGTGGCGACGACGAGCGGTGAGAGCAGTTGCTCCAGGACGTAGCCGTTGCGGCCCAGCAACATGCGGCAGAACTTGGCCAGGTCATGCGTGACGAGGTCGACCTCCACGCCGTCCCGGTCCCACATGCGGGTGACGGTCTCCTCGCCGTGGCGGAGCCCGACGACCTCCTCGACCGGCAGCACGTGGACGCCGCGCAGGTCGAGGTCGGAGTCGTCGGAGGGGAAGCCGTACAGGTGGGCCCCGCTGACGGTGGCGAAGGCCAGTGGGTGGGTCTGCTCGCGCGGAATCTCGGCGAGCCACGACGGCAGAGTGGCGGTCATCGTGCCTCGGAGACGCGTGCGGGGAGGGGGGTCACAGAGCGCCGCTCTCGATCGCTTCCTTGAGGCCTTCCTGGGTCTCCTCGTGGGAGGAGACGCCGTTCGTCACCGTGAAGTCGATGAGCAGGACGCTCGCCTCGAAGGTGAGGTGCTCGGTGACGCGGGTCCCGCCGTCGCCGAGGTCCTCGAAGACGATCTTCTGGTGGGTGACCACGTTGGGCAGCGACCAGCTGTCGGTCTCGTAGAAGAAGCCGTCGGGGTGGATCCGCTGTTGTGCGTGGGTCTTGCTCGTGACCGGGATCCCGGCGACGACGGGGATGTCCTCGATGGCCGTGAAGTCGATGTAGTGCGTGCCGGCCTCGGTCCAGTCCTTGTGGGTGACCACGCGCTTCAGGAACGAGTGCAGGCCGAGGTGATTGTTGACGTTCGAGTACGCCGCGAAGACGTGCTCGATGGGCGCGTCGATGTCGATGGAGATGTCACGTTTCACCTGGCTCCGCCCCGTCAACGGCAGGGGTGCGGTCGCGCACTCGTAGAACTTGTAGAAGTCCCACGCGGCCTGCCATTCGGCGGCGAGCTGGGCGTCGGTCTCGAAGGTCTCGGCGTGGACGGGATTCGAGAACGCGCCGAGCGCGACTGCGGCCGTGAACAGCTGGATCACGAGAAGTCGAAGGAGCTTCTTCACGGAACCTCACCGAGTTATGACGAAAGTGGCGAATGCCCTTATATCGCACTTGATCAACGTTTATGAAGATGTTTTCGGTGGAGCGCCGTGAGACGCACACTGTTCGGCTCAGTTCTGAGGGAGTTAGGCAACAGAATCGAAACGATAGGTTCACATGCCGGAATCCGTGCCATATCGTAGAGGTGGGAGCGCTCCCATAGATTGGAGTGAAGCCGTGACCCCCCACCCGCGCACCGCCGAGTGCCTGTTGCCCGCCGTCGGCGCGAGCGTGTCCCAGGCCCGCGCGCTGGTGCGCCGGGAGCTGGACCGCTGGGGGATCCCGTCCCTGATCGACGACTGCACGCTCATCGTCAGCGAGCTCGTGACCAATGCCGTACGGCACGGCGGCAGCGCCCTCGCCCTCAGGCTCGTCGGTGGCCGCGGCTGGGTGTACGGCGAGATATACGACCCAGGCGACGGCGTGCCCCGCCCGCGCGAGGCGGGCGCCGACGCCACGGACGGCCGGGGACTGCTGATCGTGGCGACGCTGGCCGGTGACTGGGGGGTCGCTCACCCCTCGCGCGGCGGCAAGACCGTCTGGTTCGTGGCCGGAGAGGGAGCCCCTGCCTGCCGGGCGTCCACGGCGCCCGTCGGGGCCGATTCCCTCACCTCGGTGTGCTGACTCACGGGTCAGGTCGAGCGGACATGCGTGGAATGTGACGGTTTGATCACCCACTGCCGCGAAGGTGTGATTCTTGAGATCATCGCCGGATGATCCCCTTATCGATCGCGGTGGCGACCGAGCCGCATCCTTACCCGCTGATCCGCGGAGGCGGCCTTTTCCTGATCTTCGTGGGGCTCGGGTTCCTGCTCGGATGGACCTTCCCGAAGGTGTGGATTCCCTTCGCCATCGGCGGCGGGGCCGTCGGACTCACCGCCAGCGGCCTGAGCGCGCTGCTGCCCTCGCTCGGAACGCCGTCGTTCATCCAGATCGCCGCCCTCGTCTTCTCCTTCCTCGTCGAACTGGGGCTGATCGCCCTCGTCCTCAACAGGTACAAGAACGCCGACCAGCGGACGCAGATCCTCATGATCCTGCTCGTGGTGGGCCTGCATTTCATCATCATGGGCGTCGCCCACGGCCCGCTGATGGCGCTCCTGGGAGTCGTGAGCGTCGCCAACGCCCTGCTGGGCCTGCGGACCAGGGCGTTGCCGATCTGGACCTTCGGCGTGGCGGACGGCCTGCTCAAGTTCGGCTTCGGACTGGTGATGCTGCTCCTGTATCCGGCCCTCACCTACACCTGACCGGGACCGGGGCCGCGGGGATCTCGGCTCCGGGTGGCGGGAACCCGCCAGGCTAAGGTCGGAGACAGCGAAGAACACGACCGGCAGGCACCTGGGGGGAGCGCCGATGGCGACGATGAAGGCGATTCGGCAGCATGAGTTCGGCGGGCCCGAGGTCCTCCGGTATGAGGACGTGCCCCGTCCCGAACCCATCGGCACCGAGATCCGCGTGAGAGTCCAGGCCACCAGCGTGAATCCGGTGGACTTCAAGACCAGGTCAGGGAAGGGCCCGCTGCGCACTCCGCCGTTCACGGTCGGCTGGGACGTGGCCGGCGTCGTCGACGCGCTCGGCGGCGGCGTCACGCGGTTCGCCGTGGGCGACGAGGTGCTGGGCATGCCGTGGTTCCCACGCGAGGCCGCCGCCTACGCCGAGTACGTCACCGCGCCGTCCCGCCAGTTCGTGCGCAAGCCGGCCTCGATGAGCGTCGCCGAGGCCGCGGCGCTGCCGTTGGCCGGGCTCACCGCCTGGCAGGCGCTCGTCGACACCGCCGGTCTCGAAGACGGGCAGCGGGTTCTGATCCACGCGGCGGCCGGCGGCGTGGGACACCTCGCCGTGCAGATCGCCAAGGCGCGCGGCGCCCACGTCATCGGAACCGCGAGCCCGCGCAACCACGAGACCCTCACGGAGTTGGGCGCCGACGAGCTCATCGACTACCGCACGACCCGTTTCGAGGACGCCGTGAGCGACGTGGACGTCGTCTTCGACCTGATCGGCGGTGAGACCGGGCTCAGGTCGCTGGGAGTGCTGAGGCCGGGCGGGCTGCTCATCGAGGTGCCCTCCGGTGCGAGCGCCGAGGTGCTGGCCGCCGCGGAGAAGGACGGCGTCCGTGCCACCGGCTTCCTCGTCGAACCCGACCCGGCCGGCCTCGCGGGTCTCGTCGGGCTCTACGAAAGCGGCCGGTTGAAGGTGCTCGTCAGCAAGCGGTTCCCGCTTTCCGAGGCCGCCGCCGCGCATGAGGCCGCCGAGCACGACCACTCGATGGGCAAGATCGTCATCACCGTCTGACGTATCCGCGGCAGAGAGAGGGCCCGCCCCCCAGACAGGGGAGGCGGGCCCTTCCGTTCGTCGCCGGTCAGCCGCCCATCTTGCTGATGTCGAACACCTTGCCGATCGGCGGTGCCTTCAGCGTGGCCTTCTTGTCGTAGTCGAGGAAGTCGAGGTGCTGCGAGTCGTCGGTGGGGCTGCTGATGCGGAGGAGGTAGGGCTCGCCCTCCGTCGCCACGTAGGCCTTGCTCCCGTCAGCACCCTGCAGGGTGATGGCCGGGATGCCGTTGATCTCCGTGGGAACGGTCACCGTGGTGTTGGATGTGTCCGAGAAGATCGCATCGAACATCTTGTCGAACTGCACCAGTCCGACGAGATCGTCGAAGCCCTTTTGTGCTGCGGACATCTTGAGGTAGTTCCCGCCCAGCATCTTCGCGGCGTCCTTGCCCACCGTCGACGTGTAGAACGCCTTGTCGCCCTTGACATAGGCGGCCTTGCCGATCACCGTCAGATCTATGCTCTGGCCGCCGAAGGCGATGTGGCCGGTGCCACCCTTCCCGCGCACCATGGTGGTGTCGAGCTCCATGGCGTCGCCGTCTTCGGTGAAGGTGCCGCGGAGGTGGACGGAGTCGGCGGAGACCGACGCCTCGCGCGCCTGCTTGAAGATCTCGGCGGCGGAAAGCGCCGCCAGGCCGGTGCTCGACGGGGAGGGGGCCGGGGTCGCGCCGGTCGCCGGGCTCGTGCTGACCGCGGCCGGAGTCGTGCTGGTGGCGGAAGCCGCTGAGTCGGCTTCCTGACATCCGGAGAGCAGGCCGATGGCCAGCACACCGGAGGCCGCCGCCAGGAGAGAGTGGCGACGGGGGCGCGTCCTGCTCATCGGGTCATGAGAGAACGCGCGATATAGATCTATAGCCATGTCCACTTTGACGTCTATGTGCGTTTCTGGTTGGCCGCCTGTATGAGACCGTGTCAAAAGCGTCATCATTCTGTGAAAACCTCATTGAGCAGCCCTGATTCGTTCGCCCTCCGCAGGGAGGATCTTCATCTGGTGTTCAGGTGCGGGACGGATGAGATGGATGAGGCGGTCGCGGTCGGCACCACCGGCGCCCTCGTGACGGGCGGGAACACCGGCCACACCTGGGGCGGCTCGGAGCGCGGGCCGCGGCCGGAGGTACGGCGGGGCCGGCGCTATGCTCGCCGCGTGGAGCTCCAGGACGGCGCGGTGGACGCGCAGGCGAACGATCCGCACGACCCGCCCGCGCCGGAGTACGAGGTGTGGCGGACCACCGCCGCCGACCCCGCCTTCAGCGAATGGCTGCGCTCGGCGAGCGAGCCGGACTGGACCGCCGTGGTCACCCACCCGTTCGCGGCCGCGATCATCAGGGGCGAGGCGGACATGCGCCGCTACCTCGTCCAGGACTTCCAGTTCGTCGACGCCTTCACGGCGTTGCTCGGCGCCGCGGTCGCCGGTGCCGACCGCTTCGAGTCGCGGGTGCCGTTCGGCCGGTTCCTCGGGCAGATCGTCACCGACACCGAGAGAAGCTACTTCCACCGCGCGCTGGCAGCCCTCGGCGTCGACGCGGACGATGTCACCTCGCCGGAGCTGGAGCCGGTCACCGTGCGTTTCCGGGCGCTCATGGACGAGGCCCGGGTGAGCCAGGAGTACCCGGTGGTCCTCGCCGTGTTGTGCCTGGCGGAGTGGATCTATCTCGGCTGGGCGAGCCGAGCGGCCGAGCCGTTGCCGGAGGAGTTCCTCTACCGCGAGTGGATCGATCTCCACAGCGGGCCGGACTTCGAGGCATGGGTGGGGTTCCTCCGCGGAGAGCTCGACCGGCTCGGCCCCTCCCTCGGGGAGGAAGGCCAGGCCCGGGTGCTCGGGTTCTTCCGGGAGGCGGCCAGGTTGGAGCGGGGCTTCTTCGACATGGCCCAGGGCTGAGAGCCCGCGTCAGGCCGGCGCAGAGCTCGGCCAGGCGGCGCTGAGCCCGCGTCAGGCGGCGCTGAGCTCGGCCAGGCGGCGCAACGACCGCTTGAGGAAGACGGCGCCGACCGGTTTGGCGAGGTTCCAGCCGAACCGTCCCGCCGAGCCGAAGGGCAACTCCAGGTCCTCCTCCCAGAGGATCGTGCTGCCCCCGCCCAGACGGGGCAGGACGCGGAAGAACCCCGTGCCCCGCAGCGGCCAGCCGGTGTGGCGGACCGAGACCCCGTGGGGCGGATCCCAGTCGGTGATCTCCATCGTGTCCAGGAAGCCGATCGGCCCGACTCCGGTGAAGGCGGCCAGGGCGCTGCCCGCGCTGTGACCGTCGCCGGCGACGACCCGCGCGCTGGTCAGCGACATCCACTCGTGGTGGCGGTCCCAGTCGGTCAACACGTTGAAGACCCGCTCGGGGCTCGCCTCCGCGTCGACGGTCACCGCAAGATGCGCCATGTCTGTCCCTTCGTGCCGCCTGCCCGGTCCGGATGCCGCGGCCGCGTTTCCGGTGGACGCGGACGCCGTCGCCGGGAGGGCCGCTGTTAGCGTTGGCAGCCGTCGCACCGAAACGTCTCCGGAGGGACGCAGCACGATGTCGGCCGGTTCCACTCTTCCTTCTTCCCTGTCCCGCGTGCTGTCGCGGCCCGTCGCCCCCGGCGATCTGTCCGGCATCAGGCACGTGGTGTTCGTCATGCAGGAGAACAGGTCGTTCGACCACTACTTCGGGCACCTGCGCGGCGTGCGCGGGTACGGCGACCGCAACGCGGTGCCGGGCCGGACGCTGAGGCCGGTCTTCGAGCAGGACGGGGTGCTGCCCTTCTCCGTCCGTGAGGCGGCCAGGCTCGCGGGAGCCGACCCCATGCTGCTCGACTCCCACGACCACAGTTGGCTCGGCACCCACAACGCGTGGGCGATGGGCTGGAACGACGCGTGGACGCCCAACAAGGGGCCCTCGTCCCTGTCCTATTACGACCGCGGCGATCTGCCCTTCTATTACGAGCTCGCGGACACCTTCACGATCTGTGACGCCTACCACAGCTCGGCGCTGACCTCCACGACGCCCAACCGCAACTACCACGTCTCGGGCCACACCGGCTTCGAGCCCGGCACGGGGCAGCGGGCTGTCGACAACGACGCGTGCGAGGAGGACGGGCACGCCGGATACTCGTGGATCACCGTGCCCGAACTGCTGACCCAGGCCGGGCACTCCTGGCAGGTCTACCAGGAGTGGGACAACTACCAGTGCAACAACCTGGAGTTCTTCGCCACGTTCAAGACCGTGATGGCCAAGCTCGGCCAGACCAGCATGCACTCCTTCTACCAGGCGGTCCGCGCGGCCGGCGATCCCACGCCGCTGCTCGCCGAGTTGGAGGAGCGGGTGGCCGGGCTCGACCCCGCCGACCGGGAGCTGTACGACCGGGCGCTGCGCCGTACCCGGACGGGCGGGCTGGGGGAGTGGTTCTCCGCCGACGTGGCCGCCGGGCGCCTTCCCGCCGTTTCCTACGTGGTGACCTCCCTCGCCGACTCCGAACATCCGGAAGGGTCGTCGGCCGTCGAGAGCGGCAAGGTCATCTACCAGGTCCTGGACGCGCTCGCCTCGCATCCCGACGTGTGGGCGAGCACGGCGGTCTTCATCACCTACGACGAGAACGACGGCTTCTTCGACCACGTCCCGCCGCCCGTGCCGCCTGACGGAACGCCGGGGGAGTTCGTCAACGGACGGCCCATCGGCCTCGGCATGCGGGTCCCGATGATCGTGGTGTCGCCCTGGAGCGTGGGCGGTCACGTCTGCTCCGAGACGTTCGACCACAGCTCGACCGTGCGATTCCTGGAGACCTGGCTGGGCATCAAGGCGCCCGACATCAGCCCGTGGCGCCGCCAGGTCGTGGGTGACCTGACCTCGGCCTTCGACTTCGCCGCCCCTTCCGTGCCGGTCGTCGCCTCCGGCACGTCGCCGAGCCTCGCCCCCGGTACGTCGCCGAGCCTCGGCGGCGGCACCGCGCCGGCTCGGGAGGAGACCGCCGCCGGCCGGTGGTACCCCGTGGCGCCCGCCGAGCAGCGGATGCCCGTCCAGGAACCCGGGACCAAGCCCGCGCGGGCCCTGCCGTACCAGCCGGACGCCCACGCCAGGGCACGCGGGCGCGCCGTGGAGATCACCATGGCCAACCGCGGTGTGGCGAGCGCCCACCTCGCGCTCTACGGCTACATGGGCGAGCTCGTCCGGCCGCAGCACTTCGACGTCGTCGACGACCTGCGGGAGGCGGTCTACTTCCCGACCGACTCCTACGACCTCCTCCTGACCGGCCCGAACGGCTTCCGCAGGCACTTCCGCGGCGGGCTGGGCGACCGGGTCGAGGTCACGACGGAGATCGATCCCGCCTCGCGGAGCGTGCTCATCGACGTCGTCAACACCGCCGGCTCTCCCGCCGACGTCAGCGTCACCCCCCTCGCCTACGGCGGGGAGCCGCGGGTCCTGCGCCTGCCCTCCGGAGGCGCGGTCCAAGTCGAGTGGCCGGCCGCGACCGGGTGGTACGACCTCGCGGTGACCGTCGAGGGAGACGCCGGCTGGCTGCGCCGTCTCATGGGCCACATCGAGAACGGCAGGCCCAGCGTCACCGGCTGAGCCGCGAGGCCGGTTCACCGGGAGGACACCGGGTAGGGGGCCCGGTAGGCAGGTGACCGCGATGCCGGCGACTCTCGCGCTGGCGGGGGACACGATGCTCGGGCGCGGCGTGGCCGAACGCGTCGCCCAGTCGGTGGATCCCGCTCATTTCTTCTCGGCGGATCTCCTCGAGGTGCTCGGGGAGGCGGACTTCCTCCTGCTCAACCTCGAGTGTTGCGTCTCCGGCCGGGGCCGGAGGTGGGACGCCCCGGGCAAGCCGTTCCACTTCCGCGCGCCTCCCCAGGCCGCCGAACTGCTCGCCCGGCTGGGCGTGGGATGTGTGACGCTGGCCAACAACCACGCGCTCGACTACGGCGAGGACGCGCTGCTCGACACGCGTGAATGGCTGAGCCGGTCCGGAATCCGCTGTGTGGGGGCGGGAGCAGACCAGGAGGAGGCCAGGCGGCCGGAGGTCGTCACGGTGGGCGGCCTTCGGGTCGGGGTGCTCGGCGTGAGCGACCACCCGGCCGACTTCGCGGCCACGGCCGTACGGCCGGGCGTCTCCTACGCCGACCTGATGACCGGCGTGCCGCCGTGGCTGGTCGCGGACGTCCAGGAGTTACGTGCGCGAACCGACGTCGTGGTCGTGACGCCGCACTGGGGGCCGAACATGACCGGCCAGCCGAGGGCGTACGTCCGTTCAGCCGCCCGGACCCTCGTCTCGTCGGGGGCGGGGCTCGTCGCCGGGCACTCGGCGCACGTGTTCCACGGCGTCGACCCGCCCGTCCTCTACGACCTCGGCGACTTCATCGACGACTACATCGTGGACGCCCGGCTCCGCAACGACCTGGGCCTGATCTTCCTCGTCACGATGGACGAACACGGGCCCCTCCGGCTGTACGGCGTCCCGATCGAGTTGCGGCACTGCCGTACGCGGCTCGCGCACGACGACGAATGGCGGTGGATCCGCGACCGGTTCACCGCGGCCTGCGCCGGGCTCGGCGCCCCCGGTCCCGGCAGCCCTGTCACCGAGGAGGACGGCCGGCTCGTGGTCGAGATGAGATGAGCCGCACCGCCGCCCCCGGAACAGGCGCGTGATCAGGCGTGGATGAGCGGGGTGTCGACGAGATGCTCGGCCAGGAACCAGGCCTGCAGCTCACCTGTACGGATGACATCGGAGACCAGCAGGTCGTTGGTCCCGTCGTCGCCCTTCTGGTCAGCGGTCGCTGCGGCGTCGTGCGCGGCGACGAGGATCATCTCGTGCGCCTCCAGCAGGCGCGACAACATGGCCGGAACCTCTTCCACGCCGTCCGGCGGCCGCTTGATCACGGTGATCTCCGCGACGTGCCGGGGGTCGCCCACGGCGACGCCTCCGAGGGTCTGGACCCGCTCGGCGAGCTTGTCGACCAGTTCGAGCTGTTCCTCGGCGTGTTTGTCGAGGAGCAGGTGGAGTTGGTAGAAGGTCGGGCCGCGCATCAGCCAGTGGCACTTCTTGTAGAGGCTGTAGAGGATCTGGGTGTCGGCCAGGATCTGGTTGAGCCGCTGGCACGAGTGCATCCGGGTCTCCATGGCGAGACCGACGGGGAACTGCCGCACGGTCCCGAACTCCTGGATCTCCATACCCTTCTGATGCAGCCAGGGCTGGCTGCCGCCACCGGAACGGGCTTTGGCGGAAGGTTTGACACTCAAGGTCGTTCTCCTCCCTTTCAGGGCTTCTTTTCAAAGTGTTCCGGCTGTCACGTATGAGGAGTCTCGTGCGATATCCCGAAATTTCCTCTTATTGGGTAAAGACGTGGCGGTGAACCGGGACCGCGGATCCCGCGTACCTCGAAGGTGATGAGAATTTCACGCCCAAGGGCGCGCGCCGTCCGACGCGCCACCCCCGCCCTGCTGATCGTCCCCGCCCTGCTGCTGGCCGTCGCCTGTACGGCGGAGCAGGCCCCCCCGGCCGCGGAGCAGGCGCCTCCGCCCACGGTGGAGTTGCTCGCCGCCGAGGCCGGATGCACCCCGAAGATCCAGATCGACGCCAAGGAGTTGCGCCAGGGTTACTGCACGACCTCCATCGGCCAGTTCTTCATCACGACGTTCGCGACCCAGAAGGGGAAGGACGACTGGATGGACCAGGCCCCCGAGTACAGCCCCCACCTGGTCGGGAACCTGTGGACCGCGCTGGCCCCCCGGCCCGTGCTCGACAAACTTCGGCAGCAGATCGGCGGGGACCTCCACCTGATGGACCACCGGAAGAGTCCCACTCCGGCGGGGTGACGACCGGGTACGCTCGACATCCCCGAGACCGGCGGAGCCGCGGCGAGGAGGTCGAACGTGGGACACAGGTCAGGACACGGAGCCGGACGCCCGTCCAGGGTCGCGTGCGTGTTCGCGGCGGCCGTCGCCCTCGTCCTCGTCGCCTCGGGATGCGGCGGGCAGGAGAAGCAGACGCTGACGGTGTTCGCGGCGGCGTCGCTGAGCGGTCCCTTCACCACGCTCGGCCGTGCCTTCGAGGCCTCACATCCCGGGGAGTCCGTGCGGTTCGGCTTCGGGGACAGCCAGGCGCTGGCCCAGCGGATCGCCCAGGGCACGACCGCAGACGTGTTCGCGGCCTCGGGCGAGCCGGCGATGCGACGGTCGGGAGCACCGACATCGAGGGTGTTCGCCCGCGACGGGTCCGGCGACTACCTGATCGGGGCGGCGCCCGAGACCGCACACCTGGTCCTCGCGCGCGAGTTCATCGATCTCGTCCTGTCCGACGAGGGCCGCCGTGCCCTGGCGGGTGCGGGCCTCACGCCTGTCTAGACCCCGCGGGGATCCGAGACGCCGACCCGCCGGGCCCGTCCTCGCCGGCCCGCCGGATCTCCGCCACGATCCGGTCGAGAGCGGCCAGGTCGCCCGGTTCGAGCGACAGCAGGGGAGCCGGCGGCTCGCCGAGGATCCGTTCGGCCAGCGCGGCGGCCTCCGCACCCGCGGCGGTGATCGTCACGATCTTCGCCCGCCGGTCGCCGGGATGCGTCGTCCGTTCCACCATCCCGCGCCGCTCCAGGTCGGCGACCACCACACTGGTGTACGGGGCGTCGGTGGCCAGTCGCTCGGCCAGGTCGCGCAGGGTCAGCGGGCCGGTGAGGAGGCGGCGCAGCGCCTTGGCCCGGATGAAGCTCATGCCGAGGGCCTCGCAGACCTCCTTGCGCCGGTCGTGAGCGTCCAGGACCAGCGATCGGATGCCCTGCCAGGCTCTCGCCGCCGTCTCCTCGTGCCCGTTCATGAGATGGTCACCGCCTCCATGGTCTTGAGACGCTCAGCCGTACGGGCCGCTGTGCCTCTCGCCCAGCGGCCGGTGGTCAGGAGGGCGAAGCCCAGGATGAGCGCGCCGTACCCCGCAATGATCCACCAACCCAGGTGGGCGGCCGGCATGAAACCCGCGCCCTGGCCGGCCGTGGCCACGACGGATCCGGCGATCGCCACGCCCAGGGACTGACCGACCTGACGGCTGGTCGAGGCGACGGCGGCGGCCACCCCGGCCTGCTCGAGAGGCATCCCCGACACGGCGGTGTTGGTGATCGGCGGGTTCAGCATGCCGAACCCGAGGCCGAACACCGCGTAGACGGCCAGCAGCAGGGGCAGCGGCGTGTCGAGCGCGACCTGCGCGAGCAGGAGTCCCGTCGCGGTGATGAAGACGCCGGAGATCAGGAGGGACGGTCTCGGCCCGCGGGTTCCCACGAGCCGGCCGGACAGGGGCCCGAAGACCATCGCCATCAGGGCGATCGGCAGCGTGCAGAGCCCCGCGTCGAGGGCGGAGAGCCCGCGATGGCTCTGCAGGTAGAGCGTGTTGAGGAACAGGAAGGAGCCGAGGCCGGCGAAGCCGCACACCGCGATGGCCGCCGCACCGGAGAAGGGTGCGCTCCGGAAGAACCGCACGTCGATGAGTGGTTCCTCCCTGCGGTACTCGTAGACGATCAGGCTCACGAGGGCGGCGACGGTGACGGCGAAGCAGCCGAGGATCAGCGGGGAGGTCCAGCCCGCACCCGGGCCTTCGATGATCCCGTAGGTCAGCGAGGCCAGCAGCGCGATCACGAGCACCTGCCCGACGGGGTCGATCCTGCGTGCCTTCTTCGCCTTGGACTCGGGGACGAACTTCCACGTCAGCAGCACCGCGACGACGCCGATCGGCACGTTGATCCAGAAAATGGCCCGCCAGCCGACGGTGTCGGTGAGCAGGCCGCCGATGACGGGCCCGAGCGCCATGCTGATCCCGACCACGCCGCCCCACACGCCGATCGCCTGCGCCCGCTCACGGCGGTCGGTGAAGGTGTTGGTGATGATCGACATCGCGACGGGGTTGAGCATCGAGCCGCCCACCGCCTGGACGACGCGGAAGGCGACGAGCCAGGTGAGGCTTGGCGCGATGCTGCACAACAACGACCCGACGGTGAAGGCGACCAGGCCGGCCTGGAACGTCCGCCGGCGGCCGATCCTGTCCGCCGTCGATCCCGACAACATGAGAAGGCTCGCGAGCGTCAGCGTGTACGCGTCGATCGTCCACTGCAGACCGGAGACGGGGGCGCGTAACTCATGGCCGAGCGACGGCAGCGCCACGTTCACGATCGTGTTGTCGAGAGCGACGATGAGCAGGCTCATGCAGCAGATCAGCAGGACGAGAATCCGCCTTCGGCGGGACATTCGGTGACCTTTCATTAGTTGTACTAACACAACATTACAGGCCGCTCCGATGTGCTTGCCGGAGGGGTGAACAGAATGGAATTCTGCTCGCATGCATGCGACGGCTAACGGGATCGAGATCTGCTACGAGACCTTCGGCGAGCCCGGAGGGAGGCCACTGCTCCTGGTCATGGGGCTCGGGATGCAGATGATCGGCTGGGATGAGGACTTCATCGGTCTGCTGGTCGACAACGGCCATCACGTCGTCAGGTTCGACAACCGCGACGTGGGCCTGTCGTCGCACATGCCGGAGGCGCCCGATCTCATGGCGGCACTCGGCGGAGACACCTCAGGCGCAGGTTATCTGCTGGCGGACATGGCCGATGACGCGGCCGGGCTGCTGGACGTCCTCGGCTGGGCGAGTGCGCACGTGGTCGGCGCCTCCATGGGCGGCATGATCGCCCAGTCCCTCGCCATTCGGCACCCGGGCCGCGTCCGGACGCTGACGTCCATCATGTCGACGACCGGCCCGGGAGTCGGGCAGCCGACCGAGGCGGCCATGGCGGCGCTCCTGACGCCGCCGTCCCCCAACCGTGAGGCCGCCGCGGAACGCGCCCTCGCGTCCTGGCGCGTGATCGGCTCACCGGGATACGCGATGGACACCGAGCGCGTCGCCCGGGTGGCGCGGGAGAGCTACGACCGGGCGTACGACCCCCAGGGCGTGGCCCGCCAGCTCACGGCGATCCTCGCCTCCCCCGACCGGGCCGAAGGCCTGCGCGGCCTCACGATCCCCGCGCTGGTGATCCACGGCGAGGACGATCCGCTGGTGACGCCGCCCGGCGGAGCCGCCACCGCCGACGCGATCCCGGGCGCCAAGCTGCTGACCTTCCCGGGGATGGGCCACGACATGCCGCGGGAGTTGTGGCCGGTGTTCGTCGAGGCCATCACCGAGCTGACGGGCAGGTCGTGACGGGCGGATCGTGACGGGCGGATCGTGACGGGCGGGGAGGCCGTCGGGTGACGGCCTCCCGGGGATTGCGCCCGCGTTCACACTTCGAGCTTGTCCTCGATCGTGCGGAGCTGGTGCCGGGCCATCGCGAGGTTGGCTCGGCTGCGGTCCAGGGCCAGGTAGAGGAACAGGCCCTTGCCGCCGCGGCCCGCGAGCGGGCGGATGATGTGGTACTGACCGCCCAGTGTGATGAGGATGTCCTCGATGGTGTCCTGGAGCTGGAGGGCGTCCATGGCCCGCAGTTTCGCCTTGACGACCTCGGTGTTGGCCGCCGCCGCGACCTGGAGGTCGAGGTCCTTGGAACCGCCGAGGGTGCCGAGCGCCATGCCGCTCCCGTAGTCGACGACCGCCGCGCCGACCGCTCCGTCGACGGCCATCATCTCTTTGAGTGAAATGTCCATGTTCGCCATGCGCTTTTTCTCCTGTTCGGATTATTCGGGTAATTCGTGGATTCATTCGCGTTCGACGATGGCGGCGAGTTTTTCCGCCGTTTTACGGCCCTCCCTCCGGAGCAGGCCGAGATTGGCCCCCGGGCCCGTGAGAACGGTGAGGACGAGCTTGGCTCCCGCGGCGTAGCACGCGGCGTGCCCCTCCGTGCCGGACACCAGGGTCTCTTCGAGCCGCCCGACCTTGGCGAGCTCGGTCATCCGGCGGCTGAGTGACAGCAGCGCCGACGTGAGCGCCGCCGTCTGCTCGGTCTCCGTGGGCAGGTCCGTCGTCACGAGCATGCCGTCCACGGTGCAGGTGAGCGCTCCGGTGATCTCCGGCGCGCGACTCCTGAGCAGGACGATCTCCTCGTGTATGTCGCGGCGCAGATCCATCGGGACACCCTTTCCGGCCCGCTTGAGCCACGAGCGCGTGATCACTACAGCGCCTCCAGGGCGTCACGCAGTCTGATGAGCAGGTTCACATCGGTCGCGTCCGCCTCCGGTGGGCGCGGCAGGGACGGCGCGTTCCCGGCGGACTTGGCGGGGGTCCGCTTCGGCAGGGCCGGCTCGGTCGTCTCCGCCTGTGTGGCGAGAAGCCCCGCCGCGGCGAGTTCCCGTACGGCGAGCAGGGTCGAGTAGGCCGGACGCCCGAGACGGCGGGCCAGGTCGGCCGCGGTGGCCGTGGCGTCCGCGGCGAGCACCAGCTCCCACTGCGGCGCGGTGAGGAGCACATGCCCGCCGTTGAGGCGCCCCACGGGGACGACGGGCCGGCCGTCGAGCTCGTCGGACGGCCAGGCCCGCTCGAGCCGGGCCCTCCTCCGGTCGCACTCGCGGAACAGGCCGGAGACGTCGAAATACCAGTGCGGGCCGAGCCAGTGGGTGTCCCCCTCCTTGAACCTGGACCTGGACGTCCCCGACCTGAGCAGGAAGAACGACGCGTCCAGGGTCGCTCCCAGGACGCAGAACTCCAGCTCGCCGCGACTGACCACGCCCTTGCGGACCAGGAGGTCGCCGCCGTCGGCCTCGGGGCCCGAGGCCTGCCGTACACCGCGCACCCCGCCGGCGCTGATGCGGCCGGAGGCGGTGAGCAGTTCCTCGACTCCCGGCGTGGCCGCGCACTCGACGTACGACACACGCCCGCGGGTGAGGTAGACGGTGCCGTCCTTGCCCACGCGGAGGGAGCCGGTGGCCTTGTCGTCCGCGAGGCCGGTCAGGACGGCGTCAAGAGTGGGAGGGGCCATGACTCACTTGGCCATCAGCTGGTCCGCGATGGTGCCCAGCCGCCGCCGCGCGAGGGCGAGGTTCGAGCGCTCGAGATCCAGCCGGAGGCAGATCAGGAGCGGGCCGTCGAACACCATCTCTATCGGCCTGATGAGATGGTGGCTCGTCTCCGTGGTGATGATCATGTCGCCTATCCGCACGGTGCCCTCCGGAGAGGCCAGCGCGATCCCCTCGAGGGCCGCCCGGAAGGTCTCGGTCAGCCCGGCCGCCGATCTCGCGGAGTCGGGCAGTCCTTCCGCGAGGATCGCCATGCCGCTGATGGGTTCCACCAGGATCGCGTCGAGTGCGCCGGGAATCGACATCACCTCCGAAAGGCAGTCCTCGATCCCGATCACGTCGACTCCTCGCCGTGTAGCCCGATGCAGCGCGGCCCACATTAGAGAAGCCGGCGGGCGTCACTCCGGTGCCGTGGGGGAGTCATAAAGAGATGAGATAAACGATTAGTCACCAGGAATAAGGATTGTCCTCCTAGGTGAGAAACATAGATTTTTCGTGAGGTTTATTCATTTTCCGGGTTTGCGACATCAGGGGAATGCCCTGACAAATCGCCGGGTTCCATGGTCGATGGTTCCGGGCCCCTGTCGCCGTCCTCGTCAGGCGCGGAGGCGTCAGCGGGTGCGCCCGGCCTTCCGGTGTCCGGTCATGTACGGCCGTGCCCCGCGGCCGACGGGGTCCTGCTGAGTCCGAGGGCGAGGGCGGGACACATCTCGGCGGCCCGTAGAGCGTCCCGCAGGTGCCCCGGGGGAACGGCGGCATCGGTGAGCACCGGATAACCGAAGAGGTCCAACTGGACGAGGTCGGGGACGATGTGACCGCAAAGGCCGTGGCCCGCGCAGCGAGACCAGTCGACGGTCAGCCGCAGGCCCGTTTCCTGGACCTCCTCGCCGGGCACCGGCAGCAGTCCGCGGACGGGCCGCCCGCACCCGCGTCCCGCCACATGTGCTGTGACGTCGTCGGAGAAGACCTCGAGAGCCGAGAGCAGGAACCTGGTCGCGCCGTCTGGATGGTGGCAGGCCCCTCTTCCGCGGACGACGGCGCTGGCCTGTTCGACCGCCGAGAGCGCGTCGGCCCCCTGTCTGCCCGCCGCCAGTGAGGAGAAGGAACGGGCGATGGCCGGCAGTCCGAGCCTGCAGGGCCCGCACTGGCCCGCGGATTCGGCTCCGAGATAGTCGGCGACCCGGGCGACCTCGCCCAGCGGGCACGTCCCCTCCTCCAACGGCACGATGATGCCGGCGCCCAGCGCGGCGCCGGCCGCGGTCATGGACGCCCGTGACACCGTGACCGTGCCGGCCGCGCCCGGGGAGAGCCACGCGCCGTGGTAGCCGCCGACCATCACGCCCTGGCCCGCGGAGACGCCGCACCGGCGGAGGACCTCCGAAAGCGGCACGCCGGTCGGGGTCTCCACCACGACCCGCCCATGGCCCGGGGAGGTCACCGTGAGCAGGACGGTGCCCGGCTCGTCTCCGGTTCCGGCCGTTCGGTAGCCCTCAGGCCCGAGTTCGGACAGAACGGCCAACTGGGCGAAGGTCTCCGCATTGGACAACAATGTCGGCAGGCCGTCCACGCCGCTTTCCGCGGCCCGGACCTTACGGCCGGGCGGGATGGGCGTCTCGCCGTTCACCCCGCGGACCAGGGCCCCGCCCTCTCCGGTGATGAACCGCTCCGGGAGACGGACGACCCTGACCGAACCGGACAGGTTCGCCTCCTTGATCGCGGTTCGGAGGGAGCGTTCGGGGACTCCGCCGTCCGTGACACCTACGACGATCTCGCGCGCGCTCAAGGCGCGTGCCGTGAGCACGGCCCCGTCCAGGACGAGGTGCGGTACCCGGGCGATGAGCGCCTTGTCCTTGGCGCTGGCCGGTTCACCCTCCGTCGCGTTGACGAGCACGACGGGCCGGGTTCCCCGGCGCTCGGCCGCCTGGCCGACCGCTGTGAGCTTGCGCGCGAAGGGGAAGGCTGCGCCGCCGCGGCCGCGCAGGTCCACCTCCCCGGCCAGCGCGACGAGGTCACGCAGGGAGAGCCGGGACGGCGGCCTGTGGATGCGGCGGTGTGCGGCCAGGTCCAGTCGCTGCAGGCGGTCGAGGCCGTGGAACAGCCGGGCCGCGCCGATGGTGAGGAAATCCGGGGCGCGGCTCATTTGCGGCCACCCGTCCACGACGCCGCCTCGGCCTTGAGTTCGGCCCAGAACTGCTCGTCGGGAATGCTCTGAGTCTCGGTGCCCGCAGGCCGGTCGCCCCCGCGGCCCGGTGCCTGTGGTCGCCGGCGTGTAGTCCTGCGCCGTTGCGCCCAGGACATGAACCTCGCGAGGGCCGCGACGGCGACCAGCCCCAAACAGGCCGCATAGCTGAGCGTCACCCAGTCCTTCGCCGCCCTGCCGGCGTTCAGCCCGTGCAGGATGGCGATCGGCCAGCAGAGATACGCGGTGATGTGGATGACCCGCCATGTCCAGGGGCGGCCCTTGCCGATGAATCTGCCGCGTGCCACTCCGGTGGCGAAAACGAAGATCATCATGTCGCTCGCGATCGTACCGAGTCCGATCCAGACGGCGCGTGCCTGCCCGCCGCCGAACGGCACGGCGACGTCCAGTGCCGACGCGTGGCCCTGAAGAATCTTGAGAAGCACGTGCGCGACCAGGAAACTCACCGACATCACGGCCGTGGCCCGGTGTGCTGCCTGGGCGAGGACGCGGAGCCGGATCGGCACGAAGCGCTCGGAGGCCGCCAGCCCCGCCACCACCGCCGCGCTGAGGGCGACCAGTGCGAAGACGCCGGAATAGAACTCGAGGAACGCGCGCATGCGGATCACGAAGGCGGCGCCGCGCTCAGTGGATCCGGCGGCCACGACTGCGCCCAGCGCGGCGCAGAGCAGCAAGACGCGCAATGTCTTCCCGCCGCGCCGTGTGCGGGTGATCTGCCTGGCCAGTTCGCGATGTTGCGCCATGTACGTCCTCAGTGCGTATCAGTCGACCGGGGGGACGGCGAGGCGGAAGGCGTCCTCGAGGCCGGTGAAGGGGAGACGCGGGGGATCCCGAAGTTGAGCAGGGGATTGCCCACGCTCACCTGAAGGCCGGAACGATCGGCCCAGACGCGGTCCCCCGCGGCGTGCAGGGTCCACCCGCCGATCTGGATGCCCTCCAGCGGCAGTGGGCCGGCGCCGTCGAAGAGCGCGAAGTCCACCGCCGGAGGGCCGGACGCCGGCACGGAATCGCCGCAGGGCCGGTCGGTGCCCGTACGCCCCAGATAGGAGCCCTCCTGCACGAGGGCGCCCTCAGCGACGCCGGCGACGTCGGCCATCTGGTAGTACTCGGAGGCCAGACCACTGGCGTGGATCAGCAGCAGCATGCTCTGCCCCTCCGTCCGTGTGCAGAAGCGGTACACGCGGCCCGCGGCGGGAGCGAGGACGCGGCCGTCGCCACCGCTGAACTGGAGTGTGTCGACTCCGGTGGCCGGCCGCATCGTCCACGACTGACCCGTGCCCCAGGGAAGCGTCATCCCGGTGGCCACTCCATGCCCGGCCGACGCGGCCTGGGAGTATCGCTCCAGGAAAGGCCGCTCGTCCGCCGGTATCACCGTTGCGGGCGCCTGCCGTACCAAGGCGACGAAGCCCTCCGCGCCGGCCAGTGCGACCCGCCAGGTCGCCCCGGATCTCCGGGCGAGGAACAACGACGGCTCGGGCGCGGCGGCCATGCCCGCGGGCGGGGGGATGGCCGAGGTTCCGAACGCCCAGCCCTTGGCGTCGTCGATCCGGGTGAAGTGCACATCGGGCTGGGGGAGGTCCCGGACGCCGAAGGCCCTGCGCGCCGCCTCGCCTTGCTCCTTCAACACGGTCGCCCGCACCTGGGCGAGGGGCGTCGTCGCCGTCGTGTCCGTCCGGGTGGCCTTCGCAGTGGGCCGCGGCGTGGGGTGGCTCGCCGCCTTGCTCGCACTCGGCACCTTCGGCACGCGGTGCTGCGCCGTCCTGGCGATGATCTCCTGCTGGAGGATCGCGCACAGCGCCAGAGCGACCACCACGGCGGTGAGACCGCCGATCCCTGCGATTCGGTTGGCCGTCGGCAGAATCGAACGGTATCCGGATGAGGATTTCCGCATCAACGCGCCTGGCCGCCACAGACTCGCGTGGTGAGGGTCTCCATCGGGAGGAGCACCGTTGCCACATGCCGCGTCACCGTTCGTGATCGCGCACGCGCTGCATTCGGGAGTGACGACGTCTCACGTACATGACCAGTCACTGTCGAGGTCCTGCTTATGGCGATAAAGGGGATATTGATCAGGTCAGAGTACGCCAATCCATCGCGGCGGCAGGGTGAAAGCAGGGTCGTCCGATCGACGGGCGGGGTCGAGGTGGCGGTGCGGCTTGTACAGAATGGGGGGCATGGAGCGGATCCTGGTCAGCGCGTGCCTGCTCGGCAGCCGGGTGCGGTTCGACGGCGGCGCGAAGACCAGCGACGACGAACTGCTCGCCGCCTGGAGGGCGGAGGGGCGGCTCGTGCCGTTCTGCCCGGAGGTCGAGGGCGGGCTGCCCGTTCCCCGACCGCCCGCCGAGATCGAGGGCGGCGTGGGCGGCGCCGCCGTGCTGGCCGGGGCGGCCCGGATCCTGACACCGGGCGGCGACGACGTGACGAACGCCTTCCTGTCCGGCGCGCAGCAGGCACTGGCGGTCGCGCAGTCGTTCGGCGTCCGCATGGCGATCCTCAAGGAGGGCAGCCCGTCGTGCGGCCCCCTCCGGATCCACGACGGCACCTTCCGCGGAAGGGTGACCCCGGGCCAGGGTGTGACCGCGGCGCTCCTGGAGCTGAACGGCATCCGCGTCTTCGGCGAGGACCGCCTCCCCGACGCCGCCCTCCACCTGGCCGATCTGCTCAGGGAGACAGCGGATCGGGAGCGGTGAGCAGGTCGGAAGGCGTGATGATGGCCTTCTCGTCGGGCTTGAACACCAGGACGTTGTCGACGTAGGACCGCACCGCGGCGTCGAGTCCCACGTCCTTGCCCGCGGCCTCGGACATGTACCAGCGGTGGTCGAGCACCTCGTGGAAGAGCTGGGCGGGCTCCAGCTTGCGCCGCAGTTCGGCGGGGATGGCACCGACCACGGGCTGGAAGACCTCGGCCAGCCACCGATGGGCGACGATGGCCTCGTCCTCGTGCCGCAGGCCGTTCGAGACACGGAACGAGTCGAGATCGTTGAGCAGCCTTCTGGCCTGGTTCTCCTCGACGTCCAGGCCGGTCAGCCTGAGCAGGCGCCGCTGGTGGTGCCCGGCGTCCACGACCTTGGGCCGCACGATCAGCCGCGACGTGCCGGCCTTGCGACGGATCATCATCTCGGCGACGTCGAAGCCGAGCGAGTTGAGCCGGCGGATCCGCTGGTCGACGCGGTGCCAGTCGACCTCCTCGATGATCTCGTCCTGGGTCAGCTCGTTCCAGAGCCGCTCGTAGCGCTCGACGAGCTGCTCGGAGAACGCCAGCGGATCGATCGTGGGATGCAGGAGCCCGCCGGCCTCCAGGTCGAGCATCTCGCCGAAGATGTTGACGTGCGCGACCTCGATGTCGTGCGACCGCTGGCCCTCGGTGAGCGTGGGGTGGAGCTCGCCGGTCTCGGCGTCGACCAGATAGGCGGCGAACGCCCCCGCGTCCCTCCGGAACAGGGCGTTGGACAGCGAGCAGTCCCCCCAGTAGAACCCGTTCAGGTGGAGCCGTACGAGCAGGACGGCGAGCGCGTCGAGCAGGCGGGTCAGCGTGTCCGGCCGGATCGAGCCCGACAACACGGCCCGGTAGGGGAGCGAGAACTGCAGGTGCCGGGTGACCAGGGCGGAGTCGAGCTCGGAGCCGTCCTGCGCGGTCCTGCCCGTCACCACGGCGACGGGCTCGACCGCGGGGGTGTCGAGACGGGCCAGGTCCCACAGCAGCTTGTACTCCCGCTTGGCGTACCGGGCGCTGATCTCCTTGATCGCGTAGACCCGGCCGGCGAGCCGCGCGAAGCGGACGACGTGGCGGGAGATGCCGCGCGGCAGCGACACCAGATGGTGGGCCGGCCAGTCTTCGAGTGGGAGGTCCCACGGCAGCCGGATCAGCTCGGGATCGCTGGGCGCGCCGATCATCTGGAGGGGCACTACTGCTCCTTTTTCGGGGTCTTCATCACCAGTGTCCCGGATAGAGTCGGGCGGTATGACACTGCTGGACGACTTTCTCGACTGGTACCTGGCCGAGCATCCGATCAGCGCGACGCTTCTCGGCGCAGACGGCCACGACCGCACTCTGGGCGACTTCACCGAGGCGGGGTTCACGGCCAGGGAGCGCGCCGAGGAGGGCTGGCTCCGGCGGCTGGCGGACTACGCCCCCTCCTCCCTCGACGACGAGATCGACCGTGACCTCGTGCTCTCGCACCTGCGCGGCGTCGTCGCGGAGGCCCGCTGGCCGGAGTGGCGGCGCGATCCGGCGCCGTACCTCGGGGCGATCTTCGGTTCGATGTTCGCGCCGTTCCAGCAGCGGCTCAAGCCGGAGGCCGACCTCGTCGACGCGGCCGTAGCGCGGCTCGCCGACGTCCCCGCCGTCCTGGCCGCCTGCCGGGAGAACCTCGATCCCGGCCTCGCGTCCGAGCTGCTCGTCCGGCGTGGTCTAGATCAGGCTCGTACGGCACGGCCGTTCCTGACCTCGACCCTTCCGGCGGGGGTGGCGGACGAGGGCCTGCGGGCCCGGCTGATCCGGGCCGCCGAGCCCGCGGCCGAGGCGTTCGACGAGCTCGTCACGTTCCTGGAGGGCTTCAAGGCCGGCGGGACCTGGCGGATGGGCGAGGAGCTGTACTCGACCCTGCTGCGGGAGCGGGAACTGCTCGGGTACGGCGCCTCGGAGTTGCACGAGAAGGGCCTCAAGGCCTGGGACGAGCTGGACGTGCGGATGCGCGAGGTCGCCAGGCGGCTGGGCGCCACCGAGTGGCGGGCCGCCATGGAGTCGCTCATGGACGACCACCCGCCGACGCTGGAGGCGATGCGCGCCGAGTACGAGGCCGAGACGTTCCGCGCACGCGACTTCGCCCGCGACCGCGGCCTGGTCACCTTCCCGGAGGGCGAGGACTGCCGGGTCCTGCCGTCCCCGGAGTTCCAGCGCCCCCTGATCGCGGTGGCCAACTACCTCGCCCCGCCGCCGCTCTCGACGTCGCGGGCAGGCGTCTTCTTCGTTCCGTTCACGCCGGACGGCTACACCGACGAGCAGGTACGGCAGCGCCTCAGGACCAACTCCCGGGCCCAGATGCCGTCGATCGCCGTCCACGAGGCGTATCCCGGTCACCACTGGCACCTCGCGTGGATGGCCGGCAGCCCGAGGAAGGCGCGCAAGATCTTCCGCACGCCGTACTTCGTGGAGGGCTGGGCGCTCTACGTCGAGAAGGTGATGCACGAGCAGGGGTACTTCGACACGCCCCAGACCGAGCTCGCGCACCTGGACTGCCGGATCTTCCGCGCCGCGCGGATCGTCGTGGACACGGCCCTGCACTGCGGCGACATGACGATCCCGCAGGCCGAGGAGTTCATGGCCACCAAGGCGTCGCTCTCGCCCGGCACGGCGGCGGCGGAGGTCGGCCGGTACTGCGCGTGGCCGACCCAGGCTCCCTCGTACCTGACGGGCGCTCTGGAGATCGAGCGGATCAGGGACGACTACCGGGGCGACCTGCGGTCGTTCCACGACGCGATCGCGGGGTCGGGCGGTCTTCCGCTCGGGCTGGCCAGGAAGGCGGTCATCCCGGCGTAGCGGCCGCGCATGATCACGGGCGGTGTCGGCGCAGGTAGGGCGCGGTTTCGCCGAACCTGTGCATGATCACGGCTTGCGTTCGCGCAGGTCGGGCGAGGTTTCACCGAACCTGTGCATGATCACGGCCGACGTCCGCGCAGGTCGGGTGTGGTCTCACCGAACCTGTGCATGATCACGGCGAAGGGGGGGTGGGGGGTGGGGTGAAGGCTCGGATGATGACGTCGGCGAGTTGTTCCTCGGTCAGGACGGTGGGCGTGCCGATGCCGAGGGCGCGGACGTACACCTCGCAGAGCCACTCGAGCAGGCGTGTGGCCTCGAAGGCCTTCTCCAGGCCGGCTCCGATCGTGACGCCGCCGTGGTTGGCCATCAGCGCCGCCTGCTTGCCCGTGAGCGCCTCCTGGACCTTCGCGGCGAGTTCGGGCGTGCCGTACGTCGCGTACTCGGCCACGCGGACGCTGCCGCCCAGCAGCAGGGAGTTGTAGTGGATCGGGGGCAACTCCGTCATGGTGGTCGCCACCACGGCACCGAAGACCGAATGGGTGTGCACGACCGCGGTCGTCCCCGTCGCGGCGTAGACGGCCAGGTGCATGGGGGTCTCCGAGGACGGAGGCAGGTCGCCCTCCACCACGGTGCCGTCGAGCCGGATGATCGGGCAGTCCTCGGGGCGCAGACGGTCGAGCGCGACGCCGGAGGGCGTGACCGTCACGAGGTCGCCGTCCCTGGCGCTGAGGTTGCCCGATGTGCCGATGACCAGGCCGAGCTCCGCGGCCCGCCTGCCGTAGTCGCACAGCTGACGACGAAGCTCCTCCATGCCGGCGAATCTAGACGATCGCCCGAAATAACGGCAACCTGGTCTATACCAGTCCGCTACCAGGGCATCTGTCGTTACCTACTCTTATTGGGTCATAGGACCTTTGTTTAACTTCTGTTTAACCTGCACAAACGGCTATATAGTCTGTGAATGTCGGCGCGGATTCATCCCAGTCGGGTTACGGGTTGGTCTAGACCGACGACAACATCTTGACGCTGCCGTGGGCTGGCCGTACGTTCCAGCAAACGTTTAGGAAACTTTCCTAATTGACCCCGCCACGGGAGAGTTGATGACTAGTACCCCCCGCGAGATCACGCGCCGGCAGATGATGCGGCGCGTGGGCCTCACCGCCCTCGTCGCCGTTCCCGCCGCCGGCCTGCTCAGCTCCTGCGCCACCTCCGGCGAAACGGCCGCCCCGTCCACGGCTCCGAGTGCCGCCGCGACATCGGCCACCAACCCGTTCGGCGTCAAGGCCGACGCGCCCCTCGAGGTCGTGATCTTCAAGGGTGGTTACAGCGACGAGTACGCGACCCAGTCGCACGAGCCGCTGTACAAGGCCGAGTTCCCGAAGGCGACGATCAAGCACCAGGGCATCCAGACGATCAGCCAGACCCTGACCCCGCGTTTCGCGAGCGGCGACGTCCCCGACGTCGTGAACAACTCCGGCACGGACAACCTGGACGCCGGTGCGCTGATCGGTGCGGGCCAGTTGCTCGACCTCACCCCGCTGTTCGAGGCGCCGTCGATCGACGACCCGAGCAAGAAGGTCAAGGACACCCTCGTCCCCGGCACCATCGAGTCGGGCTTCGGCGGCGACCCGGCCAAGCCGTACACGCTGAACTACGTCTACACCGCCTACGGCCTGTGGTACGACGCGAAGCTGTTCGAGAAGAACGGCTGGACCGCGCCGAAGACGTTCGAGGAGTTCAAGGCCTTCGCCGAGGCCGCCAAGGCCAAGAACATCGTCCCGTTCGCGTACGCCGGCAAGAACGCCTCGTACTACGCGTACTGGATGATCCTGATCTCGGCCGCCAAGATCGGCGGCAACGAGGTCCTGGTCAACATCGACAACCTCGCCGACAACGCCTGGAACCACGACGCGGTCAAGCAGGCCGCCGCCGCGTGGGCCGAGATCGGCAAGTACATGGACAAGTCCTACGAGGGCCTGATCCACACCGAGGTCCAGACCCAGCAGAACCAGGGCAAGATCGCCCTCTACCCGTCGGGCTCCTGGCTGGAGTCGGAGCAGTCCAAGGACACCCCCGCCGGCTTCGAGTACGCCATCGCGCCGACCCCGTCGGTGACGGCGGCCGACCAGCTGCCCTACGAGGCGATCCGCGCCGCCGCCGGTGAGGGCTACGTCGTGCCGTCCAAGGGCAAGAACGCGACCGGTGGTCTCGAGTACCTGCGTGTGATGTTGTCCAAGCCGGCGGCCAAGGCCTTCACCGAGAAGACCAAGAGCCTCACGGTCGTCGTCGGCGCCACCGAGGGCCTCACGCTCTCGCCCGGCCTCACGAGCGTCGTCGCCGCCCAGAACGCGGCCGGCCAGAACGTGGTCACCTACTCGCTGTTCGAGACCTGGTACAAGGAGCTCGAGACCGAGCTCCGCAAGCAGACGAACGCGCTCATGTTCGGCCGGATCAGCGCCGACGAGTTCGCCTCCAAGATGCAGGCGGCCGCGGACAAGACCAAGGCCGACTCCTCCATCTCCAAGCAGTCCCGGAGCGTGTGATCCGATGCGGCATGGCAAGTTGTCACCGGTCCTGCTGCGGAAGTACGGCTTCATCGCCTCCTTCCTCGCGGTGCCGTTGATCCTCTACGTGGTCTTCGTGATCTGGCAGTACATCCAGGCGTTCCAGATCTCGTTCACGAACTCCAGAGGAATCTCGCCCAACTTCGACTACGTCGGCTTCGACAACTTCACCCGGTTGTTCGACGACGAGGTCTTCTGGGCGGCTGTGCGGCACCATGTGGTGCTCCTGCTTGCCATGCCGCTGATCACCGTCGCGATAGCCCTGTTCTTCTCCTTCATGCTCAACCTGGGCGGCGGGCAGAAGAACGGGAAGATGACCGGCGTCCCCGGCTCGGCCTTCTACAAGATCGTGTTCTTCTTCCCGCAGGTCCTGGCGGTCGCCATCGTCGGCGTGTTGTTCCAGGCGATCCTGCGGCCGGACAAGTCCGGCGTCATCAACAGCGCCCTCCATGCCGTCGGAGTCGATCCGGTCGGATGGCTGATCAGTCCCAGCCTGGCGCTGTGGACGATCATCGGGGTCATGGTCTGGCAGGCCGTCGGCTTCTACGTCGTGCTCTTCTCGGCCGGCATGTCGTCGATCCCCAGGGACGTCTTCGAGGCGGCCGCGCTGGACGGGGCCGGGCGGTTCGTACTGTTCTTCCGGATCACCCTTCCGCTGTTGTGGGACACCCTCCAGGTCGGCTGGGTCTATCTCGGCATCGCCGCCTTCGACGGGTTCGCGCTGGTCCAGGTGCTGTCGGTGGACCGTGGCGGCCCCGACAACGCGACGACCGTGCTGCCCCTCGAGATCTGGCGCACCGCCTTCACCTACTCCAAATACGGCGTCGCGTCCGCCATGGGTGTCGCGCTGTTCTTCATGACGCTGACGTTCGCGGTGCTCACCCTCCGGGTGACCCGGCGCGAGAGGATCGAGTTCTAGCGTGGCGACCGATGTGATGCCCGTGGCCTCCGCCGAGGCCTCGACCAGCCGCAAGCAGGGGCGTGGGCGCTCGGTCAACGTCTTCGGCGGGCTCTCCCATGTGGCCCTGCTGATCTGGGCGATCCTGGTGATCTTCCCGATCGTGTGGACCTTCCTCGCGTCCTTCAAGACCAACACCGAACTCTTCGGCGACACCCCGCTGGCGTTGCCCCACCAGTTCCACTGGGACGCCTGGGGCCGTGCGTGGGCGAAGGCCCACATCGGGCTCTACCTGGTGAACACCATCAAGGTCGTGGCGATCTCCACGTTCCTCACGATGTTGTTCGGCTCGATGGCGGCCTACGTGCTCGCCCGGTACACCTTCTTCGGCAACAAGGCCATCTACCTGCTGTTCGTCTCCGGCCTTTCGTTCCCGGTGTTCCTCGCTCTCGCCCCGCTGTGGCTGACGATGAAGAACCTCGGGTTGCTCGGCACGCACACCGGCGTGGTCCTCGTGTACGTGGCCTACTCGCTGCCGTTCACGGTGTTCTTCCTCACGGCCTTCTTCAGAACCCTGCCGACCTCGGTCGGGGAGGCGGCGATGATGGACGGCTGCTCGCACACCCGCACGTTCTTCCAGATCATGATGCCGATGGCCAAGCCCGGCCTGGTCAGCATCACGATCTTCAACGTGATCGGGCAGTGGAACCAGTACCTGCTGCCGATCGTCCTGCTGCCGGGCGACGCCCAGGACAAGTGGCTGATCACCCAGGGAATCGCCAACATCTCGACCAACGCGGGGTACGAGGCCGACTGGGCCGGGCTGTTCGCCGCGCTGAGCATGGCGATCATCCCCGTCCTGATCGTCTACATCATCTTCCAGCGTCAGATCCAGTCGGGCCTGACCACGGGAGCGCTCAAGTAGCCCCCGGTGTGGCGTGGTTCCGCCTTCTGGTGATTCGTGATGTCCTGGGGGCATGTACGAGGCTTCCGAATGGGCCCGCAACGGGGACACCATCCACCGCACCGTGGTCGCACCCGACTTCCGTACGGCCATCGCGATCGTGAACGACATCGCCGAGCAGGCCGAGGCCCTGAACCACCATCCCGACATCGACATCCGCTGGCGGACCCTGCATCTGGCCCTCACCACGCACGACGCGGGCGGCCTCACCGACCTCGACTACAAGCTGGCGGCCCGGATCGACGGCATCGTCGCCGACCACCAGGCCTAGGCGGGCCCGCCCCGTTGTCAGCCGAAGACCGCCGGGGGCGGGACCGGCGCGAGGACCGCGTCGCCGTCGTGGATGGGACGAGCCCCCGCGACGAACTTCGACAGGTCCTCGCCCCACATGCACCGGGCCTGGGTGAGGCCGCCTGCCGTCCTCCTCGTCAGGGGGCCGACCGGCAACTCCGCGGTGGAGGCGGCGATCACCAGGTTGCCGAAGCGCCGGCCCCGCAGGATGCCCGGCTCGCCGAGCAGCGCGACATGCCGGAAGACCCCGGCGACCGTGGAGACCACCCGCTTGGCGAAGGCCAGTCCGCTCCCGTCGGCCACGTTGATCACCAGCGTTCCGGCAGGCCGCAGGATCCGGGAGACCTCCGCCATGTACTCGGTCGTGGCGAGCTCCACCGGCATCGTCGCGCCCGAGAACGCGTCGAGCACGAACAGGTCCGCGGAGCCGTCGGAAAGCCCTGTGACGGCCGTACGGCCGTCGAGCATCCGGACCTTCAGCCGGGGCACGGACTTCAGCCTGAGCTGGTCACGGACCAGCTGGACGAGCTTCTCGTCGGGCTCCACCACGATGTGCCGCGAGCCCGGCCGGGACGCGGAGACGTAGCGGGGGAAGGTGCAGGCGCCGCCGCCGACGTGGACGGCGTCGACCGGCCCGTCCGGCAGGCAGTCGACGACCGTGGCCATCAGTTGGACGTAGGAGAACTCGAGATAGGAAGGGTCGCTGAGATCGACGTAGGATTGGGGCACCCCGCCGACGCTGAGCATCCATCCGTCCGGGCGGTCGAGATCGCGTAAGAGCTCCACCTCGCCGAAGGTCACCGGATACCGGCCCGGAAGCGGCTGCTTCTCCCTCGCCACCTCGATCTCCTTCAGCGTGATGTAAGGCACTCGTCCCCCCGCGAGAGGCCCGGACTGCATGTCAAACCGTACGCGAACACGAGCGCTGCTCGTTCTCTTCACCATCGCGGGCGCCATCGTGGTCACCGGGGTGCTCGGACTGTTCACGTCCGGCCGACCGGCGCCGGCCGCAGCGCCGACGACGGCGACGCCGACGGTCACACCGCAGCCGGAGGGTACTCCGGAGCGGACGGCCGCGATCTATCTGCGGGCGTGGGAGGCGGCGGACTACGGCAGGATGCGGGAGCTGACCGACGACCCGCCCGCCGACTTCGCCACCCAGCACGCACGGTTCGAAGAGGCTCTGGCGGCGGAGTCACTGCGGCTGACGGCGGGCCAGACCGTCATGACCGGGGAGGACACCGCGGAGGTGCCCATCACCGAGGCCCGCGAGCTCCCGGGCTACGGCCCGTGGTCCTATCGCTCGACGTTGCGGCTCGGGATCAGGGACCAGACCTGGAAGGTCCTGTGGGCGCCCGCCGTCATGCACCCCGACCTCGCACCGGGGGGCGGGCTCCGCAGGTCCTCCGACGCCACCGGCGTCACGGCCGGACGGCTCGTCACCCAAGAGGGGCGCGACTTCCCCGCGGACAGCGACGCCGAGGCGTACCTCGAGCGGCTGACGACGGCGATCCCCGTACCGCAGGGGGGCACGCCCGTGGGCTGGCGGGTCGAGGTGGACAACCCAGGAGAGCCGGGGGAGCCGCTCGTCGAGTACACGCCCGAGCCGCCGAAGGGCACCAAGACCACCATCGAGTGGGCGGCGCAGGCGTCGGCCGCCCGTGCGCTCGACGGGGTGCGGAACCCGGCCGCCATCGTGGCGGTGCGGCCGTCGACGGGCGAGGTCCTCGCGGTCGCCGACCGCCTGGGCGGGCGGAAGGCGTTCGAGCAGAAATACGCCCCCGGCTCCACGTTCAAGACCGTCACGGCGGCGGCTCTGCTCAACGCGGGGATGTCCACGGAGACCGTCGTCGACTGCCCGGCCGCCTACACGATCCCGGGCGGGCGCTCGATCGACAACTACCGGGGAGAGGCGCACGGAACGGTCACGCTGCGCCAGGCGTACGCGCTGTCCTGCAACACCACCTTCGCCCGGCTGGCGGTCGAGCGGCTGACTCCCGACACCCTGGTCGAGCAGGCGCGGGCGTTCGGCTTCGGGGTCCCCCTGTCGACCGGGGTCGGCGGGACCTGCGGCAGCCTGCGGCGGCCGGAGAACGATGACGCGCTCGCCGAGGACTCCTTCGGCCAGGGGACGGTCGAGGCGAGCCCCCTGTGCATGGCGCTGGTCGCGGCGGCGGTGCAGAGCGGTGAGTGGCGGCCGCCCCGGCTGATGCCCTCGGCGGACGCCGCCGGCCGGTCGCAGAGCGTGCCGCTGCCCTCCGGAGTGGCCGCGGGGCTTCGCACGCTGATGAACGCGGTGACCGCCGACGGCACCGCGGCCGACGCCGGGCTGCCCGACGGCGTGGCAGGCAAGACCGGCACCGCCGAGGACTGGCAGGGCGGCGCGGACCACGCCTGGTTCATCGGATACTGGGGCGATCTGGCGTTCGCCGTGTTCGTCGAGCACGGAGGCACGGGCCGCGACGCGGCCGTCCCGATCGCCGCCCGTTTTCTCAAGGCTTTGTAACGTACGTCACAACCTACGGTAGCGTAACTTACGCTAACGTAGGTTACGTGACGACGATCTCTATGGAGCGGGTGGGCAAGCCGAAGCTCCGCGGCTGGCTGCACGCGGGCGCCGTGCCCGCGACGCTGGTGGGCGGGTTCGTGCTGGTGGCCCTCGGGCCCACGTTGCAGGCCAGGCTGGCCGCGGTGATCTACGCGATCACATCCGGCCTGCTGTTCGGCGTCTCCGCGACCTATCACCGGGGCAGGCTCTCCCCGGGTGTCACGGAGGTGCTGCGCCGGTTCGACCACGCCAACATCTATCTCGTGATCGCGGGCACCTACACCCCCTTCGCGGTGCTGGCCCTGGACGGGATCGCCCGGGTGGCCGTGTTGTCGGTCATCTGGGTGGGCGCGACCGTCGGAGTGCTGTTCCGCGTGTTGTGGCTGCGGGCCCCCCGCTGGCTCTACACGGCGCTCTACATCGGGCTGGGCTGGACGGCGATGTTCGTCATGCCGCAGTTGTTCGCGGGGGCGGGTGTCGCCGCGGGGATCCTGGTCCTCGCCGGCGGCCTCCTCTACTCGGCGGGGGCGGTCGTGTACGGCCTGCGCCGCCCCGACCCCTCGCCCCGGTGGTTCGGCTTCCACGAGGTCTTCCACGCCTTCACGATCGCCGCCTACGTCGTCCAGTACGTGGCGGTCTCCCTGGTCGTGTACGCCGCCGTCTGATCTGCGCCCCGTGATCTACGCCCCCGTGATCCACGCCCCGTGATCTACGCCCCGTGATCCATGCCGCCTGATCACGGGGCAGGTCTTGCCTCGGACGCGCCTGCTGGCGAAAAATGTTCTCCTAAGGGGATAGTTTTGTGGAAACTGTTCACAGCTACCACCCGGTATGAGGGAATTGTGTTGGTCCCGACGTAATGCGGAGGCGGCATGGATCCCAGCGCTGTACACGACGGCCTCGCCCGGCACCTGCTCGTCGACGGTTACCGGCTGGTGCTCGACCTCGACAGGAGTGCGGGGTCGTGGCTGGTCGACGTCCGTGACGGCAGAAGGTATCTGGACTTCTACACGTTCTTCGCGTCGTCCCCCCTGGGGATGAACCCCTTCGCCGCCGACCCCGAGTTCCTGGCGCTGCTCGGACGTGTGGCCGCCAACAAGCCGGCCAACTCCGACCTCTACACCGTCCATCTCGCCGAGTTCGTGGAGACCTTCCAGCGGGTGCTGGGCGATCCCGAGTTGCCCCACCTGTTCTTCGTCGAGGGCGGCGCGCTGGCCGTGGAGAACGCCCTCAAGTGCGCCTTCGACTGGAAGAGCCGGTGGAACGAGGCCAACGGCCGCCACCCCGGTCTGGGCACCAAGGTCCTCCACCTGACCCGTGCCTTCCACGGGCGCAGCGGCTACACGCTCTCGCTGACCAACACCGACCCGGTGAAGACCGACCGGTTCCCCAAGTTCGGCTGGCCCAGGATCGACGTGCCCGCGATCCATTTCGGCGACGTCGAGAACGCCGAGGAACGGGCCCTGTCCCAGGCGCGTGAGGCGTTCGACCGGTTCCGCCACGACATCGCCTGCTTCATCGCCGAGCCGATCCAGGGCGAGGGCGGGGACAACCACATGCGTCCCGAGTTCCTGCAGGCGATGCAGGCGCTGTGCCACGAGAACGAGGCGCTCTTCGTCCTCGACGAGGTGCAGACCGGTGTCGGTCTCACCGGCACTCCGTGGGCCTACCAGCAGCTCGGCCTGGCCCCGGACATCGTGGCGTTCGCGAAGAAGGTCCAGGTGGGCGGCATCATGGCCGGCCGCAGGGTCGATCTCGTCCCCGACAACGTCTTCGCGGTGAGCGGGAGGATCAACTCGACGTGGGGCGGCGGGCTCGTGGACATGGTCCGCTCACGCGGGATGCTGGAGATCATCGAACGCGACGGGCTGATCCCGCGGGCGGCGATCCTGGGGGAGAAACTACTCGGCGCGCTGCGCGGGCTCGAGGCCGAGGGGCTCGTGACGAACGCCCGGGGACGCGGTCTGATGTGCGCGTTCGACATCCCCGACCCCGGCGGGCTGGTCGACCGGCTCCGGGAGGACGAGGCGATCCTCGTGTTGTCCTGTGGGGACAGTTCCGTCCGGCTGCGCCCTGCCCTGTCCGTCCAGCCCGAGGAGCTGGAGTACGGGCTGGCGGGCCTGCGCAACGCCCTGACCCGCGTCTCAGTCGCTCCCTGACCCCGGTGCGGTGACCACCGGGACGAGGGGGTGACGGGGGGCTCTCATGCCCCAGGGTCGGTTCCGCCGAGCCAGCGCCCGATCGCCGTGACGCGCGATGCGACGCCGAGCTTGGCGTAGATGCGGTTGACGTGGTTCTTGACGGTCTTTTCGCTGAGGAACAGGCGCTGGGCGATCTCGCCGTTGGAATGACCGGTGGCGATCAGGTCCATGACCTCGGTCTCCCGTTTGCTCAGTCCCATTCCCGTGCGGTCGTCGACTCTCATCCGGCCTCCGAGTCAAAGATCGCCGAGGCCCCCCGCCCATCCGGCGTTGCGGTCGTCAGGTGAGCATAACTCGCAATATCTACCTTTGGGGGCAATGTTCGCTGACTTGCTCGCGTCAGCCGCATGATCTGCCGCAAGCGCGCAAAACGGGAACGGCCGGTCCCTGAGGACCGGCCGTTCCCGTACTGGGGTGAGTGATGGGACTTGAACCCACGACATCCAGGACCACAACCTGGCGCTCTGCCAGCTGAGCTACACCCACCATGTCCGCCGTCACGGCGTACGAGAAAAGTGTAGCGGTATTCGGGAGCGTCGCGCTCCATCCCGCGATCAGGTCGTGGTCACGTCGCGGAGATCGCCTCGGCCACCTCGCGCGCGGTCGCCGAGTCGGGGCCGGGCTGCGGCACGAACACGGCGGCGCGGTAGTAGCGCAGCTCACGGATGCTCTCGACGATGTCCGCCAGCGCCCGGTGCCCGCCTTGCTTCTCAGGCGAGGCGAAGTAGACCCGGGGGTACCACCGCCGGGCCAGTTCCTTGATCGAGGAGACGTCGATCATCCGGTAGTGGAGGAAGGAGTCCACGCCCGGCATGTCCCGCGCGATGAACGAACGGTCCGTCGCGATGGAGTTGCCGCACAGCGGCGCCTTCTTGGGGTCGGCGATGTGGCCGCGAATGTAGTCGAGCACGATCGACTCGGCCTCGGCGAGCGTCACGCCGCCGGCGAGCGCCTGGAGGAGCCCCGAGGCGGTGTGCATCTCCCGGACGACGTCCGACATCTGCCCCAGCGACTCCGGCGGGGGCTTGATGACGACATCGACACCCTCGTCCAGCTGGTTCAGCTCGCCGTCGGTCACCACACAGGCCACCTCGACGAGCGCGTCACGGCCGAGGTCGAGCCCGGTCATCTCACAGTCGATCCAGACCAGCAGGTCAGTCATGGAACCAGCGTAGTAGTGCGGTCACCGGGCTTCGAGCGAGTCCAGCACCCGGTTGAGCACCGATTGGTCGAGATTGTCCGGGACGGACATGTAGAGCATGGACGGACGCCGGCCCTGACCCCGGTCCACCAGCACGAACGCGCCCTTCTCCGTCTTCCACTTCCAGCCGTTGGCCGCGGACTCCTTCGAGAAGTCCATTTCGAACTCGGTCACCCAGGCCTTGTGCCCGCTGACCTCCAGGGCCTCGTCGCGGAGGATCTTCCGCTCGTGCTGGGGCGCGTAGAACAGGGGCTCATAGCCCACGACCATCGCGGTGACCGTGGTGCGAAGATCCTTAGGCCCGCCGTACGGAAGGACCTGCGGCAGTTGTGCCGCGTAGATCGAGCCGACCCAGTCGCCGCCGCTGCCGTCGTAGTTCTGCTGGGACAGGGCGCTGTAGCCGCTCGTCCAGAGCGGGACCTGCGGATTCTCCGGGTTGTTGATCTCGGCGGACTTGGGCACGCTCCACGGTTCGCCGGGGAAGGCGTAGGACAGCCCCGTCGTCGGGTCGCTGATCCGGTCTCCCGACGGCTGGGGGAGTTCCGTGAGGGGCGCCGCCGGGGACGGGCTCGGGGGGACGATCGAGTCGAGCGGCGCGCTCGGGACCACCTCGTCGGGCCGGGACGCCGTGATGCCGGAGCGGTTGTTCACGAAGATCACCACCGCGCTGATCGCGACGACGACCGCCACCAGGGCGGCGATTCCCCCGACGATCCACGGCCAGACCGGCGCGGGCTTCGGCTGCCGCCCGAAGGCGGGCGCGGGAAGGGGAGGCTGCCCCAGGTGCCCCCATGCCGGTTGCTCCGTACGCAGCGGCGCTCTCAGCGGCGCGGTCTGGGCCGGCTGGTCAGGAGGCGGCGCGGCCTCCTGCGTGTAGGTGTCCCGAGGATGCGTCGCATCCGTCCACTGGGAGCCGTCCCACCAACGCAGTTGGGGAGATCCGTATGGGTCGGGATACCAACCGGCGGGGGTCGTCGTCATATGGCCACACTAGTGAACTTGGCATTTGTACAGAAAACTGGCTTTACCCTGTAGGGCCTTCCCCGAGGCGGTGGGGGACAGGACACGGAGGGTGGCGGTGCCCTTGAAGTTCGACGACTCCCCGCTGACCTTCCAGTGCAGGGGGAGCTCGACCGAGGTGGAGCCGGAGAGCACGCGCAGCTGCTGCTCGGCCAGCTTCTGCCCGTCGCTGCGGAGCCAGACGTAACGGATCGAGCCCTCGCCGCCGTTGGTGGTCACCACACCCACGATGTTGGCCGTGCCGTCGCACGACAGGGCCTTCTTCGGGCCGCGGACGTCCACCTTCTCGACCGCGACGGCCAGTCCCGGCGACTGGCGCAGCCACAGGATGCCGGCCGCGATGAGGACCGCGAGCAGGATCGTCCCCGCCCACGCCGTCGCCCGCCGCCGGCCGCGCGGCGTCCTGCGTGATCCCTTCTGCCCGTGCAGCGTGGCCAGCTGATCCTGTCCGGAGCGCCAGATCCGCTCCGCCGTGTTCCCCGGGTTCTCCGGGTCCTCCGTGGGAACCCCCGGCCCGAAGCGCATCATCACGTCGCTCTCCGGCGCGGGCCGCGCCGGCGGTGCCGTACGGGCGGTGCCGGCGCGGTCGGCGTGCAGCAGCGTGACGATCTGGCCGGGATCGGGCGCGGGGGGCGCGGGAGAGGTCGGGACGTCGGCCGCGGACCACCGGTGCAAGGTCTCCACGAGCCGGTCGCGTGTCGTGAAACCCGGCGGCAGGACGTCGCGGCCGGCCAGGAGGGTGTCGCGCGCGGAGGCCAGCCCGCCCGCCGAGGCCGCCGCGGCGGCCCGGTCGAAGAGCCGTGCCGCGTCGCCGCCCGCCCAGCTCGCCGACAGCGTGCGGGCGAGCGCCGCCCAGGCGGCGATGTCACGCTCCACAGGTGGCGACTCTCCGCGCACCGCCGCCAGCAGGCCGCGCTCCGCGAGCATCGCCGAGCCGTCCTCGGCGATCACCACCGTGCCGGGGTGCAGGGCGCCGTGGGTGAGTCCCGCGGCGTGCAGGGACAGCAGGGCCTGGGCGATCTCGACGAGGATCGTTCCCGCGCTGCCGGAGTCCGGCCCCCCGCCGCCGGCGAGGAGGTCGGCGACCGTCGGCATCGCTCTGCGGGAGGTGATCAGCCAGACCTCGCCCCGCGCGGTGACGAGATCGGCGACGGGAAGGAGCGAGGACAGGCCGCTCCGCAGGAGCCGCCGGTCGGCGCTCACCGCGGAGACGAGCCGCTCTCTGGCGTCCGGCGCGGCCACCGCCCGGGGGTCGAGCCTCAGGACCCCGGACGGCACGCCGTCAGGTGAGATCGCGTCGTTCCAGGTGCCGAGCTCGCTGATCCGCGTCCGGCCGGTGAGCCGGTACCCCGAGATGGTCGCGCCGTCGTGCATTTACCGCCGCCTCCGATGCCTTCCGGCAATCCCCTTCGCCGTCAGTGTGACGGAAACAGGCCGATTCTGATCAGGACTGCCGTGAGAACGCCTGTCGGCACATCGCGCGGATCCTGCGAAGGCGGCTCGTCGTTCCCCGGCGACTCTCCGGTCCTGGGCGGAGCCTCGGTGCCGGGCGTCTGCGGGATGCCTCCCGTCGTGTCCGTCGGCTTCGTGGGCTCGTCGGTTGTGGGCTTGGTGGGCTCCCCGGACGGCTCGTTCGTGCCTGGGCTTTCCGTGCCTGGGCTTTCCGTACCGGGGCTCTCCGTGCCGGGATCCGTGCCGGGATCCGTGCCGGGATCCGTGCCGGGATCTGTGCCTGGGTCCGTGCCTGGGTCCGTGCCTGGGTCCGTGCCTGGGTCCGTGCCCGGGTCTGTGCCTGGGTCCGTGCCCGGATCTGTGCCCGGGTCGGCAGGGGGATTGCCGGGGTTGCCACCCGGCGGGTTCACGGGTGGGTCACCCGGGTCGGCGGGTGGGTTGCCGGGGTTGCCACCCGGTGGGTTCGCAGGCGGGTTCGCGGGCGGGTTCGCCGGGTTCCCCGGCGGGTCGGCGGGGGGATTGCCCGGCGGGTTCGCGGGTGGGTTGACGCCCGGGTTGCCGGGAGGCTGCGGCACCACTCCGGGATCGGGGCTCGGCGTCTCCTCGGGCTCGTCTGTGACCGTCTCCTCGGGCGTGACGGGTTCGTCAGTGGTCTCGGTGCCGGCTCCGGGAGCGGCGGGCGACTCGGCCACCGCGCCCGCCTGAAGTTTCGTCCCGTTGGTGATGGATCCGACCAGCACCGCGCCGCCCGTGGCGACGACGACCGCGCCCGCCAGTGACAGGCCGACCTTCATGCCCGTCTTGCTCAGCAGGCTCTTGCCCCTGCCCAGCCTGGTCTCGGCGAGTGACGTGCCGACCTCGGGCGCCGCGTCGGTCAGCGGGAAGAACGGAAGCAGCAGCCCGGCGAGGACGGCCAGGCGCCGCCGGCCCTTCTCCTCCCATTCCGGGCCGTACGCGTCGTGCGCGACGAACTCGAGCTCGTTGACGAACGCCTCGGCGTTCTGGGGACGGTCGGCCGCGTGCTTGGCCATGCCGCGCTCGATGAGCCCGCGCAGCGGGGCCGGCACCTCCTCCACCGGGGGAGGCGTGATCCGGTGCTGACGGGCGAGGGCGGCCATGTTCTGCGCCCGGAAGGGGCGGGTGCCGGTGAGGCACTCGAAGAAGACGACGGTGGCGGCGTAGACGTCCGTCGCCGGGCTCGCCGGCGCGCCCGACCACTGCTCGGGCGCCATGTACGGAGGCGTGCCGCTCGTGGTCGTGCCCTCTCCGGCGCGTGCCGCGATGCCGAAGTCGACCAGCTTGCTCGTGCCGTCGGCCTCGATCATGATGTTCTCGGGCTTGTAGTCCCGGTGGACCATGTCGGCGGCGTGTACGGCGGCCAGCCCGAACAGGGAGCCCTTCAGGACGGCCAGTGCCGCCTCCGGGCCGGTGGGGCCCTGCGACCGGAGCATGACGCGCAGCGAGACGCCGTCGATCAGCTCCATGACGATGGCGGCGCCCTGTGGCGTCTCCAGGTACTCGTAGAAGCGGGCGGCGTGCGGGCTGGGCGGCATCGTCGCGAGCAGGCGCGCCTCGTGCCGGAACCTCGCGACGAAGTCGAGGTCGGTCAGGAGCGTGTCGGACAGGTACTTGATCGCTACTAGGATGTCGTTGGCATCGTGTCGTGCGAGCACGACTCGTCCGGTGGCCCCAGTGCCGAGCTCTCGCATCTCGGTGTAGCCGGGGACGAACCAGGTGCCCGTGTGGCCGTACATACGGTCTCCTCATCGCCCGGGCCCCCGCCGGAACCGAGCTTAATGACGGCCGTCATCAGTGATACGAAAAGTCATGAAACAGTCGTGGATGGCTGTCAAATAGTCTGAACGTTGCGTAACCGACTAATTACGCAACTGTTCAGTCGGTTCGAGAGTGCCGCGCGGGCGCCTTCCCGAAGCGGTTCCGCCTGACGGCCGCCGCCATGGTGCGCAGGACCCCCGGCGGCCGGTCGAGGGGCGGCCGGTTGAGCGGGAAGGTGGGGGCCAGCGGCGCGGCCAGGTCGGCCACCGCCCGCCTGCCCCGCTGCTCCCACGCCGCGCCGCACGCCGCGGACGCGACCTCGTCGAGTTCCGCGACGAACATCGCGGCGCTCGGGGGGCGCAGCTCGGGATCCCCGGCCAGCCCCCGCTCGACCAGATCGCGCAGCGGTACCGGGACCTGCCTGGACGCCGCGTGCGAACGCCGTCCGCCAGGGAGGCGGCCGGTGAGGCATTCGCGGAGCACGGCGGTCGCGGCATACATGTCGGAGGCGGCCGACGCCGGCTTTCCCGCCCGCACCTCGGGAGCGAGATAGGCGGGCGTCCCGGTGCGTACGGCCAGGCCGAAGCCGACGAGCTTGCTCGCCCCGTCGCCCTGGACGAGCACGTGCTCGGGCTTGTGGTCGCCGTGGACGACGCCCGCCTCGTGGGCCGCCGCGAGGCCGAGCAGCGAGTCCTTGAACAGCACCAGGGCGGCGCGCGGCGCGATCGGGGACTCCTCGCGGAGCACCGCCCGGAGCGAGGCCCCGTTGACCGGCTCCATGACGACCGCCGCGCCGTGCGGCCCGTCGGCGTACTCGTGCACCCGGGCCACGTGGGGGTCGTCGAGATCCGCCAGGAGCCGGAAGTCCGCGCGGAACCGTTCGGCGAAGCCGGGTTCCGTGCGCGTCTCCTCCGGCAGGTACCGGATGGCGACGTGGGAGCCCGACGTCTCCTCGACGGCCAGGACGACGCGGCCGTCATCCCCCGATCCGAGCGCGCGCACCTCGGCGTATCCGGGTACCCGCCACTCGCCGGGGACGGTCATGCGCACTCCTGCGGTGAGCGGGGCCGCCCATGGGGCGAGGCCCATCCGATCAAACGGGACGCCCAAAGTGTGACGAATTAGGGGGATCCCCGCTATCCCCTCTTCCAGATATGCCGCGGAACAGTCACGCCGGGAGTCAGGCGGGGGTCGGGCAGCGGCTCGCCCCAGGAGACGTTCAGCGGTAGCACGCCCGCCCATACCGGCAGGTCGTAGTCCTCCTCGTCGTCCACCGGCGGGCCCTGCCGCACCTTCACGGAGGCCTCCTCCAGAGACAGGGCGAGGACGGCGGTCGCCGCGAGTTCCTTCCTGGTGGGGAGGCGGACGACGTCCCACTGGCCGGGGGCGAGTTGCTCGGTGACGGCACGGAGGCCGTCGAGATGCTCGTCCGGGTCGTCCACGCGGCGGGGCCGGCCGTAGATCATCGCGGAGCGGTAGTTCACCGAATGGTGGAAGGCGGAACGGGCCAGCACGATGCCGTCGAGATGGGTGACGGTGACGCACACCGGCTCGGTGGTCCCCGCCCTGAGCGACGAGGCGCCGGTTGAGCCGTGCAGGTAGAGCGTGTCGCCGATCCGCCCGTAGCCGGTGGGGATCACCATCGGCGTCCCGTCGACGATCACGCCGAGATGGCAGATCAACCCGGCGTCGAGCACGGCGTACAGGTCGGCGCGGTCGGTCCGGGCGCGTTCCTTGCCCCGGTTCAGGGTCGTGCGGGCGGTGGTGGAGAGCATGCCCGTTAAGTTAGATGAAAGTGGACTGGTGAAACACATCCACTTCGAGCGACTTATGGGAGACCACTTTGCGCACCGACATCGACCTTCCGCTGGTCGTGGACCGGACCGCACCGGTGCCGCTCGTCGTGCAGATCGGCGATCAGTTGCGGGAGGCGATGCGGAGCGGGGCGCTGAAGTCGGGAGAGCGGCTGCCGTCGAGCCGCGCGCTCGCCGGCCTGCTCGGCGTGAGCCGTACCGTGGTCACCGACGCCTTCCAGCAGCTTTACGCGGAGGGCTGGCTCGACGGGCGGCACGGGTCGGGCACCTACGTGGCCGCTTCCGGGGACGGCTCTGCCATGGGACGAGAAGCCGCGGTCCAGGGGTGGACCGGGGGAGAGCGCGCACGGACGGAGGACGACCCGGTCGCGCGCGAACCCGTGCCCGATCGCGACGCGGCGGGGGTCGTGGATCTGCGGCCGGGACGACCGTGGGTCTTCGGATACGACCCGGCGGCGTGGCGGCGTGCCTGGCGCAGTGCGGGAGAGCTCGCGCCCACCGACAGGCCCGACCCCTACGGGCACGCCGAGCTGCGCGAACTGCTGGCCGAGCACCTCCGCCGGGCGAGGGCCGTGCCCACGGGCCCCAGGAACGTCATGGTCACCAGGGGGACGGGCAACGGGCTCGACCTCATCGCGGCCACGCTCGTCCGGCCGGGCGCAAGAGCGGGCGTGGAGGAGCCCGGTTACCGGGTCGCCCGCAACGTGTTCGCCGCGAGGGGAGCGGAGATCGTGCCGTGCCCGGTCGACGGCCAGGGGGTGGTCGTCGAGGCGCTGCCCGACGACCTGGAGGTGCTCTATACGACGCCCGCGCACCAGTATCCGGTGGGCGGCAGGCTGTCCATCCCGCGCAGAGAGCGGCTGCTCACATGGGCCCGCCGTACGGGGGCGATCGTCGTCGAGGACGACTACGACGCCGAGTTCCGCTACGACGTCGCCCCGTTGCCCGCGCTCCACGGCATGGACCCCGAGCGCGTCGTGCTCCTCGGAACGCTCTCGAAGTCGCTCAGTCCCGACGTCGGGCTCGGGTGGCTGGTCGCGTCCGAAGCGCTGCTGGCCGCCGTCGCCCGCCGCAGGGACGAGTTGGCCGACAGGACGCCCGGGCCCGTGCAGAAGGCCGTCGCGACCCTGCTGGAGCGGGGCGACCTCGACAGGCACCTGCGCAGGATGCGGCTCGAGTACGCCCGGCGCCGCGCGGCCATCGTCGAGGCGCTCGGCCCGCTCGTCCAGGGGGACACCGCGGGCCTGCACGTGATGATCGAGCTGCCGGAGGCGGTCGTGCCCGACCTCGTCAAGAGGGCGGAGGAGCGCGGCGTCCTCCTGGACACGACCGAACGGCATCACCACGGGCCGCCGCGGGTCCACGGCCTCGTTCTCGGGTACGGCTACGCGTCCCTCGCCGACGTGAAGCGCGGCTGTGCCGTGATCAGAGACCTGCTCTAGATCACGCGCTCCAGCACCCGGAAATCCTCGCGTGGGCGGGGAACCGAGAAATCGGGAGACTCGTCCCCGATGATCCGGGAGATGTCGATCGAGCCCGGGTCTCCCTCACTTGTCCCCGGCACCTGGGAGTGGCCGAAGTGTCCGCCGCGCGCCCAGATACGGCCGCTGCGGGCACTCACGAGTGACTGCGGGAACGCCTGGGGCGGGCCCGCAGGCCAGCGACGGGGGATGTCCCACGAGTCGAGCCACGCCAGGATCTCGTCGAGACCGTCCAGCTTCGTGTCGGTGAACGGCTCGTGCGCCGAGCCGATCACCCGGATCTGCACGCAGACCCGTCCGTTGCGTCCACGGTCGCCCGCCAGTCCACAGGCCGCCCTCGTGATCGGCAGGAGTTGCGCCGTCTCTCCTGTCACCGGGTTCCATACCAGGTGAGGGGGCCGTTTGAGCTGGATGAGCCGCTGGGCGACCGACCGTGCGGAGACCCCGTGAGGGTCGGCGGGCCAGATGAACCAGACAGCCCGGGGAGCTCCGCCGATCATCGGTCCGGAGTCCTCGGAGGAGGGATTCAGGCTGGCGCCAGGAAGCCATGCTTGGGCCACAATGCCCCCTAAGATCCTCGGTCGCGTGTTTCCTCCCCTTTCGCGCTCCGGCTGACACCTCGTGAATCGTGATTGTTACCGGCGGGGAGCCTTTGGCCGGATCCGGCCAAAGGCTGGCGTTATCCCTGGTGGTGATGGGTTTCGTGAGGCTTCAGATGAGCGCCGCGGAGGGCGGGGACGGGCTCACAGGGCGGAGGGATCGGGTGAGGGACTGGCCGGTGGTTCGGGCGGGGGACTGTCGGCCGTCCCGCTCCAGGAGACGCGACAGGTGGGGTTGCCGGCCGCAGAGCGGAAGGCGACGATGCCGCTGCCCGCCGAACCGGGGTCGACGATCGTCAGAGTGATCCGGACCGAGGCTTCCGCCTTGAGCCGGCCCTGTTCCGGGGTGATGGTCACACCCGGGGGAGCGGTCGCCGTCCAGTCGACGGCCGCGTTACGGGCCGCCAGGGTGATCGCGCCGCCCGTGGCCGCGCCGAGATCGCCGGGGCAGCCCATCTCCAGGACGGCAGGAGGAGGCTGCCGCGTCGTGGAGCGAGTGGGAGCCGGGGTCGGCCGTGCGGCGGGCGGCCGCGGCGCAGTGGTCACACGCGCCCGCGGGGAGGCGGAGGGTGTGGGTGACGGGGACGTGGGGGCCGGGCTGGTCTCCTCCGGTTCGTCCGTCTCGAGCAGATCCTCCTCCGGGGTCGGGACGGGCGCGTCGGGCGGCGCCGGTGCCGGGTTCATCGCCTCCAGACGGCGCTCGGGAGCCTGGCCGTAGATCAGGGTCGCGGCGCCGGCCGTGCCGAACACGAAGACCGCGGCCAGCAGGATGAAGGTCGTCCGGCTGCTGCGCCGGTCACGCGACCCCCGTCGCCGGCGGCTCCGCCTCCTGCCGGAGTGCCCCGCGGGCGCTAGGGGGAACCCCCTCTTGTCGAAGCGGTCCCCCTGCTCGAGGATCGCCGCTCTGTCCTCCTCACGCTCGGGGGCGACGCACGTGTCGATCACGTGACGGCGCAGCGACAGGGGCGGGAACGCGATGGGGATCGTGGTCAGCAGGGGATCGGCTGACACGTGCCGCTCGCGCCCCTCCACACAGACCTTGCAGCCGCTGATGTGCCGGCTCAGCCGCTTGCGGAGCGCCGTGCTCAGCGGTCCGTCCCGCCATGAGGCGCCCACGCCGGAGTCGACGAGCGCGGACAGGTCGGGGCAGTGGGCCCGTCCCGTGCGGGCGAGCACGATGGCGGCGGCCGAGTTCTCCACGTGGCCGCGCGCTTTGGAGAGGTGTCCCGCCGCCTGCCGGGAGGTGACGCCCAGCACCGCTCCGATCTCCGCGGTGGACAGCTCATGCCGTACGGACAGGTCGAGGGCCTGGCGCTCGTGCCCTCCGAGCTCGCCGAGCGCCTCGTGGACGACGGCCGCGAGTTGCGGGTCGGCCGGCTCGTCCATGACGGCGGGCGAGGCCGCGCCGTGCGGCGGCGTCCTGCCGCCGGTGCGGGCAGCGCTCCGCGTGCGGGCCAGCGCGTACAGCCAGGCCCGCAGCCGGGCCGGCTCGGTCAGCCGGTCAACACACTCGTGGGCGATCACCAGGCTGTCGTGTACGGCTTCCGCGGCGAGGTCCTGGTCGTGGAGTAGGGAATGGGCGTAGTCGTTGAGTCGGTCGGCGTACGCGTCATAGAGACTGGCGGGCGCGTGCGCGTCCCCGCGCCGGAGCGCCTCCAGCAGTCGATGATCGTCGGTACGGCCGACGTCCGGCCATCCGGGCAACAGATGTTCCTCCCCGCGTGACGGAAACCAGAAGAGCCAGTCCCCACACGAGAAAGACGCCGCCGGAGCGGCCCTCGTTTACTGATCCGTAAGTCATGCCCAGCGGGCATGACCTGCGAAAACTGTGTTCAGAGCGAGCCTTGCGGCAAGAGTGAACGCCGGGTCCCAATGGGGCCCGGCGTTCAGGGAAGGAGCCGCCTGCGCGCTCCTTGTGAGCTCCTGCGCGCTACTTCCCGGTGTCTCCACAGTTCGGCGCGCAGAGGCGGCGGGCGATGCCCTTCAGGAAGATGTTGCGGATCTCCAGGACCGTCTGCGGGAAGTACGCCGTTCCGCCGGTGGCCTTCGCGATCGAGTTCATCTGCTTGCGGTTCTCGTCCTTCGTGGTGTTGAACGAGATGATCAGGATGCTGACCGGCTTCTTCGGGTCATAGGCCTGCTTGAGCTTCTGCAGGATCTCGGGGTTGGAGATGCCGCCGTTCGGGTCGTCGTTCCCGACGCCGTCGGTGAACAGGATGATCGTGTTGACCTTGTCCGGCTCGTAGTCCTTCGACATCTTCTGGTAGGCCGCCCACAGGGTGTCGTTGAGGCCGGTGTTGCCGGTCGGGATCGCCTGGGACGCCTGCAGGGCCTGCTCGATGAGGGTGCGCCGGGTGACCCCGTTGCTCTGCTGGGCGAGCGGGCCGATCGGCACGATCTGCTTCCAGTCGACGCCCTTGCCGCGGAGGTTGTCGGAGAAGGCCCAGATGCCGAGCTCGGCCTTGTCGGGGAAGAGCTTCAGCCCCTCGATTCCGACGCCCGAGATGGCCTGCATGCGGGTGGTGCCGGACTTGTCGGCCGGCAGGGCCATGGTGCCGGAGATGTCGATCAGAGCGAGGATCTTGGTCCCGAGCTTGATCTGCTGCCATGCCTGCGCGAGCTGGGTGATGGTCGCGGCGTTGGGAAGGGGCAGCTCGGCAGGCTTCTTCGCGTTCACGCCGTGCTCGGTCGTGAGCAGGCTGCCGCCCTTGCCGTCGGGCGTGCGGAAGCCGTATTCCTGCACGGTCTTGCGGCCCGCCGCGGAGGTGACCTGCGCGGAGAAGGCCTCGGCGGCCTTGCGCAGCCCGGCGTCCTTGGTCGTGATGATGATCGGGTAGTCCAGGCTGACCGTGCCCTCCGTCGGGTAGAGCGCGACGGCGGGGTTGCTCGGGGTCTTGTTGGTGTTGAACGCCCAGACCGCCTGCTCGGAGGCGATGCCGACGGGAACGCGGGCCGACGCCTTCGTCAGCGTGGCGAACATGCTGTCGGACGACGGCACCGTGGACTCCGACAACTGCCGGAGCACGCCGACGAGGACGTCCTCGCCGCCGCCCGCGGACTTCAGCACGTTCGCGCCGGCGAGCAGCGCGCCGAGGCCCGCCGCGTTCTGCGTCGGGTCGAGCGCGAGCACGCGGACCTTCTTGGCGAGACCGTCGGGGTTCGCGGCGTTGGCCGCGCTCAGCAGGCCCGTCCAGCTCGCCGGGCTGAAGGCCGACTTGAGCTTCGAGGCCCCGGCTTTCGACGCCGTCAGCACGACGGGGGAGTCCGCGGCGTTGCCGGACGGCTTCACCGCGGGGCCGCCCGACTTGGCGAGCCCGGCGAGCCACAGGCTGGAGTCGGGGATCCACACGGCGGGGTTCAGCTTGGCGCTGGTCGGGCCGGTGCCCGACATCGCGTTGGCGACGTCGGCCGAACTCGCCGCCGTCACGGTGACGGCCACGCATTGCCCGTCGACCGACGGCGGGGAGGTCTTCGCGATCTTCTCGACCGCCGGCTGGATGTCGGGGGACGCCACGACCGACAGGGCGATCTTGTCCCCGCCGCTGGTGCAGCCGGGACTCTTGTTCAGGAGTACGTACGCGGCCACGCCGCAGAGGACGGCCAACGCGACCGCGCCTGCCAGGGGGACGAACACCCTGCCCCGGCTGGCACGCCGGCGTGGTGGCGGATCGTTGTACGCGTCGAAGCCGCCATCGAGTTCGTCATTGCGGTGACGTCCGCCCATGGTGCCCTCTTTGGAGTCGATTGGCTCCCGACGGTACGCGTCTCTGCGGCACCATTTAGGGAGATTCACCTGAATGCTTACGGAACGATACTGGTTAGGCCAAGTCTGGCAAAACGCCAGTCTTGGTGCGGCGATTACGAAAAGTCATGGTAAAGACTCACCATGTAAAGTAACTTGCGATACATCTTGACCTGGGGCAAACGCGATGTATCGTGAGGCGCAGAGGGCTAGGGGGCGCAGGTGGCGGCGGTCATGGACGGCGAGGTCGGCGAAACGGTGAGCGCGGCGGCCCTCGCGCCGTCCCGCGAGTGGCCCGGAGACCTCGTTCTCATCGAGTTCGCCGAACCGGGTTGCCCCGCCGAAGTCAGGCGGCGACTGCGCGAGCTCACCTGCCTGCGGGGGATCGTGATGACGGGCCGGACCGGCCGGGCGTGGACCGATCCCGGCGGTGGACCGGCCCTGGCGCGGGCGTTCCGCTCTCTCGGGTTCGACCTCGCGGTCGTCACCCTCCAGTGGAGGCAGGACCGGCCGTTCCAGGCCGTCCGGCCCTCATGTACGGCCACCGCGGACAGCCCGGCCACGATCGTGTGCTCGGCCGGCACCGGAACCGGGATGCTGACCAAGATGATCGTCATGACGGCGGACCCCGGCGCGTCGGGCGCGGCTCGGCAGTCCTGATCCACCCACGTCGTGGGCCGCCGGCGGTGGAGAGCACGGCGGGTTCGGGCGGAAGCCGGCCGGTGGCGGAGGGCGCGGGTGGAGGCCGGCCGTCGGGGATCGCCCGCGGAGGGCGGGGACGTGTCGCGCACGCCGTACCCTTGGCGCGTGGTCATCCCGGTCGAAGACGCCGCCGATCCCCGTCTGGCGGACTACACGCGGCTACGCGACGTCGACCTGCGCAAGAGCCTTGAGGGCGCGCGGGGGCTGTTCCTCGCCGAGGGGGAGAAGGTCATCAGACGGGCGGTGGCCGCCGGGCATCCGGTGCGCTCGGTGCTGACCACCGCCAAGTGGCTCGGCCACCTCGCGGACGTGATCGAGGGCGTCACCGTCTACCTGGTCTCCGACGAGGTCATGGAGGGCGTCACCGGCTTCCAGGTCCATCGGGGCGCGCTCGCGTCGATGGAGCGCCTCACCCCGCCGTCGGTCGCCGATGTCATCTCCGGCCGCGGGCCTCGCGCCGTCGCCGGTGGGACGGAGCCGGAAGGCCCGGGCGGGACGCCCCGCCGGATCGTCGTGCTGGAGGACCTGGTCGACCACGGGAACGTCGGGGCCATCTTCCGCTGCGCCGCGGCCCTGGGGGTGGACGCCGTGGTCCTGTCGCCCCGCTGCGCCGACCCGCTCTACCGGAGGTCGGTGAAGGTGTCGATGGGCGCGGTGTTCGCCATCCCGTACGCCCGGATGGCCGACTGGCACGACGGGCTCGCCGAGATCCGCGCGGAGGGGTTCCAACTGCTGGCCCTGACGCCCGACCGGGCGGCCGTGCCGATGGACGACGTGCCGCTCGGCGACCGCGTAGCCCTCATGCTCGGCTCGGAGGGCGACGGCCTGTCCTCCCATTGGCTGCACGAGGCCGACCACCCCGTCCGCATCCCGATGAGCGAGACGGCGATGGACCTCGGGGTCGACTCGCTGAACGTCGTGGCCGCCGCCGCCATCGCCTGTCACAGCCTGGTGCGCTGACACACGGCTGACACACGACTGCCCGGGGAACGTTCCGCGTTCCCCGGGCAGTCGCCGTGGAGGCCTGCGGGCCTATGCCTTCTTGGCCGCCGCCACCTGTGCGCCGGCCCATTGGAGGAGCTTGCGGGCGGAGGTGAAGCGGGCCGCGTCGGACTTGTCGCCGAGGACGGCGCCGACGATCGTGTGGCCACTCTTCACCTGCGCGAACGCGAGGCAGTAGCCGGCCTTCGCCGTGTAGCCGGTCTTCAGGCCGATCGCGCCGTCGCTGAGCAGCTTGTTCGTGTTGGTCCACGTGTGCTTGCGGTGGACCTTCGTCGCCGGAGTCGTGTACTTCTTTACCTTGATGATCGTCGACAGGATCGGCGTCTTCAGAATGGTCTGCGCCAGCTTCGTCTGGTCGCGCGCCGTCGAGTACGACTTGGTCGACGTGAGGCCGTCCGCGTTGGCATAGCGGGTGTCCTTCAGCCCGAGCGCCTTGGCGGCGTCGTTCATCCTGGCGACGAACTTCGTCTTGCCCGGGCCGTACTTCACGGCCAGTGCGTTCGCCGCGTCGGCCGCAGAGGGGAGCATCAGGGCATAGAGCAGATCCCGGACGTACAGCCGCTCACCCGCCTTGAAGCCGCCTCCGGTCGCGCCGTGGGACGAGGCCCACTGGATGTCGGTCTTGGTGATCGTGACGATGTCGTTCAGCTTGGCCCGCTTCAGCACGACGTAGGCGGTCATGAGCTTGGTCACGCTGGCGATCTGCACGCGGGTGGCCGATGACTTGGAGACCAGGGCTTTGCCGGTGGTCGCGTCGATCACGTACGCCCGGAGGGCGGTGATCGAGGGAGGCGCCGCGACCGCGGCGGCTGCCGTCGCGGGAACCGCCGTCGCGGGGACTGCTACGGATACGGTCGCCGCGGTGGTGCTCACGGGCACGGTCGCCGCGGCCGCGGCCGTGCCCACCGATCCTGTGGCAAGAATGGCGGCTGTCAACGCGCCGATGATTCTTATACGCATCCGCACATGATCGCATGATTGGCAATCTTGAAAGGTTGCTATTTAAAGACGCTATGGAGTGAATCGTCAGGATGCTGTTGACATGTTTTTGCGCCGTCTCCATGTGAGAAAGGCCGCTGCGGCCGCGGCGAGGACCACGAGCACCCCGACGGCGAGGACCGGCGACGCGGCGACCAGTCGCACCCATGTCCAGATGAGCGAGTAGAGCCCGAACGTCGTCACGGGCACCCACGTCAGGCAGCCGAGCGCGCTGGCGACCAGGTACCACCGGTAGTCGACGCGCAGTGCTCCCGCGACCCAGGGCAGCGTGTGCCGCAGGCCGGGGATCCAGAAGCAGCCGTAGACGGCGAGCGCGCCCCACCTGCGCACGATTCCCTCGACCCGGGCGATCCGCTGCTGTCCGATCTTCCGGCCCATGCGTGACCGGTAGAGGGCCTCACCGAGTCTGTGGCCGATCCAGTAATAGGCCTGGAACGCGCCGAACAGGGCGACCGCGCCGATCGCGACGACGACCCACAGGGGAAGGCCGAGTATCGAGGCCCCCAGGGGGTCGGGGATCCGCACCGGCCACCACCGCCCTTTCTGAGGTCAGGCTTACCTTACCGCCGGGATCGGTCGCCCCTGCAAGCCGCCGTCAAGCGCCGGTCAACCGTTCCGCCTGAATGTGGGGGTGGAAGAAAGGGGAGGCCGATGAGTCCGCGAAGCAGTGTGATGCCGATCGTGGCGAGCGGCACCGTGAACATGGCGAAGCTGCTGATCGCCACCATGGCGGTGGCCGGCGCGTACGTGGGGGCACAGGCGACCCAGTCCGAGCCCGGCGGTGTCCCGGTGATCTCGTCCGCGGTGCCCACGGCGCCCGCGAAGTCCACCGGGTCCACGGCCGCGGCGTCGGCGGCGTCCACGACAGGGGCCTTCGCGGACCGGCCCACCCGAGTGATGACCCTGACCACTCCTGCCGATGAGACGGACGCGGTCCCCAGGCCCGGCACGGTGGAGGTGACCATGACGTCCGGAGGCACGGGATGCGAGCGGACCTACCGGGTGCGGACGGTGATCGGCTCCGCCGGCTCCGACACCTCGTACGGCTGGCAGATCCAGCGCTGGAACTCCGCGACAGGTGAGTGGCAGCCCTACTTCGCCAGCAGGAGCGGTTTCACGGGCGGCCCGCGGGCCGTCGAGTGGCGTCCGAGGATCGGCGGCAACCCCGGTCGCTACCGCGTGCGACTCGACGTCGCCTCACGCTCCTACGAGAGTGCGACGTTCCAGATCACCTGCTGACCGTGTGATCACGCCCCACCCTCCCGCCATGATCACGCCCAAACCCCCGCCGTGATCATGCACACATTCGGCGAAAGGGTCCTTGACCTGCGGATCCCGATTTCGTGATCATGCGCAGATTCGGGGAATCACCCCACCACCAGGGCACATTCACCGCGTGATCATGCAATGAGCCCGGCCGCTGCATGATCACGGTCGTCATCGGCCGAGGTCGACGGCCCGATCTCCGAAAGCGTGCATGATCACGCCCACGTTTGGCCAGGTCACTCGGCAAGAGCCCGAATCTGTGCATGATCACGTTCAGGGTTTGGGCACGTCGACAGGCCCTTCGCCGAACCTGTGCATGATCACGGCCTCAGGTGCTCAGCGACCGTCGTGCTTCGTCGATCCAGCGGGGCACGCCGACCCGCTCCGCCACCCCGAGCGCCGTCTCGTAGTGCTCACGGGCGGGCAGGCCGAGCCGTACGGCGAGATCGCCGAGAGTCCTGGCCACCGGCCACAGGGCGACCACGCCGGTTCCCGCCCCGGCGATGCGGTCGCGGAACGGCACGAGCCTCTCGTAGGCCTCCTTCATCCGGTCGGCGTCGTCGAGCAGCATCCCGGCGAGCGCCCGCCAGATGAGCGCGAGCTCGTACAGGAAGTCGGTGCGCACCGGCTCCCGTCCGGCCGCGATGACCTGGGCGTCCTTCAGGTGGCCCGCGGACGCGAGCGCCACGGCGTAGGCGTCGAGCGTCCACTTGGCTCCGCGGTGATGCGCCTCGGCGAGCGGCTCGGCCATCTCCGCGGCGCGTCCGTCGACGAGGTGCAGGCAGAAGGTCGCGATCAGCGGCAGGTCCTGGCGGCCCTCCAGCATGCCCGCCCGGGCCGTCAGCCTGGCCGCGTTGCGGTAGGCCCGCTCGGCTTCCGCGTAGTCGCCGGTGATCATCAGGCGCTGCCCGGCGTACCAGGCGCCGACGGCGGCCGGGGCCGGCAGGTCGTACTGGCGTCCGAGTGACTCGGCCTCCGCCAGGTGTCCGTCGGCCTCGGCGAAGTCGCCGCGCGCCGCCGCGCATTCGAGCAGCACGAGGTGGGCCAGCGCCCGGACGGCGATCTGTCCTGATTCCGCGCCGACCCTGAGCAGTTCGCGGCCGATGGTCTCCCGCTCGTCGACCTGCGTCATCGTGTAGGACTGGCGCAGCCTGCCGCTGAGCGCCACCGCCAGCAGGGCCGGGTCGCCGCTCGAGCGGGCCAGCTCCTCCGCCTCCAGCGACGCCTGGTATCCCCGCTGGGTGGCGGAGCCCTCCAGTTCGAGCGCCAGCGTGGCCAGCAGGCTCGCCCGCAGCGACTGCTCGCCCGGAGGCAACTCGACCAGGGCCTTCTCGGTGACGTCGACGATCTCCCAGGCGGTCCTGGTGAAGTCGCGGGCGATCCCCTTGTGCGGGACCGCGAGGGCCGCCGCGATCCGCGCCGTCAACTCCATGTCGCCGAGCGGAAGGGCGACGTTCATGGCCTCTCGCCGCAGGCCGCGCGCGGCGGTCATGTCACCGCCCAGGGCCAGCGCCCTGATGTGCCTGAGCTGAAGCTCCAGCCGCTCCCTGACGGGCCCGTGCCCCCCGTGGGCGCGGTCGAGGGCGGTGACGGCCTGCTGCCACAACGACGCCGCCTCGCGGTGCGCGAAACGACGCTCGGCCTGTTCGGCGGCGAGACCGGCGTACCAGCCGGCCTTCGCCGCGCTGTCCGCGGTGCCCGCGGCGTCGTAGTGGTGGGCCATCGCCGCCACGTCGCCCGGATTGCGCCGCTCGATCACGGACGCCACGGCCGCGTGCAGCCGGGACCGGCGCAACCGCGAGGCGTCGGAGTACAGGGTGTCCCTGACCAGGTCGTGGTCGAAGCGGAGCAGGCCGGTGCCCGGCTCGGTGACGAGCCCGGCGAGCAGCGCGGCCTCGACGGCGTCCACCACCGCGTCCTCGTCGCCCGAGACGTCGACCAGCACGTCGACGTCGACGTCGCGCCCGATCACCGCCGCCTGGAGCAGCACCTGCTGCGCCCGCTCGGGCAGCCGCGCGATCCTCCTGCGCAGGACGTCGCGGACCCCGGACGGCACCTCGGAGATGTCGGCCTCGGCCTCGAACAGGCGGACCGTCTCCTTGACGAAGAAGGGGTTGCCGCCGGCCCGCTCGACGATCGTGGTGACGACCTCGTCGTCCACGTCGTGCACACAGGTCGCCCTGACCAGCTCGGCCACCGACGCGTCGTCGAGCCCGTCGAGGCCCACCCGCACGGGACCGAGCCTGGCCAGCGCCGCGAGCACGTCCTGCTGCTGGTCGTTCAGCTCGCCGTCACGGCAGGTCACGACCATTAGCACCCGGCTGGCGGCCAGCAGGCTGGGCAGCGCGCGCAGCAGCGCGAGCGTCTGGTCGTCGGCCCAGTGCAGGTCCTCCAGGACGATCAGCAGCGGGGCCTCGCGCGCGACCGCCGACAGGTAGCCGCCGACCGCCCGGTGCAGGCGGAATCCGCCCGACGCCTCGTCGTCTCCCGTGTCCGGCGCCGCGTCGTCGAGCAGGGGCGCCAGTAGGGCGGCGTACTCGCCCGCACCGCGCCGTGCGACCAGGGCCCGCAGCACCTCGACCCACGCCCAGCCGGGAGGCGTCGCGCTGCTGTCCGGGCAGCCGCCGCCGGCCGCGATCCAGCCGCCGTCTTCCAGCAGGCCGGACAACTGGCGCACCAGCGTCGTCTTGCCCGCGCCCGGGTCTCCGTTGACGACGGCGACCGTGAACCGGCCCGCCCCGGCCCGCGGCGCCGCGGCCCGCAACATGTCCAGTTCGCCGTCACGGCCCACGAAGGGCTCGGGCTCCAACGGAGGCAGATCCACCGCCTCGAACGACCGGGGCGGCCAGGTCGCGCCGATCTCCACGGTCCGGCGGGCCGCCGGGGCGGCGAGGTCGAGTGCGGGGTCCTGCGACAGGATGCCGGACTCCAGCTTCCGCAACGCCGGGCCCGGGTCGATGCCGAGCTCGTCGGACAGGATCGTGCGGGCCTTGCGGATCGCGGCGAGCGCGTCTCCCTGTCGTCCGCACCGGTAGAGCCCGAGCGCGAGCAGCCGCCAGCCCTCCTCGCGCAGGGCGTGCTCGGTGGTCATCGCCTCGAGGTCGGGCACGGTCTCGGCGTGCAGGCCCATCCGCAGCCCGGCGTCGGCGTGCCGTTCGCGGGCCACGAGCCGGAGCTCGCTCAGCCTGGCCACCTCCGCCTCGGCCCACGACTGGTCGGCGAAGCCGGAATACGGCGTGCCCTGCCACAGCCCGAGGGCGGACCCGAGCCTGGCCCTGGCCGAGGCGGGGTCGTCCTCGAGCCACTCCCCGGCCGAGCGGACGGTCGCCTCGAAGCGCAGCGCGTCGACCTGTTCGGCCGCGGTGCGCAGGGCGTAGCCGGAGGCCACCGTCACCAGCAGGCGGTTCGGCCCGCCGCGCGGGCGGTTCGGCTCGAGCACGCGGCGCAGCCGCGAGATGTAGACCTGCAGCCCCGACTGCGCTCCCTTGGCGGCGTCGTCGTCCCACAGGTCGAACAGCAGCGTGTCCACGGGGACGACCTGCCCCCGTGCGACGAGCAGGCGGGCGAGGACGGCACGCTGCCGAAGGCCGCCGAGGTCGATGAGGCCGGCGTCGCCGTCGGCCTCCACCGGGCCGAGGACCCGGAACGTGATCGGGCTCATCGGGTGGTCGTCCCGCGCCCGGCCGTACGGATGGTCAGGGGTGCCCGCCCGGGCGATCGCCGTGCGTCGTACGCGTCCGCTGCCACTTGCCCACACATGTCAGCCGTAACGGTATGCGCGCTCGCGAAGGGGGCACAAGGTCTTTCCGGATCCGGGCATCATCGCTCTCGCGGCACGGTCACGTCGTCTGCGCGCGCGCCGGCGTCCGCCGGTCCTCCATCGACCGGCTGTCGCGCCTGCGGAGCAGCGACCACGCGCCGAGCGCCAGCGCGCCCCACGGGATCTCGATGGTGTAGGTCCAGAAGCCGAACAGGATGGCGGCCGCGGTCGCTCCGCTCGCGGGCTGCCCGAAGGCGCCGATCAGCAGGGCGGCCACGCCGCCCTCCATGATCCCCGCGCCGCTCGGCGTGATGACGGCAGAGGTCAGCACGCGGCTCAGCGCGAACACGGCGACCGTCTCCGCGGGGCCGGGATAGGAGTCCGTCGCCACGAGGCAGCAGGCCATGATCGCGCACTGGAGGGCGAGGAAGGCGATCATGCCCAGCGAAAGTCCCGCCCACTTCCGGTGGATGATCTCCGTGGTGTCCCGGCGGAGCCGGTCGATCGCCGCGGAGGCGGCGTGCTCGGCGGGCCGGAACCGGCGGGGGGCGAGCCGGAGTAGCCCGTCGAGCGCCCGGCTGAGGACCGCCGCGGCACGGTCCCAGTAGAGGGCCGCCGCCACGACGGCGACCAGGCCGACGATGGACGCGGCCCCGGCCCACCCGGCGTTCGCGACGGTCGAGTTGGCGGCCTTGCCGGCGATCAGCAGGCCGGCGATGCCGACGGCCGGCAGCAGGAACCTGAACAGAGTGTTCCAGATACCCGTGACCAGCGTGTAGACCACGATGGGCCGGTTGGCGAACCCCCAGCCGCGGGTCATCCCGAAGGTGAGGGCGACCCCCGCCGCGCCGCCGAACGGGAGCAGGTTGCTGACCGCGCTCCCCGCCCCGTTGAGGGTCAGGGCCTGGAGGTGGCTGAGACCGGGCAGCGCCGAGGTCATCACGAAGGTGTACGCCCAGAGACTCGCCAGCCACAACACGGTCATCAGCAGGACCGTGTGCCAGCTCAGCCTGCCGAACTCGCGCCCGATCTCGTGCCAGCTGACCTTGGCGCCGGTCAGCGTGTGCACGATCCAGGGCAGGTAGACGACGAGCGCGACGGCCAGCGCAAGGGACAGCGCGGACAGCGCGACACGCAGCCACTTGTTGTTCACTCGAGATGCCCCCAGTCGTCCTTGGTCGCCTCAAGTGTGCCGGGAGATCGGTTACGCGGACTCCTCCTGACGGAGGATCGGCCCCCTAGGGGTTGCCGAAGGGATGCCTGAGGCGGGTGCCAGGGGGCAGCCCCCGCTGGACGAACCACTCGGTCCCGAACACGTACCGGTAGATCGGCGCCGGGATCCTGAGCATGGCGCCGAGCGTCCGGTCCCCGTTTCCGCCGCTGGCCTGGGTGGCGTGCGCGGCCATGGCGGTCCGCTTGGCCCTGGTGTGCCTGCGGACGTTCACCCGGTGGGTGATGGTCTCCCCGGCGGAGTAGGCCCTCTCGAAGCTCCTGACGTCGAGCGCCGGATAGAAACGGGCCGCGAGCCGCACTCCCTTGACGAGCCAGTCCCGGTTCACCGTCGCCTCCAGCACGATCGGCGTTCCGGCGATCTCGGCCGCCCGGCTGCCGACCCGGTACACCTGGACGTGGTCCGGGTGCCCGTAGCCGCCGGAGGGGTCGTAGATCGTCACCAGGTCGGCCGTCTCCTCCTTGAGGATCGCGGCGAGTCGCTGTGCGGCCTCCTCGATGTCGACGTCGATGAACGCGTTGTCCGCCCGGTCGTCCGCCACCCCGCCGTCGATCGCCAGGCCCGAATCGCCGTATCCCAGCTGCACGACCCGGGCGCAGCCGAGCGCCGCCGCCGAGCTGCGCAGCTCGTCCATCCTCGCCTTGCCGAGCTCCTCGCCGTGGGGGAGCTCCGCGAGGCCGCGCTCTCCCGCGGTCGCGACGACGAGCACGACCCGATGCCCCTCGTCCGCCAGCATCGCCATGGTCCCCGCGGTCAGCAGGGCCTCGTCATCCGGATGGGCGTGGAAGAACACCGCTGTTTTCATCCCGTTACGCCGAACGTTGTCATGGTGCTCCACGAAATGTTGTCCCGGTCCCTGCCCCATGATCCCACGTGGCGGTTCACGCTCACGGTCCACCCTCCCGGGGCACACCGGCGGTTTGATGGGCGCCGCGCGCTCTGTCACGCTGGCCCGGTGAGGATCCTTCACGTCAGTGACTGCTACCTCCCACGGCTCGGGGGAATCGAGGTGCAGGTCGCCGACCTCGTCAGAGTGCAGCGGGAGGCAGGCCACAACGTCGAGGTGGCCACGGCGACGACGGGGGAGAGCCTGCCCGGCGTGCACCGCGTGGTGGCCTCCCTGCCCTTCGACCTGCCCGTGCACCCCCGCGGCACCACGCACCTGCTCCGGATGATGACCGCGCGGCGGCCCGACGTCGTCCATGTCCACGCGGGGGCGGCCTCGCCGTTCGCCTGGATGGGCGTGCGCGCCGCCGTGCGCGCGGGCCTGCCGGTGGTGGTGACCGTCCACAGCATGTGGGATCCCGTGACGCGGGGCGGTTACCGGGCGTTGCAGAGCGTGTTCCGGTGGCGCCGCTGGGGTCTGGTCGCCACCGCCGTGAGTGAGGCCGCGGCCCGTCCGATCAGGGCGGTGGCCGGGCCGCACGTGCCCGTCGTCGTCGTGTCGAACGGGCTCGACGTCTCGGCCTGGCGCCCCACCGGTGAGCCGGCGCACGAGGAGACGGTCCACGTGGTGGCGGTGGGGCGGCTGGCCCCGCGCAAGCAGCCGGTGCGGCTGCTCAAGCTGCTGGAGGCGGCGCGTGGCCGCGTGCCGGATGAGATCGCGATGCGGGCGACCATCGTGGGCGACGGGCCCGCACGGGGACGCATGGAGCGGTACCTGCGGGCCCGGGGGATGGACTGGGTGTCGCTTCCCGGGCGGTTCAGCAGGGAGCAGATCAAGGTGCTGCTCGCCTCGGCCGACGTCTTCGTCGCCCCGGCGCCACGGGAGTCGTTCGGGCTGGCGGCCCTGGAGGCGCGCTCGGCGGGGATCCCCGTGGTGGCCCGGATGCAGAGCGGTGTGGCCGACTTCGTCCGTCCCGGCAAGGAGGGCCTGCTGGGGCGCACCTTCGACGAGCTGGTCACCTCGGTGGCGACACTGGCGCGAGACAGCGAGCTGCGCCATGCCATCGCCGGTCACAACCGGGAGACCGAACCGGTCAAGTCCTCCTGGCCCGCGGTTCTGGAGGGTTTCGGCCGCTGCTACGAACTCGCGGCTGAGACCTCCTCAGCGAGCCGGGGCCTCCCCGGTACGTCCGGACCCTTTTGAGAAGCCGGGGCCTCTCAAAAAGGGAGGACCTTGCCCGAAGGGGTGCGCAGGTCGACGGGCTCGGGGTGCTTCGGTGGCCGGGGCCGGGGAATGATCTGCAACTTCTTCATCGGGGGCTGCCCTCCTCTCAAAACTCTTGGTGTCATGATTCCCACGAAATCATCGGGATTATCCTCGCCAGGCCATTTCCGCTTCACTTCTTGTTCTTGTACTGTGCGGGCGCCCGCAAACCCCTCGCGGGGCCTCATGCCAGCCGGGTCACCTCGACCGTCACCTCCTGGTTCTCGGCGGGCGGCCCCTGGTAGACGCCCTTGAGGGGTGGTACGTCCGAATAGTCCCTGCCGCGGGCGACGACGACGTGTCCCTCTCCGACCTCCGTCCTGTTGGTGGGGTCGAGGGCGGACCACTCGCCGGTCCAGTACTCGACCCAGGCGTGGCTCTGACCGACGACGCGGCGGCCGATCTCGGCCTCCCGCTGCGGATGGAGATATCCCGAGACGTATCGGGCCGGGATGCCCGCCGCGCGCATCAGGGCGACGGTGAGGTGGGACATGTCCTGGCAGACGCCCACGGCCTGGTCCCAGACCTCCTGGGCGCTGGTGAGCACGCCGGTGGCCCCGGGTGTGTACGCCACCCGGTCGTTCACGCTCCACGCGATCGCCTCGGCCGTCTCGTGCGGGTCGTGTCCCTCGGCGTGCTCCCGGACCGTGGCCGCGAGCTCCGGGGAGATCGAGCTCTGTGCGGTGGGGCGGAGCATCTCCGCCACCGGCCCGTCGACCGTGCGGAGCTCGCCCCAGCTCAGCGGCTTCCCGCGGGGACGGGAGGCGGACGTCTCCACCCTGCTGACCGACTCGATCGTCAGCGACGTGTGGGCCTTCGGCAGGTCGAAGACGCTGACGAGCGTGCCCCAGTGGTCGACGTAGGTCCAGATCGGGGTGGCGGGCCGGACGATCAGCCGCCTCTCCAGGGTGTTCTGCCTGCCGTCGTCCAGTGGCGTCATCCTGACCTCGTTGTAGGACGCCGAGGCCGTTCCGTCGTACTCGAAGCCGGTGACGTGCCTGATCTTCACACGCCAGCCCATGAGGAGCCTCCTCTCACCCAGCTCGTCGGGGCGGTCTGCTGGAAGAAGCGGTCCGTGATCGCCAGGGCGGCGGCCGTCCCCGCCTCCTGCAGCGCGATGAGCAGTTGCGGAAGCTGGTCCTGCAGCGATGTCACGTCGGCGTACTCCAGCCCCATGCGGACCCGGCCGATCGCGGCCCGCGCCGAGTCGGTCATGCCCGCACGGTCGTGGTGGGGGGCCAGTTCGGCGAGGCACTGCTCGGCCGTCGCCAGGGCGTGCATGACCGACCGGGGGAACAGCCGGTCCAGCAGGAGGAACTCCAGGACCCTGGCCCTGTCGCCCCGATGGGTCCGGGTGAACGACTCGTCCGCTCCGCAGGCCTCGAGCAGCAGCCGCCACGTCGCGGGCTCGGAGGTCGCCGTGGGCGAGCCGGAGACCGCGGAGTGGTGGACGGCGAGCAGGCGGGAGGTCATGTCGGCCCGTTCGAGGCTGCGCCCGAGCACGATGAACCGCCACCCGTCGTCCCTGCTCATGGTCGCGTCCGCCAGGCCGAAGAACAGCGCCGACCGTTCGCGGACGTACCTGAGGTAACTGTGCGGTCCGAGCCGTTCGGCCGCGCCGCGCATGGCGGGCAGCCGGTTCCAGGTGACGTTGAGGCACTCCCACGTCTCGCTGGAGATGATCTCCCGGACTCCCCGGGCGTTCTCTCTGGCCGCCCGCACGCACCCGGCGATGGAACTCGGGTCGGCCGAGTCGTAGGCCAGCCGCCTGACCAGGGTCTCGGTCGTCGGCGGCCCGGCTCCGTCGTGCCGGCCGTCGGCGTGGCCGAGGATCGCGAAGACGGCGGTGCCGTCCTCCTCGCCGGCGAGGGCCCGGTGGAGCGAGACGTCGAGGATCCGGGCGATGTCGTCGGCGCGCTCGACGTACCGCCCGATCCAGTACAGCGTCTCGGCGATCCGGCTGAGCAGCTCTCTGGTCATCCCGTGTCCCCCGTCATTGTTGTTCGGCGTCCCAGGCGGCGCTGCGGCTCGGCTCCCACTGCACCGGCGGGGCGGCGCCGGCCGTGGCGGGAGCCGTACGGGCCGGCTCGCCGGGCAGCACCCAGGTGTCCTTGGAGCCGCCGCCCTGGCTGGAGTTGACCACCAGTTCCCCTTCCGGGAGGGCGACCCGGGTGAGGCCCCCGGGCAGCAGCCAGACGTCGTCCCCGTCGTTCACCGCGAAGGGACGCAGGTCGATGTGGCGCGGGCGCGGGCGGTCGCCGATCAGGCTGGGCGCGGTCGACAGGGCCACCGGCCGTTGCGCCACCCACCCCCGCGGATCCGCTCGTACGGCTGTCGCGAGCGTGTCCAGGGCCGCCTCGGACGCCCTCGGGCCGATGACGATGCCCTTGCCTCCGGCGCCGTCCACCGGCTTGAGCACGAGGGCGGAGAGGTTGCCGAGCGCCCACTCCAGCGTGTCGGGATCCTCCAGGCGGTAGGACTCCACGTTGGCGATCAGCGGTTCCTCGTTCAGGTAGTACTTCATGAGGTCGGGGACGTAGGTGTAGATCAGCTTGTCGTCGGCCACGCCGTTGCCCACGGCGTTGGCGATCGTCACGTTCCGGGAACGCGCCGCGTTGACCAGTCCCGGACAGCCGAGGGTGGAGTCCCAGCGGAAGTGGAGCGGGTCCAGATACTCGTCGTCCACCCGCCGGTAGATCACGTGGACGGGTCGCTTGCCGTGCGTGGTCACCATGTAGACGCGGTTGTTCTCGCAGACCAGGTCGCGGCCTTCGACGAGTTCCACGCCCATCAGGCGGGCGAGGAGCGCGTGCTCGAAGTAGGCCGCGTTGTAGACGCCGGGCGTGAGGACCACCACGGTCGGATCGGCCACGTGCTCGGGGGCGGCCTTGCGGAGCGCGGCGAGCAGGCGGCCCGGATACTCGTCGACCTGCCGCACCCGCTGCTCCGCGAAGAGGGCGGGCAGCGTGCGGCTCATGGCCAGCCGGTTCTCCAGGACGTAGCTGACCCCGCTCGGCGTGCGGACGTTGTCCTCGAGGACCCGGAAGTCGCCGTACTCGTCGCGGATGATGTCGATCCCGGCGACGTGCACGCGGACGCGGGCAGGGATCCCGTCGGCCGCCCGGTGAAAGTGCGGGGAGGAGTGCAACAGCCGCCAGGGCACCACTCCGTAGTGGAACACCTGGCGGCTGCCGTACACGTCGTCGAGGAACGCCTCCAGCGTGCGGACGCGTTGCCGTACGGCCCGGGCGATCAGATCCCACTCGGCCGCGTCGAGGACCCGCGGGATCAGGTCGAGCGGGAAGGGGCGTTCCTCTCCGGCATAGTCGAAGGTCACGCCCCGATCGGTGAACACCCGGGCGAGCTGGTCGGCCCGGAAGCGGAGCTCGTCCGCCCCCAGCGGTTGCAGGGCCGCGAACAGCGCCTGGTACGGCGGGCGGGGGACGCCCGGCCGCTCGAACATCTCGTCCCATGCATTGGCCAGGGCATATGAGTCGAATATGTCCGCCATGTCCGGAGCGTAGGAAAGCTATGTTTCGGACAATGTGGGGGAATGTTTCAAGTCATGTCCCGGTGGCGGATTCGTCCTCGCTCACAGGCCCTCGGCCGCAGGGGTCAGGCCACCGACGCGACGATCTTGTCGAAGACCGGGGTCAGCTTGGTGGCCGTCGCCTTGTCGGCGTTGACCAAGTAGACGTTCACCAGGCGGTTGTCGTCCCCGACCAGCCCCTCTACGACGACCTTGTTCCTCTCGCACACGACGCCCTTGCCGGAGTCGCGCAGCTTCCCGCCGAATCCGGAGCACGAGTCGCTGAAGGCCTGGCGGACCCTGGCCACGTCGGCTCCGAGCACGACGTCGGCGCGCAGGGCCAGCGGGTCCGAGCCCTCCTGGGGCGCCTCCGCGCTGGTGAACAGGCAGACGGTCGCCTTGATGGACTCGGCGGTCTCCAGGGGGTGGTCGTACAGCTGCTCCTTCAACTCCCAGCCGAGCGAGGTCGCCTGGCCGAGCGACTCCACGCTGAGCGGGCAGCCCACCTTCTTCCCCTGGCCGGTCCCGGTGCCGCCGGCCGCTCCGGCCGCAGTGGCCTTGGTGGAGGCGCCGGAAGCGCCGGTCTCGCCGGGCGTGGCCGTCGAGCCGCATCCGGCCAGGAACGCGCCGGCGATCACGAGGGTGACTACCTTGCTCACAGAATGCCGCATGCCTGCGACACCATCCTTTTCGTCTGATGAAGGCGCCCGAGAGCGCGGTGGGGGGTCCACACGGCGAGGTCGCCGTGCTCGATCCGCCGCTCGACGTGGCCGGGAGACGGGGCCTTGCCCGGCACTCGTCCCCGGAGCCGTCAGAGTCGGCCGGCGGCCGTGGCGGCGAGTTCCTCCATCGGTTTCCTGTTCGCCGCCGGGTCGTTGAGGAGAACGAGCCGGATCCCCACCCAGGTGCCCGATTTCAGGAAGAAGACCATGTTGTCTTCGTAGTGTGCCTCGTCGCCGACGCCGGGCACCTCGGTGAACTTGTGCTTCAGGCTGCGGTCGATGTCGAGGATCTTCTTCGCTCCGTCACCCGCGTACACCTCGACCTGGGCCGTCGGGCCGGTGGGCGGCCCGGTGTATCTGCAGGAGCTGGGGTCGCCTGCGACGCCGTCGCCCAGCGGAGTCCCGGCCAGTTTCTCCGCCTCCTCGTGCGTCACGAGCTCGCAGGCGACGACGGCTCCCGCGGGAGCGGCGGCCGCGTCCGGTGTCGAGGGGGCGGCGGCCGGCTCCTCGGTCACGGTGACCGTCACCGTGGCGGTGGGCGCGGGGCTCGCCGCGGACGCGCCGCAGGCCGCGGTGGCCAGGGCACCGGTGGTGAGGGACAGCGCGGTGGCCCACCGGAACAGGCGGGCACGCACTGATCGGCTGTTCATGAAGTCGACCTCAGCTCTTGCAGAGTGGAACGTCGGGTTGGGTGACGGTCCGGTTGACGATGTCCTTCTTCTTGATGTCCTTCTCCGTCGGGACCTTGACCTTCAGGGCCTTCTCGATCGCCTTGGAGAGCGGGGCGGAGAGGTTGATGCCCGCCCCTCCGCGCACCGTGAGCACGAGCGTCGTCCCCTTGCACTTCACGGCGGGCCCGGCGAGAGGCAGGCCGACGCGGCCGGCCGCCGACCCGTTCGTCAGCCCGAGGGAGGCCACGACGCCCACGTACGGCCCGGCCCCGGCGACGGGAAGGCCGACCATGAGGCCGAAGCGGAACTCCGCGGCCACGACGATGCCCTCGACGCCGATGGAGACGCCGCGCAGGGAGTCCATGATGCTCTTGCGCACCGAGAACGTGGGCGTCAGGACGGTCCCGCCGTCGAGGCCGAGCGGGCCGCTGAGCCCCCACTCCCCGCCCGCGGAGATCGTGGCGTTCTTCGCGGAGAACGCCGTCTCCACGAGGAGCTTGAACGTCTGCTTGAGCGTCGCGGGGAACCCGCCGATGAGGATCGGCTGTTTGAGCTCGACGGGCAGCTCGATGCGCGCCTTCTTGTTGTCGGTGTATCCGCCGCCCGCCCCCGCGTGCACGGAGATGGCGAGGCCCGTGATCCCGAGCAACCGCAGCTGGGGCTTGACGATGGTGCCGTTGGCGACGGTCATGCTGGACCTGATCCGCAGGTCGTCGAACTTCAGGGTGACGTCCAGGCCGACCTTCAGGCCCTTCTTGGCGGTCGCGGCGTGGTCGGCGTGGAGGGTGAGCTGGGTCGGGCTCTTGGCCGCCTGGAGCTCCCAGGGGCCCACCTTGGCCGGCTGCTTCTGCGGTCCCGGGCTCGGGGCGCGCCGGTCGCGGGCGACCAGTTGGAGGGCGGGAGCGGCCACGGCCACCGTGCCGGTCGAGGCCGCCGGCGCGAGGGCGGACACCACGCGGGGGCCGCTCGCGGGCCGCCCCGGCACGGGGACGGGGGGCGCGGCGATCCCTCCGGACGAGGGGCCGCTCTCCGGGACGGAGACCGAGTCGGGGCCGGCCGCGTCGGGATCGACCTCCCCCAGGAGGTCGGGCAGGGTCTGGAAACTCTGTGCCTCGACGTCGAGCGGCTGGTCGATCGAGAACGTGCCGTTGCGGACGATGTCGGTCAGCTCGACAGGGGCGAGCGTCACCGCGAGGTCGTCGTTCGAACGTTCCACCCGGATGACGCGGCCGGCGGCCTCGCCCGTGACGAACATGACCTTGCCCGGCCGTAGGTCGCCGGTCCCGTCGGCGTCCCCGTCGATCGTGTAGGTGAGACCGTCCTTGCTGACCGAGCGGATGATGGAGCCGCCGCCCTTCACGATCACGACGTCCGGCTGGTACTCGACCGAGGAGTCCGGGCGCGGGGCGTACCCGTATTCGAGGTTGTCCGCCGCGGGGGTGTCCGAGCCTGCGCCGCAGGCGGCGACCAGCACGAGGCACAGGACGGACAGGACGCCGCACGTGCCGCGGCGGATGAGCCCGAGTGATCTCATGTGCGGTTCTGCGGTGTGCGGGGGCGGACCTCGATGCCGTCGAGGTCGTTGACGTGACAGAGGCCGCTGAACACGGCCATCGGGCACCTCCGTCAGGGGGCAGCGTGGCAACCGATGATGTTGAGAGTGAGACTTTAAAGGAGTGCCTTAAACAAACGGCCGGGGTCAAGGGGCGGCGGTCCGAACAGACGAAGAACAGGATCGTCGAGGCGGCGCATTCTGTTCATCGTGCATGGTCACGCCCAGGTCGCTCCGTACGGGTCGCTCGCCGGCTCAGGCGATCGTCGCGGCGACCTGCGCGTAGGTGCCGAGCATGAGATCCCAGAAGCGCCCGGTGTCGATCGAGGTGCCGACGAGCGCGTTGGGAGCCCGGTCACCCAGGTGGAAGTCCACCACGGTCATCCCCGAGGTGAAGCGCCCCATGGTCTCGACCTGGACCACGGCCTGCTGGATCTCGATCAGCGTCGGGTCGATGAGGTAGGCGATCGCGCACGCGTCGTGGATGGCGGGCCCGTCGCTGGCCGTGACCATCCCGTAGAACTCGGCGCAGGGGACGAGCAGGTCCGAGCCCAGCCGTCCCATCTCCCGCATCCGGTCCACGACGGCCATCGTCGCGAGTGCGGTGCGGCTGACGTCGAGGCCGATCATGGTGACCGTCCATCCCGCGGAGAACACGATGGCCGCGGCCTCGGGGTCGGCGGCGATGTTGAACTCGGCAGCCGGGCTGAAGTTGCCCCGGGTGTAGGAGCCGCCGAGGATGACGAACTCGCGCGCCCACTCCACCAGGCGGGGCTCCTTGCGCACGGCCAGTGCGATGTTGGTCAGCGGGCCGATGGCGACGAGCGAGATCTCCCCGGGGGCGGACGCCAGTGTGTCGATGATGAAGTCGACCGCATGGCCGTCCGCGGGGGGAAGGGTCGGCGGCGGCAGTCGCGTCTCACCGAGCCCCGAGTCTCCGTGCACCTCCGCCGCGTCGATCGTGGGACGCAGCAGGGCGCCCGGGCTCCCCGGCACGACGGGAACCTCGGGGAAGCCGAGGAACTCGCGGAGCCGCAGGGCGTTGGCCGTCGTCTTCGGCAGCGAGACGTTGCCCCCGACCGTGGTGATTCCGAGGATCTCCAGTTCGGCGCTGCCGTGGGCGAGGGTGATGGCCAGCGCGTCGTCGATGCCCGGGTCGCAGTCGATGAGGATCTTCTTCACCCCGGCAGCGTAGTCCTGAGGGCCTCGGCGCCCGGTCACTGAGCTATCTGATAAGCGCGGAGTGCTTGATTTGGCGGCGCTTTCTCACGGCGATCTCTATCTGGCGTTCCATGATCCGGGCCCGCTCGTGATCTCCCTGGCGGGCACTCGACGCGGCGAGATTCGCCACGACCGCCAGAACGGCTTCCGCGACATCCTGGAGACGCGTTTCCGACGCCCAGATCTCGCTCATCGGGTCGAGTCCGAGGACATTCAGCATCGCCCGGACGGAACGGCATTTCGCGGCCGCTCCTTCGTGGTCTCCCGCGTCCAGCGCCGCGTTGCCCGCGCCGACCGCCGCATGGACGACGGCCAGGGCCTGGGACACGTTCAGGTCGCTGTCCATGGCCTCGCTGAACTGCGGGGGAAGCGAGCCGAGAGACGAGCCGACCCGGAGCACGAACCGTTCGATCCTCCGGTAGGCCGTGGCCGCCTCCTCGACCGCCTCGACCGAGAATTCGACCGGCGAGCGATAGTGGGCGGCGGCCAGGTAATAGCGGAGCTCCACCGGCCGAATCCGATCGAGTACGGCCCGGACGGCGAGCGGGTTGCGCACGTGTTTACGGATTTTCTCCCCGCGATGGGTGACCGGTCCGTTGTGCAGCCAGAAACGTGCGAACGCGTCTCCCGTCGCCTGTGACTGAGCCATTTCGTTCTCATGATGGGGAAATATGAGATTGGCTCCGCCGCCGTGGATGTCGAATTCTCCGCCGAGATATCTCCGGGCCATCGCCGAACATTCCAGGTGCCATCCGGGCCGTCCTTCTCCCCAGGGGGCGGACCAGACCGGCTCGCCCGGCTTGGCGCGTTTCCACAGGGCGAAATCACGGGGGTCGCGTTTTCCCCGCTCGTTCTCCTCGGCGCCGTGCATATGCTTCGCCTGCCGTCGTGAGAGCGACCCGTAATTGGGATAGGAATCGACCGCGAAATAGACGTCCCCGTCCGCCTCGTAGGCGTGGCCGGCGGCGACGAGTTCCTCGATCATCTCGATCATCTCGGGGATGTGGCCGGTCGCCCGGGGCTCCACGCTGGCAGGAAGGCACCCGAGCGTCGCGTAGGCGCGGGCGAAGGACCGGTAGACGGGGCCGGTGATCCGCCACCACGGCGTCCCCTCGGAAAGGGACCTGCTGATTATCTTGTCTTCGATGTCCGTGACGTTCCGACATAACAGGACTTTGTGGCCGGTGCTTCTCAGCCAGCGGTGAAGAATGTCGAAACTCACCTGCGACCTGATCTGCCCGACATGGGGAGGAACGACGACGGTGGGACCGCACAGATAAATCGATACCCTGCCGGGAATTCGAGGGGTGAAATCGCGGACCATGCGACGACGCGTATCGTAAAGGCGAAGACCCACCTATCCGAGGGTAAGCGACTAATCCGCTCGCTGTCGATAGCGGTGCGCGGGCCCATGAGCGCACAACGCGGAATGCGGATTGTGAGACGTGCGGAAGGGGGAATAAGCGGACGGCGTCCCGTGGTTCGCGCTGACATGGAGACGACGAACCGGGGCCGCGTCCGCGTCGAGACGACGGCCAAGCGCGTGCGGGCCTTCGTGGACGGGCGTCCGGTGGCCGACACCACCCACGCCCTCCTGGTCTGGGAGAGCCCGCACTTTCCGACCTACTACTTCCCCGCCGGCGACGTCGACACCGACTCGCTCAAGGCGACCGGCGGGACCAGGCACTCCCCGAGCAGGGGTGACGGACTCCTGCACGACCTGGGGGAGCGGAGGGACGCGGCCCTCCTCTACGGGGACGACGCCCCGCTCAAGGAGATCCGCGGGCACGTCCGACTCGAGTGGGACTCCGTCGACAACTGGTTCGAGGAGGACGAGGAGGTCTTCTTCCACGCGCGTGATCCGTACACGAGGGTGGACATCCTCCCGAGTTCCCGACACATCCGGGTGGAGGTCGGCGGGGTCACGGTCGCCGATTCGAAGCACACGCGGATCCTGTTCGAGACCGGACTGCGGCCGCGTTACTACCTGCCGAAGACCGACGTCAGGCTCGACCTGCTGACGCGTTCCGACGCCGTGACCCACTGCCCGTACAAGGGCACGGCCGAGTACTGGTCGATCGGGGAGGGCAAGGACCTCGTCTGGTCGTACCCGACACCCCTGCCCGAGAGCCAGAAGATCGCCGGCCTCGTCTCGTTCTACAACGAGAAGGTGGACATCTACGTGGACGGCGTCCTCGAGCAGCGGTGACCGGATCTCCCGGGCCGAGCGGATCGATGCGGCTAGCGGCGGATGACGTGCAGGACGCTCGCGATGCGCTCGGCGGCGGTGACGACGTCGGAGGCGTGCCCGATGCGACCGGCCCACGACAGCCAGTACCACCACTCGCCGTCGTTGGCGTTCGACGCGAGGACGTCCTCGGCCATGGCGGGGGCCATGGGGTTGATCACGCGCAGGCGGGGATACAGCCCCGCCGGCGCCGTCAGTCGGACCTGGAACGAATGGGCCTCCAACTGGGCGGCGAGCCGCTCCAGATGGTCCATCGCCTCGCTGCGATCTGGCGTCATGGTCGGCCTCCGGGGGATGTCGGTACCTTTCAATCGGAAGCCTGAACCCGACCCGACCGCCGGGCAATCGGGGCCGATCCGCGAAACCGTGCAATAACCAGGGAATTCATCGATATTCCGTGGAACATCCTCGGGTCCCCGGCCACGAACACGTAACGGTGCGAGACGTCGGGTGCACCCCGTTTTACATTTGGGAAACATTTCGTACAGGGCGACACTCCAACTGCGGAGGGCACGCACATGGCCCGTGGAGAGCACTCACCGGCATGCGCCCGGCGCTGGCGTGAGCAGGCCGAAGGCCGCCAGTGGACGCTCTGGCAGACCGTCCAGGCGATCCACGGATGTTGTGGTGTGAGCCTGCTCAAGGCCCACCGTCTCGGCCGCGGCTGGTCGGCAAGGCAGGCGATAGAGGAGCTGGAGTTCCTCTGCGAGCAGCAGTCCCTCGGGCTGCCGCGCGCCAGCATCGACCTGCTGAACGCCTGGGAGAACAACCGGGCGAGGCCCCGCCCGCAGACGATCGACCTGCTGGCCCGGCTCTACCGGGCCAATGCCGTACGGCTCGGCCTCGCCGCCGACTACTGCGAGGACCAGGGCGGGCAGAAGGTCGTGGTCGTCGGCCCCGGCCAGCCCGACGAGACCGTCCATCTGGAGGACACCGGCGACGACACCGAGCGGCGGGCGCTGTTCCACCAGGCCATGCTCCTCGGCACGCCCAACGGCCGGTTCTTCGCCGAGGTCGAGGGCACCCGGCACGACATCGACAGGACCCTGGCCGCCGGATCCGTGACCGAGGACCAGCTCGACCGGCTGGACGAGCAGGTGCTGCGTTACCGCCGCGAGTACATGACCACGCCGCCGATGCCGATGTTGTGCCGCGTCATGCTGGAGATCTCGGACGTGCGGAGGCTGAGCGCGGCCCGCCAGCCGTCCTCGGTGCAGCGCCGCCTGCTGACCGCGACGACGATGCTGGCCCTGCTCTCGGCGGACGCGCTGATGAAGCTGGGCGACACCCGCCAGGCCCACTCCTGGTACGGCACGGCCCGCGCCTCCTCCGACGACGTGGGGGACCTGAGGTTGCGTGCCCTCGTGCGGGCGCAGCAGACGATGTTGCTCTACTACTACGGCGACCTCAACGAGACCGTACGGCTGGCCAGGGAGGCCCGGATGCTCGCGGGATCGGCCCCGAGCTCTCCCGCGGCGCTCGCGGCGGCGGCCGAGGCCCGGGCGCTCGCCCGGATGGGGGACGGCAAGGCGGCCAGGCTGGCCCTGGCCGAGGCCGAGCAGATCTTCGCCAGGATGCGCGGCATGAGCCAGGACGACCTGGCCTTCGTCTTCACCGAGAAACGCATGAAGTTCTACCGGACCGGGACGCTGATCGAGCTGGGCGACGCCGACGACTTCGACGGCCTCGACGGCTTCTCCTCCGGCTTCCACACGATCGACCCGGCCCTCATCCAGCTCGACCAGGCCAGCCATCTGGCCAGGCACGGGGATCACGAGGAGGCGTGCAGGATCGCGGCCGACGCGCTGGGACAGGTGCCGGCCGAGCACCGCACCTCGATCGTCGTCACCCGCGCGAAGGCCCTGCTCGCCGACGTCGACCCGGGGCTGCCGGCCGTACGGCACCTGCGGCAGGTGCTCTCGGAGTCCTCTTCGCGGCTCGCCCTGGACAGCCGGCTGTGAGGCGGCGATGAGAGCCGGGGGGCGGCCTCCGCTCGCCGAGGAGGCGTTCGGCCTTCTGCGTGAAGTGTGCGGCCAGCTGGGCGTGGATTCCCGGGGCGCCCAGCTCATGCGGTTGCGCAGCAACGCGGTCTTCAAGCTCCGCGGCGACATGGTCGTGCGGATCGCCACCGCCCCCGACGCCCTGACCCGGCTGCCCGTGGTGCTGGCGGTCGCGCGCTGGCTCGCCGACCGGGGCTTCCCGACCGTGCGCCCGGTGGACGAGATCCCGGGCCAGCCGATCGTCTACGGCGGCAGGGCGGTGACCTTCTGGCGGTACGTGCGGTCCAGGGGCCGTCCCACGACCCGGGAACTCGGCCGGATCCTGCGGAACCTGCACCGCGAGCCCGTGCCCCCCATGCCGCTGCGCCGGCTCACCGACCCCCTCTCGGAGGTGCGCCATGCCGTCGAGCACCGGGCGGAGGTGCTGACCGCCGGGCAGCGGGCCTGGCTCGGCGACCGGATCGAGGAGCTCACCGGGCGCTGGGGCGACCTGGAGACCGGGCCTCCCGTCCTCCTGCACGGCGACGCGTGGATCGACAACCTCCTGCGCTGCCAGGACGGCCACGTCGTGCTGCTGGACTGGGACGGCGTCGCGGTCGGCCCCCGGGAGTGGGATCTCGTGCACACCTACCACGGGCAGCGCCGTTTCGGCCTGTCCGCGGCCGATGTCGAGGAGTTCGCCCACGCGTACGGCGCCGACCTGCGGCTGTGGCCCGGCTACGGCACTCTGATGGAAGTCAGGGACATGTACGCGGTCGGCATCCACATCCGCAACGCCCTGGGAGACCCGTTCTCACGGCAGGAACTTCCCCGCAGGCTCGACTCGTTGACCCGTGGTGACGGCCACGCGAGGTGGTACATGGCATCGCCCGCATAGGTATTCGGCGATCCGGGTACTCTCCGGATAGGCTGTTGTTGTTGCAGCGGTGATTTCCTAGAACGTGTTTTAGCCAAAGGCACGCTCTCGGGGAATCTCCCGGCGGCGGGCGTGCTTGCTTGCTTTTCCAGCGTGATACGCGGATGCAGGGTAAGGTCCGCTGAGCAGCCCCGTGTCTCCGACCTGGTGACATGGTGAGGCTCCCGTAAAGGAGAAGCAGTTGTCTGAAGGCACCGTCAAGTGGTTCAACGCCGAAAAGGGCTTCGGGTTCATCGCTCCTGACGACGGTACACCTGACGTGTTCGTTCACTACTCGGCGATCACCTCGAGTGGTTACCGAAGCCTGGACGAGAACCAGCGCGTCAGTTTTGTGACCGTACAGGGCGCCAAGGGTCCGCAGGCCGAGCAGGTCACGCCCCTCTAGGCTCAAGAGAAGTTCGAAGATTCGGGCTCGCGCTCACGAGCCCGACATATCGAAATCCGGACCCGCGTCGCACCGGCGGCGCGGGTTTCCGGATGTTTTGCCGACTTTTTACCGGGCAGCCATCAGCCTTATGAGGCTGAGCGTCACGTCCGATCTGTGGTGGAAGAACGCGGTCGTTTACTGTCTTGATGTCGAGACATATGCCGACGGGAACGGCGACGGAGTCGGGGATTTCCGGGGCGCCATCCAGCGGATCGACCACCTCGACCGGATGGGTGTGACGTGCATCTGGCTGATGCCGTTCTTCCCCAGCCCGGATCGTGACGACGGCTACGACATCACCGACTTCTACAACGTGGATCCTCGGCTGGGCACGCTCGGCGACTTCGTGGAGTTCATGCGGGTGGCCAGGGACCGGGGCATCCGGGTCATCGCCGACCTCGTCGTGAACCACACCTCCGATCAGCACCCGTGGTTCCTGGACGCCCGATCGGGTAAGGACTCGCGATATCGCGACTGGTACATCTGGTCCGACGAACCACAGCCCGACGACCCCAAGGGAGTGGTGTTCCCCGACAAGGAGAACAGCCTGTGGGAGTTCGACGAGAAGACCGGCCAGTATTACTTCCACCGGTTCTACCGGTTCCAGCCCGACCTCAACACCAACAATGCCGAGGTGCGCGACGAGATCGCGCGGATCCTCGGCTTCTGGATGGAACTCGGCCTTTCCGGATTCCGTGTCGACGCGGTGCCGTTCCTGGTGGAGCAGGTCACCGATCCCGGTGACGAGAAGCTTCCCGATCCGCACGAGTTCTTCGCCGACCTGCGCGCCTTCATGAATCGCAGGGACGGCTCCGCCGCGCTGCTCGGCGAGGTGAACCTGCCCTACGACGACCTCGTGAAGTATTTCGGCGACTCGCTCGGCAACCAGATCACGATGTGCTTCGACTTCATCGGCATGCAGAACATGTATCTCTCGCTGGCCCGGGGCGACGCGGGGCCGCTCGCCGCGGCGCTCAGGGAGCGGCCCCGGCCGCCCAGGGACGCCCATTGGGCGACCTTCGTCCGCAACCACGACGAGCTCACCTTGGACAAGCTCAGCGACTCCGAGCGCCAGGAGGTCTTCGCGGCCTTCGGCCCCGATGAGGACATGCAACTGTACGGCCGCGGCCTGCGCCGGCGCCTGCCCACGATGCTCGGGGGCGACCTGGAGCGGATCAAGATGGTCTACAGCCTGCTGTTCTCCCTCCCCGGCACCCCCGTCCTGTTCTACGGGGAGGAGATCGGCATGGGGGAGAACCTGGACCTGGAGGGCCGGCAGGCCGTCCGTACGCCGATGCAGTGGACCCCCAACCGCAACGGCGGTTTCAGCACCGCCGACCCCGCGAAGATCCACAACGCCATGCCCTCCGGGGACTACGGCCCCGAGCATGTGAACGTCAGCGCGCAGCAGCGCGACCCCGGCTCCCTGCTGCTCTGGATCACCCGGCTCGTCCGGCACTACCGGGAGTGTCCCGAGCTCGCCTGGGGCGACTACACCGTCCTCGACTGCGGGGCCGACGCCGTGCTGGCCCATCGGGCGGACGCGGAGGGGGAGACCGTCGTCGCCGTGCACAACTTCGGCGAGGAGGAGACCGAGGCCGAGGTCGTCCTCGAAGGCCTCGACTCGTCCAAGGTGCTGACCGATCTCATGGTGGACGGGACGGTGGAGATCTCCGACGCCGGACGCGCGCGATTCGGCCTCGGAAGGTACGGATGCCGCTGGTTCCGCGTCTCCACCCCCGAGACCGCCCCTGCCGATTCGGGGGACCCGTCCTAGGGGAACCTCAGGGGTCGGTCGGGTAGATCTCCGATGGGCCGGCGTCCTCCCCACGGCCACAGTGATGAGCCATGGGGATGTTCTTTACCTTTGCCGGAAACCCGTATGACGTCGCACTACGCCGAGGGAGTTTCGCGCCCACCTGGTGGGGGCCCGATCTCGCCCGGGTCGCGGGGCACGCGCTGGTCGCCGCCGGCTGCCTCGGCATGGTGCTCCTGCACCTCGTGTCAGGGCTCGACCCTATGCGCGACGTGATCAGCCAGTTCGTCTTCGCACCGTACGGCTGGCTGTTGCCCGTCTCGCTGGTGTCGCTCGCGTGCGGCTCGGCTCTGGCCGCCCTTCGGCTGGCGCGTCTGGACCGCAGGGTCGCGTTGCTGGCCGGATTGTGGAGCGGCTGTCTGCTTCTGGTGGCCGGATTCCCTACGGACCGGCCGGGGTTGCCCCTGTCGATGTCCGGGGGGATTCACCGATACGCGGCGGCCGTCGCCTTCGTCAGCCTGCCGGTCGCGGGACTGATCCTTGCCCGGATCGTGGGCTCACGCCTCGTCAGCGTGCTCAGCGTGGTCACGCTGGCCCTGGTCGTCCTGGTGCTTCTGCCGTACCTCGCCAAGACGCTGGGCCATGACCTCGGGGCGATCCCCGCCGGCCTGACCCAGCGCCTGACCGTGATGTCGGACGTGGCCGATCTGGTCGCGATGACGTCGCTCACCGCCCGTGGGGCGGTGGCGCGGCGCCGGTCAGATCAGACCGAGTTCCTTGACGGCGTCGCGCTCCTCGATCAGCTCACCGACGGAGGCGTCGATGCGGCCACGGGAGAACGCGTCGATCTCCAGACCCTGAACGATCTCCCAGCGGCCGTTCTTCGACACGACGGGGAACGAGGAGATGATGCCCTCGGCCACGCCGTACGAGCCGTCGGAGGGGATGGCGGCCGAGGTCCAGTCGCCCTCGGGCGTGCCGTTCACCCAGTCGTGGACGTGGTCGACGGCGGCGTTGGCCGCCGACGCGGCGGAGGAGGCGCCGCGGGCCTCGATGATCGCCGCACCGCGCTTGGCCACCGTCGGGATGAAGGTGTCGCGCAGCCACTCCTCCTCGACCTGCTCAGCGGCGATCTTGCCGCCGACCTCGGCGTGGAAGAGGTCGGGGTACTGCGTCGCGGAGTGGTTGCCCCAGATCGTCATCTTCTTGATCTCGGAGACCGGGACGCGGAGCTTGGCGGACAGCTGCGACAGCGCGCGGTTGTGGTCGAGGCGGGTCATCGCGGTGAACCGCTCGGCGGGGACGTCGGGCGCAGCCGACCGGGCGATGAGGGCGTTGGTGTTGGCGGGGTTGCCGACGACCAGAACGCGGATGTCGTCGGCCGCGTGGTCGTTGATCGCCTTGCCCTGGGGCCCGAAGATGCCGCCGTTGGCCTGGAGGAGGTCGCCCCGCTCCATGCCCGCCGTGCGAGGCCGGGCTCCGACGAGCAGCGCGACGTTGGCGCCGTCGAACGCCTTGGCCGGGTCGTCGGAGATCTCGATGCCCCGCAGCAGCGGGAACGCGCAGTCGTCGAGCTCCATCGCGGTGCCCTCTGCGGCCTTGACCGCCTGCGGGATCTCCAGCAGGCTCAGCGTCACCGGGGTGTCGGCACCCAGGAGCTGGCCTGAGGCGATGCGGAAGAGCAGCGCGTAACCGATCTGGCCGGCCGCGCCGGTGACGGTCACTTTGACGGTCATGACGATCCCCATTCGCGATAAGTATGACTCACGGATGCTACTCGCCCGGGGGCCCGCAGGCGGTGCTGAGGTGTCCGTAGCGCGCCACGCCTTCGCCGGGCCGGAACTCCCCGCGAGGCCGATGAAGCCCGTCTCACGCACCCTGACATGATCTCAGGGTGAAAGGTCTCTCCCCCGGTGGTGAGGCGCCCGATCCCCGGCTCGGCGCCACTCTGCGGTTCGCGACGGAACTGGTGGCGTGGGTGGCGACACCGTGGGCGCTGTGGAGCCACTCCGTGGTGCTGGCGCTCGTCTCGGTCCTGGTGCTGATCGGCCTGCCGACGTTGTTTTCCACACCTGGGGACAAGGCCTCGGTCATCGTCCCCGTCCCGGGGTGGGTGGTGATCCTCCTCGTCCTGCTGCAGTTCGCCGCCGCGGCGGTGGCCTCGTGGTTCGCCTGGCCTCCGGTGGTCGCCGTGCTCGTCTGGATCCTCGTCGTGGCAGCGGCCGTCACGCAGGGGCCGCGCTGGCGATGGCTCGCCCTCAACCCGGGAGCGCCCAGGAGCTGAGTCCGTGCCGGGCCGTGCACGCCCGGCGCGGACGTCGAATCTGAAACTTTCACGGGGCCCGGAGGGGGCTCCTGCCGTGGCGCGGCACGGATGTCCTGCTCGGAGGCCGGGTGGTCGCCGTCGGCGAGACTCGTCCCATGGTCCCCGCGGACCGGTCCCTGTACGGCGGGGAGGGTCGTGCCTACGTTCTTTGGGAGCGCTCCCAAAGCGTACTGACGAACCTCGCCAGGAGGACCCACGCAATGAGATCCACCCCCCGCCCCGGAGCCGCGCGCTCCCCGGTGCGCCGCGGCATGATCGCGGCGGCCGCGCTCGCGCTCGGCGCCACGATGGCCGTGGCCGTCGCCACCTCGGCGAGCGCCGCGGTCGCGTGCGGCGTCACCTACGCCTCGAACGAATGGACCTCCAGCCCCGGCCAGGGCGGTTTCACCGCCAACCTCACGATCAGGAACGTGGGTGACCCGGTCAACGGGTGGACGCTTACGTTCGCCTTCCCCAACGCCGGCCAGAAGGTCACCCAGGGCTGGTCCGCGAACTGGACCCAGTCCGGCGCGAACGTGACGGCCACAGGGCTCGACTGGAACAGGAACCTCGCCGCCGGCGCCTCGCTGGGAGTCGGCTTCAACGGCACATGGAGCGGCAGCGACCCCGCGCCCACGTCGTTCAAGATCAACGGAGTGGCCTGCAACGGCTCCACTCCGACTCCGACGCCCACGGTGACTCCCACGCCGACCCCGACCCCGACTCCCACGCCGACCCCGACGCCCACCCCGACTCCGACCGGTCCTTCCGGGCCGCACGTGGACAACCCGTACGCCGGGGCCACGGGCTATGTGAACCCGGAGTGGTCGGCCAAGGCGGCGGCGGAGCCCGGCGGCGGCGCGGTCTCCAGGACCTCGACCGGCGTCTGGCTGGACCGCATCGCGGCCATCGCGGGCTCCTCGTCCTCCATGGGCCTGCGGGCGCACCTGGACGAGGCGGTCAGGCAGGACGCCGCCAACGGAAGCGCGCCGCTGACGGTCCAGTTCGTCGTCTACAACCTGCCGAACCGCGACTGCTCGGCGCTCGCCTCCAACGGTGAGCTGCTCATCGCTCAGAACGGTCTGAACCGCTACAAGACCGAGTACATCGACCCGATCGCCGCGATCATGGCGGACCCGAAGTACGCGCAACTCCGGATCGCCACCGTCATCGAGATCGACTCGCTGCCCAACCTGATCACCAACCTCAACGTGGCGAAGTGCCAGGAGGCGCAGTCGAGCGGGGCCTACGTCCAGGGCATCCAGTACGCCCTGAACAAGCTGCACGCGATCACCAACGTCTACACCTACCTCGACGCCGCCCACCACGGCTGGATCGGCTGGGACACGAACTTCGGCCCCACCGCCGACCTGATGGCCTCCACCGCGAGGGGCACGACGGCCGGCTACGCCAGCGTCGACGGCTTCATCACCAACACCGCCAACTACTCCGCCCTGACCGAGCCGTACTTCACCGTCAACTCCACGGTGGGCGGCCAGTCGGTGCGGCAGTCGAAGTGGGTCGACTGGAACTTCTACGTCGACGAGCTCTCCTTCGCCCAGGCGTTCAGGGCCAGGCTCGTGCAGGCCGGCTTCCCCTCCGGGATCGGCATGCTGATCGACACCTCCCGCAACGGCTGGGGCGGCGCAGCACGCCCGACGGGACCGAGCACCTCGACCGACGTGAACACCTTCGTCAACCAGTCGCGCATCGACCGCAGGATCCACGCGGGCAACTGGTGCAACCAGAGTGGCGCCGGTCTCGGTGAGCGCCCGCGTTCCAGCCCCGCCGCGGGTCTCGACGCCTACGTCTGGATCAAGCCGCCGGGCGAGTCCGACGGCTCCAGCTCGGCGATCCCGAACGACGAGGGCAAGGGCTTCGACCGCATGTGCGACCCGACCTACACGGGCAACGAGCGCAACGGGAACAGCATGACCGGTTCCCTGCCGAACGCCCCGGTCTCGGGACACTGGTTCTCCGCGCAGTTCCAGGAACTGCTGCGGAACGCCTACCCGCCCGTCTCCTGACCCTCACCCGCTGTTCCAGCGGGCCGACGACGGCGGGCCCTGCCGGATCACCGGCAGGGCCCGCCCCCTTGCGATCAGGTGGATCAGGTGGCGCCGGGGTGGGAGGGGCCGTGCGGGTCCCGGCAGTGCGGGCCCTCCTCGCCGATGATCAGCAGCTTGGGGGAGGCGTGGTCCACCTGGAGCGTCGTGTGCTCGATGCCGTAGGTGTCGTGCAGCATGGCCTCGGTGGCCTGCCGTACGGCATGGCAGTCGGAACCGGGGGCGACGAGCACGTGGGCGGAGAGCGCGGCGTAACCCGAGGTGACCGTCCAGATGTGCAGGTCGTGCACCTCGACGACGTGCTCCGTCGCCGCCATCCGGGCGCCGATCTCGTCGGGCGCCATCCCCGTGGGCGCCGCCTCGAGGAAGACGCGTCCGGAGTCGCGGACCAGGCCCCAGCCCGCCTTGGCCATCAGGGCGGCCACCACCAGGGCGGCGATGGCGTCCGCCCGGGCCCACCCGGTCAGCCAGACCACGAGACCGGCCGCCGCCGTCGCGATGAACGCGTAGAGGTCGCTGAGGATGTGCTGGAAGGCCCCTTCGACGTTGAGGCTCGACCGGTTGGCCTTGCTGATGAGCCAGGCCGCGATCACGTTGACGACGATGCCGACGAGGCCGGTCACGGTCACGAGCGCACCCTCGACCACGGGCGGGGACACCAGCCGGTGCACGCCTTCGGCGACGAAGAACACCGTGAGCAGCAGCAGGGTGATGCCGTTGATCTGCGCGCTGATGATCTCCACGCGCTTGAGCCCGTAGGTGAAGCCGCCCTTGGCCGGACGTGCGGCGATCCGCATGGCGACGAGCGCCAGCCCGATCGCGGCGGCGTCGGTCAGCATGTGGCCGGCGTCCGACAGCAGCGCCAGGGAGCCGGCCAGCAGACCGGTCACGACCTCGGCCGCCATGAAGCCGAGGATCAGGAGCAGCGCTCCCACGAGTGGGCGCCGGTCGGCGTCCGAGCGCACGGCGTGCCCGTGGCCGTGCCCGTGTGCCGTGTCGAGGTCGTGTGCGGTGTCGTGGTCGTGGTCGTGGGCCGTGTCGTGGTCGTGCCCGTCTCCGGGCCCGTGTCCCCGCTCGGCTCCGGGTCCCGGGGCGTGCCCCCGGCCGCGGGCGGCCCGTTGATCAGTCATGCGAGCCGGCCTCGTCGTGGGTCACGTGGGTGAGGCCGAGATCGAAGAGCATCCGTACGTGCGAGTCGGCCAGCCGGTAGTACGCCATCCGGCCGGACCGCCGCACCTTCACCACACGGTTGAGCCGGAGCAGCCGCAGCGCGTGGGAGACGGCCGACTCGCTCTGGCCGCACGCCGCCGCGAGATCGCAGACGCACATCTCGCCACCCTCGAGGAGCGCGGCCATCAGCCGGAGCCGCCCGGGATCGGACAGAAGCCCGAAGACCTGGGCCAGGCCCTCGATCGCCGTCTCAGGGGGGAGCGACGCCATGACGGCGCTCACCCGGTCGGCGTCGACCACCCGTGCGTGTGAAGAGGTGCTCATATGAGCGATGGTATGCGCCGAATGAGCGGTTGGCCCGGCGGCTCCCATGATGCCGCGTGGACGGGCCCCGGCCGGCCGCGGCGCCCACGGCCGGCCGCCGGGATGAGTGGTCAGGCGTAGTGATCGCGGCTTCCGCCGGAGCGGGTCAGCTTGACGACGACGGACACGATCAGTGCGACGGCACCGATGATCAGCACCCACTTCAGCGCGCCGAAGATGAGAGAGATGACCGAACCGAGCACGAAGAAGCCGACGATGACCGCCGCTGCGATGAGGAGAATGCGTCCCATGTCTTCACCGTAAGCTCCGCCCGCCCCACGATCACAGGGCGGGCGGCCAAGTTCAGGGCTGCCTCAGGGACATCTCAGGGGTCAGTCGTTGGCGTGGAGCGCGGAGTTCAGCTCGATGCCCGTGCCTGCCCGGTGGACCGCCTCGACCGCGCCGGTCGTGGAGTTGCGGCGCAGCAGGAGCCCGCTCTTGCCGGACAGCTCCCTGCCCTTCACGACCTCGCCGCCCGGCAGCGTGACCTTGGTGCCCGCCGTGACGTACAGGCCCGCCTCGACCACGCAGTCGTCGCCGAGGGAGATGCCGATCCCGGAGTTGGCCCCCAGAAGGCACCGCTCTCCGACGGAGATGATCTCCTTGCCGCCGCCCGACAGGGTGCCCATGATGGAGGCCCCGCCGCCGACGTCCGAGCCGTCGCCCACGACGACCCCGGCCGAGATCCTGCCCTCCACCATCGAGGCGCCGAGGGTTCCGGCGTTGAAGTTGACGAAGCCCTCGTGCATGACGGTGGTGCCGCTCGCGAGGTGCGCGCCGAGCCGTACGCGATCGGCGTCGGCGACGCGGACCCCGGTGGGCAGCACGTAGTCGACCATCCGGGGGAACTTGTCCACGCCGTAGACGGTCACGGGCCCCCGGGCGCGCAGGCGGAGCCGTACGGACTCGAAGCCCTCCACCACGCACGGGCCGTGGTTGGTCCACACGACGTTGGCCAGCAGGCCGAAGAGCCCGTCCAGGTTGAGGCCGTGGGGGCGTACGAGGCGGGAGGACAGCAGATGGAGCCGCAGGTACGCGTCGTGTGCGTCGGCGGGCGGCGCGGACAGGTCGGCGATCCCGGTGCGCACCGCCACGACCTCGACGCCGCGGGCGGGGTCGGGCCCCAGGAGCGCGGCCAGGTCCTCGTCGAGACCGGCCACCGCGAGCGGTTCTGTTCCGATGACGGGCGGCTCGCCCAGAGCGGGGGAGGGGTACCACGTGTCGAGGACGGTGCCGTCCGTCGCGATCGTCGCCAGGCCGATTCCGTGGGCGCCCGAGGTTGTGGGGTCCATAGCTGTCATGGCACCCAACGCTACCGGCATCGCCAGGTGAGAGCCTTGCGTGGAGGGACGGCCGGGCGAAGTGCTCTTTTTTCCCGCTAAATCCCCTGGTTTTATGGCAATTCAGGTTAGTTCGTGAAGCTTCCGGGGAGAACTCGTTCCCCGGAACGTTCTGCGCCATTCGCGGAGTCTGGCGATCCGCGTGGACGCCGATGGAGGGGCGAATGACCGACGTGCAGGCGTACGCGCGGAAGTGTTTTCGTGGCGCCACCACCGACCGGGTCGGCGTCGAGCTGGAGTTCCTCGTCTTCGACGCGGAGGTCCCCGCGAAGCACGTCCCCATCGCCCGGACCACGGCGGCCCTTCCGTCGTTGCCGGGCGGCAGCCGGATCACCTTCGAACCGGGCGGGCAGCTCGAGCTCTCAGCTCCGCCGGGGCCGCTCCCGCGGGCCGTCGCCGATCTCGTCGCCGACGTCGACGTCGTGCGGCGCGCGCTGGCCGGGGCCGGGCTGACCCTGGGGGCGGCGGGCCTCGACCGGTTGCGGCCGCCGAAACGCCAGCTCCGGGAGCCGCGCTACGACGCCATGGCGGCCTACCTCGGCGTGCCGTACGGGCTCACGATGATGTGCTCGACGGCCTCGATCCAGGTCAACGTGGATTTAGGCTCCGACCCCGCGGAGCGGTGGGCACGTGCCCACGTGCTCGGGCCGGTCCTCGTCGCGGCCTTCGCCAACTCGCCCGCCGACGGCTGGATGTCCGGCCGCCAGGCGGTGTGGTTCAACCTGGACCCGTCCAGGACCGCCTCCGCGGCGGCGGGCGGCGACCCGGCCGGCGACTGGGCCCGGTACCTGCTGGACGCCGGGCTCATGATGATCCGGGACGGCGACGGCATCCGCGCCGTGCCGGCAGGATCGGCGTTCCGCGACTTCGAGGCCGTGGCCGGGCGGCCGCCGGAGGAGGACGACGTGGCCTACCACGCGACGACCCTCTTCCCGCCCGTACGGCCACGCGGCTGGCTCGAGATCCGCTATCTCGACGCCCAGGGAGCCGGCGACTGGCCGGTCTGCGCCGCCGTCGTGAGCGCCCTTCTCATGGACGACCGCGCGGCCGCCGTCGCGCTCGACGCCGCCGCGCCGGTGCGCGACAGCTGGGTGCCGGCGGCCCGCCTCGGCCTGGCCGACCCCGCGCTGCGCGAGGCGGCCGGGGCGTGTTTCCTGGCGGCGGCCGAGGCGCTTCCCCGGCTGGGGGCCGAACCCTGGCTGGTGGCCCGTGTCTGCGCCTTCGCCGCCAAGCACATCGAGTCCGGCCGCTCGCCGGCCGTCGATCTGATGGAGGAGATGTACGCGTGACCGATTCCATCAAGGTCCCTGATGTGACCGCCCTCAAGGAGAAGATCGCCGCCGAGTTGGCCGCCGTGCGCGACCGCTCCCTGGCCTACACCGACGTCGACGACGACCTGCTCGTCCGCCAGCACTCGCCTCTGATGTCCCCGCTCGTCTGGGACCTCGCCCATGTCGGGAACTACGAGGAGCTCTGGGTGCTGCGCGAGGTCGGGGGGATCACCCCGCTGCGGCCGGAGATCGACGATCTCTACGACGCCTTCACCCACACGCGGGACGCCCGGCCGAGCCTGCCGCTGCTCGGGCCCGACGAGGCCAGACGGTACATCTCGGGGGTGCGCGGGAGGGTGCTCGACGTCCTGGACAAGGTCGATCTCGACGACCCGGACCCGCTGCGGGCGGGAGGCTTCGTCTTCGGGCTGGTCGTGCAGCACGAGCATCAGCACGACGAGACCATGCTTGCCACCCTGCAGCTGTCCAGGGAGCCCGGCCTGGTCCGCGAGGGCGACCTGCCGCCCGGCCGCTCCCCGAACCTCGGTGCGTCCCGGGAGGTCCACATCCCCGGGGGGATCTTCACGATGGGCGCCGGCGTCACGCCCTGGGCGTACGACAACGAGCGGCCCGCCCACCGGATGTACCTCCCGGGCTACTGGATCGACCGGTTCCCCGTGAGCAACGGCGCGTACATGGAGTTCGTCGCCTCGGGCGGCTACGAGGATCCCCGCTGGTGGACGGCCGAGGGATGGCAGTGGGTGGAGGTGAAGGGCGTCCGCGCCCCCCTCTTCTGGACGAGGGACGGCGACACCTGGTGGCGCACCCGGTTCGGCCGGCCGGAGCCCGTGCCCGCGGACGAGCCGGTGCAGCACGTGTCCTGGTACGAGGCCGACGCCTACGCCCGCTGGGCCGGCAGGCGGCTGCCGACCGAGGCCGAGTGGGAGAAGGCCTGCGGCGGGCGAACCTATCCGTGGGGTGACGCCGATCCCACGCTCGACCAGGCGAACCTCGGCCACCTGGCGGCTCGTCCCGCGCCGATCGGGGCGTTCCCCCAGGGGGCGAGCCCGTACGGGGTGGAGCAGCTCATCGGCGACGTCTGGGAGTGGACCGACTCGTGGTTCCTGCCCTACCCGGGCTACCGGAGCTTCCCCTACAAGGAGTACAGCGAGGTCTTCTTCGGCCAGGATCACCGGGTGCTCCGCGGCGGCTCCTGGGCCACCCATCCCTCCGCCGTCAGGACCACGTTCCGCAACTGGGACTATCCGGTTCGCAGGCAGATCTTCTCCGGGTTCCGGTGCGCCCGCTCGGAGGATTAGATGTGCCGCCACGCGGCCTGGCTGGGGCCGTCGCGGAGCCTGTCCTCGCTGATCTTCGAGCCTGATCAGGGGCTGCTCCGGCAGGCGTACGCCCCGCGCATGCAACGGTTCGGAAGCGTCAACGCCGACGGGTTCGGGCTGGGATGGTACGACCCCTCCCTCCCCGAGCCGGTCCGCTACCGCAGGTCGATCCCGATCTGGGCCGACGCCAACCTGCCCGGCATCGCCGGTGTCGCGCGCTCCTCCTGCCTGATGGCCGCCGTCAGGTCGGCGACCGTGGGCATGCCCATCGAGGAGTCCGCCACCGCACCGTTCGCGGCCGGCATCTGGCTGCTCAGCCACAACGGCCGAGTCCGGACAGAGGCCGTCCGGCCACTGGCGCCCGGCGCGGAGAGCGCGTGCGACTCGGCCTGGCTCGCCTCCGCCGTGTTCGCGCGGCTCCGCGAGGGGATCCCGCTCGCCCGGGCGCTTCCCCTCGTCGTCAGGGGTGCCGCGGAGGCCGACCCGGCCGCCCGGCTCAACCTGCTCGTCTGCGGCGGGATGGAGCTCGCCGCGACGGCATGGGGCGACACCCTTTACGCCCATCTCGGAGAGGGCGTGCTCGTGGCGAGCGAGCCGCTCGACGACCGCCCCGGATGGCAGGCCGTGCCCGACCGCAACCTCCTGCTCGCGTCCCCCGACGGCGTGCTCGTGACACCCATCGACTGAGGAGTGACCACATGACGCTGATCGACCATCTCCACGGTGACTACCTGCGGCAGGCGCTGGAACACGACGTGCGCACCGGGCTGACCTCCACGCCCAAGTGGCTGCCCCCGAAGTGGTTCTACGACGCGACCGGCAGCGACCTGTTCTCGCGGATCACGCGGCTCGACCAGTACTACCCGACCCGCAGGGAGCTCGCCATCCTGCGCAGGAACGCGGCCGACATCGCCGCACGCAGCGGGGCGGACACGCTCGTCGAGCTCGGCTCGGGCACCAGTGAGAAGACCGTCCTGTTGCTCGACGCGCTGTCCGGCTCGGGCACGTTGCGGACCTACATGCCCGTGGACGTCGACGCGGTCACCCTTGAGGCCGCCGCCGGGCGGCTCGCCGCCCGCTATCCCCGCCTGGCCGTACGGCCGGTCCGCGCCGACTTCGAGCACCACCTCTCGCTGCTGCCGAGGACGGGACGGCGGATGGTCGCCTTCCTCGGTGGGACCATCGGGAACCTCCCTCCGGCGGCCCGCGAGGTGTTCCTCAAAGAGCTGCGCTCCACTCTCAGGCCGGGTGACACCCTGCTGCTCGGGACCGACCTGGTGAAGGACGTCCGGCGGCTGATCGCGGCCTACGACGACGACCACGGGGTCACGGCCGCGTTCAACCGCAACGTGCTCCACGTGATCAACCGGGAGCTGGACGGCGACTTCGAGCCGGACGCCTTCGAGCACGTCGCCCGGTACGACGAGGACAACGACTGGATCGAGATGCGCCTCAGGGCGACCAGGGCCATGCCCGTACGGCTGGGCGGCCTCGGCCTGTCCCTCGCCTTCGAACCCGGTGAGGAGATGCGGACCGAGATCAGCGCCAAGTTCCGCGAGGAGGGCGTTCGGGGCGAACTGGCCGCCGCGGGATTCGACGTCGTCCGCTTCTACACCGACCCCGCGGGCGACTTCGGTCTCACCCTGGCCGGTCGCTGACGGCGGCTGCCGCAGGCGCGTGGTGGTGCAGGCGCCGTAGCGCGAGGGCGAGTTGCAGTCGCAACCGTCCCTGCGGCCCGTGGACGGACCAGCCGAGCACCTGCTCGGCGTGGGCCAGCCGATCCTGCAGCGTGGAGTGGTGCATGTGCAGTGCCGTCGCCGCGGTGCGCAGGCTGGACTGGGAGGCGACCGCGTCGAGTGTGGCCAGCATCCACGGGGCCGCCGCGGCGGCGCGATCCAGGGCGTGCACGTCCGGGATGGGATCGCTTCCCGGGCCGATCGCCGCGGCGAGGACGGCGAGTCCGCCCATCTGGTCGGCGTGCACGACCCGCGGTCCGGGGTCCTGCTCGGTCCCTTCGGCGGTCAGCCGGAGGGCGACGAGCGCGGCCGACCAGGACGCCGGGAGGCCGAGGAGGGGCACCGCCGGGCCGACGCCCGCGCGCGGGTCACCCGGCGGCGGAGCGGCGCCGGAGGGAGGCACGGACTGGATCAGGGCCTGACCGCCCGCGAGTGCCACGGCCCTGGCCGGGACGCCGGGGCGGAGGCCGAGACGCCGGGCCGCGTGCAGACGCGCGGTCTCCGAGGCGGACGCGTCCAGCAGGACCTCGGCTAAGGCCTGGTCGCCCGCGGCGTCCGCCGGGGCGCTGCCGCGCGTGCGGTCGAGCACGGCGCGGATCGAGGCCGCGGCCCGTTCCAGCACCATCGCGTCGACCACGCCGGCAGGTCCCTCGCGTTCCAGCCACAACGCGGGCGGGCCGTCGGGCGTCAGCGGCGCGGACAACCACGCGGGGTCGGCGGGCCCTTCGTCGTCGGCCCGCCGGCCGTCGGCGTCCACCTTGATGTGGACGCCGCGCTTCTCGTCGGCCAGCCGGGCCGGGCAGCCGGCCAGCACCGCCGCCCCGCGCACCAGCGCCTCCAGGCCCGCGCGGGTCTCGAGGAGCCGATCGAAGTAGGCGATCACCCGGACCGCCGCGCCGGCGTCGGGGTCGAGTGCCGTGAGCCGGCCGGCAAGCTCCTTCACAGGCCCAATCCTGCATCGTGCGGTGAACCGGTGCCAGGGTCGCCGCTCCGCGAAGGCGCGCCGACTCGGCGTCAGCGTGCCAGCAGGCGGCGCAGCCAGTCGGTCCTGGCGGCCCGGGCCGCCTGGGAGATCGCGGCCTGGGGCACCATGATGTCGAACCCGTGGAACCCGCCCGGCCACACGTGCAACTCCGCCTGGCCGCCCGCCTGCCAGATGCGGGTGGCGTAGGCCACGTCCTCATCGCGGAACGTCTCGGCGGAACCCACGTCGACGAAGGCGGGCGGCAGCCCGGAAAGGTCCTCCGCGCGGGCCGGGGCGGCGTACGGGGAGACGTCGGGGCCGCCCCGCCGTTCGCCGAGCAACGCCGTCCATCCGGTGTCGTTCGACGTCCTGTCCCATACGCCCAGTCCGGCCATCTGCAGGCTCGACACGGTGTCGTTGCGGTCGTCGAGCATCGGGCAGGCCAGCAGTTGCCCGGCCAGAGCCGGGCCGCCGCGGTCACGGGCGAGCAGCGCGACGGCCGCGGACAGGCCGCCTCCCGCGCTGCTGCCGCCGACGATGATCCTTTCCCGATCGACGCCGATCTCCTCCGCGTGCTCCGCCGTCCAGACCAGGCCGGCGTAACAGTCCTCGACCGGGGCGGGATGCGGGTGTTCCGGCGCCAGGCGGTATTCCACCGACACCACGGCGAGCCCCAACTCCTGAGCCGTCTCCAGGGTGGCCTCGATCCCGGTCCGGTTGTCGCCCATGACCATGCCGCCGCCGTGGATGTTGTAGAGGGCGGGGATCGGACCGGTCACCCCGGCGGGCCTGCAGATGAGCAGCGAGATGTCGGGGGCGCCCTCCGGTCCGGGCACGGTGCGCTCCTCGATCTCGAAGGCGCCCCCTCGGCGGAGATCGTCGTCCGACGGCCGCATCAGGACGGCGCCGCTCTGCAGGCCCGGGATCATCTCCGGCAGCAGCGAGGAGGGGATGTTCTCCGCCACGATCGCCAGAGCGGCGGCCAGTTCGGAGTCGAACGGCGGAGGGCTCAGGCGGTCGTGGTGCGGCGGGGAAGACGGGGTGGTCATCGGCCCTCCAGGTTGCGTGTCAGCGTGGTAGACCCATGCTGCAACGGGCCGGGAGTCCAGGACAGCGCCATGTGGCGGGGACGGCCCGCCACATGGCGGGCGTCGCCGGTGGTCGGCCGATCGTTCATACGGGAGACGGCACCGGTGATCGGACGGCGGTGCCGGCGTGGTGAGCGACCGGCGTCATAGCGACCGCGCTGCGATGATCTCGTCGCAGAACCGCGCGCAGCCCTCGCAGATGCGGACTCCTCCGCCGGTCACGAGTGCCGAGACCTCCGTGGCGGACTTGTCGCAGAAGGAACACGACAGCGCGCTGGGGAGTGCCACGAGTTCCAGATGGGCGTGTGACGCGTCCGGCCGCCCGGCTTCCTCGACGACCCGGCAGGCGATCGAGACGCAGCCGTCGCAGATGAACACGCCGGGCCCGGCGACGAGCCGGGTGACCTCGGTCTTGCCCGCCCCGCAGAAGCCGCACGCGGGGTCGGCGGGTTTCCTGCGGGACCTCCAGCCGGCCGTGCCGCCGGTGAGTTCGATGATCTGGTGAACCCGCTGGTGGCTGATGTCGAGGGCCTCGGCGATCTCGCGCAGCGACGCTCCTCCCAGGTGCAGGCGCCGGACGGCCTGGTGGTAGGCGGCCTTGGCCTGCACGGCGTGGTCCTGCGCCTCGGCCCACCGAGTGCCCGCCTGACGCGCCCGGAGCAGCAGTTCCTCGTCGAGAGCCATGGCGACCGGGTTGTCTGGGTCCATCGGGGGTGCCTCCTGAAAGAGGGGTGTCTATGGGTAGTAGACAAGGAGTCTGCCGTCTAGCATCCCTTGACGCAAGCGAGCCCACGTGACCGGAGGGTTCTCAGGACACCGGTTGCGGCGGGGTCAGGAACTTCGACTGCTCGTATTCGGAGCGCTCGCTCGGCAGGATCCGCGCACCCGGGGTCCTGTCGGTCCTGAGCCGGTTCATCGAGATCGCGAGAGACGTTCCGTACACCACGTGGCCCAGTGCCAGGAGGGCCTGGCGCCCCGGGCTGTCACGGGAGATCGGCGGATAGGCGCCCAGCCGGGGCGCCACGTGCTGGAAACTGGCGTACCAGACCGCCAGGCCGTAGGCCGCTCCGACCGGGAGAGGGATCCGCTGGCCGCGGAACAGCAGGCCGAGCACGGCTCCCGCGCCGCTGCCGTACGCGAAGTGGGCGATCGTCGCGAGCACCCCCTCACCCGGCTTGCGGCGGTGCCTGCTGCCGGGGAGCGTGATCCGCATGATCTTCTTGGGTGGCGGCTGGTCCAGCAGCCCGGCCCGGTCTCCCGCCATCAGCACGGCGCTGTAGACGGCGGTCGCGAGCGCACCGCCGACGGCGCCGTTCACCAGGTTGCGCGTCATGATGGGGCCTATTCCCCTGGCTCGCGGGCGCGTTCCCCGCAACCGGCCCGCTTCGGGTAAATACCTCACCCGGCATCATCCGCGACTCGCCCTGCCGATCACCCTTGATCACTTCCATACCCGCCGCGCGGTTTGTGCGGCGGCGGTGCCGGGGCACGGACCAGCCATGACACCGCTCGCCGTCCTGGCAGGCCCGGCGAGCCCAGCTGATCTGGTGGCGGCGCGGACCCAGATGGCGCTCTCCCTGGGCTGGCACATCGTCTTCGCCTGTCTCGGCGTGGGCATGCCCGCGCTGCTGCTGTTCACCGAATGGCGAGCCCATCGGACCGGCGACGCGGACTACATGCGTCTCGCCCGGCGGTGGGCCACGGCGGTCGGCGTGCTCTTCGCGGTGGGGGCGGTCTCCGGCACCATCCTCAGCTTCGAGATGGGTCTGCTGTGGCCTGGCCTGATGGGCGTCTACGGCGAGGTGATCGGCCTTCCGTTCGCGCTGGAGGGCATCGCCTTCTTCATCGAGGCGATCTTCCTCGGCATCTACCTCTACGCCTGGGACCGGCTTTCTCCCCGGGCGCATCTGCTCAGCGGGGTGCCCGTGCTCGTGGCGGGCGTGGCGTCGGCCCTGTTCGTCGTGTCCGCCAACGCGTGGATGAACCAGCCGCGCGGCTTCGACCTCGAAGGCGGGCGGGTCACCGGGGTCGCCCCGTGGGCCGCCATGTTCAACCCGGCCACGGCCCCGCAGAGCGTCCACATGATCATCGCGGCCTTCATGGTGTCCGGATTCGGCACCGCCGGGGTCTACGCGGTGGCGCTGCTGCGCGGCCGCCGGGACCGTTACCACCGCCTCGGCTTCCTGGTCCCGTTCACGCTCGCGGCGGCGCTCTCGCCGGTCCAGATCCTCGCGGGCGACTTCGCCGCGAGGTTCCTCGCCGGTTACCAGCCCACCAAGCTCGCCGCCGCCGAGGCGTTGTTCCGCACCGGCCCGAACGCGCCGCTGCATCTCGGCGGGCTGGTGGTCGACGGTCGGATCCGGTACGCGGTCGAGATCCCCAGCGGGCTGTCGATGCTGGTGGGCTTCACGCCCGGGACGGTCGTCCAGGGGCTGGACCGGGCCGCGCCCGCGGACCGGCCGCCGATCGCGCCCGTCCACCTCGCGTTCGACACGATGGTGGGCATCGGGACGTTGTTGCTGCTCCTGTCCGCCTGGCTGGCCCTGACCTGGTGGCGGCGCCGCGACCTGCCCGCCTCGCCGTGGTTCCTGCGGCTCGCCTCGGTCGCGGGCGTGCTCGCCGTCGTCGCGGTCGAGACGGGCTGGGTCGTGACCGAGGTGGGCAGGCAGCCGTGGATCGTGTACGGCAGGATGCGGACCTTGGAGGCGGTGAACCCCGCGCCCGGCCTGTGGGCCGGGTTCGCCGTGGTGGCCGTCGTCTACGCGGTCCTCACGGTCGCCGTCGTCTACGTCCTGCGCCACGTGGCCCGCACCGGGCACGTCGCCCCCCAGGAAACCGCGGAAATGTGATGGAACCGGCGCAGATCCTCCTGGCCGTCATGTGGGTGGGGCTCACCCTCTACGCGCTGCTGGGCGGGGCCGACTTCGGCGCCGGCGTCCTGGACCTGCTCGCCGGGCGCAGCCGGGCCGGGATGCCGCAGCGGCGGCTCATCGAGCACTCGATCGGGCCGGTCTGGGAGGCCAACCACGTCTGGCTGATCTTCGTGCTCGTGGTGTTGTGGACGGGCTTCCCGCTGGTCTTCGCCTCGGTGATGTCCACCCTCTACATCCCGCTCACGCTGGCCGCGCTCGGGATCATCGCGAGGGGCGCCGCCTTCGCCTTCCGCAAGGCCAGCACGGAGTTGTGGCAGCAACGCCTCTTCGGCGGGGCCTTCGCCCTGTCGTCCGTCCTCACTCCGTTCTTCCTCGGAACGGTCGCCGGGGCGATCGCGTCCGCCAGGGTCAAGCCGGGCCTCGCGGCCGGTGACCTGGTGAGGAGCTGGCTGAACCCGACCTCGCTGCTGGGAGGCGCGCTCGCGGTCCTGGTCTGCGCCTACCTGGCGGCGGTCTACCTGTGCGACGACGCCGCGCGCTCAGGAACGCCGGAACTGGCGGACGGGTTCCGCCGCCGTGCCCTCGTGGCCGCCGCCGCGACCGGCGCCGTCGCGCTCGCCGGCATCGCGGTGCTCCATCAGGACGCGCCCCGCCTGTACTCCGGCCTCACCCACCGGGCGCTGCCCCTGGTCGTGGCCAGCGCCGTCCTCGGGATCGCGTCGATCGTCCTGCTCTGGCGGCGGCGCTACCTGCTCGTGCGGGTGGCGGGCGTGCTCGCCGTCGTGGCCGTCATGTGGGGCTGGCCGGTCGCCCAGTATCCCGCCGTGTTGCCGCCGGGGCTCACCTACCGGGACGCCGCCGCGGCGCCGGTGGTGATCAGCACCGTCCTCGTGGTGGCCGGAGTGGGCGCGCTGCTGGTGCTGCCCTCCATCCTCTGGCTGTTCCTCCTCCAGCGCCGCATGCCGTACGACTCGCATCAGACGTGACCGAAGCGGCGTGGTCAGCCGGTCCCCGCGACGCGTGACGCACTCTCCACGATCGCTTCCAGTCGGTTCCCGTGCGCTCCGCGCCAGTAGACGTGGCCGCAGTCGAGGCATCGGGCGAACGTGTCGTAACTGCGCCTGGTCCCCGGCGGCAGGACCTCTTCGATCTCGGCCTTGGCGACCGGGGACAGGAGGCCGTTGCACGCCGTGCACCGGGTCCAGGGCGCGAGTGGCGGCGCGAAACGATCGAGCGCGTCCCGGAGCTGATCGTCCGCGCGGGCGCCGCGGACGTAGGCGCCGAGCCACAGGCTCCGGCGGAACAGAAGCCGGCGATCCTTGGTGAGCAGCACTCTCCGCTCCGCGTTCGCCTGCGCGATCAGCGCGTCGTCGTCGAGGTCGTTCCGGTAGGCGACGTCGACGCCGACGAGGCGCAGCCGCCTGGCGAGTGTGCCGAGGTGGACGTCGAGGACGAACCGGGGAGCGGGAACCCGCTGCGGCCTCGGCACCCCGAGCACGTGGACGACGTCGGCCGTGCTCGGACGGTACGACGGCGTGATCGGCCGCCCGCCGACCAGAAGTGAGCCGATCTCCGTGAGCGGGACGCCTGCCGACTCGACCACATGCCCGAGCGACGACGTGCCGTCGTAGGGGAGGCGCAGATCGGCGTGCCGCCGGCGGGGCGGAAGGAACAGCCACAACTCCGCCGCGACGCGGAGGTCGAGTTCCGCGCGGACCATGCCTCCATCATGCCGGGATGGTCGGGACGGGTGCTCGACCGCGGTGGCCGGCACTGACATGTAGGAGATTTCCTACGGTTGACATGTAGGAGATCTCCTACCTATTGTGTCCCCATGACAGGAAGCGAGCGCATGACGGCGGGAAACGCGGACGTCTTCGCCGCTCTCGCCAGTCCCGTGCGGCGTGAGCTGACGGCGCTGCTGCTGAGCGGGCCGCGGTCGGTGAACGACCTGGCCTCGCACTTCGAGATGAGCCGTCCGAGCGTCTCGGAGCATCTCCGGGTGCTGCGCGACGCCGGGCTGGTCAGCGAGGAGCGCAGCGGACGGCTGCGGCTCTACCGACTGGAGGCGGAGCCGCTCATGGAAGTGTCGCGGTGGCTGTCGCCGTACGAGCGGTTCTGGCGGGACAGGCTCGCCGGGCTGCGTGAACTGCTGGATGAGGAGAACGGAGACGACCATGAGCGCTGACCGGACGTCGATCGAGGTCGACGAGTTCCTGCCGCACCCGCCGGCCAAGGTGTGGCGTGCCCTGACCGATCCCGCTCTGCAGGAGCGGTGGCTGATGGCGGGTGACATGAAACCCGTGGTGGGGCACCGCTTCACCTTCACCACCCGGCCGATACCGCAGGTCGAGTTCGACGGGGTGATCTCGTGCGAGGTGCTCGACGTCGACGAGGAACGCCTGCTGCGCATCAGCTGGCGAGGCGGAGCGCTGGACACCACGGTCACCTGGAGGCTGGTCGCCGAGGGACAGGGCACCCGGTTGCTCGTCGAACACGCGGGCTTCGACCTCGACGACCCGGCTCAGGCCTTCGCGTTCAGGAACATGGGCAGCGGCTGGCGTTCCGAGGTGATGCAGTCGCTCCAAAAGACGCTCAGCGCGATGTGACCGTCCCCTCCGGCAGGTATTCGGCGGCGGCGTCGAGGAGCCAGTCCGCGAGGTAGCCCGCGAACGAGGACCGCACGAACACGCGGAACCCGTCGTCCTCCCGGGCGGCGAGGACGACCTGCGCGCGGGCGAGCATCGTCTGCGCGCAGCGCCCCGGGCCGAACACCCGGGGGTGCAGGTCGAGCGCGCAGCCGTGTGCGAGCAGGTCACGGGACCTCGGGCCGTCCACGGCGACGACCGTGCGCTGGGCCGACACGTCAGTGATCCCCACGTGGGCCGTCCCCGCCGCCGTCCGGATCGTCTCCTCGAGACCGTCCCCGACCGGGCCGACCACCAGCCACTCGTCGGGCCCCATCCAGAGCACGTCGGCGCCCGCGCTCGTGCAGGTGCCCGGCTCGGTCGGGAGCGGCGCACCCAGGGCGAGCCCGATGTCGGCGGCCGCCCGGCTCTTCGGGTCCACCCGCAGGTTGATCTGCGTGAGGAAGGGGATCTCCGCGATCCGCAGATCGTCGGCCGACACCGGCGTGAACCGGGCCAGCGGGCTCAGTCGCTCAGCCATCGCGGCGGGCTCCCTCGGGGTCGTAGAGGATGTGGGACGTGACGGTGACGGGGACCTGCTCGTCGCCGAGCGGGACGTACAACACCTCGCCCATCCGATCGCGCCCGCCGCTGACCAGGGCGAGTGCGAAGGTGCTGTCGAGCACCGCGCTCCGGTAGCTCGACGTCACGTGGCCGAGGGTCGGGACGGGCGGCTCGGGCAGCGTGCTCGTCTCCACCAGGTGGGCGCCTTCGGGGAGCAGGCGGCCGGGATCGGCGGGCAGCAGGCCGACCAGGTGCTTGCGGTCCGGCCGGCTCGTGTCGGCTCTGGCGAACGACCGCTTCCCGATGAAGTCGGGCTTCTTCTTCGACACGACCCAGTCCATGCCGAGGTCGGCGGGGGTGACCGTGCCGTCGGTGTCCTGGCCGACGATCGGGTAGCCCTTCTCCGCGCGCAGCACGTGCATGGTCTCGGTGCCGTAGGGCGTGACCACCCCCGTCTCCATGACCGCCTCCCACAGGGCGAGGCCGTCCCACGCGTTGACGTTGATCTCGTAGGCGAGTTCGCCGGAGAAGCTGATCCGGCACACCCGCGCGGCCAGCCCGGCCACCTCGGTGTCCCGCCAGGTCATGAAGGGGAAGCTCGCCGCGTCCACGGCCAGGCCCGGGGCCAGCCCGGCCAGCACGTCACGGGAGCCGGGGCCGGCGAGGGCCACCGTCGCCCAGTGCTCGGTGACCGACGTGCAGTAGACCCGCAGCCCCGGCCACTCGGTCTGGAGCCATTCCTCCATCCAGTCGAGCACGGCCGCCGCGTTGCCCGTGGTCGTCGTCACCAGGAACCGGTCGTCCGCCAGGCGGATGACGGTGCCGTCGTCGAAGACCATTCCGTCGGGCCTGCACATGACGCCGTAGCGGATCGCACCCACCTTGAGGGTGCTCATCATGTTCGTGTAGATCCGGTCGAGGAACTCCGCCGCGTCCGGGCCCTGCACGTCGATCTTGCCGAGTGTGGAGGCGTCCATCGCGCCCACGGACTTCCGTACGGCACCGCACTCGCGCAGGACCGCGGTCTCCATGTCCTCTCCCGCACGCGGGTAGTACCAGGGGCGCTTCCACTGGCCGACGTTCTCGAACGGCGCGCCGTAGGCCACGTGCCATTCGTGCAGCGACGTGGTCCGCACCGGATCGTGCAGCGCGCCCCTGTGCCGTCCCGCGAGCGTCGCGAAGCCGACGGGCACGTACGGCGCGCGGAACGTGGTGGTGCCGAGATCGCCGAGCGGCAGGCCGAGGGCGTGGCCGACCACCGCGCTGGTGAGGACACCCGACAGCTTGCCCTGGTCGTGTGCCGTGCCCGCCGTGGTGTAGCGCTTGACGTGCTCGACCGAGCGCAGGCCCGCTCCGGTCGCCCGCATGACGTCGGCGACGGTGACGTCTCGCTGGAGGTCCACGAAGTGCGTGCTGTAGTCCGCCGCGGGGACGAGCCACAGGTGCCCGGGCGGTGTGCCTGGGTCCTCGTCCGGCGTGCGCGGGATTTCGAACGTGCCCTCCACGCGGAACCCGGCGGCCTCGGCGGCCCGCGCTCCGGTGGCGGCGCCGTCCTCCAGGCATCCGGCGAGGGTGAAGACTCCGCGAGCGGCGCCCGCGACCTCGACGGCCTGCCGCGCGGACGCGGGCACGAACGAGCCGATCCCGTCATCGAAGCGCAGGTCGCCGCCCGACTGGCTGAACAGGTGGACCAGAGGGCTCCAGCCACCGGAGACGAGCAGCAGGTCGGCCTCGATCTCCCGGCCGGCCCCGCCGTCAGAGGGGGCGACCGCGACCGACGAGACGCCGTCGTCTCCGCCGACCGCGGTGACCACGTGGCCGGCGAGGACCTCCACGCCGTCGGTGCCGCCGCCGGTCGTGTCCCGTGTGTCGACGATGGCGGCGATCTCCACGCCGGCCGCCGCGAGGTCCCGGGCGGCGGCGTAGGCGCTGTCGTTCGTGGTGAACACGACCGCGCGGTCGCCGGGGAGGACGCCGTGGCGGTTGGCGTACGCGCGCGCCGACCCGGCCAGCATGACGCCCGGCCGGTCGTTGCCCGCGAAGGCGATCGGCCGTTCGTGCGCTCCCGTGGCCAGCACGACGCGGCGGGCCCGGATGCGCCACACGCGCTCGCGCGAGTGGGCGTGCTCTCCGCGGCGCTCGACGGCGACGAGGTAGTTGTCGTCGTAGTAGCCGAACACGCTGGTGCGGCGCAGCACCCGGATGTCGGGACGGCCGTCGAGCGCGTCCAGCGTGGCGGCCGCCCACTCGGCTCCCGGCACGCCGCCGACCGTCTCCGCCGTGTCCGGCAGGCTGCCGCCCGCGATCGGCCGGTCGTCCGCGATGATCACCCGGGCGCCGGTCTCCGCCGCCACCGTCGCGGCCGCCAGCCCGGCCGGGCCCGCGCCCACGACGAGGACGTCGCAGTGCGCGTGGACGGCGTCGTAGCGTGCCGTGTCCGTCTCGTCGGTCAGCCGGCCTCTTCCCGAGAGGCCGTGCGCGGCGAGTCCGTCGCGCAATTCGACGGTCGTGGCCTGCAACATCGGCTCCGCGGCGACCTGGACGAGGGCGTTGGGCTCCTCCGTCCAGGCGGCGTAGATCCCTCGAGGGCGGCCGAGCGCCGGACTGGCGGCCACCGCGCGCACGCCGTTGGCGAGCAGGGCGGAGGCCAGCGTGTCGCCTCGGACCCCCTCGTAGTCGCGGCCGTCGAAACGGAACCGCACCGTCTCGCCCTGCCACCCGGTCATCCGACGGGATGTCACGCGGTCACCTCGCCGGCCTCGATCTCGTTGGTGGCGGTGTTCCGTACGGCGTTGAACCAGCGGCGGCAGCCCGCCGTGTGGTTCCACCGTTCGGCGAACCGCCCCTTCGGGTTGTCACGGAAGAAGAGATAGCGGGCCCACTCCTCGTCGGAGAGCGCCGCGGGGTTCTCGGGGTAGGCGACGTGCGCCTGCCCGCCGTAGTGGAACTCGGCCTCGTCTCGCGGCCCGCACCACGGACAGGGGATCAGCAGCATCGGGTGGATCTCCTTCAGTGGGCCACGGCCGCCGCGCCGTGCTCGTCCACGAGCGCGCCGGTGGTGAACCGTTCGAGCGAGAAGGGGGCGTTGAGCGGATGCGGCTCGCCGTGGGCGATCGTGTGCGCGTAGCACCAGCCCACGCCCGGCGTCGCCTTGAAGCCGCCGGTCCCCCAGCCGCAGTTGACGAGCAGGCCGTCCACGGGCGTCTTGCCGACCACGGGGGAGGCGTCCGGGGTGACGTCGACGATCCCCGCCCAGGTACGCAGGACGTGGGCCCGCGCGAAGATCGGGAAGAGCTCCAGCGCCGCCGACATCTGCTGCTCGATGATGTGGAACGCGCCGCGCTGGCGGTAGGAGTTGTACGGGTCGATGCCCGCCCCCATGACCAGTTCGCCCTTGTGGGCCTGGCTGACGTAGACATGCACGGCGTTGGACATGACCACCGTGGGGTGCACCGGCTCCAGCAGTTCCGACACCAGCGCCTGGAGCGGATGGGTCTGCACCGGCAACTCGACCCCGGCGGTCGCCGCGACGACGGAGGAGTGCCCCGCGGCGGCCAGGGCCACCGTGCCCGCCGCGATCCTGCCCTTCGTCGTCTGGACGGCCTGGACCCTGCCGTCGGCCACCTCGACGCCGGTGACCTCGCAGTTCTCGATCAGGTGCACGCCCATCGCCGCGGCGGCCCTGGCGAAGCCCCAGGCCACGTAGTCGTGCTTGGCGATGCCCGCGCGCGGCTGGTAGGTCGCGCCCAGCACCGGATAGCGCACGTCGGGCGAGACGTTGACGATCGGGCAGATCTCCTTGACCTCGTCCGGCCCCAGCCATTCCGCGTCGACGCCGTTGAGGCGGTTGGCGTGGACCCGGCGGACGCTGTCCCTGACGTCCTGCAGACTGTGCGCCAGGTTGAGCACGCCGCGCTGGCTGAACAGGATCGGGTACCCGAGGTCGTCCTCGAGCCCCTCCCACAGTTTGAGGGCGTGCTCGTAGATTCCGGCGCTCTCGTCCCACAGGTAGTTGGACCGGATGATCGTGGTGTTGCGGGCCATGTTGCCGCCCGCCAGCCAGCCGCGCTCCAGCACCGCCACGTCGGTGATCCCGTGGTTCTTGGCCAGGTAGTAGGCCGTCGCCAGCCCGTGGCCGCCCCCGCCGACGATCACCACGTCGTACGAGCGCTTCGGCTCGGGGCTGCTCCACAACCAGTCGGGATGCTCCGGGACGTCCCGCATCACGAACCATCTCCGGCGTTCTCGTCGGTGTAGAGCGGATGCTTGGCGGCCAGGGCCTCGACGCGTCCGCGCAGGTGGGCGATGGAGGGCTCGCCGCCGTCGCCGATCAGGGCCGCCGCGATGACGTCGGAGACCTCCTGGAAGTCGGCGGCCTGGAACCCGCGCGTCGCGAGCGCGGGGGTGCCGATCCTGAGTCCGGAGGTGACCATCGGAGGGCGGGGGTCGAACGGCACGGCGTTGCGGTTGACGGTGATCCCGGCCGCGTGCAGCCGGTCCTCCGCCTGCCTGCCGTCCAGTTCGGACTCGCGCAGGTCGACCAGCACCAGATGGACGTCCGTACCGCCGGAGATGACCCGCACGCCCGCCGCGGCGGCGTCGGGCTCGAGGAGGCGGTCGGCGAGGATGCGCGCCCCTTCGAGCGTGCGCCGCTGTCGGTCGGCGAACCAGTCGCTTGCCGCGATCTTGAAGGAGACCGCCTTGGCCGCGATGACGTGTTCGAGCGGGCCGCCCTGCTGACCGGGGAACACCGCCGAGTTGATCTTCTTGGCCAGCTCCTCCGTGGAGAGGATGACGCCGCCCCGCGGGCCGCCGAGGGTCTTGTGGGTGGTCGTCGTGACGACGTGGGCGTGCGGCACGGGGGAGGGGTGCAACCCCGCGGCCACCAGGCCGGCGAAGTGGGCCATGTCGACCATGAGGTACGCCCCGACCTCGTCGGCGATCCGCCGGAAGGCCGCGAAGTCGAGGTGGCGGGGGTACGCCGACCAGCCCGCGATGATCAGCTTGGGCCGGTGCTCTCTGGCCAGCCGCTCCACCTCGTCCATGTCCACGAGGTTGTCGCTCTCGCGCACGTGGTAGGCGACCACGTTGTAGAGGCGGCCGGAGAAGTTGATCCGCATGCCGTGCGTGAGGTGGCCGCCGTGCGCGAGATCCAGCCCGAGGATCGTGTCGCCGGGCTCGAGCAGGGCCGCCATGACCGCCGCGTTGGCCTGGGCGCCCGAGTGCGGCTGCACGTTGGCGGCCTCCGCGCCGAACAGCGCCTTCACCCGGTCGATCGCCAGTTGCTCGATGACGTCGACGTGCTCGCAGCCGCCGTAGTAGCGCCTGCCCGGGTAGCCCTCGGCGTACTTGTTGGTCAGGACGGACCCCTGCGCCCGCATGACCGACACCGGGGCGAAGTTCTCCGAGGCGATCATCTCGAGCGTGGACTGCTGGCGGTGCAGTTCGGCGCCGATCGCCGCCGCCACCTCGGGGTCGGCCTCGGCGAGCGGTATGTCGACCAGCGATTCGGGTGAGTTCAAGGCGGGTCCTCCAGAGGTGGTGCTCGTGCGGCGACCGCGTCAGCCGCGGAGGCGTTCCATGGCGGGGTCGAACAGTGGCTCCTCGGCGACGACCGCGGCGATCCGCCGGTCGAAGTACCCGATGTGCACCACCTGACCGGGGGTGGACAGCTCGGCGGGAAGCCAGGCGTAGGCGATGCCCTTGCCGATCGTGTAGCCGTAGGCCGCGCTCGTGACGTAGCCGACGCAGCGGTCGCCGTCGTACACCGGCTCCTTGCCCATGACCACGGCCTCAGGGCCGTCGATGGTCAGGCAGGTCAGGCGCCGCCGTACGTCCTGGCGGCGTTCGAGCAGGGCCTCGCGGCCGATGAAGTCGCCCTTGTCGGGCTTGACGGCGAAGGCGAGGCCCGCCTCGTAGGGATCGTGCTCGTAGGTCATGTCCGTGCCGAACGACCGGTAGCCCTTCTCCAGCCGGAGGCTGTTGAAGGCCCCGCGGCCGCCCGCGATGATCCCGTGCTCCCGGCCGGCCTCCCACAGGGTGTCCCAGAGCTTGGCGCCCATGTCGGCGGTCGTGTAGAGCTCCCAGCCGAGCTCCCCGATGTAGGACAGCCGTAGCGCCGTGACGGGAACCGCTCCGACGTAGGCCTTCTTGCCCCGGAAGTAGCGGAAGCCGTCCTTGGAGAAGTCGCGTCCGGCCAGTGGCGCGACGACCTCACGGGCGCGGGGACCCCAGATGCCGATACAGCATGTCCCGGCCGTGATGTCGCGGACGACGACCGTGCCGTCGGCGTGCCGGTGGAACCAGTCCAGGTCGAGGTTGCCGTTGGCGCCCACCTGGTAGTGGTCGCGGCCCAGCCTCGCGATGGTGACGTCGCTGCGGATGCCGCCGTCCTCGTCGAGCAGCAGGCAGTACGTCACCGAGCCGACGGACTTGTCGACGTCGCCGGTCGACAGGCGCTGGAGGAAGGCCGTGGCCCCGGGCCCGCTGACCTCGATGCGCTTGAGCGCCGACATGTCGTACACGGCCACGGACTCGCGGGACGCCTGGGCCTCCGCGCCGACGATGGGCGACCAGTGGCGGGACGCCCAATCACCGGGGTGGGGGATGTCCCTGCCGTCGACCAGGCCGGCGTTGGCGCCGTACCACTGGGGCCGCTCCCAGCCGGTCGCCTCCAGGAAGTACGCGCCGAGCTCGCGCTCGCGGGTGTGGAAGGGGCTGGTCCGCAGCGGCCGGAGGTTCGCCGGGGGCTCCAGCGGATGGATGATGTCGTAGACCTCGACGTAGTTCTGGCAGTCGCGGGCCAGGACGTAGTCGGGGGCGAGCTGGTGTTGCTCGAACCGGTTCACGTCGCACTCGTGCAGATCGAACGACGAGCAGTGGCCGTCGGCCAGCCACTCGGCCATGGCCCTGCCCACGCCGGCCGAGTGCGTCACCCACACGGCCTCGGCCACCCAGAAGCCCTTGACCTCGGGGGACTCGCCGAGCAGCGGCATGTTGTCGGTCGTGAAGGAGAACAGCCCGTTGATGCCCTCCTCGACCTTGGCGTCGCGGGTGTCCGGCAGCAGCGACTGGGTCTCGGCCCAGGCGGGTGCGAAGTCGTCCTCGGTGAAGGTCAGCACCGAGGGCATGACCTCTGCCTCGCCGAAGGGCAGGATCTCGTCGGAGGTGATCGGCAGGGGGCGGTGGCCGTAGTAGCCGATGCCCAGCCGGTCGAACCGCTCGCGGTAGTACAGGTCGGCGTCCTGGTGACGCAGGATCGGGCGGACGGCCTCGTCGGTCTGGCCTTCGAGAGCGGCGACGGGGCCGGTCCAGGCGAGCTGGTGCGCGAGCGGTGTGAGGGGGAGCGTCATCCCCGCCATGCGGGCGACCTTGGGCCCCCAGATTCCGGCGCAGCAGACCACGATGTCCGCGGGAATCTCGCCCTGGTCGGTCACAACGCCGGTCACTTGACCGTCCTCGCTGCGGATGTCGAGGACCTCGTGCCGGTCGAGGACGCGGACGCCGCGCTCACGCGCCTTCTCGAGCTGCACCTCGACCGCGCGTACGGCCTTCGCGAGGCCGTCGGTGGGGACGAACAGCCCGCCGAGCACCCGGTCCGTCGACAGGAGCGAGTGGCGTTCCACGCACTCCTCGGGGGTGAGCAGGCGCGCGTCGAGGCCCCAGGCGGTGGCCCAGCCGTGACGGCGGCGCAGTTCGGTGAGCCGCTCGGGCGTGGTGGCGACCTCGAGCCCGCCCACCTGGAGGAAGCAGCCGAGCGCGCTCAGCTTCTCGACCGTGTACCTCGCCATCTCGGTCATGGTCTTGGACGAGTTCGTCTGGAAGACCAGGCCGGGGGCGTGGGACGAGGAGCCGCCCGTGGCCGGTACGGGGCCCTGGTCGACGACCGTGATCTCGGTCCAGCCCTTGGCGGAGAGCTCTTCGGCGAGGGCGGCCCCGACGACTCCGGCTCCGATGATGACGACGCGCGGGCCAGCCATGTACACCTCCGTCGTTGCGCATGTCGAAACGTCATGCGCGTCCCGCAACAGCGTCCTATTCACCCCATATGCCTGTCAAGAACATCCTTCTCCCCTAAATCCCCCCGCCCTTTCCCGCGTGATCATGCACAGGTTCGGCGGGACCCCGCCCAGTCAGCCCAAACCCCCGGCGTGATCATGCACAGGTTCGCGAATGTATCCGGTGACCTGCACAGACTCCCCGCGTGATCATGCACGGGTTCGGTGGAACGGCCGATGGCCTGCGGGAATCTCGGTCGTGATCATGCGCAAGTTCGGGATCATGCCCGTCTATCGGCGGAGATTCATTTCGTGATCATGCGCGAGAGGGCTGCATGATCACGCTGGCCATCGGCGCTGGTCGGACCGTACATTCGCGAATCTGTGCATGATCACGTCGTGGATTCGGGCAGCTCAAGCCGCCTGCAGTCGAACCTGTGCATGATCACGACAGAGGTTCGCGCAGGTCGGCAGGCGTACCGCCGAAGGTGTGCATGATCACGCCGAGGGTTTGGGCAGGCAGAAGGGCGTGATCACGAATGTGTGCATGATCACGCCCGAGGGGGTTGGGGGGTTAGGGGGTGAACCAGTTTTGGGGGGTGGGGGAGATGTTCTGCCAGATGTGCTTGGGTTCGCGGTATTCGTTGAGGCCGGTCGGGCCGAGCTCCCGCCCGACGCCGGACTGCTTGAATCCGCCCCACTCCGCCTGTGGCACATAGGGGTGGTAGTCGTTGATCCACACGGTTCCGTGGCGCAGGCGCCGGGCCACCCGTGCGGCCTTGCCCGCGTCCTGGGTCCACACCGCGCCCGCCAGGCCGTAGTCGGTGTCGTTGCCGAGCCTGACCGCCTCGTCCTCGTCGCGGAAACGCTCGACCGTCAGCACGGGGCCGAACGACTCCTCCCGGACCACGCGCATCTCGCGGTGGCACTCGTCGAGCACGGTCGGCGGGTAGAAGTTGCCCTTCCCCGGCAGCCGCTGCCCGCCACAGCGCAGCACGGAGCCCTCGGCCACGCCGGCCGCCACGTAGGCCTCGACCTTGGCCAGGTGCGCCGCCGAGATCAGCGGTCCCGTCTCCGCCTCGGAGTCGAACGGCCCGCCCAGCCTGATCCGCGAGGCCCGCCGTACGACCTCGTCGACGAAAGCGTCGTGCAGCGAGTCCTCGACGAGCAGGCGCGCGCCCGCCGAGCAGACCTGTCCCGAGTGGAGGAAGACCGCGGTGAGCGCGAAGTCGACGGCGGCCTCGAAGTCGGCGTCGGCGAAGACGATGTTGGGGTTCTTGCCGCCGAGTTCCAGGGCGACCTTCTTCACCGTCGCGGCCGCGGAGGCCATGATGACCCGCCCGGTGGCGAGTCCGCCGGTGAAGGACACCATGTCGACGTCCGGGTGGTCCGCGAGCGGGGCGCCCACCGAGGCTCCCGCGCCGAGCACGAGGTTGGCCACGCCCTCGGGCAGCCCGGCCTCCTCCAGCAGCCGCATGAGCATGATGGCCGTGGACGGCGTGAGCTCACTCGGCTTCAGGACGAAGGTGTTGCCGGTGACGAGCGCGGGGGCGACCTTCCACGACGTCTGCAGCAGCGGGTAGTTCCAGGGCGTGATGAGCCCGCACACGCCGACGGGCTCGTACACGACCCGGCTGATCGCGTCGTCACGACCGGTGTCGATCACGCGCCCGGCGTCGGTCCCGGCGAGGCCGCCGAAGTAGCGGAAGCACTTCACCACGTCGTCGACGTCGTACTCGCTCTCCACCAGCCGCTTGCCGGTGTCGAGCGACTCGGCCGTGGCGATCTCCTTGCGGTCGCGCTCCAGGAGGTCGGCCACGCGCAGCAGCAGCGCTCCGCGCTCCCGCTCGGGCGTCCCCGGCCACGGTCCCTCGTCGAACGCGGTCCGCGCCGCGGCGATGGCCAGCTCGGTGTCGGCCCGGGTCGCCTCGGCGACCGTCGTCACGAGCCCGCCGTCGGCCGGCGAAAGAATCTCGCGGCTGCCGCCTTCGACCGGCTCCCGCCAGGTACCGCCGATGTAGAGATCTTTCAACGTGCTCACTTCACCTTCTGGTGACGGTAGAACTCGACCGGCTCGGCGGGCAGGGGGGTGTTGCCGAGGATCAGGTCGGCGGACTTCTCCGCCAGCATCATCACCGGGGCGTAGATGTTCCCGTTGGTCACGTACGGCATGGCCGAGGCGTCCACCACCCGCAGTCCCTCCAGGCCGTGCACCCGCATGGTCAGCGGGTCGATGACGGAGAGCTCGTCGACGCCCATCCGCGCCGTGCACGAGGGGTGCAGCGCGGTCTCGCCGTCCTTGGCCACCCAGTCGAGGATCTCCTGGTCGGTCGAGACGGAGGGTCCGGGCGACAACTCTCCCGCGTTGTACCGGCCCATCGCGGGCTGGTTGAGGATGTCACGGGCCACCCGCACGGCCTCGACCCACTCGCGCCGGTCCTGGTCGGTGGACAGGTAGTTGAACCGGAGCGCGGGGTGCTCCCGGGGGTCGGTGCTCTTGATCTTCACGGAGCCGCGGGCGTCGGAGTACATGGGCCCGATGTGCACCTGATAGCCGTGACCGCCCGCGGGAGAGCTGCCGTCGTAGCGGACGGCGACGGGCAGGAAGTGGAACATCAGGTTCGGGTACTCGACGTCCTCGTTGCTCCGGGTGAACCCGCCGGCCTCGAAGTGGTTGCTCGCCCCGGGGCCCTTGCGCAGGAACAGCCACTGCGCCCCGATCCACGGCCGCTTGTACAGCTTCATGGCGGGCTGCAGCGAGACGGGTTCCTTGCAGCCGTACTGGATGTAGACCTCCAGATGGTCCTGCAGGTTCTCCCCGACGCCCGGCAGGTCGTGGACGACGTCGACGCCGAGCGCCTTCAGTTCGGCGGCGTTGCCGACGCCGGAGAGCTGGAGCAGCTGGGGCGAGTTGATCGCGCCGCCACAGAGGATCACCTCGCCGGCCCGGACGGTCTTGCCGTTGTACTCGACGCCGACCGCCCGCTTCCCCTCGAAGAGGATCTTCGTGACGAACGCCCGGGTCTTGATCTCCAGATTGGGACGGTTCTTCACGGGGTGGAGGTAGGCGCGGGCGGCCGACAGGCGGCGCCCTCGCCGGACGTTGCGGTCGAAGCGGGCGAAGCCCTCCTGCCGGTACCCGTTCACGTCGTCCGTCAGCGGGTAGCCCGCCTCCTGGACGGCCTCGAAGAACGCCGAGAACAGCGGATTGCGCACCGGCCCGCGCTCGAGCACCAGCGGGCCGTCGTGCCCGCGCATGGGGTCGTCCGCGTCGGCCGCGAGGCAGGTCTCCATGCGCTTGAAGTACGGCAGGCAGTGGGCGAAGTCCCAGGTCTCCATGCCGGGGTCGGCTCCCCAGCGCTCGTAGTCCAGGGGGTTGCCGCGCTGGAAGATCATCCCGTTGATGCTGCTGGAGCCGCCCAGCACCTTGCCCCTGGCGTGGTAGATCCGGCGGCCGTTCATGTGCGGCTCGGGCTCGGACTCGTACTTCCAGTCGTAGAAGCGGCTGCCGATCGGAAAGGTCAGCGCCGCGGGCATGTGGATGAACACGTCCCACGGATAGTCCGGTCTGCCGGCCTCCAGCACGAGTACCCGGTTCGACGGGTCGGCCGACAACCGGTTCGCTAAAGCGCTTCCGGCCGATCCACCGCCGACTATGACAAAGTCGTACATGTCTGCCTCCCGGGCAGGATGATATTGGGCTGCGCAATAGGGTGCGTAATTCGCAACACGGGCTTGAGATGGACCGTGCCGTCCAACCCGCGCGCTACAGTCCGGCTATGACCGAAGATTCCTCCAGCACCCGGTCCGAAGGCGGTGGCGTCCAGTCCGTCGATCGCGCCATCAGCATCCTGGAGATCCTTTCGCGCCGCCGTGAGGCCGGCGTGAGCGAGATCGCTTTGGAGATCGCGGTGCACAAGTCGACGGCGTTTCGCCTGCTCGGCGCGCTGGAGGCCCGGGGTCTGGTGGAGCAGGCCGAGGACCGGGGCAAGTACCGCCTCAGCTTCGGGCTCGTCCGCCTCGCCGGAGGCGTCGCGGCCAGGCTCGACCTCACACAGCAGAGCCGTCCGGTGTGCCGCCGTCTCGCCGACGAGATCGGCGAGACGGTGAACCTGGCCGTCGCCCGGTCCCACTACGCGGTCAACCTCGACCAGGTACGCGGCCCGTCCGCGGTCACCGCCCACAACTGGGTCGGGCAGCTCACCCCGCTGCACGCCACGTCGAGCGGCAAGGTGCTGCTCGCCCACCTGGACGAACAGCAGCGCGACGAGCTGCTCGGCGTCTCGGGACTCGAGCGGTACACCCCCGGCACGATCACCTCGGCCGAGCAGCTGAGATCGGAGCTCGACGAGGCCAGGCGGCGGGGATACGCGGTGACCGTGGAGGAGTTCGAGATCGGGCTGAACGCCATCGCGGCCCCCATCCGATCCCACGACGGCGAGGTGGTCGCCGCCGTCAGCGCCTCGGGCCCGGCCTACCGCTTCAGCGAGAAGCGGATGCACGAACTCGCGCCGACCCTCATCGCCGGTGCGGATGACATCAGCCGCCGCATGGGATACGGCGGCTGAGCCGTCCGGCGATCCTGAGGAGATCACTCGCCGGCTAGGCGAGCGTCGTGCCCAGGCGGTCGAGCACCCACTCGTGGAAGCCGCCGATGTGGTGCTCACTCGGCACGAGCACCCCGCCCCTGGCGTACGCGCGGGAGCCCATCCCGAGCTGGGTCCGCTCGCAGGCCTCGAAGTCCTGCACGTTGACCCGGTGGAACAGCTCGATGGACGAGTCGAGATCGCGGCCGCTGTCGACCACGTCCTTGCGGAACAGCCAGTCGCACTCGACCACCGTGCGGTCCACCGCGAGCGGGAACATCCGGTGCAGGATCACGTGGTCGGGCACGAGGTTGATGAACACCAGCGGCCTGACCGTGAGCCCGTAGTAGCGGCGGTTCTGGTCCTCGCTGACTCCGTCGATCCGGTCGGCTCCGGCCGAGCCGTCCACCGTGAAGCCCTCGATGTCTTCGCCGAACTCGGCCCCGTGACCCACGGACAGCTGCGTGGCGAGCCCCTCGGCGAACTCCGGGATCACCTCGGTGAGCTCCGGGTGGATCGTCGCGCAGTGGTAGCACTCCATGAAGTTCTCGACGATGAGCTTCCAGTTCGACTTCACGTCGTAGACGGTCCGCCGGGCCAGCCCGAGGTTCGCGACGTCGTAGTTGTGGATGGAGTCGAGGTCGCCGAGCCGTTCCACGACCTGGCCCTGCACCTCCTCCTCGAACGGCGTGGGGTCGTCGGCGAGGTTCACCCACACGTACCCGAGCCACTCCCGGACGTGGACGTTGATCAGGCCGTACTCGACCCGGTCGATGTCGGGCATCTTGGTGAGGTTGGGCGCGGCGATGAGCTTGCCCTCGAGGTCGTACGTCCACGCGTGGTAGGGGCACTGGAAGGCCCGCTTGACCTCGCCGCACTCCTCGGCCTTGATCCGTGCGCCGCGGTGGCGGCAGACGTTGAGGAACGCCCGGATGGAGTTGTCCCGCGCCCGCGTGACGAGCACGCTCTCCCGGCCCACCTGCACCGTCTTGAACGCGCCCGGCTTGGCCAGATCGGCGGCGCGGACGACGCAGACCCACATCGACTCGAAGACGCGGGCCTGCTCGAGGGCGAAGATGTTCTCGTCGGTGTAGTGACCGCCGGGCAGGGTGGCGATCACGCTCGGGGGCAGGCTGCTCGTGGTCACGCCGCCTCCTTCGCGGGCCGCGCTCCGGTGGACGCTCCGGCCGTTGGCTGGTTCACATGCACTCCCTATCCCTCAACCCGTGCTGACGGTGCCTAGCCTGCGGCGCCACCGGGTGAACTGGCGGACCTGGTCCACCCCGAGCACCGCGACGGGCCGGTCCTCCCGCCGGTAGACGGCGAGAAAGCTGCGGGCCGCCACGTCGCCCTCCTCGACGGTGACCGAGTCACCGGGGCGCGTGTGACCGGCGAACTGGATGCGCATGCCGTACTGGTCGGACCAGAGGTACGGCGGGGCCTGCGGAGGAGCGGGTGCGGTCCCGCCGGACAGGAGCGTCGCGGCGGCGACGGTGGGCCGCTGCACCGCACCGGTCCAGTGCTCGACCCGGTGGTGGTGCCCGAGTCCCGGATCGAACCAGGACGCGCAGTCGCCGACCGCGACGACGCCGGGCACGCTCGTGCCGCCTCCGGAGTCGCAGAGCACCCCGTCGCCGAGGTCGACCCCGCTGCCCTCCAGCCAGCCGGTCTCGGGCCGCGCGCCGATGCCGACGAGCACGACGTCCGCGTCCAGCCGGCGCCCGTCGGCGAGCAGGACCCCGTCCACGCGGTCGTCTCCGGTCAGGGCCTGTACGGCGACGCCGCAGATCAGGCGGACTCCGCGGTCTTCGTGGAGGGCGCCGAGCGCGGTGCCCATCTCCCCGCCGAGCGCCCTGGCGAGCGGCGCGGGAGCCGTCTCCACGATGGTCACGCCGAGGCCCAGATCGCGAGCCGTCGAGGCGACCTCGGCCCCGATGAAACCGGCGCCGATGACGACCAGACGGCGGCCGGTCACGAGGTCCGCGCGCAGCGCCAGAGCGTCGTCGAGCGAGCGGAGCGTGTGGACTCCGCGCAGTGAGGGGGAGTCGCCGGGGAGGGAGCGGGCGGTGGCGCCGGTGGCCACCACGACGCCGTCGGCGGCGATCGACGTTCCGTCGGCGAGCAGGACACGGCGATCGTGGCGGTCCAGGCCCGAGGCCCGGACGCCCAGACGCCACTCCGCGCCGAGATCCTCGTCCTCGGTCTCGAGCGCGAGGTCGGCCTCGGTGATCCGGCCGGCGAGGAACTCCTTGGACAGAGGAGGCCGGTCGTAGGGGCGATGACGTTCGGACCCGATGATCGTGAGCGTGCCGTCGAACCCCTGGTCACGCAGTGCCCGGGCGGTGTACAGGCCCGCCAGCGACGCTCCGACGATGGCGACGGACCTCATGCCGGCCTCACACGGTCCTCGCGCGGGCCCCTGGCGGCAGGTTGGGCGGCAGGTCCGACGGGACCACGTAGACGGTGCCGTCCTCGACCACCACGCCGTGCGTCCTGACCGGCAGCTTGGCCGGAGGACCGTCGGCGTGACCGGTCCGCAGGTCGAAGCGGGAGGCGTGCAGCGGGCACTCCACCTCGCAGCCCTCCAGCCAGCCGTCGGCGAGTGAGGCGTCCTGGTGGGTACACGTGTCGTCGACCGCGTACAACTCGCCGTCGTCGGTGTGGAAGACCGCGATCGGCGGTTCGACGGTGTCGAGCCGGAATGCCTCGCCCCGGGGGAGGGCCGCGAGGGCGCACGCAGGGATCATGCGGCAAACCCCAGTTTCGTCTGACGGAACAAGCAGCACTATGCGCAACAGCGTGACCGCGCACGAGTCTGATGTCAAGAGGCGACATATCGGGCTAAATCGTGGTACTTGAATGGCGCGACGGTCCTCGCGCGAGGTCCGCCCGGAGCGGCCGTCCGGGCTTCGCGTCCCCGGGAGAACGAGGTTCCGGCACAGGTAATGTGCCGGTCTACTTTTGCCCTTATATGGGCCTTTCATGGATTTCTTACGGTTACCTTCAAGAGGGGATCTGACCTGGACATTTCCGCCAAAGAGTGAGCCGCGTTGGGAGGCGGACGGTTGCTTCTTCCGGACTCGGTCCGCGCACGTACCACGATCGCCGTCGCGGGATTCGCTCTGCTCTTTCTCACCGCCATCGGCACGAGCATCGACTTCCTGGTCGTCGGCGGGATCCGGGCCCAGATCTTCCAGGAGGCGCAGAGGGCCGCCGCCAACTACCTGGGCACCGTGCAGCCCGGATACACGCCGCGGCCGGCTCCGAAGACGCGCATCGACCTCGTCCAACTCGTCGACTCCCGCGGCCGGGTGCTGACGGCCAGTCCCGCGGCGGCGGGCAGACCGGCCCTGAGCACGGCGCGCCCTCCTGTCGACGACCGGATGCAGGATCACACCGTGTGCGACGCACGGGGGGAGTGCGTCATGCTCGCCGCCGTGAGGGTGGCGCCACTGGAGACCCGCGTCATCTGGCACGGTGAGCCGCACTACCTCTACGCGGGAACCACTCTGCCGCCCCTGCTGGCGACGCACCGGCTCGAGTTCCTCACCGCTGCCGTGATCACGCTGGCCACCGCCCTCATCGCCTGGGGGAACTGGTGGGTGGCGGGCCGCAGCCTCCGCCGGGTGGCGGCGATCCGCGCGACCATGGCGGAGATCACCGCGAGCGACCTGAGCCTGCGGGTGCCCGAGCCACCCGGTCACAATGAGTACGCGCTGCTCGCCCGCACCGCCAACCGGACCCTGGCCCGGCTGGAGGAGGCGGTGAGGCAACAGCGCCGGTTCGCCTCAACCACCTCCCACGAACTCAGGACGCCGCTCACGGGTCTCCGCGCCCGTCTGGAGGAGGCGTTGCTCTACCCCCACGAGGTCGACCCCCACGAGACCATCCGGGAGGCCGTGTCCGTCACCGATCGACTGGAGACGATCGTCGACGACCTGCTGGTGCTGGCCCGGCTGCGCGCCGGCGACCCGGCCGCACACGAGCCGGTCGACATCGGTGCGCTGGTGATAGAGGAGGCGACCGCCCAGGTGGGCGGAGTGCCGGTCCACGTCCGCGCGCGCCGCGATGTGTACGTCCTGGGCAATCGGATCCAGCTGATCCGTGTCATCGACAACCTCCTGGCCAACGCCCGGCGGCACGCCTCCACGAGGGTCGAGGTCACCGGTCGGCGCATCGGCGACCAGGCCGTGATCACGGTGTGCGACGACGGCGACGGCATCGCGCCACAGGATCGTGAGCGTGTCTTCGAGCGCTTCGTCCGCCTGGCCGACGGACAGCGCCGCGAGCCCGGGGGCAGCGGGCTCGGCCTGGCCATCTCCCGTGACATCGCCCATGCCCACAACGGAACGCTGCTGATCGAGGACTCGCCGGAAGGCGCCCGATTCGTCCTGCGGCTGCCCCTGAAGCCGGCCGTGCAGGCGACCACGCCGGGTGTCCCCATCGAGGAGTTCTCATGACGATCGGCGACCAAGAGGTCACAGACGAGTTGATAGCCGCGTTCAACGCGCATGATGTCGGGAAGGCGGCGAGCTTGTTCAGCCCGCGTGCCACCTACGTGTGCCCGGGCGGCATCGCCGAGGGACGGGAGGAGATCGCGTCCTACTTGGCGCTCTACCTGGAGGGGTTCCCCGACATCACGCTGACGCCCCACGGCAAGGCCGAGACGGGGGATCTCGTGGTGCTGGAGTGGACGGTCACGAGCACCCATGCCGGGCCGTTCCTGCTGCCCACCGGAGAGATCGTCCCGCCCACCGGCAGGCACGTCGTCGTCCGCGGCTGCGATCTCCGCACCATGGACGACGGACTGATCGCCAGTCAGCGCGTCTATTACGACCAGTTGGAGATGATCACCCAGATCGGTGCCGACCGCCCCCTCGGATGACCCCCGGCGAGCGTACGGCCCCGCTCGCCTCTCGCCGACAGCGAGGGGGCGGGCGGGGCCGCCGGTTCACGAGACGCCGGGGGGTTCCGGTCGAGCGGCTTCTACGGGGTGCTTCGGACGGGCGGGGATTCGGACGGGTGGGATCCGTTCAGGCGCGGGCGGGGGCCGCGCTGCGGGCTTGGAGGGTGGTCAGCAGGCCGACGACGACGGTCACGGCCCCGGCGATCCACGCGGTCCACGCAGCGGCCGAGGTGCCGTCGAAGCCGAAGGCCCAGGGGGACACGAACAGCAGTGCCCCGAACGCGGCGGTGACCCAGGAACTCGCGCCGCCGGCGCCCAGGATCGCCCACAAGGCGGACACGATCAGGAGTGTCCCGAGGATGAGCAGTGGCTGGCCCGCGGCGCCGGCGTTGTCGGCCCAGAAGAACGGCGCGAGCGCCGCGACCAGACCGGCCAGCAGGGCGACGACGTCGGACAACGATCTCGTGAGATCCATCCGTGCCTCCGAAACATGGGAGAGATGACCCTTTGATCCGACCATGTTCCTGATTGACCGACCGGTCAATGTTCCAATTCGTCAGGATTTCCTCACCATCCGTAATCCCTGGCGGTGAGATGGGGCGGCCGTTCCCGGCGGCTCAGCCCGCGGGGTCGGTCCTGCCGGTCAGGGTCATCGGGGCGATCGGAGTCCGCGCCGGCATCGGGGCGAAGGCCCGCTCCGTCTTACGGCCGCTGCCGCTGAGGACCGTCCTGACGGTGACAGACCCGGTCTCTTCCTGGCGCGGCGCCGCGAGAGGCAGCCTGAGCACGAAGCGCGCTCCGCCGAGATCGGATTTCTCCACGTGCAGGGTGCCGTGGTGGGCCACCGTGATGTCGCGGGCGATCGACAGGCCGAGACCTGTTCCGCCGCGGTTGCGGCACCGGGCGGTGTCGAGGCGGGTGAACCGGTCGAAGATCTGGTCCCTGTCCGCCTCGGGGATGCCGGCGCCGTCGTCGCTGACGCTCAGTTCGGCCATGTCGCGGTCGCGGCGCACCTCGACCCGCACGCGGCGTACGGCGTGGCGCCGGGCGTTGTCGAGGAGGTTGACCAGGACCCGGTCGAGCTGTGCGGGAACGCCCTCGACGATGATCCGGGGGGTGAGCCGCAACTCGACGGCGGGTCCGCCCCCACAAGGGGGGACACCCGTACGTACCAGGCAGTCGAGGTCCACCTGCTGCCGCTCGACCGGCTCGTTGGCGCCGACCCGGGCCAGCAGGAGCAGGTCGGTCATGATCAGCTCGAGCCTGTCCACGTCGCGCAGCGTGTTCTGGAGCAACTCGGGGATGCCGTCCGCGTCGGGATGGAGCAGGGCCTCCTCCAACTGCGCGCGAACGCCCGCGATGGGAGTGCGCAGTTCGTGGGAGGCGTCCGAGGTGAACCGTCTCTGCTGTTCGAGCGCTCGTTCCGTGCGCTCCTGCGAGCGTTCCAGCCGCCGCAGGGTGTTGTTGACGGTCTGCGCGAGCCGGGTGATCTCGTCGTCCCCGGAGGGCTCGGGCACGCGGCTGCTCAGACTGTTGGCGTTGATCCCCGCGAGTTCGGCCCGGATCCCCTCGACGGGCCGCAGCGTCCGGCCGGTGACCTTCCACGTGGCCAGGGACGCGAGCGCCAGCAGGCCGAGGGCCTGGGCTCCGAACAGCAGGTCCAGCACTCCGGTCGATAGTCCGTGCGGCGTGGACCGGCCCGCGTACACCACGGGGGAGTCGGCGGAAGGCCCGACCCGCACGGCGGCGAGCCGCACGCAGCCGACACGCGGATGGCCGCAGGTCTCCAGGTCCTTCAGGGAACCGACGGTCGGCTGGACGGTCGCCAGCGGGCCCAGGCCGCGTGCCGCGTCCGAGGACGCGGTGATCTGATGTGCCGGTGACACGACCTGGATGAGATCGATGCCGGGGACCTGCGGCGTGATCCCGCCGATCGCCCGCCCGGCACGGATCTCGGCGGCGGTGAGGGTGGCCTGGCTTCTCGCGTCCAGCCAGGCGGCCCTGGCGAAGGCCTGGCGGGCCACCACCGCGCCGACCACGGCGGCGGGCACCAGCAGGAACGCGGCGACAACGGTGACGAGCAGCGTGACACGGCCGCGAATCGTTCGCGGCCCGGGGAGACGTGCGGATAGCGGCATGACCCGTCGTCCCCCTGTCGTCGTGCGCCCGGGCCCGCCGAAGGCCTCCGGCGGGTCGTATTCATGGTGGCCCGAGAACCCTTTGCTCCACATCGCACGTCCGCGTAGCTTGCGCCCCAAGGCGCCGCGGAGCCGCTGCCATGGCCCCCACTTGCAGGCGCCGGCGGGAGAAGTGGTGTCATGACTTCATGGGAGGCTCGTCCTCGCACGACTCGGGGTCCGCGGCCGACTTCAAGTCGTCGTCGAGGCCAGGCTGGCGTGGCCGGGAGCGGGAATGGGCCGCGGTGGCCCGGGCCCTGCGGGCCGCGGCGGAGGGCCGGGGTGGCGTCCTGCTCGTCGAAGGCCAGATGGGCATGGGGAAGAGCCGGCTCCTGCACGAGGCGGCCGAGGTGGCGGAACACACCGGCTTCGCCGTCCTGCGGGGCACGGCCGATGAGCTGAGCCAGATGATGCCCCTGATGCCGCTGATATCGGCCCTGGGGGAGTCGCCGCACGCGCTGCTCACGGGGATGGCCGTCTCCGACGTCCTCGATCTCCGCCTGCTGATGACCGAGCAACTTCGATCACGGCTGGAGGGCCGGGCGGCCCAGGGCCCCGTGCTGGTCACCCTCGACGACCTCCACTGGGCGGACTCCACGACCATGCTGGCCCTCAGGACGCTGGCGGCGGATCTCGCGAGCTATCCGCTGGTGTGGATGCTCGCCCTCGCCAGGGGGTCGGGCGACGACCCTCCTCGCCTGGACCGGCTGTTCGAGGCGCTGGAACGCGACGGCGCCACGCCGGTCCGGCTGGGCCCGCTCACGGACGACGCCGTTGCGCAGATCGTCGAGGATGTCCTGCAGGCGTCCCCGGGACCGGACGTCCTCGCGCTATCCGGCGCGACGGGCGGCAATCCGTTCCTGCTGGTCGAGCTGCTCGGAAAGATCAACGAGGAGGGCGCGGTCCAGATCGACGGGGGCCACGCGCGGCTGGCGTGGGCGGAGTTGCCCTGGGTCCGGGCGATCACGCGCAAGCGCCTGGACGGGCTGTCGGCGACCACCCGCCACATGCTCCAGGTCGCGGCGATCCTCGGCCGCTCGTTCGCCGTCCATGATCTGGCCGAGATGCTCGGTGAGCCGGCGAGCCGCCTGCTGCCCGCACTCGAGGAGGCGACGGCCGCGGGCGTCCTGGTGCCGTCGGGTGATCTGCTGGCGTTCCGCCACGACCTCCTGCGCCAGGCCGTGACGGACGCCGTCCTCCCTCCGGTGCGCCTGGCGTTGCGCCGGCAGGCGGGCGAGATGCTGCTCAACAGGGGAGGAAGCACCGTCCCGGCAGCCGCCCACCTCGTGCACAGCGCCCGCCCCGGCGACACCCGGGCGCTCGACGGTCTCGACAGGGCGGCTCGCGAGGTGCTCTGCGCCTCCCCGCAGACCGCGGCCGACCTCGCCCTCCGGGCGCTGGAGCTCACTCCTGACGACGATTCCCACCGGTTGGCGCGCACGGCGGCGGCCGTCGACGCCCTCACCGTCACCGGACGGCTCGCCGAGGCGGCCGATCTCGTTCGCGAGGCCCTGGCCACGCTGCCCGACGCGAAGTCCGTGGAACTGCGGTGCAAGCTCGCGATCATCATGCTGCTCGGCGGCCAGCCGGGCGAGTCCCTGGCGGAGGCGGAGATCGCCCTCGCCCAGCCCGACCTCCCCCCGGACCTGTCCGGCGTCGTCGAGCTCTCCTGGTTCAAGGCACTGATCGCGCTGAACGAGTTCAAGCGCGGCGAGGAGCGGGCAGTGGCCGTCCTCGCCGACCCCGTCAGGTCTTCTGACGCCAGGGTCGGCGCGCTCCTGCTGCTGGGGCACCTCAACTTCCTCGACGGGCACGTCGAGGCGGGGCTCGACCAGCTCCGGGAGGCCGTCGTCATCGCGAGTGAGGGATCGATCTCGGCTCGCCTGACCCATCCCCGGCTGCTGCTGGCCCGGATCCTCACGTGCATGCAGCGGGTGGAGGAGGCCGAGACGAACATCCAGGCCGCGGAGGAGGAGGTCCGCGGGGAGGGCCACACTCCCTACGCCGCGAACCCGGCGTTCTTCCGTGCCCGCCTGCGGCTCGTCGCCGGCCGGATGGACGACGCCTCCGTCGAGGCGCAGACCGGCCTCTCCCTCGCCGAAGAGTTCGGCACGCACGCGTTCGAGTTGTTCGGCTATGCCGTGCTCGCCATCGTCGCCGTGCGCACCGGTGACATCGCGGCGGCGACCCGCCACATCGAGAGTTACCGCTCCGAGCAGGCCGCGCTCGGCCTGAGGTTCGGTTCCCTGTGGGGACTGTGGGCCCTGGCCCTGTTCGCCGAGGCCACGGGGGGGCCGGGGGCGGCGAAGGAGATGCTCGAGAGCGCCGACCGCACAAGGCGCATGTGGCTGCTCGTCGTGGAGCCCCCCTCCGCGGCCTGGATGACCCGGATCGCGCTGATGACCGGCGACCGCGAGACCGCGGAAGAGGTCGTCGAAGCCGCCGAGCGCCTCAAGCGCGACAACCCGGGTTTCCCGGTTCTCGCCGCGGCGGCGGACCACGCACGAGGGCTCCTCGACGGGGACTCCGCCAGGCTCTCCCGGGCCGCGGCCTCCTACCGGGATCCATGGAGCCGGGCCTCCGCGTCGGAGGACCTCGGCGCCCTGCTGGGGAGCACGGCGGGCGCGCCCGACACCGACGCCGCCGTCCTCTGCCTGGAGCAGTCGCTGGAGGGCTACGAGCGGGTCGGCGCCCTCCGTGACGTCGCCCGCGTGCGAGCCCGGCTCCGCCAGCTGGGGGTGCGGCGGAGGCACTGGACCTACAGCGAGCGGCCGTCGACCGGTTGGGGCAGTCTCACCGAGACGGAGGGCACGGTCGCCTCCCTCGTGGCCCACGGGCTGACCAACCGTCAGGTCGCCACCCGGATGTTCCTGTCACCGCACACCGTGTCGTTCCACCTACGGCAGGTCTTCCGCAAGCTCGGCATCGGCTCGCGGGTCGAGCTGGCGAGACTCGCCGCCGAGCTCGCACCGGAGGAGAACGAGGTCCCGACGCCGTCGTCCCCCGACCGCGCCCGCCGTCCGCGTCCCCGCTGACCGGCCGGCTGTCGCGGGCCGGCGAAGGACGTCCACGTCCCCCGCTGACGAGCCGGTGGACGGCGGGCCGGTGCCAGACGGATCAGCGGAAGACCAGCAGGCGGATGGCCTGGTCGATGGGAACGCCTCCGCCGATGAGCTCCAGCGTGCGGTGCCGGGTCTCCGGTCGGTCGAGCAGCGCCGCGATCACCGATGCCACGTCGTCGCGTGACACCTCGCCGTAGGGGAGCGGCGGGTCCGCCAGCGTGACGAGCCCGGATCCCGGCTCGTCGGTCAGGCGCCCGGGACGCAGGATGGTCCAGCTGAGCTCACGGGACCTGAGGTCCTCCTCGGCCGCGGCCTTCGCCGTGATGTACGCGCTCCACGACTCACCCGACCCGCGCGTGCGTGGAGAACCGCCGCCCATCGTGGAGATCTGGATGAACCGCGGCACCCCCGCGTGTTCGGCGGCGTCAGCCAGGAGGACCGAAGCGTCCCTGTCGACCGTCTGCTTGCGCGCGGCCCCGCTGCCGGGACCCGCGCCCGCCGCGAACACCACGGCGCCGGCGCCCAGGACGATCTCCGCGACCTCGCCGACCCCGGCCCGTTCCAGGTCGCAGAGCACGGGTTCGGCGCCGGCCGACCTGAGGTCGTCGGCCTGGGCCGGGTCGCGGATCAGGCCGACGGGGGCGTCGTCGCGCTCGGCGAGCAGCCGTTCCAGCCGCAGAGCGATCTTGCCGTGCCCGCCCGCGATCACCACGCGCATGTGGATCACCTCCGTCGACGCACTGATGGATGTACCCGGCGGGGAACGTGGTGGCGGTGCCGCCGCCGGGAAATCAGACGGCCGCCGAGACCAGGAGGGCGCGAGGCGGGAGCGCAGACACCACCTCGGTCTCATTTCCATAGAGGGTGGCGACCATCTCCTCAAATATCACCCCGAACCACCCCGAACCGCGCGTCCGATCTTTGCGGTAAGGCGAGCCTCAACGTCACTTCATGTGGTAGTCATGTAACGCAAAGTGATCGGGAAAGCCTCCGGCCTGCCGGCTGAACTCGTCTATGGGGATGGTCAATGCTCGTCTGCGCATTCGCCGTGGTGGCGGCGGTCGGCCTCGTGGCCGGGTCCGCCTTCCTGTTCCGGAAGCTGGCCCGGGGGAAGACGGGGGACGAGACCTCCTCGGGGCACGCGGGGGCGATGCTCTCCTCCCTGTTCCTGCTCGTGTTCGCCATCGCGATCGTCGTGCCGTGGACGACCGTCGACTCCGCCAGGCAGAACACCTATACCGAGTCCCAGGCGGCGGTGGAGGCCTACTGGTCCGCGGCCGCGCTGCCGGCCCCGGGCGGCGCCGAGGTGCAGGCGGGGCTGCGTGACTACGTCGGCTTCGTGCTCGACCGTGAGTGGCCGCTCATGGCGTCGGGCCGGCTCAGCCCCGAGGGCTCGTGGCGTCTGGACTCCCTGCGCACCCAGGTGGCGGCGCTCAACGTGACCGACGACGACGCGCGGGGGGCCAAGGGCGCGGCCCTCGACCGGTTGGCGGACCTGTCGGCCGCCCGCCGCCAGAGGGCGGCCGACGCCAAGGCCACACCTCCCGCCGGGGTGATGCTGCTGACGATCGTGACGGGCGTCGTGGTCGTGGTCTTCCCGTTCCTGGCGGGCGCGCGGCCTCGCGGACTCGCCCTCGTGCCGATGCTGGCCATGGCGGTGATGCTGGGAGTCGGCATCTACCTGGCCTGGGACATCTCACGCGTGTTCACCGGTGGGCTGGCGGTCACGCCGGACGCCTTCGCGAGCGCGCTGCAGGAGTTCCAGCGAATCCCCGAGAGTCGGTGACCCATGGGCTTCACACGGATGCTCGCGGTGGCGGGCGGCACCGTCGCGGGCTTCACGCTCGTGGCCGCCGGGGTGGCCCTGCCGGCCGTGGCCGAACCTCCACCGGCCCCTCTGGTGCGGGCCGACGTCAAGGTGAAGGTGGGGCCGCAGCCTCCGGACAACGGCGGTCTGGGCATCGGCGTCTGCGTCGATCTCCACACACTGGTCCGGCTGAAGGCCGAGGTCGGCATCCTGGCGCAGCCCCCGTGCGCCCGCTCGGAGCCTCAGCCGTCGCCGGACCCCCCGCCCCCGCGGCCCTCCCCTTCCCCCTCACCGACACGGCGGGTGTCCGCCCCCGCCCCCGCACTCGCCAGGCCCGCGCCCCCGCCGCCGCTGCCTGCCGTGCGGCAGCGAACGCCGACGCCCAAGCCGCCGTCCCCCCGGCCGGAGCCTTCGACGGTCACCTCCGCCTACCCCGTGCGCACGCCGCTGGCCGCCCCCGCACGGCGGCACCGCAACCCGCTCGGCACGATCATGGTTCTCGTCATCTTCTCCACGGTGATCGCCACCGCGGCGGGAGTGGCGTTCGCGGCCTTCCGCTGAGCCGGGGCCGCCTTCGAGCGAGGAGCCGGCCCCGGTGTGGCGCTATTTCAGGCCGGCGTCGAGAGCGGTGGTCAGGGATCCGGTGTCTCCGGACATCTCCCAGATCATCGCGCCGAGCAGCCCCTTGCTCTTCAGCCACGCGGTCTTGCGGCCGATCGACCAGGCGTCGTCGAAACTCCACCACTGGCCGCCGTTTCCGGTGAAGCAGTAAGTGGCGACCGCCTGCTCGTCATGCCGTACGGTGCAGCCGGGCACGCCGGACACCAGGTTCGAGTACCCGCGGGTACCGGCCTCCTCGGCGAACTGTCCGGGAGCCGCTCCGCCCGCCGCCTGCCACTCGCCGGACCTTCCGCCGTCGGCGACGCCCTGCCAGCCCCGCCCGTAGTAGGCGAGGCCGATGGTGAGTTTGCGTGGGTTCACTCCGGCCTGGAGGTAGGAGTTCACCGCGTTCTCCACACTGAAATGGAACGAGTACGGATCGTCGGCGTCGGCGTAGAGGTTGCCCTGGTGCCCCGTCCTGCCGGGCTCCCACGAATTGTCGCTTCCGGCGCCGTGGAAGTCGTAGCCCTGGATGTTGAAGATGTCCAGGGACTTGGCGACCTGTGGCAGGTCCCATCCCGCCGCGATCTTCGCCGGGTCGGCCGGGGTGAAGGCGGTGAGCTGGTAGCGCTTGCCCGTCTCCGTGGTCAGGGCGTCGAGTTGCCTGCGGAACTCGGCGATCAGAAGGGTGTTGTTCGCCTTGTCGTTCGGGCTGACGTGGTTGCCCGGATGGCCGTCCGAGCCTGGCCACTCCCAGTCGAGGTCGATGCCGTCGAAGATCCCGGCCGCGCTGCCCGGCCCGCCCGCGCTGTTGTACACCGGCAGGTTGCCCTTGATGTACATGTCGATGCACGAGCTGACGAACTTCCTGCGGGACGCGTCGGTGGCCGCCACATCGGAGAAGTACTTGGAGTAGGTCCACCCGCCGATCGAGATGAGCACCTTCAGGTTCGGGTACTTGGCCTTGAGCTTGCGCAGCTGGTTGAAGTTGCCGCGCAGCGCCTCCCAGCCGGTGTCGCCGACCCCGTCGACGGACTGCGCCGCGCTCATCGGCCTGCCGTAGTCGGCGTCGGCGTCGCCCGAGCCGTCACCCTGGTTGGGATCCTGCGGGTTGGCCGTGGTGCCCTTGGTGACACCGTTCAGGCAGGTCAGGTTGACCGGGTCGATGTTGGCGAAGGCGTAGTTGAGGTGGGTCAGCTTCGCCGCCGCGCCCGTGGTGTCGAGGTTGCGGACGAAGTACTGCCTGCCGTAGATGCCCCACTGCACGAAGTAGCCCACCCGGGCGTACCCGCTGCCGATGATGTCGCCGGTGGAGGCCGTCACGGTGTTGCTCGGCGCCGAGGTGTTGTCGTACAGGTCGCGGGCGCGGACCTGGAAGGTGTACTGGGTGGACGGCGACAGCCCGGACACCGTGGTGGTGGTGCCGGCCACGGTCGTGGTGAGCGTGCCGCCCACGTAGACGTCGTAGCCCGCGACGCCCTTGTCGTCGGTCGAGGCGTTCCACGCGAGCGCGACCGTCGACGACGTCGTCCCGGTGCTGCGCAGGTTCGCCGGAGCCGTCGGCGGCTGGGTGTCGTCGGCCGGGTTGTTCGTCCGGACGGCCAGTGCGGCGCTCGCGGCGGACAGACCGCCCTTGCGGTCCCTCGCCTTGACGGTGAAGGAGTAGGCCGTGTTCGGGGACAGTCCCGTGACCGTGGTGGAGGTCCCGGCCACCGTCATGGCGAGGGCCGCGCCGTTGTAGACCTCGTAGCCGGTGATCGGCAGGCTCCCCGGGGTCGCGGCGTCCCAGGCCAGGGAGACGGTCCTGGTGGTCTTGACGGGTGAGCGCATGTTCGCCGGCGCCCCGGGCGGCGAGTCCGCCGAACCGTCGCACTTCGCGTCGTTGACCCGGCAATTCGTGGCCTGCGCCGCGGAACTGAGCGTGAACGCCGGGCTGTACGGCTCGGTCGAACCGTGGGCCGCCACCGTGGTGTTGTAGAAGGCGGGGTTCAGCGTCACCTGACGGCCTGTCTGGCTCAGCGTGCCGTTCTGCGCCGCGCTCGCGGTGACGCCCGCGGGCAGTTCGAAGGTGATCGACCAGCCGTTGAGGGCGGCGCCGGAGTTGTTCTTCACCACGAACTTCGCCTGAGTGCCGTTGGCCGAGTACGTCGCCGTGAGCGGGGCCGGCGGGGGAGCGGGATCGCCGGTGCCGTCACAGCGGGCGCCGTCGATGGTGCAGCCGGCCGGCTGGGCCGCCGCGCTGAGGGTGAACGTGGGGCTGTACGGCTCGGTGTTCCCGTTCGCCCGGACGGTGTCGATGTAGAAGGCGGGGGTCAACGTGACATGGGTCCCGGCCTGCGAGGTCGTCGCGTTCTGGGCGTTGCTCACGGTCACCCCGGCCGGCAGGTCGAACTCGATCGACCAGCTGCTGATCGCGGAGGCGCCCGGGTTGCTCACCACGAACTTCCCCTGGGTGCCGTTCAGGGTGAAGGTGGCGATCAGGCGGTCGGCGGCGGAGGCGGGGGAGGCCAGGGCGATCGCCAGGACGATTACCGACAACACGGCGGCTAATCGGCGCATGTGGAAGCACTTCCTTACAGGAAAGTTTCCTAACAATTGCGCGGATCGTAATCCCGGCTCCTTCTCCAGGCAAGGCCCAAAACAGAGCGCCGCCTCCGCCTGTACGGCGGGAGGCGGCGCCGGCCGGCGAGATCAGCGACCGCGACGCGTCACACCGTGGGTGCCCGCGCGTGCCCTGGCCCTGCCGCGGACGATCGCCCACAGAGTGAGCAGGGCCACGACCGCGACGATCTGCCCCCCGACCACGAGGCGGTTGACGTCGAGAGCCGGCTCCCAGCGGACCTTGCCCTCCTTGATGACGTAGACGCCCGCCGGGGTCGCGGCCAGGCCGAAGCCCGCCCCCGCCCCCTCGGCGTGCCGATCGCCCGCATGCTCCCCGTCCGTGACGGGATCGCCGGGAAGCGCGCTCGGGCCGGCGCCCCCGCCTCCTCCGCCACCTGCGGCGATCCTGGCGACCGGGATGACCGTCACGCCGTCCACGGTGATCGGCTCCCCGAAGACCCGTTGAACCGTCACGTTGTCGTGGATCCGCGAGATCAGTTTCATGACCTCCATGGCTTGACTCCCTTCGTAGGACCCGCGCCCCCATGGTCGTCGGTGGCGCGTTCCCGCGGAAGAGCGCCCTTCTCCGGCACCGCCGGGGGCGTGCGGATCACCCCGGGAATGTTTGACCGGACGTTGATCGACTGGTCGTAGATCATGCGGTCTGTGGTGCTTACTGTCGATCTCGTACTGTTATTAGCGTTGGGGGAAGATCATGCCTTTCTGTGCCGTCATCGTGGCCGGCGTCCTGCTTGCCACGGGTTCTGGAACATCCGCCGACCCGGCCCCGGCCGTGGACGCGCAGGGCGTCGTCTCCGCGCCGGAGGCCGCGTCCGGTCCCGTCCGGGGTGTGTTGTCGCAGCTCGCCTGGATCGACGACCCCATGCCGACCTTCCCCGACGCGGCCGCGCTCCACGCGCCCACGCCACAGGACGTCGTGGTCGTGTGGCCGCCGGCCGACGGCACTGTGCCCGGAAGCCAGACGCTCATCCTAGACATCAAAGGCCACCAGCACGCGTCGTCGTGGTCCTCCGACGATTCCGACGGGTCCAGTTCGTCCGATGACTTCGGCTTCGACGGATCGGGAACGGATGACGCCGGCACGGGCTACGCGCACTGAGGCCCGCGGCATCGTCCGAACCGTTTCAGCTCCAGGCCAGCGAGCCGCGCCGGGCCCAGTAGAGGTCCGGATCCTCGGTCATCGCGGCCAGTCGCCCTTCCAGCCCGTCGTCCCACGGGACCGTGACGGACGCCAGGTTGTCCCGCAGTTGGGCCGTGGACGCCGCGCCGCTCAGCACGGTCGTGACCCACGGCCGCGCGAGCACGGCGGCGAGCGCCAGCGCGTCCGCCGGGACGCCCTGTTCCCGGGCGGCCGCCGCGAGTGCCGCGGGCGCCGCGCGGGGCGTCAGCCGGCCGTTCGCCACGCCCTCCTTGACGATCACGCCGAGCCCGGCCGCGTGCGCCCGGGACAGGGCGGGTCCCGCTGAGCGCTCCAGCAGATTCCAGGTCGACTGCACCGTGTCGAAGACCCCGGTGTCCACCGCCCGGTCGATGGTCTCCGCCTGCCGCGGGCCCGTGGTCGACAGCCCGACCGCGACGCCCTCCGCCCGCAGGGTGCTCAACGAGCCGAGGACGTCATCGTCGTCGAGCACTCCACTCTCCACGGTCGCAGAATGGATCTGGTAGAGCGACAGGTGCTCGCCGAGCAGTTCGAGTGTCTCGTCGAGCTGGCGGTGCAGCCGTTCGGCGGACAGGTCCTTGACCTCGTGGCGCTCCGCGTCCACCCGCCAGTCGCCGACGTATTCGTATCCCCACTTCGACCCGATCGTCGCGGCGCCCGGGGCGATCCCCCTGTCGTGCAGCCAGCCGGCGAGGAACTCCTCCGCCCTGCCGTACGAGCGGGCGGCGTCGAAGTAGCGCACTCCCGCGGCCCATGCGGCGTCGAGCACGGCCCAGCTCCGCGCGCGCATCGCGGCCACGCTCCGGTCCTCGCCGAGGTCCTCGTCGCGGCCGAGCGTGATGTAGGCCGGGCGGCCGACCGCGGCCAGGCCGAAGCCGACCGAGGTGACCCCCAGTCTCGTACGGCCGAGCGGATGTTCAGCGAGCATGGTCATTCCTCGTGCGGTTTGATCCAGTCGAAGGTGCGCTCGACCGCGCGCTGCCAGCTGTCGTACTCGCGGGCGCGGAGCGCCGGATCCATGGCCGGCAGCCACTGGGCGGCGCGGTGCCAGTTGCGGCGCAGACCTTCGAGGTCGGGCCAGTAGCCGACGGCGAGCCCGGCGGCGTAGGCGGCGCCGAGGGACACCGTCTCGGCGACCATGGGCCGGACCACCGGCACGTTCAGCACGTCGGCGATGAACTGCATGAGCAGGTTGTTCGCGGTCATGCCGCCGTCGACGTTGAGGGTCCGCAGGTTCAGTCCGGAGTCGGCGTTCATCGCGTCGACGACCTCGCGGGTCTGCCACCCCGTCGCCTCCAGGACGGCCCGGGCCAGATGCCCCTTGGTGATGTAGGAGGTGAGGCCGACGATGATGCCGCGCGCCTCGCTGCGCCAGTGGGGGGCGAACAACCCGGAGAAGGCGGGCACGATGTAGCAGCCGCCGTTGTCGTCGACGGTCCTGGCCATCGTCTCGATCTCGGGGGCGGTGCCGATGAGTCCCAGCCCGTCCCGGAACCACTGGACGAGTGCCCCGGTGATCGCGATGGACCCCTCCAGCGCGTAGACGGCGGGCTCGTCGCCGATCTGGTAGCCGACGGTGGTCAGCAGGCCGTGGGTGGAGCGGATGGGCTCATGGCCGGTGTTGAGCAGCAGGAAGCTGCCCGTGCCGTACGTGCACTTGGCCTCGCCGACGGCGAAGCAGGTCTGCCCGAACAGCGCCGCCTGCTGGTCGCCGAGGGCGGCCGCGATGCGCACGCCGGGCATGACGCGCGTGGCCGCGCCGTACGTCTGGGCCGACGGCCGGATCTCCGGCAACATGGCGCGGGGCACACCGAAGAAGTCCAGGAGCGTGTCGTCCCAGCTCAGAGTGTTTATGTTCATCAGGAGCGTGCGGCTCGCGTTGGTCACGTCGGTGACGTGCACGCCCCCGTCGGGGCCGCCGGTGAGCTTCCAGATGAGCCAGCTCTCCATCGTGCCGAACAGGACGTCGCCCCGCTCGGCACGCTCCCGCAGGCCGGGGGTGTGGTCGAGCAGCCAGCGGATGGTCGGGGCCGAGAAGTAGGTGGCGACGTGGAGGCCGCAGAGTTCCTCGACGATGTACGCGTCGGGGCGGCGGGACAGCTCCTCCACCAGCATGTCGGTGCGGGTGTCCTGCCAGACGACGGCCCGGGTGACGGGGATCCCTGTGTGGCGGTCCCATAACACCGTCGTCTCCCGCTGGTTCGCGATGCCGACGGCGGCCACCTCCCCGGAGCCGATCCCGGCCTGCGCGAGCGCCTTCGGACCGATCTGCTCCAGGTTGCGCCAGATCTCGGTGGCGTCGTGCTCCACCCAGCCCGGACGCGGGAAGTGCTGCTTGTGCTCGCGCTGCGTCACCGACACCAGGCGGCCGCCGTGGTCGAAGAGGATGCAGCGGGTCGAGGTCGTTCCCTGGTCGATGGACATCACATAACGCTCAGCCACGGTGTCCTCCCTCCGTGTCAGGCGGGCAGCGGATTTCACCGGGTTCTCCGAGCGAGATCACCAGCGAGGGGCTCCGAGATCGCGCGACACCGCCCGCGCGGCGTCGCGTACGAAGGTCACGAGATCGGGCCGAGGGCGGTTGTGCGGATCGCACAGCCGCTCGATAGGCCCGGAGATCCCCATGGCGCCGACGACCAGGCCGCCGTATCCGCGGATCGGGGCGGCCACGCTCGCCTCTCCCACGGTCGTCTCCTCGACGTCGGCGGCCCAGCCGACCTCGCGGATGCCGGACAGGGCGCGGGTGAGCTCCTTGGCCGTACGGATCGTGCGGCGGCTGAACGGCTCGAGGTCGCCGTCGGGTACGGCCGCGGCGGCGTTGGCGTCGTAGGCGAGCAGAACCTTGCCCATGGCCGTCGCGTGCATGGGCAGCAGCACGCCGACGTCCAGCGTCTGGAGGGTGTCGTCGGGCCGGAAGACGTGGTGCACCACGAGGAGCTTGCCCTGCAGATGGGTGCCGATCCGCACGGCCTCGCCGCTGCGGGCCGCGAGCGCGTCGGCCCAGTTGATCGCGCGGGACCGCAGCTCGTTGACGTCAAGGTAGCTGGTGCCGAGGTGCAGCAACGCGGCGCCGAGCTGGTACTTGCCGGTCGCCTCGTCCTGCTCCACGAAGCCGACCATCTGGAGCGTGCGCAGGATGCCGTGCGCCGTGCCTCGGGCGAGGCCCAGCGAGTTGGCGATCTCGCTGAGGCCGAGCCGCCCTGACCCCTGGGCGAGCAGGCGCAGGATGGCGGCTGCTCGCTCGATGGACTGAACTGGACCGGGCATGGAGCGGATCGTATCTCCGGCGAAAAGCGTTCGACAATGCCGACGCAAGATCTTGGCGTGAGGCTTTACCTCACCGGGTTTACTTCGATGAACGACCGGCCGGGACGTTATAGACGGAAATGAAGTGGCCTGCGTCACGCAACGAGCCTAATACGGACCACTGAGCCTGACCAGTGTTCGACAATGCCGACACTCATTCGTTGACGTACTTCACAGCGAAGCTTAACGTCCCGTTGCATCCCCTGTGGGGGTCCCAATACCACCGCCCGTCCGCGTCATTGGAGGCGGACATGGTCTTAGGAGGAGACATGGCGGAACGGTTCGCAAACCGAGGGCTGCTGGGCGAGCTGGCGGCCGAGTTCGCGGGGACGCTGATCCTGATCCTCTTCGGCACGGGCGTCGTCGCCCAGGTCGTCGGCGGCGGGATCGGCGACCACGACAGCATCGCATGGGCGTGGGGACTCGCGGTCGTCCTCGGTGTCTACACGGCGTCCCGCGTCAGCGGCGCCCATCTCAACCCCGCGGTGACCGTGGCCCTGGCCGTCTTCAAAGGGTTCTCCTGGCGCAAGGTCCTTCCGTACGCCCTGGCGCAGACCCTCGGCGCGTTCCTCGCGGCGCTGATCGTGCGATGGAACTACAGCGAGGTCCTGGCCAAGGTCGACCCCGGGCACACCGTCAAGACGCAGGGGGTCTTCTCGACCCTGCCGGGCAACGGCACGCTGCCGGTCCACATGTGGGGCGGCTTCCGCGACCAGATCATCGGCACCGCCATCCTCCTGTTCCTGATCCTCGCCGTCACCGACGTCCGCAACTCCGCCCCGCTCGCCAACCTGGCGCCGTTCATCGTCGGCCTGATCGTGGTGGCGATCGGCATGGCCTGGGGGACGAACGCCGGTTACGCGATCAACCCCGCCCGTGACTTCGGCCCCCGCCTCGCCTCGTTCCTGACGGGGTATGGAACCGCCTGGCGCGACCAGTACGGTGACCTCTATTTCTGGGTGCCGATCGTCGCGCCCCTCATCGGCGGCGTCATCGGCGCAGGCCTCTACCAACTTCTGGTCGACCGCTTCCTGCCGCGTGAGGGAGCGCCTGAGCCGGGCCGCACCCCGCCGCCGGCCGACTACGAGGCCGCGACGGCCGCCCGCTGATTCCCGACCCGGTATTAGATCGGTGTGACCCCACGACACGAGAGGCAGACGAACGATGGCCGACTTCGTCGGAGCGATCGACCAGGGCACGACGAGCACCCGTTTCATGATCTTCGATCACGGCGGCAACGAGGTGGCCCGCCACCAACTGGAGCACGAGCAGATCCTTCCCCAGGCGGGCTGGGTCGAGCACAACCCCACCGAGATCTGGGAGCGGACCCGCGCCGTCGCCGACACCGCGATGCGCGTGGCCAATCTGCACACCTCCGACCTCGCCGCGCTCGGCATCACCAACCAGCGGGAGACGGCGGTCGTGTGGGACCGCCGCACCGGCCGGCCGTACTACAACGCGATCGTCTGGCAAGACACCCGGACCGACCGCATCGCCGCGGCACTGGAGCGCGAGGGCAAGGGAGACGTCATCCGGCGTAAGGCGGGCCTGCCCCCGGCCACGTACTTCTCGGCCGGCAAGATCCAGTGGATCCTCGAGAACGTCGACGGCGTCCGCGAGGCGGCCGAGCGCGGTGACGCGATCTTCGGCAACACCGACACGTGGCTGCTGTGGAACCTCACGGGCGGCGTCGACGGCGGTGTGCACGTCACCGACCCCACCAACGCCAGCCGCACGATGCTGATGAACCTGGAAACGCTCGACTGGGACGACGAGCTGCTCTCCTTCTTCGACATCCCCCGCCAGATGCTTCCGGAGATCAAGCCGTCGTCCAACCCCGACCTGTACGGCACCACCCGCCTGCTGGGCGGGGAGCTGGCGCTGTCCGGCGACCTCGGCGACCAGCAGGCGGCGACGGTCGGGCAGGTCTGCTTCGAGCCCGGCACCGCCAAGAACACCTACGGCACCGGCAACTTCCTGCTGCTGAACACCGGCACCGAGCCGGTGCGCTCGCAGAACGGCCTGCTGACCACGGTCTGCTACCAGTTCGGCGACGCCAAGCCGGTCTACGCGCTGGAGGGGTCGATCGCGGTCACGGGCTCGGCCGTGCAGTGGCTGCGCGACCAGCTCGGGATCATCTCGGGCGCCGCGCAGAGTGAGGCGCTGGCCCGGCAGGTCGAGGACAACGGCGGCGTGTACTTCGTGCCCGCCTTCTCGGGCCTGTTCGCCCCCTACTGGCGGTCGGACGCCCGCGGCGCGATCGTCGGGCTGTCGCGGTTCAACACCAACGCCCACCTGGCGCGGGCGACCCTGGAGTCGATCTGCTACCAGACCCGCGACGTCGTCGAGGCCATGCAGCAGGACTCCGGAGTCGTCCTCGACGTGCTGCGCGTCGACGGCGGCGTGACCGCGAACGAGCTGTGCATGCAGATGCAGGCCGACATCCTCGGCGTGCCGGTGTCGAGGCCGGTCGTGGCCGAGACCACCGCGCTCGGCGCGGCCTACGCCGCCGGGCTCGCCGTCGGTTTCTGGCAGTCCACCGACGACCTCAAGCAGAACTGGAACGAGGCCCGCCGCTGGGAGAGCCAGTGGAACGACGAGCAGCGCGAGCGCGGCTACGCCGGCTGGAAGAAGGCCGTCACCCGCACCCTCGACTGGGTCGACGTCCAGTGAAACGTCGCCGGGCCGCCTGCCTGTCAGACAGGCGGCCGCCCGGCACCTCCCCTCGATCAATGAGGAGCTCGAAACACGATGTCTGAATATTCGGGGCCGACTTCCGTGCCATCCCTGGAGCCCACTCCAGGACCGTCTCGCGGGCCGGTGCTGGGACCCCGGTACCGGGCGGCGGCGCTGCGCACCCTCGGCGAGCACGAGTTCGACGTGCTCGTCGTGGGTGGCGGCGTCGTGGGGGCGGGAGCCGCGCTCGACGCGGTCTCCCGCGGCCTGTCCGTCGCCCTTGTGGAGGCCCGCGATCTGGCGGCGGGCACGTCCAGCCGGTCGAGCAAGCTGATCCACGGTGGCCTGCGCTACCTGGAACAGCTCGACTTCCGGCTGGTGCGCGAGGCGCTCAAGGAGCGAGGCCTGCTGGTGACCCGGCTGGCGCCGCACCTCGTCCGGCCGGTCTCCTTCCTCTACCCGCTGACCCACCGGGTCTGGGAACGGTTCTACGTCGGCGCCGGGATCACCCTGTACGACACGCTCGCCGGGTCCTGGGGACTGCGGCGTCACCGCCAGCTCAGCCTGCGGCGGACGCTGGAGAAGGCCCCCGCGCTGCGCAAGGACGCGCTCGTCGGATCCATCCAGTACTACGACGCGCAGGTCGACGACGCCCGGTTCACCATGATGGTCGCCAGGACCGCCGCCCAGTACGGGGCCTGCGTCACCACGAGGACACCGGTGATCGGCTTCCTCCGCGAGGGCGCCCGGGTGACCGGGGCGCGCGTGCGCGACCTGGAGAGCGGTGCCGAGATCGAGGTCAGGGCCCGGGAGGTGATCAACGCCACCGGCGTCTGGACCGACGAACTGCAGCGGCTGGCCGGCGTGGAGGGCACCGCGACGGCGAGGCCCACCGAGGGAGTGTCCGTACGCGCGTCCAAGGGCGTGCACGTAGTGGTGCCGCGCGACCGGATCAGGCTCGACACGGGGCTCATCCTGAAGACCGAGAAGAGCGTGCTCTTCGTCATCCCGTGGGGGGCGCACTGGATCGTCGGGACCACCGACACCGCGTGGGACCTGGACAAGGCCGAGCCGTCCGCGACCAACGCGGACATCGACTACATCCTCGACCACGTCAACGCCGTGCTGAAGACCCCGCTGACGACCGATGACATCGAGGGCGTCTACGTGGGCCTGCGCCCGCTCATCGGGCAGTCGGGCGCGAACACCGTCAAGCTCTCCCGCGAGCACGCCGTGACCAGGCCGCTCCCCGGTCTGACGGTCGTCGCAGGCGGAAAGTACACCACCTACCGGATCATGGCCAAGGACGCCGTCGACGCCGCGGTCAGGCACCTGGGCGAGGCCGTACCCGCGTCGATCACCCAGCGGGTCCCGATCATCGGCGCGGCCGGGTTCGAGGCCGTGCGCAACAACAAGAGGCGGCTCGCGGAGCGGGCCGGGCTCCCGGTCGGGCGCGTGGAGCACCTCCTGCACCGGTACGGCTCTCGCACGGAGGAACTCCTCGAGATCATCGGGATGGCGCCCGGTCTCGGCGACCCGATTCCGGGCGCGGAGGCCTACCTCAAGGTCGAGGCGGTGTACGCGGCCTCGCACGAGGGCGCGCTGCACCTGGAGGACGTCCTGGTCCGCCGCACTCGCATCTTCATCGAGGAACGCGACCACGGGCTGGAGGCCGCGGGGGAGATCGCGGAACTCCTGGCGCCGATCCTCGGCTGGGACGTCGACCGGACGAAGAGGGAGATCGACGATTATCGGCAGTATGTCCAGGCCGACACCGCGTCCCGGCGGGAGCCGGACGACGCCGCCGCGAACGCCGTACGGCTGCGCGGTCTGACGCCGTCGGAGGCGATGAGCTGATCATGGGCTGACCCGCCGGGGTCGCCGTCCCGGCGGTGGCGGCGGGCGGGCCCGGCCGGCATCACGAAGGGACCGTGATGCGGGCCCGGCAGGAATCACAAAGGGGCCGGCGATCGACACGTGCGATCGCCGGCCCCTTTCGTGTGCCCGGTCCTATACGGTCACCGGTTTCACCTGCTCAGTTGGCGTCCAGCCGGGCGAGCTCGTCCGCCGACAGCTTGAGGTCGACGGCCTCGGCCGAGTCGCGGGCCGTCTCCGGACGCGAGGAACCGGGGATGGGGATCACGACCGGGGCCTTGGCCAGCAGCCACGCCAGGCAGACCTGCTGCGGGCTGACGCCGTGCTCCTGTGCCACCTCGGCGAAGGGGGCGAAGCGGGAGCCCAGCTCGCCCGCGCGCGAGATGCCGCCGAGCGGGGCCCACGGCAGGAAGGCGATGCCCATCTCCGCGCACAGGTCCAGCTCGGGCTCGCTCGAGCGGAAGGCGGGGGAGAACTGGTTCTGCACGCTCACCAGCCGGCCGCCGAGGATCTCGTTCGCCGTGCGGATCTGCTCGGGGTTCGCGTTCGAGATGCCGGCCATGCGGATCTTCCCCGCGTCCAGCAGGTCGCGGACCGCGCCGACGGAGTCCTCGTACGGAACGGTCGGGTCGGGACGGTGGAACTGGTAGAGCCCGATCACGTCCACGCCCAGCCGCTTCAGCGAGGCGTCCGCGGCCTGCCTGATGTGCTCGGGCGATCCGTCGACCGTCCAGGAGCCGTCGCCCGGGCGGAGGTGGCCGCCCTTGGTGGCGACCAGCACCTCGGAGGTGTCGCCGCCGTAGCTCGCCAGCGCCCGCGCGATCAGGGACTCGTTGTGGCCGACCTCATCCGCGTGGATGTGGTAGGCGTCTGCGGTGTCGATCAGAGTCACGCCTGCGTCGAGCGCCGCGTGGATGGCCGCGATCGAGCGCGACTCGTCCGGGCGTCCTTCGATCGACATGGGCATGCCGCCGAGGCCGATCGCGCCGACCTGGACGTCGCCGATGTTGCGGGTCTGCATCTGAATCCCCCAAAAACGACACGTACTCTTCTGCTCCTCCGCGGGCCGGAGTGACTCCGGCCCGCGGAGGACGGGTCTCGCTCGACTCTAGTGATTGAAATCCGGAGTATCGCGCCGGGGCCCCGGCATCCGAATCAGGCGAGGATCCGCACGGGGTTCTCGACCAGGGAGAGGAAGGCCCGCATCCACTCGGCGGCGACCACGCCGTCGACGGGGCGATGGTCCACCGAGAGCGTCACCCGCATGACCGTGCCGACCTCGAGCGCGCCGTCCTGGACGACCGGCTCCTGACGAGCCGCGCCGACGGCGAGGATCGCGGCCTGCGGCGGGTTGATGATGGCGGCGAAGTCCTCGGTGCCGTACATGCCGAGGTTCGTCACGCTGATCGCGCCGCCCTCCAACTCGTCCTGCCGGAGCCGCCCGGTCCTGGCCCGCTCGGCGAAGTCCCTGACGGCCGTGGCCACGGACGAGACGGTCATCCGCTCCACGGACCTGAGCACCGGCGTCACCAGGCCGCGCTCGGTCGCGATCGCCACCGACACGTCGACCGAGGAGAACGACCGGACCGCGTCCGGCGTCCAGATGACGTTCATCGCCGGGACCAGCAGGTGGGCTCCGGCGACGGCCTTGATCACCAGGTCGTTGACGGAGACGCGGACGGGGGCGCCGTCGTTCAGCTCCTCCCGCAGGCGCAGCAACCTGTCGACCCGTGCGGTCCCGCGCAGGTAGAAGTGGGGGGTCGTCTGCTTGCTCTCGGTCAGCCGTGAGGCGACGGCCCTGCGGATCCGCGAGTGGGGGATCTCGGTGAAGGCCGGGGTGCCCGTCACCGGGCCCGTCACGGGGGCCGTCGGCGTGCCCACCGCCGTCGCGGGGGACGCCGCCGGGCTCGTCAGGGCCGCGGCCGGGGGCGCCGCGATGACCGGCGCGGCCCGGTCCCGGCTCGCGATCGCCGCCTCCACGTCCCTGCGGATGATCCGCCCGTTCGGGCCCGTGCCGGTGATCTGCTCGTACGGCAGGCCCGCCTCCTTGGCCATCCGGCGGGCGAGAGGGCTGGAGAAGACCCTCCCCTTCCTCGTCCCGTTGGCCGTACCGGCCGCCGGTGCCTGAGCGGGGGCCGCGCCGGCGAGGGAGGAGGGCGCCGGCGCGGAGTCGTTGGCGGCGGGGGAGCCCGATGCGGTGGCGCTCGCCCCGGGTGAGGTCACGCCGAGCTCGGCGAGCAGGGCGTCGACGTCGGCTGCCTTCTCGCCGGGTCCGCCGATGACCGCGATGGGGGAGCCGACCTCGACCCCCGCCCCCTCGGGGACCAGGGTCTTCAGGATGACGCCGTCGGTGTCGGCCTCGACGTCCGCCACGGCCTTCTCGGTCTCGACGGTGGCGATCACATCGCCCTTGGCGTACGGAGTGCCCTCCGGGAGCGGCCATCCCTGGAGGACGGCCTCGACCGCGTTGGCGGCCAGTTCTGGCATGCGCAGGAGCTTGGCCATGTCGGGACCCCTCAGTACCGCGTGATCTCGGTGAGCTTGGCGGCCACTTCTTCGGTCCTCGCGATGGCCGCACGCTCGAGGACCTTGCTGATGCTGGGTGACGCCTCGCTGCCGGTCACCCGCTCGACCGGCTGGTCGAGCCAGTCGAAGAAGCGGCGCTGTATCTCGTCGGCGAGCCAGCCGCCGTACGACGTGCCGACCGCTCCCTGCTCCGCGATGAGCACGCGGTTGGTCTTCCGGATGCTCTCGCCGATGGTGTCCCAGTCGATGCTCGCGCGGTCGAGCCAGCGCAGGTCGATCACCTCGGCGTCGACGTCGCCGAGGGACTCGACGGCCTCCAGGACGTAGTTGGTCATCGCGAGGTAGGAGATGACGGTGAGCTGCGATCCGGACCGGCGGACCGCGGCCTTGCCGACGGGGATGCAGTAGTCGAGGTCGTCGACCGGGCCGTCGCCCGACGACGCGTAGAGGTCGACGTGCTCCAGGACGACCACGGGATCCTTGCACCGCAGCGCGCTGTTCATCAGGCCCACGTAGTCGAAGGGGGTCGAGGGGGCGACGATGCGCCAGCCCGCCGCGGTCGCGAAGATCCCGGCGGGGTCCATCGAGTGTTGCGAGCCATAGCCGGTGCCCATCGCGACCTTGCTGCGGAGCACGAAGGGGACCTCGCCGTCGCCCCCGAACATGTGCCTGGCCTTGCCGATCTGGTTGAAGAGCTGGTCGGCGGCGACCCACATGAAGTCCGCGTACATGAACTCGACCACGGGCTTGTAACGACCGTCGAGCGCGACCCCGCCGCCGAGGCCGGCGAAGGCGTTCTCGCTGATCGGAGTGCCGAGGACCCGGTCGGGATAGGCCTGCTTGAGCCCGCGGGTGGCGCCGTTGGTGCCGCCGCCCAGCCGGTGCACGTCCTCGCCCATGACGACGACGGTCTCGTCGGTCTCCATCCGGCGCCCCATCACCCGTGCGACGGCGTCGATGAACTTCTGATCGGCGACCTCGCCCGTGAACGACTCGCGGTCGGCCATCCTGGCTCCGGCGAACTCGCCGAGGTCACCGCGGATCCCCACGTCCGCGAAGGCCGGGTCGGGCCACTCGTCCGGCTTGATCCGCCGCTGGCCGTCCTTCCCGCCGGGAAGGGGTTCCAGGAGCACGTCGCCGAGGTCGGCCATCAGCGCCTTGGCCCGTTCGGTGACGGCGTCGATCTCGGCGTCGCCGAGGATGCCGCGCCGTACCAGGTGGCCGGAGAGCTGCCTGATCGGATCCCGGTCGCGCCAGGCCTTCTCCTCTTCCTTGGTCCGGTAGCCGAACGCGCTGCCGGGGAAGGGGCCGTTCTGGTGGAAGTAGCGGTAGACGTCGGCCTCGATCACCGTCGGGCCCCTGCCGTCCCGCATGTGGGCGAGCGCCTCCCGCATGGCGAGGTGGACCGCGAGTGGATCCATTCCGTCGACCTTCCAGCTGGGGATCCCGAAGCCGGGCCCGCGTGCCGACAGCCGGGGCTCACCGGTGGCCTCCTCGACGTTGGTCGAGACGGCGTAGCGGTTGTTCTCGATGAAGAAGCACAGAGGCAGGTGCCACGCCGAGGCCAGGTTGAGCGTCTCGAGCGTGGAGCCGATGTTGGCGGCGCCGTCGCCGAAGTAGGTCACCGCCACCGCGTCGGTACCCGCCTGCCGGTGCGCCCAGGCGGATCCGGCCGCGAGCGGGACGCCGCCGCCGACGATGGCGTTCGTGCCGATGGCGCCGGCCTCCTTCCACTGCAGGTGCATGGAGCCGCCGCGGCCGTGACTGAAGCCGCGGTCGAGGCCGCAGATCTCGGCGAGGCTCTTGAGCAGCACCGCGCGCACGTCGGCGGAGAACTCCTTGGTGGGGTCGATCCCCTTCGGCTCGACGTGGGCGAGCACCTTGGCGAGGAACTGGTGGTGACCCCGATGGGAGCCGTTGACGGTGTCGGCGCTGGTGAGGGGGAGGATCGAGCCGACGGCGCCGCCCTCCTGGCCGATGCTCGAGTGCGCGGGACCGTGGACCAGGCCCTCCCGGGCGAGGTCGAGGACGTACTCCTCGAAGGTCCTGATCAGCACGAGTTGGCTGAGCATCGACGTGAGCAGAGCCGGTTCGGCCGCGTCCCAGTCGGCTTCTGTGGCGACGATCTCGACCCACGGCGCGGCGGGTTCGAGCCGGTTGTGCTCGGTCATGACTCTCCCATGCAATCGTTCGCAGGGCGTCAAGCGTGACACAAAGTGGATCCAATATCTAGCCACATGATGGTTGTGGACGCCGGTTTACCGGGCGGTCTATGCTAATTTGGATCCAATGTTCCCTCGTGGAGAGTTTCAGGATGAACGTGGGACTTCCGGGGCTGAGCGGCGTGGACCACATCGGTTTCACGGTGCCGGACCTCGAAGAGGCGAGCAGGTTCCTCGTCGATGTGCTCGGGTGCGAGTACATGTACACGCTGGGCCCTTACCGCCATGACGACAGCGACTGGATGTCCGAGCACCTCAACGTCCACCCGCGAGCGGTGATGCGGCAGTTGCACTTCTTCCGGTGCGGCGGGCAGGCGATCTTCGAGGTGTTCGAGTACTCCGCGCCGGAGCAGAACGCGACGATGCCGAGGAACAGCGACATCGGCGGCCACCACGTGGCGCTCTACGTCGACGACCTGGATGTCGCGGTCACCTACCTCAAGGACAAGGGGGTCACGATGCTCGGCGACCCTACGGCCAGCAAGGGGCCGAGCGAGGGCCAGCGCTGGGTGTACTTCCTCAGTCCCTGGGGGATGCAGTTCGAGCTCGTCTCCTATCCCGGGGGCAAGGCCTTCGACCACCGGGCGCAGGACACCGCGACCCGGAGTCACGCGGCCCCATAGGCGTACCGACCGGACGGAACCAAGAGGACGACCCGTGACGACAGAGGCCGAGCAGACGGCGAACGGCAGCCGGAACCACGCGGCGAGTCACCGCGTGGCCGACTACCTGCGCGCCGCGATCCTCAGCGGGGAGATCGGGCCCGGTGAGCGCATCCGCCAGGAGGACGTCGCCGAGCGGTTCGGCGCCAGCAGACTGCCGGTGCGGGAGGCGCTGCGGATCCTCGAGGCGGAAGGGCTCACGGAGCACGAGCCGCACAAGGGCGCCAGGGTGCCGTCGCTCTCGATGCGCGACCTGAGCGTCATCTACCAGATCCGCGAGCGGCTCGAACCTCTCGCGCTCACGGAGAGCATCCCGAACCTCTCAGAGAACGACCTCCGTGAGCTCGATCGGCTGCAGCAGAGGATCGAGGCCGACACCGGCATCGACGAGTTCCTCGCGCTCGACCGCGAGTTCCATCTGATGACCTACACCGGCTGCCGGGTCGACCAGCTCTCGATGATGGTCGTCCGGCTCTGGAACTCCACCCAGCACTACCGCCGGGCGTTCATGAAGGTGAGCGGATCGGGACGGCGATGGGTGATCAACGCCGAACACCGGCTGCTGCTCGACGCCATGGAGCGGCGAGACTCCGTCGACGCCGAACGGCATCTCGCCGGCCACATCCGCCGCACGCGCACCGAACTCTCCCGGCACCCCGAGGTTTTCGGAGGACCGACGCCATGACGCAGGCATTCGAGCTCACCGTCAACGGCAGGCAGGTCCGGATCGAGACGCATCCGGACACGTCGCTGCTCCACGCCCTGCGCAACGAACTGGGGCTCAAGGGCCCCCGCTTCGGCTGCGGGCTCGGCCTGTGCGGCGCGTGCTTCGTGCGGATGGACGGCCAGGTCGTGGCATCCTGCGACACCCCCATGTGGTCGGCGGAGGGCCGGACCGTGGTGACGGTCGAGGGGCTTGAGCCCGGAGAGGGCCTCCACCGTGTGCAGCAGGCGCTGCTCGACGAGCAGGCGGCCCAGTGCGGCTTCTGCATCACCGGGATCGCCGTGAACGCGGCGACCCTCCTCGAGACGAACCCCGACGCCGACGAGGAAGCCATCGTGGAGGCGCTCGACCGGAACCTGTGCCGCTGCGGCGTCCAGCGCCGTGTGGTGCGGGCCGTGCTGAAGGCGCGTTCCGAGAGCGCCTGCCACGTGACACCGGAGGACGCCGTATGACCGTCGAGCGCGAGATCGTCAGGACGCCCATCCTCCCGCAGGATCTGGCGGCCAACCCCGTCCTGTCGCGCTGGGTGACGGTACACCCCGGCGGGACGATCGACGTGCGCGTCGGGAAGGTCGAGCTCGGCCAGGGCATCCTCACCGCGCTCGCGCAGATCGCCGCCGAAGAGCTGGGTGTGGACCTGGAGCAGGTCCGGATGCAGCCGGCGAACACCGCCCGCGGCCCCAACGAGGGTGGGACCTCCGGGAGCATGTCGATCATCCACTCCGGGTCGGCCGTACGGGCCGCCTGCGCCCAGGTACGGGCGAAGTTCGCGGCCGAGGCGGCTCTGCGCTGGGGCGTCGGCCCCGACCGGGTGACCGTGCGGCAGGGCGTGATCCGGTGTGACGAGCGCACCACGTCGTACGGCGAACTGGCCGGCGTGGTCGACCTCGATGTGCCCGCCGACCCCTGCGGGCCGCTCGGCGGCGGCGACCGCCCGGCGCTCGTCGGCAAGAGCGCCGCCCGGCTGGACCTGCCCGACAAGATCGCCGGGCGTCCCCGCTACATCCACGACCTCGACCTGCCGGGCCAGCTGTCCGGGCGGGTTCTGCGGCCGCCGTCGCCGGGGGCGACGCTGCTGCACGTCGACGAGGGCCGGCTGGCGGATCTGGACGTCCAGCTCGTCAGGGACGGCTCGTTCGTCGGAGTCGTGGGAGCGGACGAGGCCGAGGTGATGCGTGCCGTGAAGGTCCTCCGGGACGCCACGACCTGGGAGGAGTCCGATTCGCTCCCCGATGAGGACGACCTGTCCACGTTCCTGCGGTCCGGGCCGCACGAGACCATAGAGGTGCTGATCCCCGAGGGCCCGCCCCCGGGAGGACACACGATTCAGGCGACGTACAGCAGGCCGTTCCTCGCCCACGGGTCGATGGCGCCGAGCTGCGGAATCGCCCGGTGGAACGACGACGGGACCCTGTCCGTCTGGAGCCACAGCCAGGGCATCCATGGTCTCGGCGCCGCGATCGCGCGGGCGCTGGACATCGACGTGGAGCGGATCGAGGTCGAGCACGCGGAGAACGCCGGCTGCTACGGCCACAACGGCGCCGACGACGCGGCCTTCGACGCCGTGCTGCTGGCCCGCGACGTGCCCGGGCGGCCGGTGCAGGTGCTGTGGAGCAGGCAGGACGAGCTCGCGTGGTCGCCGTTGGCGTCCGCCATGTCGGCCGATGTCCGGGCGGTCGTCGACGACTCGGGGTCGGTCCTGTCCTGGCGGTACGACGTCTGGAGCCAGGGGCACACCAGCAGGCCCGGCTATCTCGGCGTGCCGGGTCTGCTCGCGGGCGCCTACCTCGAACGGCCGTTGCGCTATCCCGCGCCGGCCGACCCTCCGGCGGCCAGCGGCGCGGGCACGGTGCGCAACGGCGTGCCGATCTACGACTTCCCTGACCGGGGCGTCACCGGTCACCGGCTGCTCGAGACGCCCATCCGCACGTCGGCGATGCGCGCCCTCGGCGCGTACATGAACGTGTTCGCGATCGAGTCGTTCATGGACGAGCTCGCCCTGTCCGCCGGGGCCGACCCGCTGGAGTACCGGCTCAGGCACCTCGGCGACGCCCGTGGCCGGACCGTCCTCGAAACCGCCGCGCGGGCGGCCGGCTGGGGGACGCCGGTCGAGGAGGGCGTCGGGCTCGGCATCGGCTTCGCCCGCTACAAGGACAAGGGCGCCTACTGCGCGGTGGTCGCGGAGGTGGAGGCCGAGAGCGACATCCGGCTTCGGCGGCTGACCATCGCCGTCGACGTCGGCATGGTCGTCAATCCGGACGGCGTGCGCAACCAGATCGAAGGCGGAGCCACCCAGGCGGCCAGTTGGACGCTGAAGGAGCGTGTGCGCTTCGACCGGCGCCGGATCACCAGCGACGACTGGGAGAGTTACCCGATCCTCCGGTTCAGCGAGGCGCCGGAGGTCTCCGTGGAGATCGTGGAGGCGCCGGGCGTCCCGTCGGTGGGGGCCGGTGAGGCTGCCCAGGGGCCGACCGCGGCGGCCATCGCGAACGCGGTCGCCGCGGCCGTCGGCGTGCGCGTCCGCGACCTCCCGCTCACGACCGACGCGGTCGTCGCCGCCATCGAGGCCTCCGGCGACTAGGTGTCGCCTGCCGCGACGTCGTCGACGGTGGGAACTCGTGGAGTCGCCGCCCAGGATGGGAGCCATGTCGTCTCGGGGAGGGGGGCCAGGCTTCCGAAGTGGTTGATGATCGCCCGTAGTCCTGGGTGCGGATTCGTTCTGGGCAGGATGAGCGAGATCGGATAGGCGATCGTCGGGTTCACGATCGGGATGCGGCGTATGTCGTAGCTCGTCGGCCAGACGTACCGGTCGCGCGCGCCGACGAGTGTGGCCACGTCTGCGGAGTCCGCGAGGGTGTCGAGGAGCACCTCGTTGCCGAAGTTCGGGCCGGCGGCGTCGACGCGGAGATCGAATTCGGTGGTGAGCTGGTCGTAGAACTCGGCCCATTCGCTTCGCGGCGCGATGCCCGGCACCCAGATCCGGTGCCGGCGCAGTTGGGCCGGCGTCAGTGCCCGTGCGGAGGCGAGTGGATGGCGGGGGCCGACGAGGAGTTCCAGCGGAGAGTCGAACGCGCGGATCATCTGCAGGTCGCGCGGCAGCGCGGCGGGGTCGGTGATCGTGCGGAACGTGGCGTCGACGTCGCCTGCCTGGACGGCTGCGACCGCCGCGCGCGGGTCGTTGACCCTGAGGGTCACCACGTCGAGCTCGGTCTCGGGATGCGACCGCCAATAGTCGTGCAGGATCACGGCCTGTGCGGATCGGAGGCCGAGGACGTCGATCCGAAGTGCCCGCGAGCCCGGTCTGATCGCGGTGACGGCGCGATCGACACCCACGATGATGTTCCGGGCGTGCGGGAGGAACGCCTGGCCGTCGAGCGTGGGCTCGACCCCTCGGGCGGTGCGGGTGAACAGGCGGACGCCGAGTTCGCGCTCGAGGGCGGCGATCCGCTTGGAGACGGCCTGCTGCGTCACGCCGAGCTCGTCCGCCGCATGTTGCAGCTGTCCGAGCTCGGCGGCGCGGACGAACGATCGCACCGCCTCGGTATCCACTGATCCAGTCTATGGGAGCACAACTGTTGGTTGTGGAGCACGGGCAGCAGGTTGTTTGATCCCGCTCCGGGGCGGCTGGTGTGATTCACCGATCCGAACATCGGTTGTCGCGGAGGAGTCGCATGCGCGTGCGGTTGGGACGCAGTTTCGGTTGGCTGTGGTCGGCCTACGCGGTGAGCACTTACGGCACGTGGATCGCTTTCGGAGCGTTCCCGCTGATCGCGGTGCGCGTGCTGCACTCGTCGGCATTCGCCGTATCGCTCCTGGAGGCCGCCGGCCTGGCCGTCGCGGCGGTCGTCGCGGTCCCGCTCGGTCCGTGGATCGAGCACCGGGCCAAGCGCCCCGTGATGATCGGGATGGACCTGATCCGCTTCCTGGCCATGGCGAGCGTTCCGATGGCGTACCTCCTCGGGCTGCTGTCCTACGGACAACTCCTCGTTGTCGCGGTCATCTCGGGAACCGCGAGCATCGCGTTCACCGCCGCCTCCGGCGCGTACCTGAAGCACCTCGTCCGCGGCGATCATCTCCTTACCGCGAACGGGAGATTCGAGGGCACGACCTGGGTGGCCACCGCGGCAGGACCACCGCTCGGCGGCGCGCTCGTCGGGCTGCTCGGCCCGGTCGTCACCGTTGCGGCGGACGCCCTCAGCTACCTGCTCTCCGCGCTCGGGGTCCTCCAGATCCGCGGAGCCGACGTCGCGGTTTTCCGCGACCCCGCGACCAGGTTGCGCTCCGCCGACTTCCTGGCCGGTTGGCGGTTCATCTTCCACGACCGGGTGATGCGGCGCCTGTTCCTCAACCAAATGACCGTCAACGGCCTGATCATGGCCACCGGCCCGCTCCTGGCCGTCCTCCTTCTCGGCCAGTACCACTTCCCGGCCTGGCAATACGGTCTCGCCTTCGGCATCCCGGCACTCGGAGGCTTCGCCGGCGCCCGCCTGTCGGCGCGCCTCGTCGCCCGCTACGGGCGGCACCGCGTCATGATCGTCACCGGCTGGCTGCGCTCGATCTTCCCGCTCGGCCTCGTCTTCACCCGTCCCGGCGTTCCCGGCCTCCTCACCGTGATCGTCGTGGAGGGCCTGCTGATCGTCTGCATGGGCGTTTTCAACCCCATCAGCGCGACAGAACGCCTGCGACGCGCTCCCGCCGATCACGTCGCCCAAGTCCTCAGCGCATGGAGCATCAGCAGCAAACTCGCCCAGGCCGCTCTCATGGTGATCTGGGGCGTGATCGCGACACTCACCGGCCCGCTTGCCGCGATCACCGTCTCCGGCGTCCTCCTGCTCGGCACACCCCTTCTGCTGCCCAGGCAGGCGCACGTACCCGACCCGGTGGCGGCACCGGCGTCCGAAGGCGTCCGATCCGCATGACCGGATCGACTCGCCCTACGCCGGGACGCCTGACCGGCGCGGGGGCGGGAAGTCGCGGAGGGGACGGATCGGGCCGAACAGCAGAACGGTGACCGAGAGGACCTGCGCGGCCGCCATCAGCCACAGGGTCTCGCGCACACCGATCGTCTCGCCCAGCACGCCGCCGAGCAGCCCGCCGAGGGGGATCGCACCGTAGTTCAGCGCCGAGGTGCTCGCCGTGATCCGCCCGAACAGTTCGGCCGGGCAGTACTGCTGCCGGAAGGTGCCGGTCAGGACGTTCGAGGCGACGAAACCCACGCCGGTGCCGAAGCCCGCGGCGGTGAACAGGGCCAGCCCGGTGGCACCACCGCCGATCGGCCCGAGCAGCGTCATCGGCGCGGCAAACATCTCGCAGAGCAGGAATCCCCGCGCCGTCCCGAATCGGGAGGCGACGCGGCCGGCGAGCGTCGCGCCGAACAGCCCACCCGCCCCGGCCAGCGCCAGCACCATGCCGATCTGCCCCGGCCCGGCGCCGAGATGCCGGGCGAGATACACGACCTGGATCGACTTGAAGCCCATCAGCGCGATGTTCGACATCGCGCTGAACGTGGTGAGGGTGCGCAGGTACGGGTCGTGCACCACGAACCGCAGCCCGTCGCGGATCTCCGCGAGCAGTCGCCGCTCCGCGGTGTCGACCCGCGGCGTCTCCCCGGCTCGCACGGAGCGCAGGCACAGCACGGCGACCCCGAAGCTGACCACGTCCGCCAGTACGCCGCTGACCGCGCCGAACGCCTGCGCGAGCAGCCCGGCGAGCCCGGGACCGGCGATCTGCGCGGCCGATTCGCTGCCCTGGAGCCGGGTGTTGGCTTCCAGCAGGCGCTCGCCCCCGACCAGAATCGGCAGGTACGCCCGGTAGGCGAGGGTGAAGAACACCTTCGCGACCCCGCCTACGGTGGCCGCCACGAGGAGATGGGTCATCGTGAGCACGCCCAGCCAGGCCGCGATCGGCACGCTCGCGAACACCGCCATCGAGACGGTGTTGCACACCTGCATCATCGGCCGTTTCCGCGACCGGTCCACCCAGGCGCCTGCGGGCAACCCGGCCAGCAGCCAGGGAAGCCAGGCGGCCGCGGTGAGCAGGCCGACGGTGAACGTGCTCGCGTGCAGTGTCACCACCGCGACGAGCGGCAACGCCACACTGGCGACCGAACTGCCGAGCATGCTGGTGGTCTCGCCGGCCCACAGCAGCCGGAAGTCCCGCATCCGCAGCAGTTCACCTCGCAGGGCCGGCGCGGGCGGCGCCGCGGTCACGGCCGGCCCGGGACGGCCCGCACGGTCAGGAAGACCGTCTTGCGCTCCTGCCCGTCGTCGGGGATCTCCCGGTCGGCCAGGGAGGCGAGCAGGGTGACGATCCGCTCCTCCAACTCGGCGAGCTCGGCGACCGACAGCCGCGCCCAGTGGTCGGTGCTGAACGCCGCCCGCCGCCACGGTTCGGGGTAGCCGTCGCGGTCGGCGAACCACTGCCGCGCCATGGCGGTCTGCCGGTCCAGGACCAGCGACTCGGCGGCCTCGGCGACGGGATCGTCGGGGAAGTCCGACGGCGACCAGTTGAGACGGCCGGAGACCATGCGCCACCAGCGTTCCCGGCGGTCACGCGCGAGTTCGGGAGCCTCTTCGACGAGTTCGCTCGCCGCGAGGACCTTCAGGTGATGGCTGATGTTCCCGACGGCCTGCCCGGTCTTGTCGGCGAGCACCGACGCCGTCGACGGGCCGTCCACTCGCAGGACGTCGAGCAGCCGCCGCCGCAGTGGATGCGACATCGCGGCGAGGACCTTCGAATCGTGGATTTCCCGCGTCGGGCGCTCAGACATGCGCTCACTCTAATTACACAACACTTCTTGTGCAACAACTCTTGTGCATGTGCGCTCGTCCGATCACCTCAACGCACTGCGCATGGGCCAGAATCGGTCTCGTGCAGTTCGGCATCCTGGGGCCGCTTGAGGTTCGGACGGCCGAAGGGGAATCGATCTCCGTCGGCGGGCCGCGGCCGCGCGCGCTCCTCGCGCTGCTCCTGCTCGACGCCGGTCGGCTCGTCGGCGTGGAGCGACTGGTCGACGGTCAGTACGGCGACGATCCACCGGCCGGGGCGGCCAACGCGATCCAGGCCCACGTGTCGCGGCTCCGCCGCAACCTGCCCGCCGATCTGATCGAGTTCCACGGCGCCGGGTATCGGCTCGCGGTCGACCCCGACGACGTGGACGTTCACCGCTTCGAGCGCCTCGCGCGTGAGGGGCGGAGGCTCCTGGCCGCGGGTCATCACGAGCGCGCCGCGAGATCGCTCAAGGACGCACTCGGGTTGTGGAGAGGCCCCGCGCTGGCGGACGTGGCCGACGCGCCCTTCGCGCCGTCACAGGTGACCCGCCTGGACGAGGTACGGCTGGCGGCGCGGGAAGACCTCATCGAGGCCGAGCTCGCCCTGCCCGAGGGCACGTCGGCGGCCGAGCTGCGGCAACTGGTGGCGGCCCACCCGCTGCGCGAACGGCTGCGTGGCCAGCTCATGCAGGCGCTGCACGCCGCCGGACAGCAGGCCGCCGCGCTGGCCGTGTTCGACGAGGGGAGGCGGCTGCTCGCGGACGAGCTCGGCGCCGATCCCTCACTCGAACTCGCGGCGCTGCACGTGGCGATCCTGCGTGGCGACGAGGCGCGCGAGCGGGCCGCCGGCCCCCGCCTCCCCGCACGGCTCACCAGCTTCGTCGGCCGCGCGACGGAGCTGGATCGGATCGACTCGCTGCGCGACTCGCGATTGGTGACCCTGACAGGGCCCGGCGGCGCAGGTAAGACCAGGCTGGCGGTCGAGGCCGCCCGCCGCCGAAGGCAGGACGTCTGTTTCGTGGACCTGTCCCCGCTCGACGACGGCGGCCAGATTCCGCAGGCCGTACTGGGCGCGCTCGGCCTGCGTGAGATGGGATTGCGGTCACTGGGCCCGGGCCAGAGCGACATCGCGGACCGGATCACCGCCGCCCTGGCGGATCGAGAGCTCCTCCTCGTCCTGGACAACTGCGAACACGTGATCACGTCGGCCGCCGTCCTCGTCCGCCGGTTGCTCGACGCCTGTCCCGGACTGGCCGTCCTGGCGACCAGTCGCGAGCCGCTCGGAATCACCGGTGAGACGCTCGTCCCCCTGTCGCCGCTGGCCGTGCCGCCGCCGGGCACGCCGCTCGGCGAGGCGGTCGAATACCCCGCCGTACGGCTGTTCGCGGATCGGGCCGCCGCCGCACGGCCGGGCTTCGCGATGCGGCCCGAAGTCGTCGAGATCTGCGCGACGCTGGAGGGATCGCCGCTGGCCATCGAGCTGGCAGCAGCGAGAGTGCGGTCGTTCACCGTGGAGGAGATCGTCTCCCGCCTGAAGGAGCACGGCAGGTTCGCGCTGTTGTCGCGCGGCGACCGCACCGCTGCGGCGCGCCACCAGACCCTGTACGCGGTGGTCGAGTGGAGTTGGAGCCTGCTCAGCCCGGAAGAGCAGATGATGGCCAGGCGCTTCTCGGTCTTCTCCGGTGGCGCGTCGATCGAGGCGGTCGAACAGATCTGCGGACCCGCCGACGTGCTGGCCGACCTGGTGGACAAGTCCCTCATCGAGGCGGGCGACGGACGCTACCGGATGTTCGACACGATCCGCCTGTTCTGCGCCGAACGCCTGTCGGAGACGGGGGAGGAGGAGCGGCTGCGCGACGCGCACGCCGCCTGCTTCCTCGACCTGGCGCGACGCGCAGACCCGTGGTTACGGCGGGCCGAGCAGCTCGACTGGCTGGCCCGGCTCTCCGCGGATCACAGCAACCTCGAGGCCGCGTTGCGCCATGCCGTACAGGCGGATCCGGAGACGGCCCTGCGGCTGGTCGCCGCCCTGTCGTCGTACTGGTGGCTGAGTGGACGGCGTGGCCAGGCGGCCTCGTCGGCGATCGGCCTGCTCGGGCGTCTCGGCGCCGACGCACCCGAACCGCCCGCGGGGCTGGAGGAGGAGTACGTCCTGTGTGTGCTGCAGGCCGTACCGGATGCCCTCCCCGCGCAGTGGGCGCGGGCCGAGCAGATCATGCGATCGCTGGACCGGGAGCTGCGGCACCCGTTCGCGGCGGTCATGTGGGGAATGGTCGCGGGGCCGCCGGAGCCCGGCTCGGCCAGGACGCGGCAGTTCGGCTCCGATCCGTGGAGCCGGGCCATGGCGTTGCTGGGGAAGGGCACGGTGAACCTGCTCGACGGCAGGGTGGCCGAGGCCGAGCGGGATCTGGAGGCGACTCTGGAGAGCTTCGGTTCCGTGGGCGAGCGCTGGGGGACGGCACAGGGGTTCGAGTGGCTGGGGACGATCTCCAGCTGGCGGGGCGACTGGGCGCGGGCCAGGCGCCTGTGGGGGCAGGCCCTGGACCTGCACGAGCAACTCGGCGCGCTGGACGAGATGGTGGACGTGCTCTGTCACCGGGCGAGCGGGCTGCTGCGCGAAGGCGACTTCGACGCGGCGGACGCCGACCTGCGGCGCGCCGCCGAGTTGGAGCGCAGGACGGGCAGATCGCACCGGCAGGCACTGGTCGCGCTGGGCCGGGGCGACATGGCCCGCCTCCAAGGCGATCACGCCGAAGCGCGCACCTGTTACATGGAGGCTTTGAACGACGCCCGCCCCGGCACCTACGTCGGCGACAGCATCAGGATGTCGGCGCTGTCCGCTCTGGGACGGCTGGCCCAGGCCGAGGGCGACCTCACGGAGGCCAGGCTCCGTCACGGTGAGGTTCGCGCGCTGGCGCACACGATGCCGGCGATGGACCTCGCCGGCGTCGCCGAAGGGCAGGCGGGGCTGGCCCTGCTCGAAGGTCTGGCGGAGCGGGCGGCGTTCCTTCTCGGGGTGGCGGTGGCGCTGCGCGGCATGGCCGTCACCGGTGACCGTGACGTCGCCGGGATCGCCGCGGGCGCCACGGAGGTCATCGGCGCCGAGGCGTTCGCGTCGGCCTTCGCCAGGGGCGCCGCGCTGGACCGGGACGAGGCGCTGACAGCCCTCTCCTGACCGTCAGCCGGTTGTCTCCGGACTGTCAGCGCTCCGCGCGAGGCTCTGGGACATGAAGAACACCAGCATTCTGATCTCAGGCGCCAGCGTCGGCGGCCCCGCACTCGCCTTCTGGCTCGACCGCTACGGCTACAACGTGACCGTCGTCGAGAAGGCCCCCGCCCTGCGTCTCGGGGGCCAGGCCGTCGACTTCAAGGGCGAGGTGCACCTCACGGTGCTGGAACGCATGGGCATCCTGGAGGACGTACGGCGCCTGCAGACCGGTGGGACCGACCAGGAGATCGTCGACGCCGAGGGCCGGACGCTGGCGGTCATGCCCGGCGAGTTCACCGGCGGCGAGCTGGAGATCCCACGCGGCGAGCTGTCCCGGCTGCTGTATGAAAGGACGCTCGCCGCCGGATGCGAGTACGTCTTCGGCGACTCCATCACCTCGCTCACCGAGACCCCGGACGGCGTGCACGTCACGTTCGAGCGCGGCGCTCCGCGCACCTTCGACCTGGTGGTGGGTGCGGACGGCATCCATTCCAACGTCCGCCGTCTGGCCTTCGGCCCGGAAAGCGACTATGTCCGCTTCCTCGGCTACTACTACGCGCTGGCCGACGTCCGGCAGGACTTCGGGAAGGCCGCGATGATGTACAACGAGCCCGGCAGGCTGGTCTCCACCGGGGGGCCCGCGGCCGGCGCCTTCTTCGCCTTCTCCTCGCCGCAGCTGGACTACGACCGTTATGACATCGAGGAGATGAAGCGGATCGTGATCGACGCGTACGCCGGGATGGGCTGGCGGACTCCCGCCATCATCGAGGCGGTGCGCGAAACGGACGACCTCTATCTCGACTCGATCAGCCAGGTCCGGATCGACCGCTACGCCAAGGGCCGCATGGTGCTGCTCGGCGACTCCGCGTACGGCAACACCCTGGGCGGCTTCGGCACCGGGCTGGCCATGGTGGCCGCGTACGTGCTGGCCGGCGAGCTCGCCGCGGCCGACGGGGATCACCGGGTCGCCTTCCGGCGTTACGAGGAGGAGTTCCGCGACTATGCCAAGATCGCCAAGAACGGCAACGCGGGCGGCTTCCTCGCTCCGAGGACGCGCGGCCGGATCCGGATGCGCAACTGGATCTTCAAGGCCGGCTTCCTGTTCAAGCTCATGATGAAGATGACCGACAAGTTCGCCACGGACATCACGCTCAAGGACTATTCGTCCCTGGTCCGCCGCTGACCGTCGGGCTCATTCCTGAATCAGGTCGCCCAGTGCGGCGCGCATGGTCGGATATCTGTCCTCGACTTCGGGTCCCGTCCCGGGCTGAGGTTCGGTCTCGTCCGATCCGTCCTGGACGTGCCGGCCTGACGCCGTTCGGCGCCGCTTTGAGGTGCGCCGAGATCAGCGGTCTTTGTCGCGCCGCCGGGCGGCCAGCCACAACACGATCATCGAGACCAGTGCGCCCGCTGCGACCCCGCAGATCAGTCCCACGACGGTGTCCAAGCCGCCGTCCAGCTCGTCGGCCCCCAGCACCAAGGTCGTCGCCGCCAGTGCGAGGACGACGGCGACCAGAGCGTAGAACGTGGGACTGAGGAAGAGGCTGCGCCGGGGAGCCTGCGGAGGGGCGGTCAGCTCCGCGGCGGGACCCAGACTGGCGGCTCTGGGCCGTTTGAAGTATTCGAAGCGCACCCATGTGCCGCAGGGTTCCCAGCCGTCGGGGGCGAGCCGGTCGACAACGCTCCCGCGACGGGCGGGTGGGATCAGCTCTCTTCGGTACTCCCACTGCTGCGGGTGCTCGGGGTCGCGCGTGCAGACGAACAGGCCCTTCGCGTCGACGGTGTCGACCTCCCAGCCCTGCGCGCCGTGCTCGTTGAGCAGCTTGACGTCGTGGAACAGGTCCGCGGTCCAGCGCCAGCTGTGGGCGTTAGCGCCGGGCTCGGCGGGCGGTGCCGAGGTGGCGGTCAACTCCTCGGCCAGCTCGGCCGCCTGACCGAACTCCTCCTCGGGGTCGCCGCCGCTTTCGGCGAGGTAGGCGGCGAGCTCGTCCAGGGTCGCGCCGACCCGGTCGGCCGGCATGCCCGCCTCGGCCAGAAGGCCGGCGAGTTCGCCGAAGTAGGCGCCGGCCGCCTGTGTGGAGTAGCCGTTCATCGAAGCTCCCCTTCGCGTGGGGTCGCGGGCTCGACTCCGCCCTTGAGCAGCGCGGCGCGCACCGACTCGCCGAAGCTCAGCCAGAGCCCGCCCTGCTCGGCGAGTGTCTGCCTGCCGCGGTCGGTGAGCTGGTAGTAGCGCCGGCCGGGTCCGCGCTCGGTCACCCGGAACTCCGCGGCGACCAGTCCCGCCTCCTCCAGACGGTTGAGCACCGGGTAGAGGGTGCCGCCCTTGATCTGGCCGAGGCCCGACTCGGCGAGGTCTTTGACGATCTCGTAGCCGTAGTTCTCGCCGGCCGTCAGGCTGGCGAGCACCATCAGGTCGAGCACGCCTTTCAGCCAGCTCGCGCGTCGGTCGCTCGTCATGGTAGCGATCCTATCTAGCCTGCCTGCCCGACTAGCTCACGCCGAGGTCGCGGGGAGAGCAGCAGGCCGCGGAGGTCGATCAGGGCGTGGAGCAGGATCGGCAGGAGCAGGCTGCCCGTCCTCAGATAGAGCATGGTCAAGCCGAAGCCGATCAGGGTGACCATGAGCATGCCGCGCCACCCCTGATAGAGGTGGCCCGCGACGAACACCACCAGGGCGGCCGAGGCGGCCGTCTCCCGGCTCAGGCCGAGAGCGCCCGTGCCGACCGCGATGAGCAGTCCCCGGTAGACGATCTCCTCGGTGATGCCGGCGGTCACCGACAGGCCCGCCGCATACCAGCGCTCGACCGCGGTGCGCGGCAACAGGTGTGCGAAGGCCTGCTGGCCGGGGATGGGCTTGCCCTTGGCCGCCAGTCGCCAGAAGACGAACATGCCGACCGCGGAGGCGCTCAGGAAGCCGACGACCGTTCCGAGGGTGTCACTCGGCGGCTCCTTGATCACCAGGCCGATGTCCGCGGCGTCGAGACTCGGCTCCACCGCGACGATGAGAAGCGCCACGGCGGCCATCGCAAACAACTCGGCGCACCAGAGCGTGTTCATCCGGCGATAGACCAAGGGGTCCTGGTCGCGGGTGCGGGCCAGCCTGTCGTAGGCGCGCTTGCCGAGCAGGGGGCTGGCGACGGCCAGATAGCAGACGAGGACGGCCGACAGGGCGAGCGTCAACGGCGTGAACGACATGGGGGGACTCCTTAGGTGCTGTGCTACCTAGAAGGTAGAGCAAGCTAGTTAGATATACAACCTAGCTTGCGGCACGGGCTACCCGCGGAAATGCGAAGACGGCGGCCGAAGGCGGCCGCCGTCTTCGTGGGCGTTTGCTAGCCGTCAGACCGCTTGCGGTGCAGGGTGAACTGCTCGAAGACCGAGAGGTCGCCGTGCGGCTTGTTGACGTTGTAGTAGGTCACCTTCATGGTCGTGGTGCCGCCGCGGCGGTTCCCCGGGTCGACTTCGAACGCCGCGAAGCCGTACGGGTGATCGAGGTCGCGGACGCCTACCCAGACGGCCTGCTCGTGGACGTAGGTCGAGGTGCGCTTGCCGTTGCTGCCAGCCGTCGCGGAGACCGCGGTGATCACCTTGGCGGTGCCGTCCTTGAAGAAGGACTGGTTGGTGGTGCCCGACACGCCGCCACCACCGAGCACCATGTGCACGGTGCCGTGCGAGGTGTCGATGGAGTCGGTACGGCTGGACACCGGGTTGGGGGTGAGCGTCTCGCTGCCGCTCACCACGCCGCGCACGGCCAGCGACCGCTCGTAGTTGTGCTCGTGACCACAGACGACGAGGTCGACGCCGTACTTGTGGAACAGCGGGCCGTACGCCTGGCGCAGGCCCAGGTCGGCGCCGTTGGCGTCGGAGGAGCTGATCATCACCTGGTGCATGGCGACGACGATCCAGTCGATGTCGCGGGAGGCGCGCGCCTTGCTCAGTTCCTTCTCCAGGAACTTCATCTGGCGGCCGCCGGAGTAGCCGTGGACGTAGATGTCGCCGCCGTCCTGCAGCGCGACCTCGTCGTTCTGCAGCACGATCACCCGCACCGAGCCGGCGGTGAAGGCGTACCAGAGGTTCTTGAGTTCGGCGTCCGTCTCGGTGGACGGCAGGTCGAAGTACGTCTGGAAGGCGCCCAGGCCGATCGGGCCGTTGCCGGACTCGATCTCGTGGTTGCCGGCCGCGGGCATCCACGGGCGGAACCGCGCCGAACGCGTGTTGTTGGTGAAGAAGTTGTTCCACGTGCGCACCCGGTCGACGTCCAGGTTCGCGTAGCACAGGTCGCCGTTGAGCAGGTGGAACAGCGGCGCCACCTGCTCGATGCCGGTGACGATGTCCTTGGTGGCGGGGGTGGAGTTGGCGTCCAGCGTCACCGAGCCGTCGGCCGCCCAGGTCACCTGCGGCGCCGACTGGTCGCCGAAGCTGGTGAAGGTCAGCGGGGCCCGGCCGCGCGGCGCGGTCTTGAAGATGGCGCTGTCCGGCGCGGCACCGTCGTGGGACACCATGTACACGTACTCGGTGCCCGGCTTGAGCCGGTTCAGCTGCGCATGGTGGACGTAGACGGTGCGGCCCGACTTGCCGTCGACGTCTACTTGCCTCGTACGGCATGCCTAAGCGGGGTCAGGCGTCCGCGGTCGCGTCCCACAAGGCTGATAGCGGGAGTGCGCGCATCCGGTCCCCGAAAGGGAGCGTCTCCTGGCCTGTGTAGAGGACGTATCCAGCGATCAGGCGGTCACCGAGTTTGCGAGCCAGGTGCTGGAGCCCCCTGAAGTCGTCGGCGCGTACGGTCTCCGCCGACTTGACTTCGATGCCGACGACTTCGCCGGAGGCCCGTTCGAGAATGCCGTCCACCTCGACGTTGTCACGGTCGCGATAGTGGTAGAGGCGTGCGGGTTCCTCCGACCACGTGAGCTGGCGGGCCAACTCGCCGAGGGCGAAGTTCTCCAATAGCGGCCCAACGGGTGTGGTCATGTCGGTGGTCCGAGCGGGTGTGAGGCCCGCGAGGTGTGCTCCCAGCCCGGAGTCGACCACGAGAAGCTTCGGCGTCGCGATGGCGCGCGTGGTCGCATTGGACGACCATGCCGGAATTCGCTTGATGACGTAGACGAGGTCGAGCAGGTCGACGTACCGCTTCACGGTGTTGCGAGGGAGTCCGAGGTCGCGGCTGATGTTGTCGATGACCGCCAGACCCGCCATCCGGCCGCAAAGGACGTTGAGGAGACGTCGCATGTCGGTGGGGCGCTCGATGTCGGACATCAGTTTCACGTCCCGATTGATCAAGTCGGAGATGTAGGACTCGAAGAAGCGTGATCTCCTCCTGTGGGTGGGGCGATGGACCGCCTCGGGATAGCCGCCTCTCAGAGCCCGATTCAGATAGTCGGCTCGCCGCAATCCGGATCTCGGAACCTTGAGGTCAGGGCCGTTCAGGAAGGCCGCGTCGACGAACCCGTCCGCGCTCCGCTCGATCTCCCCCTGAGACAGCGGCCACAGTTCGATCGTCTCGGATCGGCCGGGAAGCGCGTCCGGAAGGTCTCGGAGTCCTAGCAGCCGGGCGGAGCCCGTCAGAAGGAAGCGTCCAGGCCGTGGATCGGCATCCACTTCGCGCTTGATCGAGAGAAGCAGTTCGGGTACGCGCTGGATCTCATCGATGAGAAGAAGCCCGTCATGATGCACACTCCCGTCGGGATCTTGCCGCGCGGCGGCGCGTACGGCCGCTTGATCCAGGTATATCTCGCGTGATCCCGGTGTCCTGCGCGCAATCCTCTGAGCCAGAGTGCTCTTGCCGACCTGCCGGGCACCGTTGATCACCACAACCCGGGTGTCGGCGAGCGCCTCCGCGGCCATGCCTTCCGCCCGCCGAGGGAAGACCGTCAGCTCATCGATGTCCACGAGGCCAGAATAGAGGGGTCAGGCCTTAGGCGTGGCAGATCTGCCGCTACCTTCGTGGCAGATCTGCCGCATAGAGTGTGGCAGATCTGCCGCATAGGTGTACCGAGCCGGTAAGGCCTCTAGTCCGGCCCGGTGACGCGCGGGGTCTGCGACGTCACGGCTGGACCGGCATCGCCGGGTGGCCGGACCGCATCGCCGCCGCAGGTCGCGAGGCCTGATGCGACTCGGCGGGCGATCAGTCCTGCCGGCTGTAGCGCAGATTCATGGTGTCGGTGTGCCCCGACCACCTCAGGGTGAGATGCCAGCAGCCGATGCGGGGAAGGTCGATGCCCGAAGGGCCGGGGCCACCGAGAACGGTGCGCTCGACCACCGTTCCCGAGCCGTCGAGCCGAGCTTCGATGCGGAGCGGGTCACCGGGGTGGAGAGGAACCCGCGAGACCCAGAGGATCTTGTTGCTGCGATCGGGCAGCGGCGGCGCCGTCAACGGGTAGCCGAAGATGATCGCGGCGATGTCGCCGCGATCGCCCAGCACGTACGGCATGCGGGGCTCCGGATCGCTGAAGCCGGTCCGGGCCCACTGCGGGAGCACCCGGTTGGGCACGTCGGCGGCGCAGGCCGCGATGGGTGACGCGGTCACCGGAGCCGGACGGGGAGCCGCCGGCCGGGTCCGGTCGGAACCGAGGTCGACGGTGATCAGGGCGACGCCTGCCACCACGACCAGGACGGCCGTCGCGGCCGTGAGCGGAGCGAAACGGCTCCACCTGGCCCGGCGCCCGGCGGCCGTCGTCCAGTCCGGCTGCTCGGGGTCCGGCACGCCTGCCGTACGAGCCTGAAACGCGTTCCGAACCCGCTCCTGGAGATCTTCTTTCATCACTGGACACCTTCCAGACGCGCACCGAGCGCGGCGAGGGCACGAGAGATCGTGGATGACACGGTGCTGCGGCTCACCCCGAGGGTGACGGCGATCTCCGGATCCCCGAGATCGAGGTAGAAGCGGAGCACCAAGACCTCCCGCTGCCGTCGCGACAGGTCCCTCATCGCGGTGAAGACCGCGGCGTGCTCCTCCTGGAGCAGGACCACGGCCTCCGCCGAGGTCTCCTGGATCCGGTGCTCGATCCCGGCCAGCGAGGCGAGCTTGCGACGGCGGAGCGCCGACCGGCATCCGTTGACGACCGAGGTGCGCAGGTACGCCGGTGGGCTGTCCGGCGGTCCTTGGCGCTGCCAGCGGCGGTGCAGTCCCATGAAGGCGTCCTGCACCACTTCCTCGGCCAGCCCCTCGTCTCCGGTCAGCAGCACCGCGACCCGTACGAGTGGTCCGGCATGGGCTCGGAACAACAATGTGAGCTGCTCCGTAAGGACCGGTGGTGGTCCGGCGTTCGCCGGCCGGTCGCCGTACGGCGAAGGCAGGTGGTCCGTTGTCGGCACGCCCTGAGCCGCCTTCCTGGAATGTCCCGAGGTTTTACCCAATAAGACGTCCGAAGGCCCGATCTGCTGAATCGCGCCGAGAAATCTCGCCGAGTTTCCGGGTGGATCGCTGGACCTGGAGCCCATCCTGGTGGGCATGCCACGGCCCGGCCGGGTCACGCCCGGCCGGGCCGTCACTGCCTTCATCGGGTACGGCTGAGCCGGGTCACCACTCGACGGCGATGTACTTGGCCTCCACGTAGTCGAGCATGCCCTCGTGGCCGCCCTCCCTGCCGATGCCGCTCTGCTTCACGCCGCCGAACGGCGCCGCCGGGTCGCTGACCAGGCCGCGGTTGAGTCCGACCATGCCGGACTCGATCCGCTCCGTCACCCGCAGCCCCCGGGCCAGGTCGCCGGTGTAGACGTAGGCGACCAGCCCGAACTCCGTGTCGTTGGCCAGCCGGATCGCCTCGTCCTCGTCGTCGAAGGTGACGATCGGGGCCACCGGCCCGAAGATCTCCTCCTTCAGGATCGGCGCGTCCGGGTGCACGTTGACCAGCACGGTCGGGTCGTAGTAGAAGCCGGGCCGGTCGGGCCTGCCGCCGCCGACGACCGCCTTCGCGCCCCCGTCGACGGCGCCCCGGACGAGGCTGTCGACCTTGTCGACCGCGTCCTGGTTGACGAGCGGGCCGACCTGGGTGCCCTCGGCGGTGCCGGGGCCGACCGTGAGGGCGGACATCCGCTCCGCCAGCCGCCGCCCGAACTCGTCGGCGATCGACGACTCGACGTAGAACCGGTTGGCCGCGGTGCACGCCTCACCGGCGTTGCGCATCTTGGCGATCATCGCGCCCTCGATCGCCGCGTCGAGGTCGGCGTCGGCGAAGACGACGAACGGCGCGTTGCCGCCGAGTTCCATCGACGTGTTGATCACCTGGTCGGCCGCCTCCTTGAGCAGGACGCGCCCCACCTCGGTCGAGCCCGTGAAGGAGAGCTTGCGGACCCGGGGGTCGTGCAACATGGCCGACACGACGGCACCCGACCTGCGCGCGGGGAGCACGTTGACGACGCCGGCGGGCACGCCCGCCTCCTCCAGGACCCGCGCCATGGCCAGTGCGGTCAGCGGGGTGTCGCTGGCCGGCTTGAGGATCACCGTGCACCCGGCCGCCAAGGCCGGGCCGATCTTCCGCGTGGCCATCGCGGCGGGGAAGTTCCACGGTGTGACGAGCACGCAGATGCCGACCGGCTGGTGCACCACGAGGATGCGGTTCGCCCCCGAGGGCGCCGTGGTGACCGCGCCGATGTCCCTGACGGCCTCCTCGGCGTACCACCGGAAGAACTCCGCGGCGTAGGCGACCTCACCCCGCGCGTCCGGCAGCGCCTTGCCGTTCTCGAGAGAGATCAGCCGGGCGAGGTCCTCGCTCCGCGCGGTCATCAGCTCGAAGGCCTTGCGCAGGATCTCGGCGCGCGCGCGTGGAGGTGTCGCGGCCCACGCGGCCGCCGCCTTGTCAGCCGCGTCGACCGCGGCGATCGCGTCGTCCACGGTGCCGTCGGCCACCGAGGCGACGACCTCTCCCGTGGCGGGGTCGAGCACGTCGAAACGGCCGCCGTCGCCGGCGGGGACGGCCTTACCCCCGATGTAGAGCTCGGTGAGCAGGTCGCCCACGAGTGTCTGGCTGTTGTCTCCCATCGGAAACGCCTTTCGCATGGCAGGACTCAGTACGGGTTGGCGACGACCAGGTCCTGGGCCGGGAACAGGGTGAGGATGCGCCCACCATCGGGTGTGACGACGACCTCCTCCTCGATCCTCGCAGCCGAGAAGCCGTCGCTGGCGGGGCAGTAGGTCTCCAGGGCGAACACCATGCCGACCTGGAGCTCGACCGGCTCCCGCATGCTGTTGAGCCGCGAGATGATCGGCCGCTCGTGCAGACCCAGCCCCAGGCCGTGGCCGAACTGGAGGCCGAAGGCGGCCATCTCGTTCTCGAAGCCGAACTCGGTCGCCGCGGGCCACACGGCGGCCACCTGGTCGGTGCCCACCCCTGGCTTGATCATGCGGATCGACGCGTCCATCCACTCACGCGCCTTGGTGTAGGCGTCCCGCTGGCTCGGGGTCGCGCTGCCGACGCTGAACGTCCGGTAGTAGCAGGTCCGGTAGCCGTTGAAGGAGTGGATGATGTCGAAGAACGCCTGGTCGCCCGGGCGGATCAGCCGGTCGGAGAAGTTGTGCGGGTGCGGGTTGCACCGCTCGCCGCTCACCGCGTTGACCGCCTCGACCTGGTCCGAGCCCATCTCGTAGAGGCGCTTGTTGGCCAGGGCCACGATCTCGTTCTCACGGATGCCGGGTTTGAGGGCCTCGACGATGTCCTGGTAGACGCCGTCGACCATGGCGGCGGCCTGGGTGAGCAGCATGATCTCGTCGGAGGACTTGATCTGCCGGGCGTCGAGCATCAGTTGCTGCGCGTCGACCACCTTCAGGCCCTGGCGCTGCATCTCGAACAGGAACGCCGGCTCGACGATGTCCACCCCGACGGGGGCGTCCGCGAGACCCGCGTCCTCGAGCAGGCCCTTGATCTGGCGGACCGCGTCCTCCATCAGCCCCGCCGTCGGCGCGATGGCGCCGCGGAGCCCGAGCATGCCCGCGTGGCAGTTGGCCGGGTCGAGCCACGGGCTGTACAGCCGGTGGTGACGGGCCGCCGACCCGAAGTCCCACAACATGGGCTCGCCGCCCCGCGTGAGCAGCGCGTACCTGGTCATCTTGTCGCCGAGGGCGCCGCCGATCCAGGTCTGGGTGACGTACCGGATGTTGTAGAAGTCGAAGAGCAGGAAGGCGCCGCACTCGCTGGCGTCGAGCGACGCCCTGGCCCGGCTCAGCCGGTAGTCCCTGAGCCGGCCGAAGTCGACCCGCTGCTCGTAGTCGACCCCCATGTGCCCGGGTGCGGGCATCGGAATCGCCGATGTCATGACCGACCGTCCTCACGCGGGGTGCCGAGGCCGTCGTCGACGTGGACGCTCTCGGGCTTGAGTTCGATTCCGGAAGCGGCGGCCTGCAGGTCGAGCAGGATCGAGAAGTCCTCGTCCACCCGGCCGCTGCCGACGCTGGCCTGCACCATCTGGGCGGTGACCGCCGTGACGGGCATCGGCACGTCGAGACTCCGGGCCGCGGCGAGGCCGAGGTCGAAGTCCTTGCGCAGCAGGATCGGCGTGAACGTCGGGGTGTAGTCGAGGTTCACGAAGGCGGGGGACTTGTAGCGGGTGAACGCCGAGCCCATGACGCTGTTGTTCAGGAACTCGAGGAAGGCGTGCCGCGAGACGCCGCCCTTCTCGACGAGGACGGTGATCTCGGCCAATGACTGGGTGACCACGCCGAGCATCAGGTTGTGCGCGATCTTCACCAGGCGGGCGAGGTCGCCCTCTCCCACATAGGTGACCGACTTGCCGATGTGCCTCAGCAGGTGGGCCACCTTGTCGTAGGTCGCCTCCGGGCCGGACACGACCAGGCTCAGGGTCCCGGACCTGACGACCTTGCCGTTCCCGCTGACCGGGGCGGCGAGGAAGTCGACGCCCCGCTCCGCGCATATCGCGCGCACCGCGGCCGACGCCTCGGTGGAGATCGTGGAGCAGTCGACGACCGCGCCCGGCACCTGGTCGCCGGTGAGCAGGCCGCCCTCGCCGAGGAGCACCTTCTCGAGGTCGGCCGACGTGGAGACCATCGTGAACACGACGTCCCTGTCCCTGAGGTCGGCGACCGCCTCGCACACCGCGGCGCCGTGCTCCTTGAGCGGTTCCGCCTTTGCGAGGGTGCGGTTCCAGGCGGTGAGGTCTACGCCGGCCTTGGCGAGCCGCTCCGCCATCGCGACACCCATGCGGCCGGTTCCGATCCAGCCGACCCGGGGGCCGGAAGCGTCCGTAGTCGAATCAGTCATCTGGTCCGCCTCTGCAATCGTTTGCTGTTCAAAGTAGGAGCTGATCATATCCCTGTCAATATGACGCCGCTCACGGTCGGGCCGATGGTCAGACGACGATCGGCCCCCCGTGTGGACGGCGCTCAGCGAAGCCGGTCGGCCACCCAGTCGGCGGTGTACGGGCGGTGCCACGGGGCGACGTTGGCGCAGCCGTGATTGCCGTCCTCGAGCATGAGCAACTCGGTGTCACTGCCCGAGGCGGCCCTGAGCCGCTCCGCGTGCTGCCAGGGGATGAGGCGGTCCTTGCGCCCGAAGACGATGAGCAGCGGCGCGGTGATGGCCTCCGCCGATCCGTCCAGGTTCAGGGTGGAGGCGATGGCGTGGGCCTCCTCCTGCGACCCGGCGCCCGACCTGACCTGGAACGTCTGCCGGGTGAGCAGCGGGAGCCCGTCCCAGCAGTCCCCGAAGTTGTACGGCCCCGCCAGGGCGACGCAGGCCTTGACCCGGTCTCCGGCCGCGGCGGCGACCCTGGGCGCGTAGTAGCCGCCCAGGCTGACGCCCCACACCGCGATCCGGTTCTCGTCGATGTCCGGCTCGGCGGCCAGGGCGTCCAGGATGGCCTTGCCGGGCAGGGACCAGTCACCCCTGATGGGCAGGTCGTACTCGGCCTCGCCCTGGCCGGGGCCGTCCACGCTGAAGGTGGCGAGCCCGCGCTCGAGGAAGGTCTCCTCGGTCGACCGCAGTTCCTCCTTGGTCGAGTCCAGGCCCGACAACATCAGCACCACGGCGTGCGGCCCGGGACCGGCGGGAAGCCGGAGCACGCCGGCCAGCGTGGTCCCCTCGAAGTCGATCTCGATCCGCCGGCCGGCGGGAGACAGGTGCGGCAGGGCGTCGGTGAGGCAGGCGACCGCGTGGCCGTGCGCCTCCCGCATCTGGTCCAGGTCCTCGACGAAGACGAACTTCGCGAAGTGGTAGTAGACGGCGGCGCGGGTGAGGTGCTGCCCCGCGGACAGGAACCGGTCGCGCGCGAGGGCGTCACGCCCGAGTTCCTCGTGCTCGGCGGCGACCTTCGACCAGGCGGAACACCAGTCGGCCCAGTTTTCGAGCCCCCGGGTGACGCGTTGGAAGTCGGAGACCGTCACACCGTTCGTGGTGAACCGGGGGCCCCAGTTGGCTATGGCTGAGGCGACTCGATCGTCCATGTCGACCTGCTTTCTGGCGTCTTGCAAACGAGTGCAATCTCGCTCATTGTGGGTGAACTGTCAAGGAATCAACCGTTTGATACCTGTGAGGAACCTGGTGAGGCATAGATGGGCGTGACCAACGGAGGAAGGGCCGCCGACCTGCCGGATTCGGTGGATGTGATCGTCGTCGGAGCCGGGCACAACGGCCTGGTGTGCGCCGGATACCTGGCGGCCGCCGGTCTGGAGGTGCTCGTCCTCGAGGCGAGGGACGTGCCCGGCGGCGACACCGTCACCGAGGAGCTGACGCTGCCGGGCTTCGCGCACGACTCGTGCTCGAGCGCGCACGTGCTGATCCAGTCGAACCCGCTGATCAGAGACGACGAGCTCGGCCTGCTCGGCGCGTACGGGCTCGAGTACACGATGACCGACCCCGCGGTCGTGCTGCCCCAGGCCGACGGCGACGCGCTGGTCATGCACCGTGATCTCGGCGCGACCGCCGACGAGATCGCCCGCTGGTCCCGCGCCGACGCGGAGGCCTTCAGGCGGCTGGTGGGGGAGTGGTCGGACGGCCTGGCCGCGGAGCACGCCAGATGGAGCTCTAACCTGCCTCCGGGTGACGGCGACGCGGCCGGGCGGTACCAGGCCCTGCGCCGCCGGTCCGCCTGGGACGTCGTCCACGAGCGGTTCGAGAACCCGGTCGTCCGCTCCTTCATGGTGTGGCTGGCGCTGGCGACCATCCAGGACCCGTGCAGGCCGGGCACCGGCGTCCTGCCCGCCTCCATCACGGCGGGCCGCCTCAACTTCGGCTGGACCACCCCGATCGGCGGGTCGAGCGCCCTTCCCGCCGCGTTGATCCGGCAGATCGAGGCCCACGGAGGGCGGGTCGCCTGCTCGGCGCCCGTCTCCTCGATCGACGTCGAGGGCGGCCGGGCCGTCGCGGTCCACACGGCCGACGGCCGCGAGGTGCGGGCGCGGCAGGCGGTGGTGTCGAGCGCGCACCTGGCCCGCCTCGCCGGCATGGTCTCCGGTGCGGACGTACCCGCCGACCTGGCGCAGGCGAGGGACACCTGGAGGCCGGGACTCAGCGTCTTCGCCGTCCACGCCGCGCTGCGCCACGACATCGCCGTGAACGGGAAGGGCGGGCCGGTCGCGAGCGCCGCGGCGGGGTTCGGCACCGCCGAGGGCGTCGCCCGCCAGATGGCGGCCTTCCACCGCGGAGAGCCCGACGCGAGCGACCCCTGGCTGCTCGTGGTCGACCAGACCGTGGTCGATCCCGGCCGTGCGCCCGACGGCGGCGCCACCTTCAAGATCCTCACGATCGCGCCGTACGAACGCGCGGACGGGCGCTCGTGGGAGGAGAGCAAGCACGAGCACGCCGAGGCGCTGATCGGCCTGGTCCGCTCGCGGACCACCGGGCTCGAGCCGGAGAACGTCCTCGCGATGCGGGCGGAGTCGCCGGTCGACGTGGCCGCCCACAACATGCACAACCTCGGTGGCTCCTGCCACGGTGGTGAGTTCCTGACGCCGTCCGGAGAGGTGATCCCCGGCTGGCTCTCGTACCGATCTTCCATTCCCCGCCTGTTCCTCACGGGCGCCACGACCCACCCCGGGGGATCGGTCTCCGGCAGGCCCGGGCGCAACGCCGCCCGGACCGTGCTGACCGACCTCGGGATCGATCCTGCGAAGGTGATGGGCCCGATCTGAGGCCGGCGGCGTCCGACCGGGCCCACCGCCCGGTCAGACGCCGGCCGCCTCCGTCTTCGGCCCCGCGGACGACGGGCCGCCCGGAGCGGACCCGCTCGCGCCGCCGAGGTACAGCGACGCGATCTCCGGGTCGTCCTTGACCGCGGACGCCGTGCCGGTGAGCCGCACCTTGCCGCCCTCCATGACCACGCCGTGGGTGGCCAGGCCGAGCCCGAGCCGCACGTTCTGCTCGACCAGCAGCACCGTCGTGCCGGCCTGGTTGAGCTCGTTGATCAGACCGGCCACTCCCGCCAGGCTGCGCGGGTCGAGGCCCAGTGACGGCTCGTCGAGCAGGATCAGCTTCGGGTCGAGCATGAGGCACCGTGCGATCTCCACCATCCGCCGCTGGCCGCCGCTGAGGTTCCCCGCGTTGTCGCCCGCCCGGGTCGCCACGATGGGGACCCGCTCGAGCACCATGTCGAGCCGCTCCCGCAGGAGTGCGCGGTTCTTGCGGATCAGGTAGCCGCCCATCAGGACGTTCTCCCGCACCGACATGGCCGGGAACAGCGCGTGCGACTGCGGCACCTGGGTGATCCCCTTGCGGAGGATCTCATCGGGGGACCGGTCGCCGATCGTCTCGCCGTTCATGGAGATCTCGCCGCTGCTCGGCTTGAGCAGCCCGCTGATGACGCGGAGCACGGTCGACTTGCCCGCGCCGTTGGGGCCGACGATGCACGTGATCGTCTGCGGGGCGCACTCCAGGTCGACGCCCTGCAGCACGCTCCCTCCGCCGTACCCCGCGACGACTCCCTTCAGGGACAGCACGTCACTGCACCGCCTCTCGTGTCGCCGTCTCGGCCCGGTCGCTCTCTCCGGCGCCCTCGTCCGCGGTGCCGTCCTCAGCCGGCCGCCAGTCGTCGCCGAGATAGGCGTCGAGGACCAGCGGGTCGGTCCGGATCCGCTCGGGCGGCCCCTCCGCGATCGGCGCGCCGTGCGAGAACACGACGACCGGGTCGCACAGGTCGAGGACGAGGGGGATGTTGTGCTCGACGATGAGGAACGTCACCCCGCTCCGGTTCAGCTCGCGGATGACCTCGGTGAGCTGCCCGAGCAGGCTGGGGTTCACGCCGCCTGCCGGCTCGTCGAGCAGGATCAGCTTGGGCTCGAGCATCAGCACCTGCGCGAGCTCGACGAGTTTCTGCTGGCCGTACGACAGCGCGCCCGCTGGCTGGTTCGCGAACCGGCCGAGGCCGACGATGTCGAGCAGTTCCCTGGCCCGCGCCGCCTCGTGACCGCCGACCGCGTCGGAGAACATCGTCCGCCAGCGCGAGTCCGGCAGCGGGGCGACCACGTTCTCCTGGACCGTCATCTCCTTGAACAGCCGGGTGACCTGGTATGTGCGCCCCAGTCCCAGGTGGCCGCGCCGCCAGGGCCGCATCCCGTCGATCCGCCTGCCGTCGAACCAGATCTCGCCCGAGTCCGCGGCCATGCCGCCGCTGATGAGGTTGAACAGCGTCGTCTTTCCTGACCCGTTCGGCCCGATCAGCGCCGTGATCGTTCCCTTGCGTACGGTCAGACCGGCGTTGTCGACCGCCGTCAGGCCGCCGAACCGCTTCGACACGCCGCGCACGTCGAGCAGGATCTCGCCCGGCGCTATCGCGTCCTCGGCGTTCACGGCGGCGAGTTCGGCGCGTACCCGCTCGGTCGTCGTGGCGGGAGCCCGGTTGAGGGCGCCGGCCTGGTCGGTGTACTCCACCTTTTCCGGATGCCGCCTGCGCCACCACGCCTCGATCGTCGGCAGCAGGCCCTTGGGCAGGAACAGCACCACGACCATGAGGGCCAGACCGAACAGCAGCACACGCGACTGGCTGCCGCCGCCGTACACCGTGGCCGCCTCGCTGACGACCTGGACGATGAAGGCGCCGATGACCGGCCCGTAGAGGGTGCCCCTGCCGCCGGTGAGGGTGGCGAGCACGATGGTCACGCTGCCGAGGATCGCGAACGACCCGACTGGGTTGATGAAGGTCAGGTAGTAGGCGTAGACGCCGCCCGCCATGCCGATGAAGAACGAGCTCGCGGCGTAGGCCACGATCTTGAAGCGGGTGGTGTTGACGCCGATCGAGGCGGCCTTGCCCTCGTCCTCCCGGATCGCCACCAGGCCCGTGCCGAACTTCGTGCGCCTGATCCACGCGCTGAACAGGACCGTCAGCACCAGCAGGATCAGATACACGTAGTAGAACGGGATGTTCTGGAAGTCCCGGTCCCAGAAGGGCAGCTCGAGGGTGATCCCGTCCGACCCCTGGGTGATGCCCTTCAGATTGACCGCGAAGATCTGTGCGGCGAGCAACATCGCGATCGTGATGATGACGAACGCGTGTCCCCGGGTGCGCAGCACGACCGAGCCGATCAGCACCGCGATGATCACCGCGGTGACCCCGCCCAGCGGCGCGACCCACAGCGGGTTCACGCCGAACCGCACGGCGAGCACGCCGACGGTGTAGGAGCCGAGGCCGAGGAACATGCTGTGGCCGAGGGAGATGTATCCGGCGTAGCCGGAGACGATGTTCCAGCTCGACGCCTGGATGGCGAGCAGGAACGCCAGCAGCATGACCCCCTGGGGGTACGGCTGCCACGGGTTGACGACCGGGTAGAGCAGGAGCGCGACCAGACAGAGCCCGGCGATCAGGTGTGCGCGGGGAAGGGCTCGCAACCTGCTCATACCGTGTCCTCGCGCAGCTTGGCGCCGAACAGCCCCTGCGGGCGGATCAGCAGAACGACCATGATCACGATGTAGAAGACCAGAGTGGACCAGTTCAGCGACCCGTAGGTCGCGGTCAGCGTCTCGGCCAGCCCCAGGATGCCCGCGCCGACGAGGGCGCCCGGCAGGCTGCCCATCCCGCCGAGGACCACGATCCCGAGCAACCGGGAGATCCAGTCGTAGTGGGACGCGGGGAAGAAGGGATACAGCACGGACAGGATGGACCCGCCCACCCCCGTCGTGGCGCTGCCGATCGCGAACGCGAGGGCGGCCGTGCCGGTGGCGCCGACCCCGACGAGCGCGGCGCCCGACGGGTTCTGCGTCGCGGCGCGGATCGCCCGCCCGGTCCATGTCCTGGTCAGCACGAAATACAGGGCGGCCAGCACGGCCATGGCCGCGAGGAAGCCGAAGACCTGCGCCTTGGGCAGCGAGATGGCCCCCACGCGGAAGGACTCCTCGAAGTACGACGGCGTGGCCGACTTGAACTTGTTGCCCGCGGTGATGTTCAGGACGCCCTCGATGACCAGCGCGAAGCCGAAGGTCAGCAGAACCGACATGGAGGCCGAGGAGCCCCGGATCCGCGACAGCAGGAGGCGGTAGGCCACCCAGCCGAAGCCGAACATGAGCGGCGTCGTGACCACCGACAAGAGGATCGGATCGATCCCGGTCTCGTGCCACAACCACCACGTGAGCATCGCCACCAGGATGAGGAAGGCGCCTTGTGCGATGTTGATGATCCGCATGACCCCGAAGATCAGGGTGAGTCCGGACGCCATGAGCGCGTAGACCCCCCCGATCAACAGGCCCAGTGCGATCGCCTGGACTAGATGAGTCATCTGGGGAACTCCTCGGCCGCCGTCACTTCCAGGCGGGCTTGGGGTTGACGACGGTGGTGGATGTCGCCACGTCGGACGGAGCTACGACCTCGACCTTTCCTGACTGCCACTGGGCGAGCAGGAACTGGCCCTTCGGCTCGCCGGTCGCCTCCCAGGACAGGGGGCCAAGGATGGTGTCGACGGTGTTGCCGTGCAGCCAGTCGCGGATCTTGTTCTGGTCGATGGAGCCGACCTTCTCCGTCGCGGTCTGCAGGACCTGGGCGGCGGCGAACGCGTCGGCCGCGTCCTCGGCGGGGTCCGCGTTGTAGGCCTTCTTGTACGCGGCGACGAAGTCGGTGTTCAGCGGCGTCGTGGCCTTCTCGTTCCAGCTGACCGTGTAGAAGACGCCCTCGGTGTTGGCCAGGCCGACACCGTCGCTGTACTGGCCGGCGTTGCTCGGGGCGGAGGTCTGGAAGAGCATCTTCGGCGAGAAGTTGAGCTGCTTGAGGCCGCGGACCAGGCCGACGCCGTCCTCGAACACCGCGCCCTGCGCGACCAGGTCGGGCTTCTTGCTGGCCAGGTTGCTGGCGATGGTCTGGAAGTTCGTCGTGTCCGCCGGGTAGACCTCGCTGTACACCGTCTGCACGCCGAGGCCCTCGAGTTGCTTCTGCATCGACTCGATCACCGGCTTGGCGAAGGGATCGTCCTGGCTGGGGTAGGCCGCCGTCTTGGGGCGGTCGGCCTCGGGGAGCGACTTGATCCAGTTCACGAACACGTCAGCCTGGTGGGGGGCGGTCGCGGGCTGGGCGAAGAAGAGGTACTTGAAGTTGCGCTCGAACATGTTGGGGGCGCCGCCGGCCGGCTCGACGAAGACCATGCCGTTCTTCTCGGCCACGGCCGAGGCGGCGTAGTTGAGCAGGGAGGAGAACGTGCCCAAAAGCAGGTCGACCTTGTCCTGCGTGATCAGTTTGGTGTAGTCGGCGACGACGGTGTCCTGGTTGCTCGCGTCATCGGTGATCTTCAACTCGACCTTGCGCCCCATGATCCCGCCCTTGGCGTTGACCATGTCGCGCCACACCTCGTAGCCGCGCTTGGCCTCACCGCCAGGCTGGGCGAAGTCGCCGGTCAGGGGGAGGGAGATGCCGACGACGATCGGCTTGCCGGTGTCGCCGCCGGCGGCGGCCGATTCCGACGGCCGCGTTCCGCAGGCCGCGAGCGCCAAGGCCGCCACGACGCTCAGCGCCACCGTCCTCAAACCTCGACCGCGACGGCGGGAAAGGGGGAGGCCGGATTTACCATGGGTCTCTGTGCCGCTGGGGGATGAAGCGGTCATGAGCCCTCCTCTGTGAGCTTTTTGCCGCATAGATTTAACCGCAAACGATTGCGATGGCCAGCAGCATGCGGTTTCATCCTGTCAGTGTCAAGAGGTCGGGCAGGACTCGCCGCGTGGACTGCAAACGAGTGCGGGCTATCATGGGCGGGTCCGTCCAGCTGAATCGAGCCGAACGGGAGCTATCAAATCGTGACACGGCACCTCGTGGTCGGGGCCTTCAGCCCGTCCGTCCTGCTGCGCGTCGGCCGACGGGTCGGCCTGCTCGCCGAGCATGACCTGGACGTGGTGGAGAAGCCCGTTCCGTCGTCGCCCGCGCAGTTCCGCGCGCTGATCGACGGCGAGCTCGACGCGGCCCTCACCAGTCCGGACAACGTGGTCGCCTATCGCTTCGACCCGGGCAACCCACTCGGTGAGACGGCCGACGTCCACATCGTCTCGGCGATCGACCGCGGCCTCGGCCTCGGTGTCTACGCCCGCCCCGGGCTCGCCTCCGCGGCGGACCTGAAGGGCGCGACCATCGGCGTCGACGTGCCCGGTTCCGGGTTCGCCCTCGGCCTGTACGCGCTGCTCGAGTCCCTCGGCCTCGACCGCGGCGACTACGAGATCGCGACCCTCGGCTCCACTCCTCGCCGCCTGGAGGCCCTGCTGGCGGGCGACTGCGACGCGACCATGCTGAACGCGGGCAACGAACTGCGGGCGGAGGCCGCCGGTTCGGTACGGCTCGGCCGGCTCGTCGACGTCTGCCGGCCGTACCTGGGCACGGTTCTGAGCGCGGCGGGAGACCGTAAGAGACCGCTTGTCGAGGCGCTGGCCGCCGCGCTCCTCGCGACCGCCCGCGAGATCGGCGCCGGACGCGCCGACCAGGTGACCGTGGAGGAGGCCGTCGAGGCCCTGCGGCTGCCGGAGGCCCTGGCCGTACGGTATCTGGAACGGCTCAAGGACCCCGAAGAAGGCCTGGTCGCCGACGGCGTCGCCGACATCGCGTCGATGGAGACGATCGTCGTGCTGCGGCGCAGGTACGTGCCGGCCCTCGTCGACGGGGCCGACGTGCTGGCCACCGCCCTCGACCCCGCGCGCGGCCTCATCGATCCGGCTTCGGCGACGAGGCGATGACCGCGCTCGCCACCCGGGAACGGTCGCCGCGGCTGCTGCAGTACATCTCGTTCGTCAGCACCCTCGACCGGTTCTCGATGCCCCCGATGCTGATCGCGATGGCCCGTGATCTCGGGGCGCCCCTGTCGGCGGTGGTCAACGCGGCCGGCGTCTACTTCCTGCTGTACGGGCTCATGCAACCGCTGTGGGGCATGGTCTCCGACCGTCTGGGCCTGGTCAGGACCATGCGGATCGCGCTGCTGCTCGCGGCCGTCTGCTCGACGGCCGCTGCCTTCACCGAGTCGGCGCTCAGTCTCGGCGTGGCCAGGGGACTGGCGGGAGCGTGCTTCAGCGCCGCGGTCCCCGCGAGCCTGATCTACATCGGCGACACGGTCCCCGCCCACCGGCGGCAGCGGGAGGTCACCGGCCTCATGACGGGCGTGGCGCTGGGCACGGCGATCGCCTCGACGGGCGCGGGGGCGCTGGCCCAGTTCGCGAGCTGGCGGATCGCGTTCGTCCTGACCGGGGTCATCTCGCTGCTGCTCGTGTTCGCGCTCGGACGGCTTCCGCGACCGGCGCTCGTCCGGGCGCACGCCGGCCTGCTCTCCCCGCTGGTCGCCGTCGCCCGCTCCGGGCCCACGCGGCTCGTGCTGGTCCTGGCCTTCATCGAGGGAGCCGTCCTGCTCGGTTCGCTGACGTTGCTCCCCCCGGCCGTCGAGGCCGCGGGAGTGAGCGCTTCCGTCGCCGGTGCCGTCACCGCCGTGTACGGTGTTGCCGTACTGGGGTTCGCCCGTGTGGTCGGTGTGTTGTCGCGCCGCACGCACGCGTCCCGGCTCATCGCACTCGGAGCGCTCGCCGCCGCGGCCGCATGCGGGCTGACCGCCCTGTCCCGCTCGCCGGGCATGGCACTGGTCGCCGCGGCTCTACTCGGCCTCGCCTGGGCCTCGATGCACTCGTCGTTGCAGACCTGGGCGACCGAGGTGTTGCCGGAGGCTCGTGCGACGGTCGTGTCGGCCTTCGCCGGGGCGCTGTTCCTCGGCAGTGCCGTCGCCGCGGTGCTCGTCGGGGGCCTCGCGGAGAGCCACAGGTACACGGAGATCTTCGGCCTGGCGGCGGCTCTCGCCGTACCGCTCGGCCTGTTCGCCACGCTGGGACGCAAGCGATGGATCCGACCTGAAGGAGAACCCGGTCGATGAGACCCAACCAGCCTTCGTTAACCCCTGCCGGGGAGGTCAAGCGGGCTCAGCCTCCCACGCTCCGGGACGTCGCCGAGGCGGCGGGAGTGCACGCCGCGACCGCCTCACGTGCCCTGAACCCGAGCACGCGGCGGCTCGTCAGCGCGGAGACGGCCAGGCGGGTGATCAAGGCGGCCAAGACGCTCGGCTACCAGCCCAACCCCATCGCGCGGAGCCTGAAGACCGCCAAGTCGAGCACGGTCGGGCTGGTCATCCCCGACCTGACCAACCCGCTGTTCCCGCCGATCGTCCGGGGGATCGAGGACGTCCTCGAGGCCGAGGGCTTCAGCGCCTGGATCGTCAACACCGACAACGATCCCGAGCGTGAGCGCGTCCGCATCGACTCCCTGCGCTCCCGTCAGGTCGAGGGCCTCATCATCGCCACCGCACGGGTCGACCACCCCTTCCTCGAGGCGCTGCACGAGCAGGGCGTCAAGATGGTGCTCGTCAACCGGCGGGTGGAGAACCTCGAGGTCCCGTATGTGACGGCCGACGACGCGACCGGCATCGCGCTCGCCGTACGGCATCTGGCGGATCTCGGGCACAGGCGGATCGCCCATCTGGCCGGCCCGCAGGGCACCTCCACGGGTGTCGTGAGGTCGAGGGCGTTCCGGCACGCCATCCGTGACCACGGACTGGAGGACGATCCGTCCCTCATCGTCGAATGCGCCCGCTGGAACGAGGCCGACGGGGCCACCGCGATGCGCGAACTGCTCGACAAGGACGACCGGTTCACGGCCGTCGTCGCCGGCAACGACCTGATCGCGCTCGGCTGCTATGACGTGTTCGCCGAGCGGGGCATCTCCTGCCCGGACGAGATGAGCGTGGTCGGCTTCAACGACATGCCCTTCATCGACAAGCTGCGCCCGCCGCTGACGACGGTGGGGGTGCCGCACCACGACATCGGCGCCGAGGCCGCACGCATGTTGCTCGACTGCATCGAGGAGCCTGAGAGGCGTCCGAGGTCGCTTCTCCTCCCCGTGACGATGGTCGTCCGCGACTCCACCACCCACCCCCGCCCCCTCCCTTCCCCGTGATCATGCACACCTTCGTGAACGTGGGCTCTGACGTGCCCATATCCCGCGCGTGATCATGCACACTTTCGGCCGCATCACCTCTGACCTGGGCGCATCCTGTGCGTGATCATGCACGGATTCGTGTGCGGCGGCGCTGACCTGGGTGTGCGTCGCGCGTGATCATGCGTGGATTCGCGGAGGAGGCCGCTCGCCTGCGGATCCTTCTTTCGTGATCATGCATTCGGGGGCCGCCCTCCGCCGCCCTCGGCGCGCGAGGTAACCGTCCATCCAGCAGTGACGTCAATGGTGTGAAATATGGCGTTTTTCCAGATCTGCTACTTTTGTCCGCCCATCCGCCTTGTGCATCTCACTACGTGAAAGCGGTGTGGTCTCCCATGGGTGACATCGGTGTGGACGGCCTGGCCGATGGAGCGGCGAAGGCGCTCCTGCTGGCCTTCGATCAGTTGCTCACGGCAGGCTGGGGGGTGGACAGCCCGCGAGGGGAGCACGGCACCCGTCTGATCACCTCCGGCATTCCGCTGCCCCATCTGAACGGCGTGTTCACTGAGAGCCGCGACCCCGATGTCGACGAGGTGGCCGAGTTCGCCCACCGGATGACGGCGAGTGCCGTCCCGTGGAGCATCCAGGTGCGCGGCGAGCCCGCTCCGGAGCTCGTCGAGGTGGCCGCGCGTTTCGGGCTCACCCACCGCATGCGCCTTCCGCTCATGACGATGCCGGCGACACCGGTGGCGCTCACTTCGGGGGACCACTCGATCCGGACGGTCGACGGGAAGGATCACGAGATCTACCGTGACTCTCTCGCCGCCGGTTTCGAGGCTCCCGTGGACATCATGGCGACGCTGGCCCAGCCGGAGATCCTGGACATGCCGGGCGCGACCGCCTATCTCGTCGAAGCAGACGGAGAACCGGTCTCAACGGGATTCGGCATCCTCGTGGGGGACCACGTCGGGGTGTTCAACGTCTCGACCCCGCCGCGCCACCGGCGCCGCGGGTACGGCAGGGCCGCCACCGAGGTGGTCATGCGGGACGGATTCGCCGCCGGCGCGCGTGTGGCGTTCCTCCAGGCCAGTTCGGACGGCCAGCCCCTCTACGAACTGCTCGGCTTCCGCGTCGTCGAGACGTGGACCTACTTCGAGCACGGCTGAGCCCTCCGGCCCGCGTGCAGGGCGTCAGCGCCCGATTCGGCCGGCCGGGTCGTACAGGTCTGCTCGCCGGAGCCGTGCCGCTGCCTTGCCGTACGGTCACACGTGCATGATCACGCATGCCGTACGGCCAGGCCAGGATGGGTTTTCACGAAGGTGCGCATGATCACGCAGGGGATGCGGCCAGGTCGGGATGGGTTTTCACGAAGGTGTGCATGATCACGCCCGGGGTGTGGGCAGGTCAGGGGGGATGCACCCGAATCTGTGCATGATCACGAGCAGGGGGGCGGGCGGCATTGACAGGGCAATCCGTCGGGGTCATTCTGCTCGGGCTGGGCAAATCGTTTTGCGAAAGACCAGGCGGAGAAGGCCGGGTCTGACGAACAAAGGTGAGAGGAGAACGCATGACCGACCAACCGCGTCGCGTTCTGGTGACCGGCGCGGCCGGCAGGCTGGGGCGGGCGGTGCTCGACCTGCTCGCCGCGCGCGGCGTGCCCGCGACCGCGCTCGACCTGCGGGACCCGGGAGGGCTCCCCGCCGACCGCGTGGTGGCCGCCGACGCGGGCGATTCCGCGGCCGTGCGCGAGGCGCTCGACGGGGTGGACGCGGTGGTGCACCTGGCGGCGATCCCGGCACCCAGCCTGGGCACACCGGAGGAGGTCTTCTGCGGGAACACGAGGGCGACGTTCGTCGTGCTCGAGGAGGCGGGCGCCCTGGGCGTGCGCAGGGCGGTCATCGCGAGCAGTTTCTCCGCGCTCGGCCTGCCGTGGGCTTCCACGCTCCTGCACCCGGAGTACGTGCCGATCGACGAGGCGCTTCCCCTCCAGGTGGAGGACCCGTACGGACTGTCGAAACAGGTGGACGAGGCGACGGCGGCGATGGTCGCCAGGCGCCACGGCATGGCCGTCGTGGCCCTTCGCTTCCCGCTGCTCGGCGGTCCCGGAGACAAGTTCGACAAGACCGTCGCCCGCTATGCCGAGGATCCGGGCTCGGGCGCCAAGGAGCTGTGGACCTACCTCGACACCCGTGACGCCGCCCTCGCCTGCTGGCTGGGACTGACCCGTCCCTTCGAGGGATATCACGCGGCCTTCGTCGCCGCCCCGACCACGTTGGCCGCCCAGCCGACGGAGGAGCTCATCGGCCGGTTCCACCCCCAATCCGAGCGGCGCGCGCCGATGCCCGGCCGGGCCGTGCCCATCGACCTCGGGGTGGCCGAGCGCCTGTTGGGCTTCGCCGCCCAGCACCCCTATCCCGTCGCCACGGCGAAGGAGCAGGAGGCCGAGGCCTCCTGAGGACTTTTTCAGTGAGCATAAGGAGTCATCGACTGTAAGATCCCGGACATGTCCCCCGAAGGCCGATCGGTCGCGCGGCGCGAACGGAAGAAGGCACAGACCCGCGAGGCGATAGTCGCGGCGGCCTTCGGGCTGTTCGCCGAGCGTGGGTTCGACGCGGTGACCGTCGCTGAGATCGCCGACGCGGCGGACGTCTCGGCCAAGACGGTCTTCAACCATTTCGCGGCCAAGGAGCAGTTGTTCTTCGAGGACGAGCCGCTCCTTCGCGGTGAGCCGGGCGCGCTGGTCGGGAGTCGCGCGTCCGGCATCACCGTCGGGCAGGCACTCGAGGGCGTGTTGCCCGGCCCGGCGGACCCCGTGTCCGACGCCCGTGACCAGGCGACATGGGCGCGTGTCTACGCGGGCAGCCCCGCACTGCGCGCGTACGCCCGGGAGTCGTTCTCCAGGTGGGAGGGCGACCTGGCCGGTGTGATCGAGGCCGAGTTCGGCGCGCGTCCCGGCACGCCTTCGCCCGGGGTCGTGGCGACGGTCGTGCTCGCCGCGGTCCGCGAGGTGTGGGAGTCGACCCTGGCGGCCATCGCTGGGGGAGCCCCGCCCGACGAGGCGGTCGCGGAGGGGAGGGGGCGCCTCTCCGCCACACTCGTCACTCTCGCGCCCGTCATGCCCGAACGGGTCTCCCCCGTGACCCCGGCGCCCGCCCAAGGTGACGCGGCCGTCGTGACCCCGGCGCCCGGCCATGGCGCGGCCGCCGCAATGCCCCGTTACCCCCGGGGGGAACGGCCCAGCATCACCCGCGTGGCCGAACTGGCCGGAGTGAGCGCGACCACCGTGTCCCACACGTTGAACGGCCGCAGGCCCGTCGCCGAATCGACCCGGCGGCGTGTGCTCGATGCGATCGAACGGCTCGGCTACCGCCCCAACGTGCTCGCCCGTGGCCTGCGGACCAGCAGGAGCCAGACGATCGGGCTGGTCATCCCCGACATCACCAACCCGTTCTACCCGGCGCTCGCCCGCGGTCTGCAGGACGTCCTGGGCCCGGCGGGCTACGACGAGATCATCAGCAACACCGACGGCGACCGGGACCTGGAGCGGGCGGCGATCGAGCAGATGATCGCCAGGCAGGTCGACGGGCTGGCCTTCGCGGTGTTCCACACGCACGCCGAGGACCTGCTGCCCGCCATAGAGGCGGGCATCCCGGTGGTACGGCTCGGCGGCCGGCTCGTCCAGGAGGGCGTCGACGTGGTTCACAGCGACGACGAGGGCGGGGCCGCCGAGGCCACCCGCTACCTGTTGGCACGCGGCTACCGCAGGATCGGGTTCGTCTGCGGCCCGCAGGCCGAGGGGCCGGCGGCCGAACGCGTGGCGGGTTACCGCGCCGCGCTGGCGGAGGCCGGAGCGCCCGCGGACCCCCGCCTCGTCGTGCACACGCACTTCAGCAGGGCCGGAGGGCAGGAGGGTGCGGCCGTGTTGCTGGACCTGTCGGAACCTCCCGACGCGGTGTTGTGCGCCAACGACATCATGGCGATCGGCGCCCTCGAGACGGCGGCCCTGCGCGGGCTGCGCGTTCCGGACGACCTGGCCGTGATGGGGTTCGACGACATCGAGGCCGCGGGTCTCATCTCGCCCGGCCTGACCACGATGGCGAACCCGGCGCGCGAGATCGGCCAGGCATGCGCCCGGCTGCTCCTCGACCGGTTGTCCGGGCGGGCCGAGGGATATCGCGAAGTGGTCATCCCCGCGCGGTTCGTCCGGCGCCAGTCGGCCTGAGGCGCCGCCGCCCCTTACCGAAGCGCACACGCACTCTTGACACTCCCTGTGTTGCGTGTAGATTTCGGGATCAATCTTAACGATTTGCGCGAAGAAACTCGCCCGGTGCCAAGGGCCAGGCCGGTGCCTTCCGCGTCCCGCCGGCACGCGTGATCGACCCCCCAGGCCAGTGACGAAAGGACGCCGATGTCAGCCGGTGCAAAACGTCGAAACCCCGTGTTCGTCGCGACGCTCGTGATGATCCTCTGCGCTCTGTGGGCGCAACCCGTGCCCGAGGCCGAGGCCGCGAAGCTCTCGACGAACGTCCAGCTCTTCTACTACCCGTGGTACGGCAACCCCGAGGTCGGCGGGGAATGGCGGCACTGGCAGCAGGGCGGCCACACACCGCCGGAGGACATCGGCGCCGACCTGTACCCGAAGCTCGGCGCCTACGACTCCGGCGACGTCAGGGGCACGGTCGCCCAGCACATGAAGTGGGTCCAGCGCAGCGGCGCCGGGGTCATCGTCTACAGCTGGTGGGGCCGGGGCAGCTACGAGGACCGCATGGCCAGGGGAGTGCTCGACGCCGCTGCCAAGAGGGGCGTCAAGGTGGCCTGGCACATCGAGCCGTACGAGGGCCGCACCGCCGAGTCCGTCGTCGCCGACATCGCCTACCTCAACGCGGCCTACGGCGACCATTCGGCCTACTTCCGCGCCCCCGACCAGGGAAGGCGCCCGGTCTTCTACATCTTCTGGAGCCTGCAGATCGCCGACTGGACGGCTCTCGACCAGGTCAACCGGGACAACGTCATCCTGGCGCAGACGACGGACACCTCCAAGATCGCGCACTTCTCCGGGATGTACACCTACGACGGCATCGCGGGAGCCACGGCTCCCGGATGGAAGGAAGCCGGCGCCTACGCCAGGGAGCACGGCCTGATCTGGGCGCCTTCGGTCGCGCCCGGCTACGTCGACGACCGCGCGGTGCCGGGCAACACCACCCCGACGCTCGGCAGGGACGACGGCGCCACCTACGACAAGGAGTGGTCCAACGCCCTCGACCCCGCGATCGGCGGATCGCCCACGTGGGTCTCGGTCACCTCGTTCAACGAGTGGCACGAGGGCAGCTCCATCGAGCCCGCCTCCAGCAAGCCGCCGGCGGGCTTCGGCTACCAGACCTTCGCCGGCGCGTACGGCAAGCGGGGCAAGGCGGCCGAGACGGCCTATCTCGATCGGACGAACTACTGGGTCAAGGCGTTCGAGAAGCGGCGCTAGCCGTACGCGAGCAGAAGGAGAGACGAAGATGAGTTCAGTGCGGAAGCGGGCGCTCGGCGCGGCCGTGGCGCTCGTCGTCGGAGTGGTCGTGGCGGGCTGCGGGGGCGGGGCGGAAGAGCAGCAGCAGGGCGGCGAGCAGACGCTGAAGATGTGGACGTTCAAGAAGTCACACGCCGACGCGCTCAACAAGGTCGCCGCCCAGTTCAAGAGCGAGACCGGTATCACCGTGAGCGTGGAGGCGGTCACCCCGGACGACGTGTTCGTCAGCAAGGTGCAGAGCGCGGCGCAGACCGACGGCCTGCCCGACGTGCTGGAGGTGCACGCGGGCGGCGAGGACCTCGAGATGGGCGCCTCGGGCCTGCTGCAGGACCTGCAGGGTGACGTCGACGCCACCTGGAAGCAGCGGCTGCTGCCCACCACTCAGGAGAGCGGAGTGATGACGCAGCAGCGGATCGACGACGCGGCGAGCGACTCGCCGTTCAAGAGCACCAAGGCGGGCCAGCGCTTCAGCGTCGGCTTCACCGCGGGCGCCTTCGGCATCGTCTACGCCAACAAGGACAAGCTGCAGGCGGCGGGCCTCGACCCGAACACGCCCCCGAAGACCTGGGAGGAGTTCCTCGACGCGCTGAAGGCCACCACCGGCAAGGACTCCCAGCAGGGCGGCCTGTCCCTCGGGCTGAAGGTGAGCCAGACCGGCTACAACTGGGTCTACCAGCCGCTCGCGCACGCCTATCTGGGCAAGGACCGGTTCCAGGCACTGTTCGCCAAGGGCGCCGCGCAGGGCTTCGCCTCTCCCGACGGGGTCAAGACCCTCGACGTCTTCAGCAGGCTCACGCCGTACTGGATGCCGGGGAGCACCACGCTCGGCATCGACGAGGCGGACATCGCCTTCGCCCAGGGCAAGTCGGCGTTCGACGTGGGCGGCACCTTCACCCTGGCGTTCCTCGCCCAGAACGGCTTGACGCCCGACAAGGTGCTCACCTTCCCCATCCCGCCGTCGGCCGAGGGTGTGAACAAGGAGATCTCGATGTCCCCGCTGGCCCTGACGGGGCTCGGGGTCACGGCCACCACCAAGAACCGGGCGGCCGCGGTGAAGTGGCTCGACTGGCTCACCTCGCCCAAGGGGGCCGGAGCCGTCGCCAAGGAGTCCCTCGACCTGCCGGCGACCGATCTCGGCGCCGACGCCGAATCGCTGCTGGGAGCCGACCTCGCCGCGCTGCAGAAATACTTCACCGGCCCGCCGGAGAGCGCCTACGACGCCGCGGACGTCAGCTTCTTCCCTTCGGACTACGACCAGGTCAAGCCGGGTGACCTGATGGTCAGGCTGTCACCGCTCCAGGAGGTGTCGCCGCAGCAGGCGGGAACCGAGCTCGACAAGATCATGGGCTCCATGTGGAAGGCCACCGAGTGAGCTCGCTCGCCCTGAAGGATCGCCCCGGACGGCTTCGGAAGGAGCCGTCCGGGGGCCGGTCCCCCCGCCGCTGGCCCGGCTGGCTGACCGGATGGGCCTTCGTGTTCCCCGCGGTCGCGCTCTTCGCGGTCATGGGGGTCTACACGATCGGCAGCGGCCTGGCCCTGAGCTTCGCCAAGTGGAACGGCTTCACCCCGACCTGGAACTGGGCCGGGGTGCAGAACTACCTCGACCTGCTCTACGCCGACCCCGTGCTGGCCCCCGAGCTTCGCCGGGCCGGATGGAACACCCTGCAGGTCATGATCTTGGCGCCGCTGCTCACCGTGGCCATCTCGCTGCCGCTCGCCGTCGCGCTCAACTCGATCCGGCGGCTGCGTGCCGTGCTGCGCTCGGTCTACTTCCTGCCCTATGTCACCACCGGGGTCGCGATCTACTTCGCGTGGCGGTACGTCCTCGAGCCCGACGGCGCGATCAACACGCTCCTGCGCTCCCTCGGCCTCGGCACGCTCGCCCAGCCGCAGGGTTTCCTCGGCAACCCCGACACCGCGCTGCCCACGCTGATCCTGATCCTGGTCTGGTCGAGCGTCCCGGTGGCGACGCTGCTCTACCTGAGCGGGCTCCAGGCCGTCGACCCCAACCTGTTCGAGGCCGCGCAGATCGACGGGGCCGCGCCCCGCCACGTCCTGCGCCGGATCATCTGGCCCCTGCAGCGGCCCATCACCGCCGCCATCGTCCTGCTCGGCGTGCGCGACACGCTGCACGGATTCCAGATCTTCCTGGTCATGACGCGGGGCGGCCCTGGTGGGCACACCGACGTGCTGGCGCTGATGGCCTACCGGCTGTCGTTCTTCAAGGGGCTGGCCCAGACCCTCGGCCTGGCCAGCGCGCTCGGCTGGCTGCTGTTCGCGGGGGCCGTCCTGCTGACCCTGGTGAACGCGCGCATGTTGCGGAGGGTCCATTGACCGGGCGGCGCGTGGTCAGGGCGGTCGTCTTCGTCGCCCTGTTCGTGTACGCGCTGATCAGCCTGTACCCCTTCCTGTGGATGATCTCGGGCGCCTTCAAGAGCAGGAGCGAGATCCTGGAGGGCGGCTTCCTGCCTCGCACGTTCACCCTCGACACGCTCACGCAGACCTGGGGCCGGCTGCACTTCTTCGACTACTTCCTCAACAGCCTCAAGGTCACCGGGCTGACCGTGCTCGGCGTGCTGGTGGTCTACAGCCTGGCGTCCTACGCGTTCGCCGTGCTCGACTTCCCCGGCCGGCGGATCCTCTTCTGGTTCTTCGTGGCGCTGCTGTTCGTGCCGGGCATCACGATGTTGCTGCCGGTGGTGATCCTGGAGAAGCAACTCGGGGTCCTCGGCACGCACATCGGCCTCGTCCTGCCCTTCGTGAACGGCACCGCCCCGCTGACGGTGCTCCTGCTCACCAACGCCTACGGATCGATCCCCAGGGAGTTGCGTGAGGCGGCCCGCTCCGACGGCGCGAGCGAGGGGCGGATCTTCTGGTCGGTCCACCTGCCGCTGGCCAGGCCCGCCCACGTGACGGTCGCCGTCCTCACGGCGGTGCCGACCTGGAACGAGTACGTCCTGACCCGGGTGTCGATCTCCGATCCTTCGCGCTACACGCTGCCGCTGGGGCTGGAGTCCCTGATCTCCAGTGAGGTCCCCCGGTACAACGAGGTGATGGCCGCCTCGCTGATCATCGTCATTCCGGTCATCGTGCTGTTCCTGTTCCTCCAGCGGTACTTCGTCAACGGCCTGGTGGGGGCGATCAAGGGCTGACAGACGGCGTGACCTGGGTAGACCCTGGACAGGGTCCGCCGAGGAAGCCGGGGAGCGCACATGAGACTCGCGGGAGCACGCGTGCTCGTCACGGGTGCGTCGTCGGGCATCGGCGCGGCGACCGCCCTGGCGATGGCCGGACGGCACGCGCACCTCGTCCTGGCCGGCCGGGACAGGGGCAGGCTCGCCGCCGTCGCGGCGCGCACGGGCGGTGAGGCCCTCGCCGGCGACCTCCCCGCGGGCGCGGCCCGCCTCGCCGCGGACGCCGGCCCCGTCGACGTGCTGGTGAGCAACGCGGGGGAGGGGTGGTGCGGGCCGTTCACGGAGATGCCGGGAGAGGCGGTCGAGCGCCTCGTGGGCGTCAATCTGGCGGCCCCGATCCAGCTGACCCGCCTGCTGCTGCCCGGCATGATCGAGCGCGGCCGCGGGCACCTCGTCTTCGTCGCCTCGATCGCCGGGGCCGTGGGCGTGGGAGAGGAGGCGGTGTACTCCGCGACGAAGGCCGGGCTGATGGCCTTCGCCGAGGCGCTCCGGTACGAATTGCGCGGATTGAAGGCGTCCCGCGCCGGCGGACGCACCGCGGCGCCGCGGATCGAGGTGACCGTCGTGGTGCCCGGGGTGGTCGACACGCCGTTCTTCGACCGGCGGGGCATGCCGTACGGACGCCGTCGCCCCGCGCCGATCCCACCGGAGCGGGTCGCGCGCGCGGTCGTCGCGGCGGTGGAGCGCGGCCGGGCCGAGTGCTACGTCCCCGGCTGGCTCCGCCTGCCCGCCCGGATGCGGGGGGCGTTGCCCGGTCCCTTCCGGGCGCTGGCCGGGCGGACGGCGATGCGGGGACGGCCGGTCAGCCGCCGCGCAGCGCCCGGATCGACTCCTTGAGCGAGCCCAGCGTGGCGAAGACCGCCGTGGGCTCGTAGCCGCAGTGCGCCATGCAGTTGGCGCACCGGGGGTCGTGGCCACGGCCGTAGGAATCCCAGTCGGTGTCCTCGACCAGCTCACGGTAGGTCTCGGTGTAACCGTCCGACATGAGGTAGCAGGGCCGCTGCCAGCCGTACAGGGAGTAGGACGGGATGGCCCACGCCGTACACGGGAAGTCGGTCGCGCCCTCGAGGAAGTCGAGGAACAACGGCGTGTGGTTGAACCGCCACCTGCGGCGGTTGCCGTCGGCGAACGCCTTGTGGAACAGCTCCCTGGTCTCGCGCACGCCGAGGAAGCAGTCCTGGTCGGGAGCCTTCTCGTAGGCGTAGCCCGGAGAGATCATCATCTGGTCGACGTGCAGGTCGTCGTTGAGGTAGTCGAGCACGTCGATGACGGTCCGCGGGCTGTCGGTGTTGAAGAACGTCGTGTTCGTGGTGACGCGGAACCCGCGGCGCTGGCATTCGCGCACGGCCGCGACGGCCTCGTCGAACACGCCCTCCTTGCAGACGGACGCGTCGTGCCGCTCGCGCAGCCCGTCGATGTGCACCGTCCACGCGAAGTACTCCGACGGCGTGAACTGGTCGATCTTCCTGGGGATCAGCAGCGCGTTGGTGCAGAGGTAGACGTACTTCTTCCGGTCGATCAGCTCCTCCACGAGCTCCCCGATCTGGGGATGCATGAGCGGCTCGCCGCCCGCGATCGACACCATGGGCGCGCCGCACTCTTCGATGGCGGCGACCGCCTGCTCGACGGGCATGCGCTGCTTGAGCACGTCGGCGGGATGCTGGATCTTGCCGCAGCCCGCGCAGGAGAGGTTGCAGGCGAACAGAGGCTCGAGCTCGACCAGCAGCGGGAACTTCTGGCGCCCGCGCAACTTCTGGCGCAGGATGTAGCCGCTGACGCGCAGGCTCTGACGGATTGGCATGGGCATCAGGGCCAGGCCTCCTTGGGTAGGGCGGCCGCTTCCGCGCTCGCCCGCCGCTTCTCGACCACGATCGGGCCGAGTCCTTCAAGGGCCGTGAGGACGGCGCTCACGAGCGCGGGCGGGCCGCCTGCCAGCCGGATCGTCCGGGCGCCCGCCAGCCAGCCGAGTGCGACGTCCTCCGGTGCCCCGACGGCGTGCAGGCCGCCGGGCTCGTGCGCGTCGGACCGCAGAGGGTGCGGAGGCCTGGCGTCCGGCCTGACCAGGAGCGTCAGGTCAGGCGTGGGACGTGTGCCGGGGTCACCCTCCATGTCGCCCGTGGGGGCGCCGAGGAGCACCCGGCGCGTGCCGGTCGCCGCGGCCCAGCGCGCCAGGACGGGGCCGAGCCGCGTCAGGACGCGGCGGGCGGCCAGGCCGTGGGCGATGGTCGCGGGGCGGAGCAGGGGCCGGGAGGGGGTGTCGACGACCACCCGCACCACCGCGAACGGCAGCCCGGCGCGAGCCGCGGCCACCGGCCCGCTCTCCATGTCGGCCGCGCGCGCCAGCTCACCTTCCCCGTGATCCGCGTGCTCTGTCTTCTCCGCGCCGTCCGTTCGAGTCTTCTCCGCGCCGTCCGTCCGATCCGGCGTGCGTTCGGCGGCCGCCGAACGCATGCCTTCGCGGGCCGCCCTCCGGCGTGCCCCGCCGGTGACGACGTGCCGCGTCGTGACGACAGGCCCGGTCTGTACGGCCAGGCCCGCGCGGACCAGGTCGCCGGCGATGAGCGGAGCGGAAGGACAGGGCCAGACCTGCCCGTCGTACCGGACCTCGCTGGCCACGAGGACCTCACCCGGGCTCAGCCCGTCGTCGAGGGCGCCCGCGAAGCCGGTGACGGCCAGCGGGACGTCGGGCGGCAGCCCCGCCGCGGCACGCGCCGCGCGCCGGGGTCCCATCCCGAGCCTGATCACTTCGTCGTGGCCGGAAGGCAGACCGCGGCGGAGCGCCCGGGCCTCGATCCCCAGCGCGACGCAGACGAGGGGTCCGGTCATGCGGACCTCACCCGGATCACCCGGAGGCGGTCGCCCTCCTGGTCGTCGTCCCGCTCCTGGTCCCGGCCGCCGTCTCGCTCGCCGTCTTCCTCGTGGTCCCGCTCCTGGTCCTGGCCGCCGTCCGAGCCGTCGTACCGGTCGTCGTCCCGATCGTCGTACCAGTCGTCGTCCCGGAGGCGCAGGTAGCGTCCGAGCGCGCTGATCGGGAAGACGAGCCGGTAGAGGTGGTAGTTGATGTAGAAGTCGCCGGGGAAGCCGGTCCCGGTGAAGAAGTCCTCGTCCCAGGTGCCGTCGGGGCGCTGTTGCTCGACGAGCCAGCGGACGCCCCTCTCCACGGCTCCGTCCGGATCACTGGCAGGCCGGTCGGCGGCCAGCAGCCCGATCAGGGCCCAGGCCGTCTGTGAGGGCGTCGACGCGCCGCGCCCGATCCAGGCGGGGTCGTCGTAGGAACGCAGGTCCTCGCCCCATCCGCCGTCGCCGTTCTGGTGCCGTTCCAGCCAGGCCACGGCCCGCCGCACGCAGGCCGCGTCCTGCCGTACGCCGGCGGCGACGAGGGCGGGCAGCACGGCTCCGGTGCCGTAGACATGATTGGCGCCCCAGCGGCCGAACCACGATCCGTCCGGCTCCTGTGCCTTCAGCAACCACAGGACGGCACGGCGGGCGACGGCAGACCTCGCCTGGCCCTGCGCCGCCAGCGCCTCGACGACGTGGGCCGTGACGTCGGCGGTCGGCGGATCGATGACGGCGCCGAAGTCGCAGAAGGGCAGCCTCTTGCACAGCTCCCGGGTGTTGTCGGCGTCGAAGGCGGCGAACCCGCCGTCCCTTGACGCCATGCCCGTCATCCAGCGCATGCCCCTGTCGACGGCCGGGGACGCGTCCGGATGGGGCACCCGCCTGAGCGCGAGGATGACCTCGGCCGTGTCGTCGATGTCCGGGTAGCCGTCGTTGTCGAACTCGAACGCCCAGCCGCCCGGCGCCAGCGACGGCCGCCGCACCGCCCAGTCGCCGGGGCCCTTGACCTCCTCGGCGAGCAGCCAGTCCGCGCCACGCGACACGGCGGGATGGTCGCCGGGCACTCCCGCGTCGAGCAGGGCGTTCATCGCGAGTGCGGTGTCCCACACCGGAGACTGGCAGGCCTCGAGCCTGCGGCCGGTCTCGTCGTGGATCGTGAACCGGTCGAGCCCCTTGAGGCCCTTCATCATCACCGGATGGTCGAGCCGGTAGCCGCACAGGTCGAGCGCCATCAGCGAGTAGACCCAGGGCGGCTGAATTCCGCCCCACGACCCGTCGAGTTCCTGCCGCGCCACGATCCAGTCGGCGGCGCGCCGGACGGCCGCCTGGCGCAGGCCGGGTATCGGCCGCCGCTGGTAGCGGTGGAGGACCCCGTCGAGGGCGGTGAACACGGCGTCCCAACCGCCACGGGGCCGCCGCGGCGCGGGACGGCCGGTGCGCAACTCGGCGAGGTCGACGGGGAGCGGCCGCACCGGGCGGCGCGCGCTCACGATCGTCAGCGGCACGATGGTCTGCCTGGCCCAGCACGCCCAGTCGTAGACGTTGAGGGGGAACCACGAGGGCAGGAAGATCATCTCTGGGGGCAGGACCGGCAGGTCGTCCCATGGCCACTGCCCGGCCGTCGCCAGCCAGATGCGGGTGAAGACCCTGCTGGCCTCGATCCCGCCTGCCTGCCGTACGAACTCGGCGGCGTCCTTCATGTGCCGCGCGTCGGCGGGGTCGCCCGCGAGGCGCAGGGCGGTGTAGGCCTCGATGGTGGTGGACAGGTCGCCGGGGCCGCCGTGGAAGTTGGCCCACGTTCCGTCGTCCCGCTGCTGGGACCGGATCCAGCGGGCCGCCTCGGCCGTCTCCTCCTCCGTGCGGATGCCGAGGAAGTGACGCAGCAGGAGATCCTCGGCGTCCATGGTCACGTTCGTCTGCAGCTCGCCCTTCCACCATCCTTCCGGCGCCTGGAGGCCGAGCAGGTGGTCGCAGGCCGCGTCGAGGGCGCGTTCGACGCCGGACGCGGGCGGTGCGGCGGGAGCAGTGGTCATGTCAGTGATCCCTGGACGTGATGAAGTGGGCGATGTCGAGGAACTCCGCGCGGACGGCCGCGGGCATGTCCGCCTGCGCGAGGTGGCGCTCGGCGGCGTCGAGCCGGTGTTTGGCCTCGGCCTCCGCCCAGTCCCGGCCGCCCGCCTCGTCGACGAGCCGCGCGGCCTCGCCGAGGTCGGTCTCCGCGAGCGGTCCCGGCCTGGCGAGCAGGGCCGCGAGCGCGTCGCCCGCCGCGGTGCCGCTGGTCAGGGCTGCCACGACGGGCAGGGTCTTCTTGCGGCTGCGCAGGTCGGACAGCACCGGCTTCCCCGTCGTCTCCGGGCTGCCCCAGATGCCGAGCAGGTCGTCGACGAGCTGGAATGCCAGCCCCGTCTCCGCCCCGAAGGACGCGAGGGCCGACACGAGCCGGTCCGGCGCGCCCGCCGCGATCGCGCCGATCGAGCAGGCGCACGCGAGCAGCGAGGCGGTCTTGTCCGCGGACATCCGCCGGCACTCCTCCAGGCTCACGTCGTCCCGCCGTTCGAAGTCCAGGTCGAGCCCCTGGCCGGCGATCAGCCGCCTGGTGGCCGCGAGCAGGCGGACGGCGGCCCGTGTCCGCGCCGGATCCGCCTCGTCGAGGATGAGCTCGTGGGCCAGCGCGAGCAAGGCGTCCCCCGCGAGGAGCGCCGCCGATTCGCCGAACACGGTCCACGCGGCGGGGCGGTGCCTCCGCGTCGGGTCGCGGTCCATGACGTCGTCGTGGAGCAGGGAGAACGCGTGCACGAGTTCGACCGCGGCGGCGACCGGCAGGCAGCGCTCCCCGCCGCCTCCCGCCGCACGCGCGGACAGCACGGCCAGAGCCGGCCGCAGTGCCTTGCCGCCGCCCTCGGTACGCCGCCCCGAGGCGTCCGTCCACCCCAGGTGGTAGGCGGCGACGCGAGCCGACAGCGGGTCGAGGCGGGCGACGGCGTCGCGCAGCACGGGCTCGACCAGCTCGCGTGCCTCGGACACCGACGGCGGGGTCACACCTGTCATGGCCTCGCCTCTTTCAGGTGGCGTCTGGCGAGGCCGGCCGCGGTGAGTCCGCTCCGCACGGCGCCCTCCATCGTGTCGGGCCAGCCCGTGGCGGTCCACGCGCCGGCGAGATACAGCCCGGGCAGCAGGGTGGCCGCCCGCGGCCGGAGCGCGCCGCTGCCCGGGCTCTGGCGGAAGGTGGCACGCCGTTCCCTGGTGACGAAGAAATCCCTGATCCTGGCCTCGCGCGCCCGGGGGAGCAGTCGCTCGACCTCCGGGACGAACGCGGCGCGCACCTCGGCGGTCGAGGCGTCGATCCACCGGCGGGCGGCCGAGACGGAGATCGTCAGGTACTGCCCCTCACGGACTCCTCCGGCTCGCGTCTTGTCGAAGAACCACTGCACCGGTGAGCCGGTCACCGCGGCGAACGGCAGGTCGGTGACGCGCCTGTCGTAGACGATGTGGACGTTGACGATCGGGCTGGAGTCCAGTGCGCTCCACCGGTCCCTGTCGGGCGCCGCCTCGACGGGGACGAGTTTCGCGGCCTGCTCGTGCGGCGTCGCGACGATGACGGCGGACACCTCGATCCTGGTGCCGTTCACGACGATGGTGGGCCCCGGTTCGATCGCCTCGACCTTCGCCGACAGCCGTACCTCGCCGCCCCCGCGCTCGATCGCGGACCTCGCGGCCGTTCCGTGGAGCTCCCGGAGCGGGATGGCGGGGATGCCGATGTCGGCGGCGTCGGCCCGGCCGAGCAGCGCGGTCTGGAAGACCATCGCCGCGGGGCCCAGCGCGGCGTCCTCCGTGTGCATGTTGAGCGCGGCCACGGTGAACAGGTCCCAGAGGTCGCGCCTGGCGGCGTCGCCCTGCCCGTGCGCGGCCAGCCAACTCCCGAGGTCGGTCCGGTCGAGACGCGGATCGGCGGGGTCGAGCCTGCGGAGGGCGAGCGAGCCGCGCATCGCGCGCAGCCGGTCCGCCGGGGCGAGCAGCGAGTACGTCGCCAGAGCGGGCAGCAGGTGGAACGGCCCGGGCAGGGCCGAGCGGCGCAGCCGTCCCGCTCGCCCCTCGGGCGTGAGCACCCGCACGTCGAACCGGTCCTGGATGCGCACGCTCCCGCCGTGTCCCAGCCGGTCGAGCAGCCCCCGGTACGCCGTGCAACAGCGGAGGAAGACGTGCTGGCCGTTGTCGGCGAGCAGGCCGCCGCGCTCGAACGAATGCGTCGCCCCACCGAGCCGGGGGCGTGCCTCGAAGAGGGTCAGCGGGATCCCGGCCTTCGACAGGGCGACGGCCGCGGCGATGCCCGCGAGCCCGCCGCCGACGATCGCGACCCGCGCGCCCGTCACCGGCCGGCCCCGGCGACGGCGCGTGCCGCGACCATCGCCTTCATCCACGGAGCGAGGGACAGCCGCCGGGACAACGCGCCCGCCGGGTCCGCCGCGATGCGGCCGAGCAGCCGCCGGTAGATGCCCGCCATCGCCGCGGTGCAGGCGGCGCTGCGCCGGTCGAGAAGGGGCACCAGGCGCATCCCGTCGTCGTACCAGCCGAGTGCGCGATGCGCCTCGAAGCGCACCAGGTTCGCCAGCCGTTCCGGCGGATCGGTGAACCGCCCCGCGTGGTCGACGTCGAGCGTGCACCCGAACCGGTCGAGATCCTCGGCGGGCAGGTAGATGCGCCCGGCGAGCCGGTCCTCCGACAGGTCACGCAGGATGTTCGTCAGCTGGAGCGCCACCCCGAGCGCATCCGCCAGCTTGGGCGCGGCGGGCTCCTCGGATCCGAAGATGCCGAGAGACAGCCGGCCGATCGATCCGGCGACGTGCCTGCAGTACGTCAGCAGGTCGTCGAAGCGTTCGTAGGTCGCGCCCCGGACGTCGGCGGCGCAGCCGTCGATGAGCTCGTGGAACGCGGGGAGTGGGATGGGGTACCGGCCTGCAGCGTCGTGCAGCGCCACGAGGACGGGGTCGTCGGACGACGTCGCCCTGAGGGCGGCCCGCGCGTCGGTCAGGGCCGTCAGCCGCTGGTCCACGGGTCCGGTGCTGTCGCCGATGTCGTCGATCCGGCGCGCGAACGCGTACACGGCGCTGAGCGCGCGCCGTTTCTGCGGCGGCAGCAGCAGGATGCCGTAGGCGAAGTTCTGTGCCCTGGCCCGGACGATCTGCTCGCACTGCCGATAGGCGTCGGACGGCTCCACCGGCTCACCTCCCTCTCGCGAGGACGCGCAACCACTCGATCAGCAATCGGCCTCGGTGAGGCCGGATGGTGGTTCCGAGGACGTCGTGCCGGCCGTGCTCCAGCGCCGCGACGGTGGCGCGCCCGCCCGCGACGTAGCCGGCCACGGCCAGCCGGGCGAACCCGTCGAGCGTGCCGACGAGCGGCGCGCCCTCGTCGAGCAGGGCCGCCGCGCGCCGCACCTCGAACGCGATGACCTGGCGCAGACACGGCGAGGCCGAGGGGGCGGCCAGGTCGGCCTCGACGCAGCCGAAGCGCCGCAGGTCCTCGCCCGGCACGTATATGTGACCCCGCGCGAAGTCCTCGCCGACGTCCTGGCAGTGCTCGATGACCTGGAGCGCCGAGCAGATCCGGTCGGACAGGCCGAGCCGTTCCGGCACGGCCAGGCCGAAGACGTGCAGCACGATGTGCCCGACGGGGTTGGCCGACAGTTCGCAGGAGGTCAGCAGATCTTCGAAGGTGTCGTACCGCGTGACCGTCTGTTCTCGCCGGTTCGCCTCGACGAGCCGGTGGAAGGGACCCGCGGGGATGGCGCAGGCCTCGATCGTGGGAGCGAGCGCCCGGATGACGGGCAGTCGCGGCTCGCCGCCGTCGTACAGGCGAATCAGGTCCGCGTCGACGGCGTCGAGAAGACGGAGGCGGTCACGTGGGTCGCCCGGCTCGCCTGGGTCGCCTTCCGAGCCGGCGTCGCCGATGTCGTCGACGCGGCGGGCGAACCCGTAGACCGCGATGAGGTGGCGTCGGTAGCGAGCGGGCAGCAGCCGGGAGGCGACCGGGAAGTTCTCCCGGCGGACCGGCGCCGCATCGCAGGCATCGCTGACATCGCCAGCACTCCCAACGTTTCCAACATTGCCGATATTGCTGACATTGCGGACGTTGCGAATGTGGCGGAGAACGCCTCCCCCCGACAACATGACAAGAGGATCTCCCTCGCGATTCACCACAAAACATGGCATGAGCTCGGCAGACTTTACGCACGTGGCCTATCGGGCAGACGAAATGTTTGATCACGACCGGCGAGGTCGAGGGAATTCAAAATCCTTATTGTCGGGAGAGGTCGGTTAATGGGTGCGCTTTCCCATGCTTTTGCCGTAATGGCGTGAGGTAAAAGCTTGGCGCGCCTGAACGGCCCCGGCTCGTACGGCCAGGCGCGGCCGGGTAGGAGCCCGGCGGAAGTCATCCGGTGGTGAGCCGGAGCCAGTCGCAGTCTCAGTCTCAGTCGACGCCGTGCTCGGCCAGTGGGCCGACGCGCAGTCCCGCGGAGCGGCAGTGGCCGACCAGTTGCCCGAGCGCGCCGAGCGCCGAGCGCCACGCACCCGGGGCCGAGGTGTGGTCGGAGTCGTGCAGCAGGAGCGTCGCGCCGCCGCGCAGGCCGGGGGCCATGCTCGCCAGCACGGACGCCGGGGTCGCACGCTCGGTCCAGTCCCGTCCCCATGCGGTCCACAACACGGGGCGCAGCCTCCACCACCATGCCGCGACCAGCGTCTCCGCGCTGAGCACCCCGTACGGCGGGCGGTACCAGACCGGGCGCACCCCCGTGACCGCGCTCACGAGGCCGGTCGCCCGGCCCATCTCGGCGGCGACCCGGCCGGGAGGCGTCGTGAGGGCGTTCTGGTGGCGCCAGCCGTGCACGCCGATCTCGTGTCCGGCCTCCACGATTCGGCGGCCGACTTCGGGATGGCGTTCGAGCATCTCGCCGAGCACGAAGAAGGTCGCACGGCATCCCAGCCGGTCCAGTTCGTCGAGGAAACGCGGTGTGGACCTCGGGTCGGGCCCGTCGTCGAAGGTCAGGGCGACGTGGTCGGGCGCCCCCACACCGGCCAGCCCGGGCAGCAGGCGGCGGACGGCGGGCAGCCAGGTCGCGCCGGGGCCGGCGTGCAGCAGGGCCGCACCACCGAGTCCGAGCGCGAAAGCAGCGCGAGTCACCCCCTCAAGTGTTCTCAGGGAAGGCGCTCGTGATGCCGAAGGGGCGAAAAATCCTCATTCTGAGCGCCGCCATGGGGGCGGGGCACGACGGCGTCGCCGCCGAACTCGGCCGACGGCTGGCCGCCGAGGGCGTCGAGGCCGAGGTGGTCGACATCCTGCGCCTGCTCCCGCTGGGCCTGGGATCGTCGTTGCGCCGGGGCTACGGCTGGATGATCCGTTCGGCGCCGTGGTTGTACGCGGCGATCTACAAGATCTTCTTCGTGTCGGAGAGGGCTCCGTCGACCTCGCCGCTGACCCTTCTGGCCGCCGGGCCGCTTCGCGAGCTCGTACGGCTCCGCGCCCCCGAGGCGGTCGTCTCGACGTTCCACCTGGCCGCGCAGGTCACCGGTCACCTGCGCGAACGGGACCGGCTCACCGTTCCGAGCGTGGTCATCGTCACGGACTTCGCCGCCCACCGGTTGTGGCTGCATCCCGGGAACGACAGGTACCTGTGCGGCGACGCCGTGACGGCGCTCACCGTCGCGGAGGCGACAGGTCGTCCCGCGTTCTGTCACGCCCCGCTCGTCCGGCCCGAGTTCCTGAAGCCGGATGCCGACACCGCGCGGGCCGGGGCGCGGGCGCGTGAGCGGCTCGGCATCCCGGACGGTGACCGGCCGGTGCTCGTCTCCGCCGGAGCCTGGGGTGTGGGGCGGGTCGAGGAGACGGCCCGCGTCCTGGCGGCGTCCGGCCGCTATCTGCCCGTCGTCCTCTGCGGGCGAAGCGACCGTCTCCTCCGCCGGCTCCGGGACGCGGGAACCGGGCTGGCCCTCGGCTGGTGCGACGACATGCCCGACGTGTTCGCCGCGGCGTACGCGATGGTGGACAACGCGGCCGGCCTGACCTGCAGGGAGGCGTTCGCCGCCGGGGTGCCGGTCGTCTCCTACCGGCCCATCGCGGGTCACGGGCGCGACGGCGCGCTCGCCATGGCGCGGTCGGGGCTGAGCGTCTACGCGCGGAACGCGGCCGAGCTCATCGAGGCGCTCGACCGCCTCGACGGCACACCCGAGCGTGCCCGGATGATCGCCAGAGGGGCCGCGCTGTTCAGCGCTGCGTCCGCCGAATCTCTTCTGGGTCGTCCACCCGGATGACGTCGTGGGCGAGGATGGCGGTCGAGCGTGAGAGCAGCACGCTGCCCAGGAGGATCACGCCGATTCCCACGAGTTCCGGCACCACCCAGGGGCCCGTCCTGATGTCCTCGCCGAACAGGGCCACGCCGTAACCGGTGCTCGCCACCGGATCGGTCACGGTGAGAGCCGGCTGGACGGCGACGAGCGACGAGCGCTGCAAGGCGTTCTGCAGGAGGAAAACGCTGCACAGGCCCGTGGCGATCATGGTGTAGAGGGACCACGTGGTCAGCACGGCGGGCGGATTCCGCTCCAGCACATCGATGGTCCGCTTCATCAGCACCGCGGTGTAGGCGAAGCTGAGCCCGGCCGCGATCCCGAGTGCCACGCCGCGAAGCCGGCTGCCGGCGACCATCCCGACCGCGACCGCCAGCGTCACGAGCCCCGCCGTGACCGCCGCGGAGATCACCCAGCCCACGAGGCCGGGCAGCCGATCGGCGTTGGCTGGGGCGGCCGCGATGAGGAAGATGGCGAGGCCCACGGTCAGGGCGCCGACGGCCAGCCACGACTGCCGCCCGAGCCGGATCTTGAACATCCACGCGGCGATGAGCATCGTGACGGGCAACTCCACGACGAGGAGGGGTTGCACGAGCGCGAGCCCGCCGAAGCCGAGCGCGGTCGCCTGGAAGAGGAAGCCGCCGATGAGGGCCAGGATGCCGAGGAGCCACGCCGGGCGCCGGATCAGATCCCACATCAACGCCAGGCGGAACGCCTCGCTCGCCGGGACGGATCGGGCGGCCTTGCGCTGCAGCACGGAGGCGATGGCGTTGCACACCGCCGCCAGAAGTGCGAGAGGAACAGCGATCATGACGTGGCCCCCGGATTCCGCGTCCGCTGAGGGAGCAATACCCCTCGAATGGTCCTCCCACGAGCAGATACCCCACGACCTGCCCAAACCCCCCAACCCACCCCAAAACCCCAGCCGTGATCATGCGCAGGTTCGGCATCATGCCCCTCGACCAGCCCTGACGTCGGGCGTGATCATGCACAGGTTCGTGGATACGCGTGCTGACCAGCCCTGATGCCGGGCGTGATCATGCACGGATTCGTAAAGGTGCGGGCTGACCAGCGCGGACGGAGTTCGTGATCATGCACGGATTCGTGAAGATGCGCGCCGACCAGCATGGACGGTGTTCCCGATCATGCAATATCTCGGGCCGGACGTGCCGGTTGACGTGCGGGGTGGGCGATCGAGGCGTGGAATGCGGCACGCCGGGATGGTGCCGCCCCCTCGTGCATGATCACGACGCTCGTTCGAGCAGGTGAGAGGGCGTGCCGCCGAATTCGTGCATGGTCACGATGTGCGTATGCGCAGGTGGGACGGTGTTTTCCCGAAAGTGTGCATGATCACGGCTGGGGTTTGGGCTGGTCGGGGGGCATGATCCCGAACCTGTGCATGATCACGCCGGGGTGGATCACGCCGGGGGGTCACGCCGGGGGTGGGTCACGCGGGGGGGTGAGGTGGGGTCAGCCGCGGGCTAGGCGGGGGAGTAGGGCCGAGGCGATGGCGATCATGACGATGGCCGACGCGAGCAGCACGCCGAAATCGAGCAGGAGCCGGGCGGAGGTGCCGACCAGCAGTCCCCGCAGGGCCTCGACCTCGTAGCTCAACGGGTTGATGTGGTTGACCACCTGCAGCCAGCCCGGCATGAGCTGTACGGGATAGAGCGCGTTCGACGCGAAGAACAGCGGCATCGTGATGGCCTGCCCGATGCCCATGAGCCGGTCTCTGGACAACACCAGGCCGGCGATGGTGATCGACAGGCAGCAGAAGAACGCCGACCCCAGCAGCAGCGCGGCGACCAGAGCGATGATCTTGAGCGGGTTGGTCGCGAGATGCACGCCGAGGATCAGCGCGAGGACGAGCACGACGACGGCCTGGGCCACGGCGCGAACGCCGGCCGCGAACGCCTTGGCCCCGACCAGAGCGATCCGCGGCGTCGGCGTCACCAGCAGCTTGGCGAGCACGCCCGCGTCGCGCTCCCAGATGATCTGGATGCCGTAGAAGATCGCGATGAACAGCGCGGACTGCGCGAGGATGCCGGGAGCCAGGAAGTCCAGGTATGGCGTCGAGCCGGTCGGGATCGCCCGGATCCGGGTGAACACCTGGCCGAACACGAGCAGCCACAGAGCGGGCTGGACGGCCCGGGTGACCAGTTCCGTCCGGTCGTGGCGGAGCTTCTGCAACTCGACCAGGCAGGTCGTGGCGATCCGCGAGGCGACGGTGCGGGCCAGGGCGAGTGGCCCGGGCTCGGTCTCAGCCGACGCGGCGGGCGGTGCGACGGGCAGCGCGGACATCGCGCATTCCTCCGTTTTCGTTGTCGCCGGTCAGGGCGTTGCCGGTGTGGTGGCGGAAGACGTCGTCGAGGGTGGCGCCGGGACCGAGGGCGTCCTTCAGGTCGTCGGGGGAGCCCTGTGCGCGGATGCGGCCCCGGTGCATGAGGGCGACGCGCTCGCAGTGCTCGTCGGCCTCCTGCATGGCGTGCGTCGTGACGAGCACGGTCATCCCGGTGGCGGCCCGGATCGAGGCGATCTTGTCCCACACGCTGTCGCGGGCCACGGGGTCGAGCCCGACGGTCGGCTCGTCGAGGATCAGCAACTGTGGGGCGCTGACCAGGGCCTGGGCCAGCTCCAGCCGGCGGACCATCCCGCCGGAGTAGGTCTTGCTCGGACGGTCGGCCGCCTCGGTGAGGTCCATCGCGTCGAGGACGGCCGCGACCTGGGCGGCGCGGCCGACGCGCGGCACGTCGTACAGCCGGGCGAACAGGGCCACGTTCTCCCTGCCCGTCAGCGTCCCGTCGGCGGACAACTGCTGGGGGACGTAGCCGATCAGCCGGCGCACGGCGGTCCGCTGCCGCGCGACGTCGCGGCCGAGCACCTGGATCGCGCCGGGCGGTGCGGGGAGGAGCGTGGTGATCATCCGGATCGTCGTGGTCTTGCCGGCCCCGTTCGGCCCGAGCAGGCCGAACACCTCGCCCCGCTCCACCTCCAGGTCGAGTCCGTCGACGGCGACGGTGTCGCCGAATTTCTGGCGCAGCCCGACGCAGCGCAGTGCCGGTGTCATGGGAGATCCTCCGCGAGTTCCGTGAGCAGGTGGCGCAGGGCGGGCAGAGCCGCCGCGACGGTGGCGGCCTCGCCGTCGCTCAGCTGGGCGAAGGCGTCGCCGACGAGCCGGCTGCGGGTTTCGCGCCAGCGGGCGAGCCGGGCGACCGCCGCGTCGGTGAGGAAGAGCCGGGCCGCCCGACGGTCCGCGGGGTCGATCTCCCGGCGCAGGAGCCCGGAGGCGCCGAGTTGGTTGACGAGCGTGCTCACCGAGTTGCCCGCGAGATGCAGGGCCCGCGCGGCCGCCGCGACGCCGATGCCGGGCTCGGTCTCGACGAGTTGCAGCAACTCCACCTGAGCGCCGCGCAGCGGTGGGCCGGGCAACTCGGCACGCAGGCGGCGGCGGACGACACGGCGCAGCGCCAGCATGACGCCCATCACCTCGTCGGCCGTGGCGGGAGTCCTCATCGGAGTCATGAAACGCACTATACCTCTTAGTAAGAGGTAATTTCAGGACAAAAGCCTCAAAGTCAAGAGACGGCCGCGGCGTCGGTCCTGCCGAGTTCCCGCTCGAACCAGGCGATGGTCCGGAGCAGCCCGGTCTCGGGGTCGATCCGCGGCCGCCAGCCGAGCCTGCGGGCCGCCAACGAGGTGTCCGGCCGGCGGACGTCCGGGTCGTCCACGGGCCGTTCCACGAACCGGATGGGGGAGGAGGACCCGGTCAGGCGGCGGATCGTCTCCGCCAGTTCGACGACGGACATCTCGACGGGATTCCCGATGTTCACCGGTCCGGGGAAGTCGCTCGCCGCCAGTGCGAGCACGCCGCGCACCGTGTCGTCGACGTAGCAGATCGATCGCGTCTGGCCGCCGTCGCCCGACACGGTGATGGCCTCGCCGGTGAGAGCCTGCCGGATGAATGTGGGAATCGCCCGGCCGTCGTGGGGCCGCATCCGCGGGCCGTAGGTGTTGAAGATGCGGACGATGCCCGTGTCCACCCCGTGGAACTCCCGGTACGCCGTGGTGAGCGACTCCGCGAAGCGCTTGGCCTCGTCGTACACGCTGCGCGGTCCGACCGGGTTGACGTTGCCCCAGTAGCTCTCCCGTTGCGGGTGTTCCAGCGGGTCGCCGTACACCTCGCTGGTCGAGGCGAGGACGAAGCGGGCGCCCTTCTCCCTGGCGAGCCCGAGCGCGTGCAGGGTGCCGAGACTGCCGGCCTTGAGCGTCTCGATCGGGTGCCGCAGGTAGTCGGCGGGGGATGCGGAGGAGGCGAAATGCAGCACCAGGCCCACCGGCCCCGGCACGTGGACGAACCCGGTGAGGTCGCACTCCAGCACACGGAAGGCCGGTCGGCCCATCAGATGTTCGACGTTGCGCGGCGATCCGGTGAGGAAGTTGTCCATGCAGGTCACCGAGGCGTCCAGGTCGAGGAGGCGCTCGCACAGATAGGAGCCGAGGAACCCGGCGCCACCCGTGACCACCGCGTGGAGACCCGTCATCGTGCGTCCACCTCCAGCGGCCCTGGGCCGCGTTCGCATCGGATCGCCTCCGTCGCGCGTGTGGTGGTTGGTTACCGCGACCGGCTCCGCTAAACGGACTTTTATTGATAATTCAACTTAAATGGGGCACGGTCTCGCGAAATTGTCACGCTGCGTAGTCATTGGAGCTGTTTGCTCCAGTCGCTCCCGGGTAGCCGAGGGGGCCCGGGAGATGGCGCGCTGCTGGATGCCGTGAAGACGCCGTGAAAGACGCCGCGAGCAGGCGAACAGGCCGGGCGGGATGGCCGATCGACGGGGAGCGAGGATCGATGAGAATCCTGGTGTGGCGCGTGCACGACTCGTGGACCACTTCGTTCGTTCAGGGAGGCCATGACTACCTGATGCCGCTCACGCCCGGCCGCGGGCCCGACGGCAGAGGCCGGTCAGGCACGTTCCCATGGCCGGACAACGTGCGTGAGGTGCCCTGCGACCTGCTCCGGGACGCCGAGGTGGACGTGGTCGTCTTCCAGCGGCCGCACGAGATCGCGCTGGCCCGCGAATGGCTCGGGCGCGACGTTCCGGGGGTGTACGTCGAACACGACACCCCCGTGGGCGACGTGCCGGAGGCCGTGCATCCCGTGGCCGGCCGAGACGACATCCCCCTCGTCCATGTCACTCACTTCAACGACCTGTTCTGGGACTCGGGCGACGCGCCCACCCGGGTGATCGAGTACGGCGTCATCGATCCCGGTCACCTCTACAGCGGCGAACTCCCGCGTGCGGGCGTGCTCGTCGACGATCCGATCAGGCGATGGCGTGTCGCGGGGACCGACCTGCTGCCCGCCTTCGCGGTGTCCGCCCCCCTCGACGTCTTCGGCACGCGGGTGAGCAGCCTGCCCGCCGCTCTCGGCCTCCCCGGCAGGATGGCCGCCTTCGAGGACCTGGCGCAGAGGGAGGCGCACGCCGAACTGGCCAGGCGGCGGGTCTACCTGCACCCGTATCGCTGGACGTCTCTCGGGGCGTCGCTCATCGAGGCCATGATGCTCGGCATGCCGGTCGTCGCCCTCGCCACCACCGAGGCGGTGGAGGCCGTCCCGCCGGAGGCGGGGGTCGTCTCCACGCGCGTCCCCGCGCTCATGGCCGCGCTGAAGTGGTTCGCCGCCGAGCCGGAACCGGCCGCTCAGGCCGGCAAGGCGGCCCGGGCCGCGGCTCTCGCACGCTACGACCTCGGCCGCTTCCTGGCCGACTGGGACCGGATGTTGCTCGACGTGGTCGCGGGCAGGGCCGGCTGATCTCGATGGTCGGTCCACCCGCGCCGGGACGGCTCACCCGAGGTCGATCTACCTGGCGGCCCGCACGATGAGGCCTGCGTTCTGACGGCCTGTCGCCTCGGGAGCCGGAGTGTCGATTAAAGAGGCCTTTGTGCGGGTTAGACCTCCACGCTCCCGGGTAGCGCTAACCGGACGAAAGTATTTAAATGCCGCAAAAGTCGCGCTTGGGATCGAGGTCGCCGAATCTCCCGGAGCGGAGGCGGCGCCATGGAGGCCGGAATCAGGTACGCGCAGGGTGGATTCACCGAACGTCACCGAGACGTTCTCGTCGACGTGTCGCTGGCGGTGGCGGTCCTGGTCTGCAGCCTTCCTCCGGCGCTCGTGGAACTGGCCGCTCCCGCGTCATGGGTGTCGGCCCCCCGCTGGTTCACCATGCTGTCCGCCGTCGCCGCGTCGCTCACCATGCTGGTACGGCGTCGCAGGGCCTGGCCGCCCCTCGCCGCCGCGGTGATCTGCCTGGCGGTCACAGGGGAGTTCCTGCCTCTGACTGTCGCGGTGTACTCGATGACGGCCCATGCGACCGTACGCAGGTGGGAACGGGTGGCCGCGGTGGCGTCGGTCGCCTACCTGGCGATGAGCCTGCTGGCCCGGCCGCCGTCGCATCTGCTCTGGGCCGAGGCGATCCGTGCCGTGGCGCTGGTCTACCTCCCCGCGATGATCGGGGCCTGGGTCAGGGGCTACCGCACGATACGGTCGGAACAGTGGCTGCGGGAGGAGCGGGCCGCGTGTGACGAACGCCGCCGCCTGGCGGGGGAGTTGCACGACACCGTCACCCACGCGGTCACGGTGATGGTCCTCAACGCCGGCATCATCCGGGACACCGAGGACCGGACGGAGGTCGTGTCGCTGGCCAGGATCATCGAGGACAAGGGCGTGCGGGCGCTGTCCGAGCTGAGGGACCTGCTGACGGTGGTGCGCCGCGGGGACATCCCCGCGTCGGCCAAGGGGATCGACGCGATCCCGCAGTTGATCGACGAGTGCGCGGCGATGGGCCTGCGGATCGACCTCCGGCTCGACACGGGGACGCTCTCCAGGGAGACCGGCCACGCGTGCTACCGGATCGTCCAGGAGGGGCTCAACAACGTCCGCAAGCACGCGCCGGGATCCGAGGTCCGGGTGCTCTGGGAGACCGCGGGCGAGGTGACCAGGGTGTCGGTGATCAACGGCGAGCCCGACGGCGAGCCGCGCCCGGCCAGGATGATTCTCCAGCCCGCGGGGACCGGCTTCGGGCTGGAGGGGCTCAAGGAACGCGTCGTCCTCTTGGGGGGCCTGCTCGCCTGGGCTCCGACGGAGGAGGGGGGCTTCGTGCTGACCGCCCGCATCCCCCGGACCAAGGACATGGGGTATCCGCCGCCGGCCAGGTGGGGGGCCGTGGGCGCCGCCGTCGGCCCTCCGTGAGCTCGCCGGAACGTCACTCCAGCCGTACGGCGGATGATCCGCTTCCATTTCCGCATATATCCGGGTTTGTTGGCTACGTTGAGATCAACATCGGATGCGGGCGAGGGGCGGATGGACATGGAACAGGCACCGTTGGGGATCGATCCGGCGATTCCGAGCGTCGCCCGGATCTACGACTACCTCCTCGGCGGCACGGACAACTTCGCCTCCGATAGGGCGGCGGCGGACAAGCTCGCCGAGCTGACCCCCAACATCCGGGAGGGCGTCCAGGCCAATCGGCGCTTCCTCAGCCGTGCGGTGCGCTTCCTCGCGGAAAGGGGTGTCCGCCAGTTCCTCGACATCGGCGCGGGCCTGCCCACCCAGGAGAACGTCCATCAGGTCGCGCTGAGGGTCGCGCCGGACTCCCGGACCGTCTACGTCGACAACGACCCGATCGTGCTCGCCCAGGGCGGCCGCCTGCTGGCGGACGACCGGCAGTCGATCGTCGTGGACGGCGATCTGCGCGAACCCGAGGCCATCCTGAGCGACCCGCGGATCCTCGCTCACATCGACTTCGACCAGCCGGTCGGGCTGCTCATGCTCGCCGTGCTCCACTTCGTCCCCGAGGACGACGTCGCCGAGAGGGCGGTCCGCACGCTGTGCTCCCGGCTCGCTCCCGGAAGCGGCCTGGTGATCAACCACCTCTCCTTCGGCGACATCGACGACGGGAAGCTCCAGGAGGGCCGCGAGGTCTACCGCCGCACCGCCACCGGCTCCGTGACGCCCAGGACCCGGACGGAGATCCTGCGGTTCTTCGACGGATTCAAGCTGGCCGAGCCGGGCCTGGTGTCCACGGGGGAGTGGCGCCCGGAACCGGACGAGCCCACGATCCCCAAGCTGCCCGGCATCGACGGTTTCAGCGGGGTGGGCCTTCGGAGCTGAGACCGGCTGAAGGCGCTCGTCAGACGGCACTCGCCATCGGGCCGCCGTTGTACCGTACGGCGTCGCCGATGGCTTCCAGGAGGTCGAACGGCGTGCCCGTGGCGTCGGCGTACGCGCGGTGCAGGTTGAGCGCCAGCCGCTCGGCGTCCGGCATGCCCGCGAACTCGCCGAGGTCGCAGCGCTGCGCGGCCTCGAGCGGCGTCAGGCCCTCAGCGAGCCCGGCCTGCGCCGTGCGCAGCACGAGCTGGAGATAGCGCTCCATGCCGGCCAGCACCCCGGGCAACTCGGCCCCCGCGATGAGGGGGCCGTGACCGGGGACGACGTGGTCGGCGCCGAAGTCGGCGAGCCAGCCCAGCGACGCGATCGCCCCCTCGACCGAGCCCATGAACACCAGCGGGGTGACGCCGTGGAAGATCAGGTCGCCGGTGAACAGGACCCGCTCCTCGGGCAGCCAGGCCACGACGTCGCCGGTCGTGTGCGCGGGATGGCCGGGGTGCAGCAGGTCGACGCGGCGCGAGCCGGTGAACAACGTCAGATCCGAGCGCAGGACCACCGAGGGGACCCGTCGCGTGACCCGGCCCCAGTCCGGCACCGGCTGCCAGACGGGCGGGCAGCCGTCGATGATCGGATCGACCAGCAGCCCCTCGCGCATGGCCTCGTGGCCGATCAGCACCGTCGTGCTCGGAAGCAGGCTGTTGCCGTAGGTGTGATCGCCGTGCAGGTGCGTGTTGACCGCCATGGTCAGCGGCGCGTCGCCGGTGGCCGCGCCCACGGCGGCCAGGAATCGGCGGGTGCGCTGCTCCGTGGCGCAGGTGTCGACGACGATGGTGCCGTCGAGGCCGTTCACCGCCCCGGCGTTGTTGATCCACCAGGTGCCGTCGGGTTGCACCCAGGCGAAGACGCCTTCGACGATCTCGTGCAGGGCCGCCGCTTCGGGCGCGGAGCCGGCTCCGTCGTGCGTCGATGTCACCGTTGTCATCCCTCTGTTCGTGCGCGGATCACGGGTTCGCGGGCAGGTCGCGGGACCATCCGGTACCCGCGTGCTTCGGTTACGATACGACCCCTTTGGGTGATTCGATGAAGCGGTCCTCTCGTACGGCACGGCCGCCGGTGACCAGGGCGCCTCCCGGAGGGGAGAGCCGGAAGATATGGGGCAGACTGGCGGATGCCCCCGTCTGACGGCGAACCGCAGGAGCATGAGAGCCCATGGCCGACCAACGCGCCGGACAACCCGCCGGCCCCTCCGACCTCGTTGACGTGGCCCGTCTGGTCACGGCCTACTACGCCTTGCACCCCGATCCCGGACAGGCCGGCCAGCGGGTCGCGTTCGGGACATCGGGTCACCGGGGATCGGCGCTCAACGTCGCCTTCAACGAGGACCACATCCTCGCGACCAGCCAGGCCATCTGCGAGTTCCGGGCGAGCAGGGGCGTGGACGGGCCGCTCTTCCTCGGCGTCGACACCCATGCCCTCTCCGAGCCGGCCCGTGTCAGCGCGCTGGAGGTCTTCGCGGCCAACGGCGTGTCCGTGCTGATCGACAGCCGTGACGGGTACACGCCGACGCCTGCCGTCTCCCACGCGATCCTCACCTTCAACCGCGGTCGCGAGACGGGGCTCGCCGACGGCGTCGTGGTCACTCCGTCGCACAACCCCCCGGCGGACGGCGGCTTCAAGTACAACCCGCCGAACGGCGGCCCGGCGGACACCGACGCCACGTCGTGGATCCAGGACCGGGCCAACGCGCTGATCGCCGGTGGCCTGAAGGAGGTCAGGCGCGTCCCCTACGCCCGCGCGCTGTCGGCGTCCACGACCGGGCGGTACGACTTCCTCGGGGCGTACGTCGACGACCTCGGATCGGTGGTGAATCTCGAGGCGGTCCGGGACGCGGGCGTCCGCATCGGAGCCGACCCACTGGGCGGTGCCAGTGTGGCCTACTGGGGGGAGATCGCGGATCGGTACGGGCTCGACCTGACCGTGGTGAATCCCCTGGTCGACCCGACCTGGCGTTTCATGACGCTCGACTGGGACGGCAAGATCAGAATGGACTGCTCCTCGCCGTACGCGATGGCGTCCCTGATCGGCAAGCGCGACGCCTTCGACGTCTCGACGGGCAACGACGCGGACGCCGACAGGCACGGCATCGTGACCCCCGATGCCGGGCTGATGAACCCCAACCACTTCCTCGCCGTCGCGATCTCCTACCTGTACGGCAACAGGCCCGGCTGGCGGCCGGACGCGGGAGTCGGCAAGACCCTGGTCAGCAGCAGCATGATCGACCGGGTCGCGGACGATCTGGGCCGGCGCCTGGTCGAGGTTCCCGTGGGGTTCAAGTGGTTCGTGTCCGGGCTGCTCGACGGATCGCTGGGCTTCGGCGGTGAGGAGAGCGCGGGCGCCTCCTTCCTCCGTCGTGACGGCTCGGTGTGGACCACCGACAAGGACGGCATCGTCATGGCCCTGCTGGCGTCGGAGATCATCGCGGTCACGGGCCGCTCGCCGAGCGAGCACTACTCCGGTCTGGTCTCCCGGTTCGGGGACCCCGCCTACGCGCGGGTCGACGCGCCCGCGACGCGCGAGCAGAAGGCGGTTCTGAGCCGGTTGTCGCCTGAGCAGGTCACCGCCGCCACGCTCGCGGGGGAGCCGATCACCGAGGTGCTCACGTCCGCTCCCGGCAACGGCGCGGCCATCGGCGGGCTCAAGGTGTGCACGGAGAACGCCTGGTTCGCCGCACGCCCTTCCGGTACCGAGGACGTCTACAAGATCTACGCCGAGTCGTTCCGCGGCCGGGACCACCTCGGCGAGGTGCAGAAGGAGGCCAGGGCCCTGGTCGACACGGCCCTGGGATGAGGGACGGGCGCTTCGCGAAGAGACTCGGCGAAGCAGTTCGGCGAAACCGGAGTCGCGTGTTCCGGAGAGTTCCGACGCGTGAGCCGGTGTCCGTGACGGGCCGGCTCACGCGCTGGGGCGATCAGTCTCCGTAGAGCAGGTCGATCGCGTCGGAGTACTTGCTGTGGATGATCCGGCGGCGCAGGGAGAACTTGGGCGTGAGTTCCTCGGTCTGGGTCGACCACTCCACGGGCAGCAGCTTCCACTTCTTGATCTGCTGAACGCGTGCCAGGCGCTCGTTGGCCCTGGTCACGATGGTCTCGACCGCGGCCAGCACCTGGGGGTGCTCGGCGAGGTCGGCGAGCCCGGTGAAGGTGAGACCCTGGGTGCGGGCCCAGGCCGGGGCGGCCTCGCCGTCCAGCGTGATGAGCGCGACCGGGTAGGGGCGGCGGTCGCCGAACGCGAGGGCCTGGCCCACCAGGGGATGCTCCTTGAGAAGGTTCTCGATGTTGGCGGGGGAGATGTTCTCGCCGCCCGCCGTGATGATGAGCTCCTTCTTGCGGTCGATGATCCGGCAGAACCCGTCCTCGTCGAGGGTGCCGACGTCACCGGTGTGCAGCCAGCCGTCCTCGTCGAGGAGGTCGGCCGTGGCCTGGGGCAGGTTGAGATAGCCCGACGTCCCGATGGGGCCGCGCATCAGCACCTCGCCGTCGTCGGCGATCTTCAGCTCGACGCCGGGGAGCGCCGGGCCCACCGAGCCGAGCTTGTACCTGGTGGGGGTGTTGACCGTGCACGCGCCGGTGGTCTCGGTCATGCCGTAGACCTCGAGGATGTTCAGGCCGAGGCCGGCGAAGAAGCGCTGCACCTCGATGGAGAGGGGCGCCGCACCCGACGACAGCCAGCCCGCCCGGTCGAAGCCGATCAGCGACCGGACGAGTGACAGCAGGGCCGCGTCGGCCTGCTCGTAGGCCTGGACGATCTCAGGAGGAGGCGTCGCGCCGTTCTGGCCCGCCTCGATGTAGGCCACTCCCGCGGCCATCGCGGCCCTGGCCTGTGCCTGCTGCTCCTCGGGCTGGGTGTCCATGACCCCGAGCAGCCCCGCCATGATCTTCTCCCAGACCCGGGGGACGCCGAAGAACAGCACGGGCCGCACCTCACGGAGCACCGTGCTGAGCTGCGTGAGGTCGGGGCAGAAGTGGACGTGCGAGCCCTTGAACAGGGGCAGATAGAGGCTCAGTACCCGCTCGGCGATGTGGGCGTAGGTGAGGTAGGAGATCTGCGTCCCCAGGTTGGGGAGCGAGGAGGTCATCTCGATCGCGCTGACCTCGTAGCTGATGTTGCGGTGGCTCAGCGGCACGCCTTTGGGGTTGCCGGTCGTGCCCGAGGTGTAGAGCACCGTGGCGGTGTCGCCGGGCCGTACGGCCCGCAGGCGGCTCTCGACGAGCGCGGGGTCGGCCGCGTGCCGCTCCCTGCCGAGGGCGACGAAGGCGTCCCAGGTCATGAATTGGTCGCCGGAAGGGCACGCCTCCGGGTCGAGCACGATCACCTTGGTCAGGTGCGGGAGTTGGTCCAGGGCGTGCTGCCAGCGCGCCAGTTCGTCGGCTCCGCCGATTACCGCGATCTTCGCGTTCGAGTCTCCCGCGATGTACGTCACCTGCTCGGGGGCGAGCGTGGCGTAGACGGAGATCGGGGTCGCCCCCGCGTGGACGGCCCCCAGGTCGGCCAGCACGTGCTCGGTGCGGTTGACCATCATGAGCGTCACGGCGTCGCCCGCCTCCAGGCCCAGCGCGGCGAAGGCGGCCGCGAGTGCCAGCACCTCCGACCTGGCCTGGGCGAAGGTCAGCGTCTCCCAGCCGTCGCCGGCGCGCATCGAGTACGCGGGGGCGTCGGGGTGAGCCTCGGTGATGTCCTGAAGCCGGCTGCAGAGGGTGTATTCACGAATCTGGTCCTCTATCAGGGAACGCTCGTGCAGAATGTCGGCTTTAGTCATAAATAAGCCTTTTTGTGTGGGGGATGGCATCTGACTTGGGACGTATCGCATCACGCGGTCAAATCGGTTACAAGAGGTTCACCTGAATGCCTTCTTCGAAGTGCGCTCAGGAGTGCGTCCTTCGAGATGGGACGCCTTTTCCCGTACGCACGAGAAGGGGGATTCCCATTGGCCTAGACCATTCCCGGCGCCGTCGGGAAATCCGACTCGGACCGTTGATGTCTTCGACGGTCGGCGGAGAAGGGGGGCGGCCGTTCCGAAAGGCTCATCCGGCTCAGGGCGTCGGGCGGGGCCGTACCGTCAGGCGACGACGCGCTCTTCGGCCGTGAGAGCAGGTTCCCCCCGCGTGATCCGAGGGTGAACCCCGGCCCGGCGGTCGCCACTGCGCTAATGGCGCCGCTTTTCAATTCTCACGGAAGTCGCTCACGATTCCGTGAGAATTGAAAAGCGATCACCGATAACGCCTGGACCGACCGCCGCTGCCCTGACTTCCGCGCAGCCGTCACCCGACTGGTGGAGCACCCAAGGTTCATCCAGCCGCCTGCCGGAACAGCAAAGGTCGAATGGTTCGCGGAAACCTCGTCGGGAACTCGTGGGCGGTCTCGCCGACACGGCTGCGCGCAGCGCTCGGCCCTCTCGGTGACGCGATGAACGCCGGGCAGGACTCGAGGCATGTGAGAAGAACTGGACCCACCGAAGGAGTGGATCGTGAGCAACGCCGCCGACACGTCCGTGCCGCGCGACCGCGCGGCTGCGGGAAGTCCACGACCTGCTCGGGGGGCCGGACCGGCCCCCCGGCGGAGAGGTGTCGCTGAACGGCCGGCCGCGCCGGCCTGACCGCCTGGTTCAGCCCTGAGTCAGCCCTGAGTCAGCCCTGAGTCAGCTCAGTGCCTTGAGCATGAGCGGGACGTCGACGTAGGACTCCATGCGGACGATCCTGCCGTCGCGCACCTGCCACACGTGGACCTCGGGGACGTCGAAGGGGACGGAGCCGTTCGTGGTCGTGCCGACGGTGCGGCCGACCTCCACGACGCGATCGCCGGCTTCGACGATCTGCTCGACGGTCACCTTGGAGTCGATGTGCTGGAGAAGCCCGGTGAAGAAGGTGACCGCTCCGTCGTGCCCCTTGTAGTCCCCGCCCCAGGGCAGCAGTTCCGACTGGTAGATCTCGACGTCGGGGTCGAAGAGCTCGGCGATCACATTGAAGTCGTGCGTCTCGAAGGCGTCGTAGAGCCGCCTGATAATCTCGACGTTGTTTTCGGTCATGGCTGTCCCCCAGAGAAAACGGGCTGAAGAGGCGACGGCGGACGGGCCCGGCGAAACCGTCATGAGAAGTCTTCAGATCGCCACCCAGGACGCACAAGTGGGCTCGGGATTGTCGGAAGGAAGCTGCCGCCATGTTCGGAAAACCTGGGCGACCGGCCGAGGATCGGGTCGGGCGTCAGCAGGAGATCTTCCTCGCGGTGGCACCGCTGATCAGTGCGTCCGGTGTCAAGGAGATCACCATGGCACGGGCGGCGCGGGCCGCGCGGATGTCGGTCGGGGGCCTTTACCACTACTTCCCGAACAAGCGGGAGCTCCTGCTCTTCGGCCTCTCGCCCGCCAATCTCGAACGCCTCTGCGCGAGGTTCCGTGACCGGCACGGCCACCTGGCTCTGACCGATCCGCAGGCCTACCTCGCGGCCAGCCTGGACTCGCTGACCGCGGCCGCCGGCGCCTTCGTCGCTCCCTCGGTGCTCGCCGCCACCCATCTCGGGGTCGACACGTTCCGCGCGCTCCTCGACGAGGCGCTCGAGACTGAGATCGTCGGTCTGGTCGACACCATCCGGATCGCTCATCCGGGCATCGGTGACGAGTCCGCGGTCGCCCTCAACCGCGCCCTGCGCCGTCAGTGCGTCAGTGCGCTACTCGATCCCCAGATCACCGCGGCGGAGCTGCGTGCCCAGATCGAGGGCCTGGTCGTCGGATTCACCGGCATGGCCGGATCAGCCGTGTGACGCCCACGTCGGGGCGGAAGATCTCAGGGCCGATGTGCGATGGAGCCGCTCAGGCCGCCGTCAGCGGATCGCTTCTCTGGTCGAGGAGCCGCAACCGGAGAACCAGGCGGGCGCCCAGTGGCGCGTCCTCGCAGCAGAGGGTCCCGCCGTGGGCTTCGGCGATCTCGCGGGAGATGGCCAGCCCGAGGCCGCTGCCACTGGGATCGCGGCGCCTGCCGGAGTCCAGCCGCGTGAAGCGTTCGAAGACGCGCTCACGGTCCCGGGGCGCTATGCCGTCGCCGTCGTCCGACACGGTGAGGACGACCTCGCCGCCCACCGTCTCGATGGTGACGTCCACCCGGGTCTCCGCATGACGCTGGGCGTTGTTGAGCAGGTTCTCGATGACCCGCGTGAGCTGGACGCACGTGCCGTTGACGCGGGCGCCGCCTGATGGATGGACGTGCACGGGCACGCCGCCGTCCCGCCGCTCCACGGCGTCGCGGACCAGATCGTCGATGTCGACGGCGCCGGGTGGGGCCGGTTCGGCGCCGTTGATGCGGCCCAGGACAAGCAGATCGTCGACGATCGCCTGGAGGCGGTCGACGCCCATGAGCGCCGATCTGATGGCATCGTGCGCGTTAACATTTTCCGGATCGAGAAGGGCGCTCTCCAGTTGGAGGCGCATTCCGGCCATCGGAGTCCGCAACTCGTGAGAGGCGTCGGAGGCGAACCGGCGGTGGTGCTGCACCGCCGTCTCCATCCGGTCGAGGACCTCGTTGGCGGTGCCGACAATCTGGGAGATCTCGTTGCGGCCGGGCGGCTGAGGCAGCCGCAGGCTCAGGTCGTTCGGAGTGATCTCCGACATCTTGGCGCGGCTCAGTGTCACCGGGCACAGGGACCTGCCGAGCAGAGCCCAGGTCAGCCGGGCGATCGCCGCCAGCAGCGGCAGGGCCGCGGCCGTGATCAACAACTCCAGGCGGTGCTTCATCAGGATGGACGGCGCGGGAAGCGCGGCGTAGACGAAGGTGGAGTCCGCCTCCCGGGAGGTCCTGATGGCCGTGAGAAGAGAGCATCCGCCCGGGCCGCACTCGGTCAGCTTCTGGATCGGATTGTCGGGCGGCGGCCGCACCGCGGACAGCGGCGGCAGACCGGCGGCCGGCTTGCTGGCCTCGACGACGCGGTCCCTGGAATCCACGACCTGGACGAGCTTGACCTGATTGAAGACAGGGATCGTGTGCGGCACGTCGCCGTTGCGCATCGCCGTGCTCCACAGCCCGGCGACACGTCTGGTCTCGGCGCACGCGTCGGTCTCGAGCTTGTGGCGGATGACCATGTCCAGGCTCGCGCCCGCCCCGGTCAGGACCAGGAACGACAACGCGGTCGCGGCCATCGTGTAACGCGCCCGCAGTGACTGCGGCCGGTACATGGTCCAGCGGAATCTCCTGCCGCCGGTCGTGCCGTGGGAGATGGCGCGGGTCACCACGTCGCCCTCCGATGGGCCGGTGCGAGCGGGTCGGTGGCGGCCCTGGGCGTGGGTGCCCGGTTCGGGAGAGGAGGCCGCGATGGGCTATGAGTCACCTGCGCCCTCCACTGAACAGTCGGTATCGCCGGGGCTGGGGACGGGCCCGGACCTGGAGGTGACCGAGGTCTTCCGCGTCGGGGCGATGCCGGTCGGCGCGGGATCGCCCTTGCGTGCGAAGCCCAGAGCCTGGTGCGCGGCACGGCGGATATCTCCATGGAGTCCGTTGAAGTCCATTTCGTAACTGTATGAACAAAATGTGGCATTTGGGTGGCTGCGTTACACCTAGCCTAGGTGTCGGGTTATGTGAACATTGTGTAGGACCGTGCACGTTGGGGAGACTGTGCGCTTCGCATGCCCTGTGTCCACGGAGGTTCGGCCGCCTCGTGTTCTCCCGGCGGACGGCCGGGAACGCCGGTCGCGGGGTGGCCATGCCAGATGGGCCGCCGTGGCGCTTTGTAAAAGTAAAAAATGCAACGATCTACGGTTGAGTCCCGTCCGATGTGGCGGTCGCGGATCCGGATGGCTGAAGTGCAGGGGGCGATGCTCCATATTGGAGCCGGCATCCCCGAATCGGGTTCATTACGTTATTTGCGGATCTTTGGCGTTGGACTAATCTGCCCTTGGCATATCTCGATTTTCTGTGGGTTGTAGTCCTTGGAGGCCGTGCCGATGTCGTCCGGGAGCATGGAGCCTGAGGACGGCGACGATGGGCCTGCCGACAAGCCCCTCCCGCCCCTGAAGACCACACCGTCCGAGGACTCGTCCCCGGACGCCTTGGCCGCGAAGGCCCCGGCGCGGAAAGGTCGCCGGCTCTCCTGGGAGGCCGTCGGGGGCATCACGGCGATCGCCGGTGTCGTGGCCGCCGTCGTCTTCGGCGTGTTGCAGGTGGTGGCGCCCACGGAGTCGTCGGAACCCAGCCCTGGTGTTTCCGCCGTTCCCGCCGACGAAAGGCTGGAACTGGTCGGCATGCAGGCCTCGCGCGACCCGGTCGCCGTTCCGGTGAGGTCCATCTCCGACGGGGATGTGAGCACGGTCCCGACCGGCGGCGAGACCGAGGAGCGTCGCGCGCTCGTGGTGACCCTTCGCAATTCCGACCAGGATCCGGCGATATTGACCGGCGTGAAGCTCGTGGTGCACTCGACCCTCCGGCCGATCGGGTGCGGTCCCGGTGAGGGCGATGCGGTCCTTCCGAGCCTCGCCTATGACTTCCGGTTCCCCGCGACGCTCTCGGAGCCGTGGACGCACGTTGATCCTCAGGTCTTCGAAGTGGCGCCGCACGAGGCGGACGCCCTGTCGATCACCATGGGCCCCGAGAAGGGTGCCGGTATGTCGTTGATGTGGCGGTTCTCCGTCTACGGAGTGTCCAAGGGCGGCAAGGAGGCTTACTGGGGAGACGGTGTTTGGACCGACTACTACGAGGCGTCAGAGGCTGATTACGCCCGCTATGTCCGGGGCGAGTCTCCGAAGCCCATCGACGACGAGGTACGGTCCTGCGCGGCCGGGGTCCTGCGTGGCTTGAAGAGTTTCACGGCGGATTCGTCTCTGATCGTTCATCCGGGGGTCACCGCGATGATCGATTACTACCAGCGGCTGGCGCAGTCGTGACGGAGGACGAGCCGGCCGACCGGCCTGCACTCTCGCGCCGGACGGTCATCCTGACAGGCGTCACCGCGGGCTTGGCGGCGGCCGGCATCGGCTGGTACATCCAGGGGCGAGCCTCGCAGCCGGGACCGCCCCCCAGACGCGAGTTCCGGTCTCCGTCGCCCTCACCGACGCCGTCCACAGCCGGATGGCACGCGCCCATCGAAATGGCGGATCTCTGCACGCCGCTGCGCAGTGGCAATGATCTCTACCTGTACGACACGTCCGGCTCGGTCTACGCCCTGGCCGCCGACACGGGTGCGACCGTCTGGAAGGGCGACTACGGCATCGCGGTGGACCAGGGCGTCATCTTGTCCGGTGACGTGGTGGTGGTCGCCGGAGGGCAGCCGAGCAGCGCCGTGCTCGGGCTGGACAGACGGTCGGGCAAGCAGGTGTGGCGCCACGACACCGTCGGGTACGTCCCGATCCACCCCGGCCCTCGGCCTGGATCGGTTCTGGTGCACGACGCCGAGGGGGTGCTTCTGCTTCTGGAGGCCGCCACCGGCAAGGTCGTCTGGCGGAGCGCGCTCCCGTCGGGCGATTTCCACTTCACCGATGTCCAGCGCCTGGCGGTCAGCGGCCCGGTCGCCCTGGAAACGTTCGGGGGCACCCTGCGGGCCGACATGGACGACCCGATCACGCACCCGAACACCCAGTGGCTCCGGGCCGTCGATGGCGCCGACGGCACACCGAGGTGGACGGCCGACGTCGCCGCCGCGGAGTGGACCGTGGTGCCGCACGCCGGAGGCGGACGGCCGGGGACCTCGGGCCTCATCGATTGGCTCAGCACCGAGGTCGCCGGTTTCGTGCATGTCGTCCGATCGATCGTCGCGCCTTCTGACGATCCGCAGTTCGCGCTTTCCACCACGTCGGAACTGGTCGGCATCGACGTCCAGACCGGTAAGAGCGGGTGGTCGTTCTCCGCGGGGATGATGTCGCGACCTGTGGTCAAGGAGGACGCGATCTACGTCGCGAGCGCCGAGACGCCTGAGGACCCCATGCGGATCCACGGATGGGATGCCCGTACCGGGCGAGAGATATGGACGTTCGCGCCCAGCGGCGACGACGCCGAGATCGTGAATTCCGGGGTGTCGCTCGCGGTCGACGGGGACGTCCTGTGCGCCGGGTCCGGTTACGGGATCCTTGCGCTGGACGTCCGCACCGGCACCAGGGTCTGGTCGGTTCATGATGGAGCGCAAAGTCTGGGCGGGACTCCCGTCGCTTGGCGTGACGTCGTCTACATGACCACGCGAAGCGGCACGGCCGGAATTCGCAGTTGGCGGGTCAGCGACGGAATGGAGCGTCCGGCCGCCGGTCCGCAGGGGGAGCGCCCCCTGCTGTTCCTCGCGGATGACATGCTCCTGCTTCGTACAGGTGACGCACTGCGCGCGATCCCCTTCCGCTCGTGATCACTCTCTGTGTGATTCCGCCGGGTCATCGGTGGACGTGGGGGAGCACCTCCCGGGCGTAGAAGTCGATCACCTTCTCCTGGTCGTCCTGGCCGGAGTGGATGAACGGCGTGGCGCCGATGTCGAGCAGGTGCTGGACGGCCTTGATGTGCACCTGGGGATCGGTGCCGCGCGGCCACGAGGCGTAGACCTTCGACAACGGCCAGCGCTGCTCGGCGATGCGCTGGATGGTCACCGGATTGGGCTGGTAGAGCAGGTCGCCGAAGCCGTGGACGGTGAACCGCCACTTCCGCGCCGCCTGGTCGGCCTCCGCCTGGCCGCCCACCACGACCCAGGTCTCGACGAGTTTGGGCATGGTATCGGGGTTCTTCCCGGCGGCGCGCGCGCCCTCGTTGAACGCGTCGACCATGCGCTTGTCGGTGACGTCGTGTGTCTGAACCACCCAGCCGTCGCCGTACCGCCCGGCCAGGTAGGCGCTCTTCGGGCCGCTGGCCGCGACGTGGATCGGCACGGGAGTGGCCGGCACGTCGTACAGCTTGAACTCCTCGGTCTGGTAGTAGCGGCCCTTGTGGGTGACCCGCTCGCCGGTCCAGAGCTTGCGGATGAGCCCGATGGCCTCGATCAGCCGGTCATGGCGCTCGGGATAGCGGTCGAACCGGCCCGTCGAGGCCAGTTCGTTGAGCGCCTCTCCCGCGCCGACGCCGAGGAACACCCTCCCGGGCGTCAGGACGCCGAGGGAGGCGAACGCCTGCGCGACCTGGGAGGGATGGTGGCGGTACAGCGGGCAGGTGACACCCGTGCCGTACGTCAGCCGGGGTGTGCGGTCGCCGATCAGAGCCAGTGTCAGCCACGGGAACATGCTGTGGCCCTCGTTGTCCTGCCACGGCTGGGAGTGGTCGCTCGTCCATACGTATCCAAACCCGGCGCGGTCGGCCATCTCGGCGAAACGGACGAGGTCCGGTGTCCGGAACTGCTCGTGCCCGAGGACGAATCCGACCGGCGACGCCGGCGGTCTCGCACCGCCCGACGGCGACGGGCTGGGCGTGGGGCCCGCCGCCCCGCGCAGGACGCCCGTGCCCAGTGCCGCGCCGCCCACCGCCACGGCTCCCAGCATGGAGAACTGCCGCCGGGAAATCGCCTCTGATCCGCTCGGCTCCGTTCCGGTACGCCGTTCGCGCTCGTGTCCGCTCATCGTCGTTCTCCCCCCGAGATCGACACGAGATCGACCCTCCATACCCCTGCTTATGTCGTACAAACAGCATGAAAGGTGATATATCGCACCTCTGGCATTAAAGGGCGCGGCGCGGAAGGTGAGTAGGGGCGTACTCAGGACGGTCATGGCGACGTCGGCTTAGCCTCCCTCCATGAGGTGGTGATCCCACCGGGATGACCCTCGTGAGAGACCTCAAAGGGGGGCCCATGCCAGAGATTCCCGTTCTCGGCCTGGCGGACGACCACGCACTCGGCGACGTGCACGAGATGCCGCGGATGCGCGAGATCGTCCAGTCCAGCCCGCTCACCCCGGCCGACCGGGCGGTGCTGGTCGACCAGGCGGCCGTCGTCATCGACGGGCTCTACGCGCACCTGCTGCACAAGCGCGCGATGTACGCGATCGATCCCAGCCAGCGGCTGCGCCTGCTGCGCGCCAAGCTGCCCACGCTGTCCGACGCCGAGTTCCACGTCGAGCTCGTCAAGATCTTCAATCAGCTCCGCGACGGGCACACCGAGTACGTCCTTCCGGAGGCGTACCAGGGCCCGGTCGCATTCCTCGGCATCCGGGTCGAGCGGTGCTGGGACGGGGACGCATCCCGCTACCTCGTCACGAGCCGCTACGACAAGCTGACGGGCGACCCGCAACTCGTTCCCGGGGTGGAGGTCACCCACTGGAACGGCATGCCCATGGAGCTGGCCGTGGCCAGGAACGCCGAGCGCGAGTTCGGCGGCAACCCCGCGGCCCGGCTCGCCCGGGGACTGCAGGCCATGGCGATCCGCCCGTTCGTCACCTCGGCGCTGCTCGAGGAGGACTGGGCCGACATCAGGTACCGGACGCAGGCCGGCGTGACGCGTGACGTCCGCATCCCCTGGCGGGTCTTCGACTCCATCGGGGACCTCCGCGAGTTCCTCGGCCTCCGCCCGACCGTGGCGGGGGCGGTGCCGACCGCGGTCGGCTACGACCTGCGCACGAGCCTCGCGCAGCGGTTGCGCAAGCGGCTGTTCACCGCGTCGGGCGAGGAGCCCGGTGCCGGCGGGGCGGCGATGGGCGGCGATATCGCCACCACCCGGCCCGAGCTGAAGGCCAGGATCATCCGCACCGGGGACGGCCGCGAGTACGGCCATCTGCGGATCTTCTCCTTCCACCTCGAGGACCTGAACGCCGACGGAGACTTCGTCGACGACATCATCGGCTTCCTCAACGAGGTGGCGAGGGTCCTGACCCTGATGCCGGAGAACGGGCTCATCGTCGACGTCCGCGACAACGGCGGCGGCTTCGTCGTCGCGGCCGAATACCTGCTGCAGATGCTCACCCCCAACCGGATCGCCCCGGGACTGGCCCAGTTCGTCTGCACTCCGACCACCGCCGCATTCACCCAGGCCCGGGACGAGATGGCGGACTGGCGCGCGTCGATCGCCGATTCGGTGCAGACCGGCGCGCAGTACTCCAGTGGTGTGCCGCTGGACGCGGCCGACTTCATCAACACGGCGGGGCAGCTTTACCACGGGCCGGTCGTGCTCGTCACCGACGCCCTCTGCTACAGCGCCACCGACACGTTCGCCGCAGGCTTCCAGGACAACCGCGTCGGCCCGGTGCTCGGGGTGGACGAGGCGACCGGCGCGGGCGGCGCGGAGGTCCGCACCCACTCCGCCATCCTGCAGGACTGGCCGGAAGGCCCGCTCCGTCCGCTCCCCGGCGGAGCCGACTTCCGGCTCTCCATCCGCCGTACGCTCCGGGTCGGCGCCCACGAGGGCCAGGTCATCGAGGACTTCGGTGTCGTTCCCGACCACCTGTACCGACTGACCAGGCGTGACGTCCTCGAAGGCAACCTGGACCTGATGGACAGGGCCGTCGCGCTCCTGCGTGAAGGCAGGCCGCGCACCCTGGAGGTCGAGGACGTCGCCGTCGACGGCGCCCAGATCACGCTCACCCTGTCCACCCGCGCGCTCACCGGCGTCGACGCCTACGCCAACGACCGGCCGGTCGCGGTCGTCGCCGTCGCGGACGGGACGAACTCGATCTCCTTCGCCGTGCCCGAGGCGGAGCAGGTGACCGTCCGGCTGCTCGGTTTCGACGGAACCGTGCTGTCCGCCGCGAGGAACCTGCTCTTCCGGGCGGCGGACGGCGCGGACGAGGGAGGTAAGACCTCGTTCGTCCGCGAGCGGATCGCTCTCTAGTGGCCCGTCACGCAACCTTCGCCGGGCAACTGGTCGAGCTTCTGATGGGTGAGCTCACGGCGGTCGGCGAGTCAGGACCACCTCCAACGAGGCAGCCCGGCCTGACGAGTCCACCGTCGGAGATCGATCAGCCGTCCGAGGTTCGGTCGCGGGCCACTAGCTGTCGCGTCCGGGGAAGACGCCTTGCGTGCAGATCACGTAGGTCAGCCCGTTCGGGGCGGCACTGCGCAGGTCGGGCAGCTTGAACGTGGTCCGTCCGTCGCCTCCGTAGGAGGTGCCGAGCAACGCGAACAGCGCCTGGTTCTGGTTGATCGCCAACGTCTGTCCGGCGGCCGGGGTGCCTCCGGCGACGCTGCCGGCCACCAGCCACACGGACCCCATGGTGCACTCCGTTCCCCTGCCGGCCGTGGCGAGGCTGGTTCCGGTACCGAAACGCGGATCCGGAACGGAGTCGCCCTTGGGGCCCGCCGGGCCCGCCGGGCCCGTCGGGCCCGTCGGACCGGTCGCCCCCCGCGGACCTGTGGCACCCTTGGGGCCTTGAGGACCGGTCGCGCCGGTTTTACCCGCCGGGCCCTGGGCACCCGCTTTGCCTGTCGCGCCGGTCTTCCCCGTGGGGCCCTGGGGTCCCTTCACATTCCAGGAGAGCCGCGACTCGGTTGTCTTGCACTTGGTCGTCGAGGGAACGATCCGGGCGGCTCGGGTGGTCTTGCCGACGCAGGCGTAGATCGTGCTCGGTGCAGAAGATGCACTCACCAGGGCGATTCCGCCCGACGTGGCGAGACCGCCCGCTGCGGCGGCCACGGCCAGGATGGCCGCCAATCTCAGCCCGCGTCCCGCCGGACGGCGCCACCGTTCGTTATGTGCCATATGAGACCTCCTGGGTCCACGACCGTCATCTGCCGACGGTCGACGGTCGGGAGGGTCTCTGGGTTGGCGCATCCGACATCACGCTTCGGCACCGAAATACGGTGAGCGCCGGCGCGGTGACGAGCCACTAGCTCTGGTCCTCCGACAGCCACACCTCCGGGCGCATGCGAATTCTGATCATCCGGTCCGTCGCCTCCTCCGTGGAGGCGACGTAACGGTCGGCGCCCTCCTCACCGAGATGGCGCCGGGCGAAGTCGCGCCGCTCGTCCCGGGTCACGGACTCGTCGATCACGGTCACCGGCCCCTCCACCGAGACGTACCGGTAGGGCACCTCGGTGGACTGGACGCAGAGACTGAACCGGCCCGCCTGCCTGATCAACCGTGCCTTACGGCTGTCGCGTGCGGTGATCAGGACGATGTCGCCCCCGGGCGCGTAGTCGTACCAGATCGGCACGGTGAGCGGGCCGCGGTCGTCCCCGTCCACGACGCTCACCACCGCGACCCGCACCTCCGCGAGGAACGCCTCGCGCTCCCGGCCGCTCATCGCTCTCGACATCGTCAGCCCTCTTCCGCCGAAGACCGTCCGGTACGGCTCGCCGACATGAAGTCTCCCGCCGGAACAGGACCGGAGAGCCCCGGTGTCGAACCCTGTGTGACAAGCATCACAATCACCCTCGGCGCTCTCGCCCGACATGTCCACGTGTGCGTCTCAAGCCGTGAGAACAGTCATGCGTCCACGCAGGTGGTTCAGCGGTTCTCCCGGATTTCGGGCCATCCCTATCGGATCTCGCTGTCGAGGCGTTACATGGTGTCCGGAGGTTTACCGACTGTCAGCTTTCACGGTTTCGGCCATCTTCTTACGATCAGAGCGCTTTGGACCGATCTTTCCGTGAGGTTGAGATGAGATTCCTGTGGCCGGGAAAAACCGGCCGAAACCGCAGTCGTGAGCGCTCTCGACTGTGGAGTGCATCCGCCGCGTTCGCCCTGGCGGCGTCGTTGCTGGCGATTCCGCTCCCCGCGGCCGCCGCGGACGTGCCCCTGGCGCCGACCAACCTGATGTCGCACGGCAAGCCGTGCGTCACCGGGGACTCGCGACCGTCCGTGCTGACGGCCACGCCGGTTCTCGCGGCGAGGCAGCAGCACCCGACCCCCGGCAAGCAGTCGCTGACCACGTTCTTCTACTGGTGGCCCCTCGGCGGAACCCGCAACGAGACCGACGTGTTGTCCCAGGCGTCCGGCAACCCGTCGAACGTCTCGCAGGCCATCCCCGCGGGCAGGCTCACCGACGGCTCGTCGTACGTGTGGCAGGCGCGGACCTTCGACGGCACCGCCTTCGGGCCGTGGTCGGTCAAGTGCCAGTTCACGGTCGACCTCACACCGCCGCCTGCGCCGGCCGGCGTCACCTCGAGCGACTATCCCGCGGACGGCATCCATGGCGGCGTGGGCGTCCCCGGCGTCTTCGAGGTCACCGCTCCGGCCGAGGGCGGCGACGACATCGAGGGTTACGAATACAGCTTCGACTCCGGAACCCTCGGTGGCACATTCGTCGCCGCTCGCGCGCACGACCACGGCGCCACGATCACGGTCGCCCCGCCGCACGACGGTTCCAACAGGCTGACCGTGTGGTCCAAGGACCGGGCCGGCCGGTTCTCCACGCCGTTCACCTACTCCTTCAGCGTTCGGACACCGGCGGGCCCCGCGGCCGAGTGGACGTTCGACGAGACCGGCGACGCCGGCGACCTCACCGGGCACGGCAATACGGCCGTCCTCTCCGGCGGCGCCACCCACACCGACGGAAGGGGCGGCGTGGGCGCCGCCCTCTCACTGGACGGTGTCTCCGCCTTCGCCGCCACGAACGGCCCGGTGCGCGCGCCGAACCCGGACACCGGCACGATGACCAAGGTGCGCACCGACCACACCTTCACGGTCACCGCGCGCGTGAAGCCGTCCGCGATCGGGGGCGGCGAGGTGGCCGCGGTGTCCGTGGACGGCGCCGTCACCTCCGCGTACGTGCTGGGCCAGTCCGGCGACCGATGGACCTTCCGGATGGCGGGCTCCGACACGGACGCCCCCGTCTCGGCCGTCGTGTCCTCCGACGCCGCCGCGACGGCGGGGAAGTGGACGCACCTCGCGGGCGTCTACGACTCGTTCACCCATGAGCTGCGGCTCTACGTTAACGGCGTCAGGCAGTCGACCACCGCCACCCTCGAGGGCGGTTTCCGCGCCACCGGCCCGACGGCCATCGGGCGCGCCAAGGCCGCCGGAGTCGCGACCGGTTTCCTCGGCGGGGCCGTGGACGACGTCCGCGTGTACGACTACGCCGAGTCCGACTCCCACCTGGCGGCCTTCGCCGTGCCTCTCCAGCCGGGCGTCTCGTTCCCCGACGGGAACACCGTGACACAGGGAGAGAAACTGACCGTGCGGTTCGACGCGCGCGGCGACACGAACGTGGTCAGGTTCGACTACGACGACAACGGCTCGAACCGAAGCGTCCAGGCGACCGGAGGCTCGGCCACGGTCACGATCGACGCGCGCTGGGCGGGCACCGACTTCGTCAGCGTCGTCGCCGTGGACGAAGTGGGCCACAGGTCCCCGGAGGCCAGGGGCTGGTTCACGGTAGAAGGCGTGCCCAGCATCTCCGGCACAGTGGTGAACTACCCATGGTGGTCTCCGGTGGAGGGGGCCACCGTCACCCTGGAACCGGGCGGGATGTCGATGGTCACCGGCCCGGACGGCACCTACCGGTTCGACGGCTTTCCTGCGGGCCACTACACGCTGACCGCCACGAAGGATGGCTCATGCCCCCTGTCGTCCGGGGTCGTGAACAGAGACATCTCCGAGCAGCAACTGGGGGAGGACCTGATCCTGTTCGGTCCCATCGGCGACGACGGATGGCCCATCTGCGAGCCTGAGCAGGAGTAGGAGACCGTGAGATCGGCGCGGCGGCACGACATGTGCGCCGCGCCGGTCACGCGTTCTTCGGCGTGGACGACGTGGTGGACGTGGTGGACGTGGAGATCGCCTTGGAGAGCGCCTTGCGGACCATCTCGGCGACGTGCTCGACGGTGGCGATGCCGTCTCCCATCGAGCGGGTGCGGCTCGACAGCACGGCGATCAGGTAGTCATGGTCGTCGCCCTGGACCCGGCCGATGCTGTTGATGGTCCACAGGTCCCCGTCGATCTTGCGGGGCAGCCAGCCGTTCTTGAGCGCCGTCGTGTCCTTCCGGCCCGCGGCGGCGCTGACCCCCCAGTCCTGCGACGAGACGACGTCGCCCATCAGGCCCAGGGCGTATCGGCGGTTCTTGGCGGTGAGCGGACTCTTCTTGGACGTCAGGGACTTCAGCAGGCGGATCTGGTCGGCCACGTCGGTCAGGGTGGCGCCCCAGTAGCCTGCCGGACCCACCGTCGTGTGGCGCAGCTTGAGCTTCTTGTTGGCGGCCGCAACGCCGTATGAGCCGCCGACCCGGTACCACAACGCGTCGGCGGCGTTGTTGTCGCTTTCAGTGATCATGCGGGTGGCCAGGGCGCGCTCGTCGCGGCTGAGCCCGCGCTTCTCCCGCTGGGCGCGCAGGAGGAGCGTCACAAGGATGTCGACCTTGACGATGCTCGCGGTGGCGTGCCGCATGTCGGCGTTGTAGCCGTAGGACAGGCCCGTGGACAGGTCCTGGATCTGTACGGAGAGCTGGCCGGACCGGCCTTTCAGGTACGACCCGACGCGGCGGGTGAGGTCCTTGCGGGCCGACTTCGAGAAGACCGGCTTGGGAGTGGGGGTCGGCGTCGGACTAGGCGTGGGAGTCGGTGTCGGCGTCGGCGGCGGCACGGGGACGACGGCCTTGATCGTCGCAGAAGGGGAGGCCACGTGTGCCGCTCCGGAGCGCGCGGTGGTGGACCACGAGACGCCTCCGATCAGGGCCGTGACCGCCAGAACCGCCACTCCGGCACGGAGGACGCCCTGGTGCTTGGGCACAGGCCGCAGAGCGGCTCCGGGGGCGTCGCGGGGCCGCCTGAACGTCATGCCAGACAGGTTTATGCACGCATATTGGCCCAACCTTGGCCAAAGCTACAAATTTCCTGATCCAAATCACTCTGGTCCATGTGAAACCCCGGACACCCCCCGCCCCACCCCCACCCCCCCTCCGCGTGATCATGCACAAGTTCGGCGACACGCGTCCGACCTGGTCCTCAGCCACGCGTGATCATGCACGGATTCGGGCGCGCACCCTTTGACGTGCGCGAATCGCAAGCGTGATCATGCACGGTCAGGCGTGCCGAAAGGGCTCCGCACAGACGACAGAGGCTCCGTACAGACATCTGTACGGAGCCTCTGTGTGGCCTGAGCCATGTGGCGAGCGGGGCGATCGCCCCGCTCGCCCGGCCTACTTGACGTAGGCGATGCCGTCCGTGGCGACGGTGGGCCGCGTGGCGGTGCCCGCCACCACGATCTTGATGGTGTGCTTGGCGCTCGTGGTCCAGGACTTCGTCCAGATGATGTTCCGGTAGCTCGTCCCGGAGGCCTTGGTGTCGACCGTGGCGGTCTTGACGCCGTCCACGTAGACGTCGAAGGCGCCGGTGTTCGTCGCGCGCTTGACGATCAGGCCGACCGAGCGGCCGGTGAAGGTGTAGGTGGCGCTGGCGGTCTTCGCGGTGCTGTAGAGGATGCTGCCGCCGAGATAGGACGTGGAGGTCGTCGTCTTCCACGTTCCGACGCGCTTGGCGTTGGACTCGTAGAGGAGGGCGGCGGACTGGGTCACCGACGAGGTCTTCGTGTTCCCCGCCGCGTCGGACGCGCTCACCGACCACACGTTCCAGGCCAGGTTCTTCGACGTCGATGCCCACGAGGTCGCGGTCGCCGCCAGCGTGACCTTGGACGGCGAGGCGATCTTCATGGACTGCACCGACACGTTGTCCGTGGCCTTCCAGCGCAGGCCGACGGGGATCGTGCCTGTCGCGCCGACCGTGCCGGAGCTGATGCCGAGAGACGCCTGCGTGCTGAAAGTCGGGGCCGTCTTGTCCGTCACCACCGTGTAGGTCGGCGACGTCGCTGTCGTCCCGTTGATGTTGACGGCGCGCAACTGCACCTTGTGGGAGCCGGTCGCGAGGGTGACGCCGGCCGAGGTCGCCAGGTTGTAGGGCGTGGAGACGATGTTTCCGTCCACGAGGACCTCATACTTCGACAGCGCGGCCTGCTTGGCGGCCCAGGTGAGCGAGATCGTCCCCTTGGTGTAGTAGGTCGATCCCACCTTCGTGGCGCCCGTGATGCCGCTGAGGGCGATCGACGTGACCGGGGTCGTCCAGGTCTTGGCCGTCGTCCTGATGCCGGGGAGCGCCGCGTAGAGCTTCGTGCCTGGGCACGCCGTGGCGTAGCCGTCCCGGTGACCGGAGATCGTGTTGAAGGTGTAGGTACCCGGCTTGTACTTCCCGTTGTCGGCGGTGATCGTCATTGGGGTCGTGCCGGTCGGGTTACCGCCGGCCAGGCCGAGCTTCCACGCGGCGACCTTGGCGATCGCATCGAGGGCGGCCTTCGTCGGGGCGGGGTCGCTCGCCTTGTCGAAGCTGCCCAGCAGGGCGATTCCGGTGCTGGAGGTGTTGAAGCCCAGCGTGTGTGCGCCGATCACGGGCCTGTCGACCCCGCCCGCGCGACCCTCGAAGATCGTGCCGCACTTGTCGACCAGGAAGTTGTAGCCGATGTCGTTCCACCCGTTCGTCTCGACGTGGTACAGCATGATCCCCCTGATGATCGAGGGGGACTCGGAACAGCTGTAGGTGTTGACGCCGTCGGTGTGGTGGACGAAGACCGCCTTGACCGTGGGCGCGTACTCGGGCGGATCGGTGACGAGCTTCTCGTCGGCGCCCCACGACGCTCGGGTCTTGATGGTCGGGCGGGGCGCGGTGCTCGCCGGGGCGGCCGCGAGCGCCTTCGCCGTCGGAGCCTCCGTCGGAGTCGCCTTCGGGGTCGCCGTCGCCTTCGGGGTGGCGCTCGGGGTCGTCTTCGGGGTGGAGCTCGGCGACGGCGAAGCGGGGGGCGTGGGCGTCGGGGTCGAGACCGGCGTCGTGGCCGGCTCCACGGGCGCGACGTCCCCGGCCGAGGGGCTCGGCTCGGACGCGGGCTCGGACGGCGCGTCGGGTTCCGTGGTGCTGACGGCTCCCGCGAGCGTCACGTCGCCCAACTGCCCGCCCGCGGCCCGGACCCCGGTCTTCCGCTTGCCGTTCCCCGGGTCGACGAGTTCGACGCGGAGTCCGCGGGGCAGGGTGGCGCCCTTGCCCGTCACGCGGACCTCCACACCGTTGGAGGGCCCCACCCACAGGGGCGCGGTGGCGCCGCGAGTCTGTCGATCGGTCGTGCTGCCCACGTCGGGCAGATCGTCGCTCTCGGCCTCGACCGGACGCCACGACGACCAGGTCCCGGAGGCGGTGCCGCGGGTGCGCACCTCCACCGCGCCGTCGATGGCCTCGCGGGCGTTGTCCCAGCTCACGCCCAGCAGGCTGAACGGCTTGGTGGTCGCGGCCGGCAGGCCCTTGACCACCTGCTTGCCTGATCCGCCCGATTGGCCGGAGGGCACGTCGCGCAGCGCGAGCGTGTTCACCTGCCCCGGAGCGGGGGGCTGGGCAGCCGGCGCCGCGGTCGACGACGGCCCGCCGACCACCACGAAGGCCACGGCCGCGGCCGCCACAGGTACGACCGTGCTCAGCGCGACGATCATGCGCCTCTTCATGAATCTCCGATCATTTGGTGGATCGATCCCGTTCACCGCGCCATGCCGTCGCCGGGAGAGGCCGGGAGAGGCCGGGGGAGTCTGCGGCTGCGAGCCAGGCAGTGCCGCGCCTGGTTTATCACAGATAGACCGATCCTTCGCTTGGAAAGCGGCACCGCGCCTCACCGCTCGCAGGAGGAGGTGACACGCCGAGAGTGCGTCGGAAGGGTGGGGGTGGCGCGCCTGGGCTGGTGAGGGGCGAATCCGGACCAATTCAGAATGTTTCCTGTGTGATATAGCCCACATCGCCCCTCACGGCCGACCTCGGCGCCCCGATCAGCGCCGGAAGGAGAGCGACAGCCCGAACCTGCCCGCCCGGTCCGTCCACCAGTGGCGCAGGTCGAATCCGCTGGCGGCCAGCTCGTCCCGCACTCCCTCCGGACGGAACTTCGCCGAGATCTCGGTACGGATCTCCTCACCTTCGGCGAAGTGGGCGACCAGGTCCACGGCGGGAAGCCGTACCGACTGGCTGCGCAGGGAGCGAAGCCGCATCTCCATCCACTCGTTCCCGGCGTCCCACAACGCGTGATGGGCGAAGGCCGCCGGGTCGAAGTCGGCGCCCAGCTCCCGGTTGAGCACCCGGAGGACGTTGGCGTTGAACTCCGCCGTGACGCCGGCCGCGTCGTCGTAGGCCGCCACGAGGACGGCCGGATCCTTGACCAGGTCGGTGCCGAGCAGGAGGGCGTCGCCCGGCGACAGCGTGCCGTACAGATCGAGCAGGAACGCCGCCCGCTCGTCGGGAACGAGGTTGCCGATCGTGCTGCCGAGGAACGCCACCATCCGGCGTCCCATCCGGGGAAGCTCACTGAGGTGGGCGCCGAAATCGGCGATGACCGCGTGCACGGCGAGCTCGGGGTAGTCCGCCCGTAGCGCGTGCGCGGCGCTCATCAGCGCGCTCTCGCTCACATCCACCGGCACGTACCGGCTCAGTGTGCCCGCCGAACGCATCGCCCCGAGCAACAGCCTGGTCTTCTCCGAGGACCCCGATCCGAGCTCGACGAGCGTCTGCGCGCCGGCGGCCAAGGCGATGTCGCCGGCGTGGGCCACGAGGATCTCCCGTTCCGCCCGCGTCGGGTAGTACTCGGGCAGCCGGGTGATCTCCTCGAACAACTCGCTGCCCCGGGCGTCGTAGAACCACGCGGGCCGCAGCCGTTTGGGCTCGGAGGTCAGGCCGCCGAGCGCGTCGGCGCGCAGCGCGGCGTCGAGGTAGCCGGCGGACAGGTGGTTCTCGATGGTCAGCGTGGTCATGGTTCCTCCGTGGCCGCGGTTTCGATGGGGGTCACCGACACCTCGCCGCGGCGGGCGACGAGCAGGCTTCGGTCCGGGACGTCGACCCATCCCGCGGTGTCGTCGGACGGCTCGGAGGCCACCACGACCCCGCGGTTGTCCACTCGGTAGGTGAGGGTGTCGCCGTAGGCCGTCGCGGCGATCGACTCTCCGTCGGTGATGAGCAGGTTCAGCCGGCCGCCCGCGTGCGAGGCCACCTCACGGACCGTACGGGCGAGGGCGGCCGCCATGGTCGCCCCTCCGGCCAGCCTGTGTCTGACCAGCGCCCACACGAGCGCGGAGTCCGTGCGGGCCGGCAGGTCGAGGAGCATCGCGGCGGGCAGCAGCCCGGCCAGCCCGGCCGCCGAGCCCGGCCAGCCCGTCACGATCCCGTTGTGGCTGAACAGGTGACGCCCGTCCCGGAAGGGACAGGCGGCGGAGGCGCCGGGGGCGGTGCCCTCCGTCGCCGAACGGACGGCGGCGAGCAGCGCCCGGGTGCGGGTCACCCGCGCCACGTCGGCGAAGGACTCGTCCGCCCACATCGGGACCGCCTGACGGTACCGGGCGGGCACCGGGTCGCCCTCGGCGTACCAGCCGGCGCCGAACCCGTCGACGTTGACCGTGCCGTACCGCTGCCGCCGCGGGGCCCAGGCCTGACGGTGCAGCCCGAACGGCGGGTCGATCAACACCTCGCGCAGGGAGACGGGTTCGCCCAGGTAGGCCACATGACGGCACATCAGGCGCCCTCGCCGGGCGCCGCGTCACGCGCTGTGCGGAATCCCGAGAAGATCTGCCGACGGATCGGGTAGTCCCAGTTGCGGAACGTGCCCCGGCAGGCGACAGGGTCGGTGGCGAACGAACCGCCGCGCAGCACCTTGTACTCGTCGCCGAAGAACACCTCCGAGTACTCCCGGTAGGGGAACGCGGCGAAGCCGGGATATCCGCGGAAGTCGCTGGAGGTCCACTCCCAGACGTCCCCGATCAGCTGGCGCACGCCGTAGGCGGAGGCGCCGGCGGGGTAGGCGCCCACCGGGGCGGCCTGCAGGTGGCGCTGCCCGAGGTTGGCGTGCGCGACGCCCGGCTCCTCGTCACCCCACGGATAGCGCCGGGAGCGGCCGGTCGCGGGGTCGTGCCTGGCGGCCTTCTCCCATTCGGCCTCGGTGGGCAGCCGCCTGCCGGCCCACGAGGCGTACGCCTCGGCCTCGTACCAGCACACGTGCAGGACGGGCTCGTCCGGCGGGACCGGCTCGACGTGCCCGAACCGGCGCCGGAGCCACATGCCGTCTTCACGCCACCAGAACTTGGGACCGGTCAGCCCGGCGTCCTGACGGTGGGCCCACCCCCGGGCCGACCAGAGCTCCGGCCGGTCGTACCCGCCGGCCTGGATGAACGCCAGATAGTCGGCGTTGCTCACCGGCACGGTGTCGATCCAGTAGGCGGGCAGGTCCACCTGGTGCGCGGGCCGCTCGTTGTCCAGCGCCCAGGGCTCGGCCGACGTTCCCATGGTGAACGGCCCCGCGGGGACGAGCACCTCCTCCGGCCACCGTCCCGAGCTCGCCTCAGGCGGAGGGGCCGACAACACCGGGGTCCCGTCGCGTAACTGGTGGGTGGCCAGCATGGTCTCGTCGTGCTGCTGCTCGTGCTGCACGATCATCCCGAAGGCGAAGCCGTTCTCGACCAGCGGGCTTCCCTCGACGGGCGACCGCTCCAGCAGCCCGACCACCCGCTGTCTGACCGTCGCGATGTACCGGCGCGCCTCCTCGGGTGAGAGCAGGGGCAGCCTGGGCCGCTCGGCCCGTGGATGCTCGAACGCGTCGTACAGAGAGTCGATCTCGGGGCGCATGGGCTCCTGGCCGCCCACCGCGCGCAGCAGCCACAACTCCTCCTGGCTGCCCACGTGCGCCAGGTCCCAGACGAGGGGGGACATCAGCGCGGAGTGCTGCTTGATCAGGTCGTCCTCGTCGACGCAGCCGGTGAGCGCCAGGCTGCGCTCGCGGGCGGCGGTCAGCAGGTCGTAGGCGCGGCTGCGGATGTCTTCGCCGGTCATGTACCGGCCTCCGTTCGGATCGGGTCGCGGATCTCGGAGCGGGGGGTGTCGTCGGCCGGGCAACGGCCGCGGCTGACGTAGGTGTCGGTGAAGCGCTCGACCGCCGTGCGGACGGCGCCGGGAGCGTCCATCCGGTCCAGCGCGTCCAGGGCGGCGGTGAAACAGGCGGACGCGGCGCCGGCCAACTCGCGGTCGGCCAGTCCCTGTGCGGCGGCCTGCCGCCAGGGCCCGGGCTCGAAGGGGTCCCAGCTCTCCGTCGCGGCCAGGGCCCGGTCGGCGGCCACGGGGTCCTCGACGAGCGCGGTGGTCACGGCCAGCGGGACGAGCCAGCCGTCGTCGCCGTGCTGGGCGTCGATCATCCGCAGCTCGAGCCAACCGTGTGGCCGTACCGGCGGGAACAGGGTGGTGAGGTGGTAGTCGACGTCCTCGCGGGTGACCGGACGGGGTCCCGCGCCCGCGAGCCAGTCCCGCAGCGTCAGGCCCAGCGGCACCTGCCACGGAGCCGGGCCGCGGACGCACATCACGGGCGCGTCCAGTGCGTACCTCGCCCACGCCTGCGCCGGGTCGGAACCGGCCGGGGGCGACGTCCTGCGAGGGTCGAGCTGGGCCCACACGGCCTGCCGCGTCGACTTCCAGCCGGTCGGCCTGCCGGCGTGACAGGGCGAGTTCGCGAAGGCCCCGACCAGGACGGGCCCGATGGCGTGCGCCACCCGCCACCGGTGTTCCATCCCCGCGGGGCCGCCTCCGGGGAGCCCCGCGTCGAGGCACACCTGGACGGACGCCGTGCCGCACATCATGGTCCTGCCGTGCGGGCCCGCGCGGTCGAAGTAGCTCTCCATCGCCACGTACCGCGGGGCGTCCCGCACCCGCACCGGCGGGCGGTACGGATCGGCGCCGCCTCCGGACAGGCGCAGCCCGGCGGCGTCCATACCGGCGCGCATCCTCGCCATGTCGGCCGCCGCGGTCGCCACGGCGTCGCCCAGTGAGGGCGCCGCGGCGGAGCTGAGCTCGACCTGGCCGCCGGGTTCGCGTGAGATGCTGCCGGCCAGTTCACGCCCGTCCGGCAGCGCCGCCGTGACACGGGCCGGGTCGACCTGCGCGTACGGATCACGCTCGTCGTGGACGAACCATTCCAGCTCGACCCCGACCGTTCCGGGCGGGCCGGTCGTCAGACAGGTCGTCGCGATGTATTCGATGGCGTCGTCGGCGCTCCACCTCGCCGCGCGCGGCGGCGCCTGTTCCCCTGATCCCCGATGCACGCCCCCTTGGTCTCAGGAGGACGGCCAAGCGTTACGGACGTCGTCGACTATTTCGTCGCCGGATGTCGGTTGTTCAGATCGGCCTCCGCTCGGCCTCCGCGGCCATCCGCCTCTCGCCGAAATGTCAGGAGGGCCGGTTAGAGTGCGGGACATGCCCGAGGCCGACTTGCAGTCACCTGGCCCCGCCCTGCCGGCAGACGACGTCGTCGTGGAGGCCCTGCGCTGCGGCGACGAGGACATGTTCGCGGCGCTCCTCACGGCCTGGTCGCCGGGGATGTTGCAGGTCGCCCGCGCGTACGTCGCGGACGAGCACACGGCGGAGGACGTCGTCCAGGACGCGTGGGTGGGCGTGCTGCGCGGCATCGACAAGTTCGAGGCCCGGTCCGCCCTGCGCACCTGGGTCTACCGCATCGTCATCAACAGGGCCAAGACCCGGGGTGTCAACGACGCCCGCACGGTGCCCATGACGAGCCTCACCACGGCCAAGGAGGATTTCGACCCCGCCGTCGATCCCGGCGGTCCCCGGGGCGGCTCGCGCGGCGCCGACGATCCCCTCGCGCCGCCGCGGACGCCGGTCGCGTGGCCGTCCCCCGAGGGGGAGATCCTCGCCCTCGAGGTCCATCAGCACATCGAGCGTGCGCTCGGCTCACTGCCCGCGCGGCAGCGGGTCGTGATAACACTGCGTGACATGCAGGGGTACAGCAGCGACGAGGTCTGCGCGCTTCTTGAGATCACCGCGGCGAACCAGCGGGTGCTGCTGCACCGTGCCAGGGCGTCGCTGCGCGGCACGCTGGACCGTTACCTGACGGCCCAGTCCGGCAAGGAGCCGACGCGATGACCACGATGAACTGCGACGAGTTCGTCCGCCTGGTCACCGCCTACCTCGACGAGGATCTCGAGGCGGGGACGGAACGACGCTTCACCGGGCACATCGCCGAGTGCGGCGGCTGCGACGTCTACCTCCGGCAGATCCGCGTCACCGTCGCCGAACTCGGTCACCTGCCCGCCCACGGCCTGACCGACCAGGCACGCGAAACCCTGCTCAACGCGTTCCGCGACTGGTCGGCCAGGTAGGGCGCTTCCATCAGCGTGTCAGGGGCGCTCGGTCTCCAGTCGCGCGGTCAGGTCGGCGGTGATCTCGGTCGTCGCCCTCAGCGCGGGGTCGAGCGGGCGCAGGTAGGTCTGCTGGACGCCCGGCACCCGGTCCTCCACGACGAACGTGGCCCTGGTGTACGCCTCGGAGCCCGGTGTCTGCACGTGCGGCAGCACCTTGAAGTCGGCGGTCATGGCGTCGCGCTCGATCCTCGTCAGCACATAGCCGCGCTGGTTGTTGTAGAACTTCAGATGCGGGTTGATCGCCAGGTAGGGGTGCGTGGCCGGATCGGAGTCCGCGCCGTCGCCGCCGGTGCTGATCGAGGTGGCGACCAGTTCGGAACCCACCGACCGGCCCGTCGGGTCGTCGTAGTCGAGCTTGAGGTCGCTGGCCCAGTGGGCGTGCACGTCCCCGGTGAGCACGACGGCGTTGCGGACCTTGGCGTCCACCCACCCCTGGGTGATGCGCTGCCGGGAGGCGACGTACCCGTCCCAGGCGTCCTGACTGGTCACCTTGGCGGGACCCGCGTTGTTGTCGCGCTGTGCGAAGAAGACCTGCTGCCCGATGACGTCCCACCGGGCCTCGGACCTGCGGAAGCCGTCCAGCAGCCACGCCTCCTGCTCGGCGCCCGTGATGGAGCGGGCCGGGTCGGAGGCCTCCGGGCAGTCGTCGTAGCCGTCGCCGCAGCCCTGGTCGCTGCGGAACTGCCGGGTGTCGAGCATGTGGAAGGTGGCCAGGCGCCCCCAGCGGATCCGCCGGTAGAGCTGCATGTCGATGCCGTGCGGAATGGAGGCGCGGCGCAGCGGCATGTTCTCGTAGTAGGCGCGGAACGCGGCCTCGCGGCGGGCCAGGAAGTTCGGCTGCGGAATCGAGGGGTTCTCCGGGACCTCGTCGGCCCAGTTGTTGTCGAGTTCGTGGTCGTCCCAGACCACGAGCCACGGCGCGGCGGCGTGGGCGGCCTGCAGGTCCGGGTCGGCCTTGTACTGGGCGTGCCGCTGCCGGTACCCGGCGAGGGTCTCGGTCTCGGGGCCCTCGTGGTCGCGGACGTTGCCGCCGGGGATGGTGTAGGTGTCCCTGGTGTACTCGTACTGGTAGTCGCCCAGGTGCAGGACGAGGTCGGGGCAGTCCTCGGCCAGCCGCCGGTACGACGTGAAGTAACCGTGCTCGTACTGGGCGCACGAGACGAACGCCATGGTGAGCGGACCGCCGAACGACGACGGGCGCGGCGCGGTCCTGGCCCGGCCGGTGGGGGACAGATAGGGGCCGGTCCTGAAGCGGTACCAGTAGTCGCGGTCGGGCGAGAGGCCGTTCACCTCCACATGGACGCTGTGCCCCCACTGCGGGGTGGCCTCCGCGATGCCGGTGCGCACCACGTGACGGCAGCGCTCGTCGGAGTAGACCTGCCACATCACCGGAAACGACCACGGGGGCATGCCGCCCATGCCGTCCTCGGCGAGAGGGGCCGGGGCCAGGCGCGTCCAGATGACGAAGCCGGCATGGTCGGGGTCGCCCGAGGCGACGCCGAGGGTGAACGGGTCGGTGAGCAGGCCACGGGAGGCCAGACTCTTCGCGGTCTCCACGGCCGGGTCGGGTGCGGCGAGGGCGGGGGCGGACGGCAGGGCTGTGACCGCTCCCGCGGCCAGACCGGTGACAAGGAAGGATCGTCGATCGAGGTGCGGCACAAGTGCTCCTAGGGCGATCCGGGAGAGGGACCACCGTAGCCTGACCGTCCGGCATGACTCTTTGGTTAACTCCAACTGTCACGAATAAGGCGGAATGTGCCCCCGGAACCGCGTCCCCCGCGCCGTACGCGCCGATCCCTGGCCACCGAGAAAACCGTTCGTGGCCGCAGGGCCCGCCGTGTCACCGTGGTAGCCCGAGGAGGGAGCGTGCCGGTGGCGTCGATCGTCGTTTGCGGCGGAAGCGTGGTGGGATCGGCGGCGGCACTCATGCTGGCGCGTGACGGGCACTGCGTGACCGTGCTGGAGGCGGACCCGGGCGGGCCGCCGTCCGGCCCCGCCCGCGTGTGGACCTCCTGGGACAGAAGGGGCGTGCCGCAGTTCCGCCAGGCGCACAACCTGCTGCCGCGGTTCTGGCGCGTCCTGGAGGCCGAACTGCCGGAGGTGATCGGCCGCCTGCTGGAGTCGGGCTGCGTGTGGATGGACGCGCTGACACCCATGCCACCGGGGATCACCGACCGGGCGCCGCGTCCCGGCGACGACCGCTTCCGGTACATGGCCGGGCGACGCCCGGTCATCGAGGCCGCGTTCTCCGCCGCCGCGCAGGAGGAGCCCGGTGTGACCGTGCGCCGCGGCGTCCGGGTCGCGGGCCTCCTCGTGGGCGCCGGCCCGTCGCAGGGCACGCCCCACGTGGCCGGAGTGCGGACGGCGGACGGGGAGGAGATACGGGCCGACCTCGTGGTGGACGCCATGGGCCGGCGCACGCCGTCCTCGGACTGGCTGGAGGGCATCGGCGCACGCAGGCCGTGGACGGAGGGCGAGGTAGGCGGCTTCGTCTACCACACCCGCTACTTCAGCGGGCCTGACCTGCCGATCCGCAGGGGCGCGCCGTTCACCCCGATGGGCACGTTCTCGTTGCTGACCATTCCCGGCGACAACGGCACGTGGTCGGTGACGGTCGTCTCCTCGCGGAAGGACGCGCCGTTCAGGGCGCTGCGCGACCCCGGCACCTTCACACGTCTCGTGCGCGCCTGTCCCGCGCACGCCCAGTGGGTCGCGGGAACGCCCATCACCGAGGTCCTGACCATGGCGGGGATCCTCGACCGACGCCGCCGGTTCGTCGTCGGCGGCCGCCCCGTGACCACCGGGTTCGCCGCTGTCGGTGACGCGGTGGCCTGCACCGACCCCACGGCCGGCAGGGGGCTGAGCCTGGGGCTCGTCAACGCGCGACTCCTACGGGACGCCGTCCGCAAGCATGTGGACGACCCGGCGACGTTCCCCGAGGCTCTGGACGAGGCGACCGAGCAGTCGCTCACGCCGTACTACCGGGACCAGGTCTCCACCGACCAGGCGCGGATCGCCGAGATGGACGCGCTACGCCAAGGTGTGGAGCCGCGGTCCCCGGACACCGCCATGGCCCGGTTCGAGGCGGCCGCCTTCTCCGACCCCGACGTCTTCCGCGCCCTCCTGGAGACGGCGACGTGCCTGGCGTCGCCCGCGGACGTCCTCGCGCGCCCGGAGCTTCAGGCCAGGCTGGACCAGGTGGGCCCGGTGGAGGCTCCCCGGATCCCCGACCCCGATCGCGAGCGCCTGCTCAGGCTGCTCGCGGAATGACCGCGGACTCCTGGCCGGCATCGCCTCAGGCATGGCATACGTGTCCCCGACCTCGGCGCCAAGGAGGCGCTGCTGGCGGGCGACGGCGATATCTGCCTCACTACCGCACTGCGACGGATATACGAGGATCCTCATCCGGCTGGAGCGGATCGCCGTGCCGAACTCCAGGTACTGATCGCAGAGTCCCGGCTTGACCACGTTCCCAAGCGTCTCGCCGCCGCTTATCTCGCCGCCTCCTGCTACATGCAATGGGCGCAGGACTGCAGCTCTCCACCCACTTCGGCGCGGGCCCACGACTTCAATTCACCGAGCTCGCCACAGTATTTGACGTAGTCGCCGGTCCATCGTGCGCCCCGGGCGGGAGTCCCTGTGATGAAAACACACGTGGCACGGTGCAGTCGCAGGTATTTCGGGGTGGGAGTACGCGGGGTGTTCACGACGAAATCGTCGGGATGCTCAGCCAGCCAATTCAGGTAGCCGGCGTCGTCATCAATGAAGGGCGACATGTGGCCATGCTGCCCGCGCACAGATGAATCCGCCGGGATTCCGGCAATTCTTTCCATCGTGAGTTGAGGCGGGACGTTCGGTTAGAAGGTGTCCGCGCGGAGCAGGCCGGTGGGGAAGTGGTGGAGTGAGCGCGCGCCGTCGGCCGTGATCTCGAACATCTCCCCGGTCTGCACGCCGGCCCGCAGGTCGGTGGTGCAGACGTTCGGCTGCACGACCACGGTCATCCCCTCTTCCAGCGGGAGAAGGTCCCGTCCGGACGGCTCGGACCGGTGGCTGAGCACCGGGGGCAGGTAGCCGCCGCCGAGCCCGTGCACGAGGTCGTCGACGGTGGTGAATCCCGCGTCGAGCACCAGGTCTGCCGCCTTCCGCAGATCGAGCGGCAGAGCGCCCGGGCGGAGCAGTCCCGACATGGCCGCGAGCGCGGCGTCGGCGACATCGTGCAGTTCGCGGTAGAGAGGCGTCGGTTCCGCGTCGACGGTGACGGTCCGCAACAACTGGCCGGGATAGTCGGGGCCCCACGTGGTGCTCAGTTCGAAGACCACGACCGAGCCGGACTCCAGCAGGCGGGAGGTCGGCCACTGACCGGGCGCGCACCGGTCCGGCGACTCCATCGACGTCGCCGCGACGTAGTGGATGTGGTTCGCGCCGCCGATCGAGGCGTAGGCCGACTCGACCGCCGCCACCAGGTCCAGCTCCGTCGCGCCCGGGACCGCCGCCGACACCAGCGCGGCGGCCGACAGGTCGGTGAGCGCCGCGGCGTGGCGCAGCCAGGCCATCTCCTCGTCGCTCTTTCGTGCGCGCAGCCTGCCGTACTCTCCGTCGAGCTCCACCACGGCGGCCACGCCGTCGAGAGCGGTGCGGAGGCTGACCGGCACCGGGCCGATCGTGCCGACTCGCCGCACGGTCCCGAGCGTCGACAGCACCGTGTCCGGCGTCCGCTCGACGATCGGGGCGACCTCGCAGCCTGTCGCCAGGCGGCGCGCGTTCGGCACGTGGTTGGGGAAGCTCACGAGGAGAGCGGGTGGGGCGCCCGGTCGCAGCACCGCGACCGCCTCGCGCGTCACCGGCCACCCGGTCAGCCAGGGAACCGCGTTCCCGAACTTGTTGGCGCCGTAGGCGATCACGGCGTCGAGTTCGTGCCGCGTGGCGAGCTCGTCCGTCGCGGCCCGCCTCCGGGCCATCTCCGCGTCGGAGAAATCGGGTGGTGGCGTCCCCACACCCCGGGACAGAAGGCTCGGTCGCGTCGACATGGAGTGCACTGTAACGGCTATGCACTCGTTTGCACTAGATGGGATGTAAGGCCCGATGCGCGTGCTGGCGGACACGGCGTTGAAGGCGACGCGGGGTGTCGTGGGGAAGGCGTCGACGTCGCCGATGGTGTTGTCGTCGGCTGGGAACATTCCGCTGACGTGCATGGTCGAGGTGGCAGAGTTCCCGCAATCTGGGGAGTATCGGTCGACGATCGTCGGTCCGCTGAGAGAGCTTTCAGGGGGAACGGATGGGGCCACGACAAGACGCGCCACGCGGCGCATTTGCCGAAACCGGTGACGGATCAAGCGGCGGGGCCGCCGTATGGACCATTCGGGATCGCGAGATGAGCGACGAGATGGCCCTGGCGGGCGCGAAGATTCTCGATACCTCGGCTGATCTCCCGGATCGAGTTGCCGCCCTGGGCGAGTTGGCGAACCTGGATGCCGAAAGGGCGATTCAGATTGCGATCAATGTGACTGAGAATGCAGAAGAGCCCTCTGACGTGCTCATTGCCATGGGAAAAGAGCTGGCTCGAATTGCTTCGAACAGTCGCTGGCTTACAGAATTCGAAGTCAGGAACATTGGTGACGCGGCTTTCGAAGCATACTGTGAACACCTCAAATAGCTCTAGATTGATTCATTCAATCGCGTTCACGGTGTGATCCGGGCCGCTCATACGTGAAGTGGCATTCGCTCAGGTACGGCGGGCGCGGGCGCGGCGTTTGCCCTCGTGCATGGCCTGGACGCGGGCGATCGGGATCGTGTGGCCCTCCTCCACCAGATCGGACGGCAACTCCTGCGGCTCGGGCATGAGCTCGGTCCACGGGTCGCCGTCGCCGAGCAGCCCGGCTGCGGTGTGCACGGTGAAGTCCGACGGGGAGACGCGATCGAGGTCGTCCCAGGCGACGGGGAAGGACACCGGCACGCCCGGCCGCACGCGCGGGCTGTAGGCCGCCACGACCGTGGCCCCGCCCGCGCGGGTCGAGTCGAGGAACACCTTGCCTCCCCGGTCCTCCCGGATGAACGCGGTCGTCGCGAGGGCCGGGTCGAGGCGTTCGGCGCGCGCGGCGACCGCGCGAGTGGCCGCGGCCACGTCCCATATGTCCGCCGCTGCGAGGGGGACGAACACGTGCACGCCCTTGGCGCCGCTGGTCTTGACCGCGCCCGCCAACCCCGCGTCCGACAACGCCTGCCGCACCAGGTGGGCGGCGCGTACGGCCATGCCGAACGCGTCACCTTCCGGCGGGTCGAGGTCGAGCACGAGATGGGTCTGGTGTCCCGGTTCGCCGGCGCGCATCAGGGCCGGGTGGTACTCGACGGCCCGCTGGTTGGCGAACCACAACAAGGTGGGGCGGTCGTCGCAGAGGGCGTAGGACACCTCCCGCTTCGAACTCTCGGCCCAGACCGTGACCGTCCGCACGAACGGCGGGGCGTACTTCGGGACGTTCTTCTGCATGAAGGGGTCCTGGCCCGCACGCACCCGGATCACCGACAGCGGCCGGTCGCGCAGGGCCGCCACCGCTCGATCGCTCACGGCGTCCAGGTAGTCCACCAGATCACGCTTGCTCGCACCGGCCCCGTCGAACAGCGGCTGGTCGAGATTCGTGAGCGACACTCCGTCCCGCACCTCATCGCTGGTCACCAGCCCACCATGCCGACGCCGCGGCGAGAGGTCAACCACGCGTCACACGTGATACCGGGCGACGGCCGAGATGAAACCCTCGTGAAACCGGTGCCGGATACCTTTGCCCCGACCAGCGCGACGTCCGTCCGATGGGGGCCACGGGGGCCCATGGCCGGACCCGCGCTGAAAGTCGCCGGCGGGATGACCAGTTACGGGGGCGCTGGTGATGTCACGGTGATACACCGCTCTCCTGGCGGTGGCGGCGCCGCCGGGAGAGCGGCCGACGACGTGCTCGACGAGGACCCTGGGGAGAACACCGATGAAGAAGAAGACGGTGGCGGCGTTCGTCGCGCTCGTCGTCGCGGCCGTTCTCGGCGGCGGTGTCTCGCCGGCCGCGGCGGTCTCGTCGTGCGGTGAGAAGGTGTTCACCTGCGACAGCACCTGGATGGATCCCGGTCCCGCCAACGGCTCGTGACGGTGGGGGTCGGGTGACCGGGTCAGGACGGCAGGAACGGCCTGGCCTCCTCGACGGCGCGCAGTTCCTCACGTGCGCGTTCGTGCCAGACGGGCAGGCCGATCTCGGCGAACGCCTCTGCGGCCGTGTCCAGCAGCGTCCTGGCCAGATCGGGGTCTCCTCGCGCGGCGGCGAGGCGGCCGCCCGCCAGCCGGGCACGGGCCGTGAGGAACGGCTCGCCCAACTCGGTGGCCGTGGCGAGGGCGTGCTCCAGGCGTTCGGCCGCGCCGTCGAGGTCGCGCGCCAGGACCAGAGCCTCGCCGATCCCCAGCAGGCCGTACGCCTCGCCGATCCGGTCCCCGACGGCCTGGGAGGCGGCCAGAACCTGCCGGAAGGCGTCCTCCGCCTGGCCGGCCGCGCCCTGGCTGAGGTGAAGTGCGCCCAGGCGGTTGAGGATCTGCGCACCTCCCCGCGTGTTGCCGAGGTCGCGGTAGACGGCCAGAGCCGTCTCCAGCAGGCGGGCCGCGGCCTCGGGACGGCTCTGCTCGATGTGGATCTGGGCGATGCTCCCCAGCACGTGGGCCTCGGCATGCCGGTCGCCGGCCTCGCGGAGCATCCGGAGCGCCTGGCGGTAACCACGCAGGGCCGTTCCGGCCCGTCCCTCGACCCGCTCGATCAGGGCGGCGTTGCGCAGGGTCAGAGCCTGTCCATGATGATCGTCCACGGCCTCGAAGAGCGTGAGCGCGGCGTCGAGATGCGGACGCGCGGCGGTGTAGTGCTGCCGGAACAGCTCGAGCGTCCCGAGCGAGTAGCGCATCGCCGCCTCACCGCGGGCGTCGCCGGCCCAGCGCGCCGTGTCGAGGGCGACCTGCGAGGTGTGCCGCCAGTCGTCGAACAGGCCCTGTGCCTCGAACAGGGTGATCGCCGTCATCGCCAGGTCCCAGCAGGTCTCGCTCAGGCCGAGCCCGGCCGCCTGCTCGACGGCCGCCACCAGGCCGAGCCGTTCGCTGCGCAGCCAGCCTCCCGGGTCCTCCAGGAGCCGCGCGGTGGTGGGCTCGCCGCAGTCCCAGCGGAGAGCCTCCCCGTGGAGGACCGTGTAGTCGCCGCCGTACTGCCGCCGGTGCGCCTGCTCGGCGAGGGCGAGGTACGCCCCGGTCAGCCGGGTCAGGGCGGCCGCGGTCGCTCCGGGCGGCTCGTCGGCCTCCCCGCGCTCTCTGGCGTGCAGCCGTACGAGGTCGTGGACCCTGTAGCGGGCCTCGCCGAGGTCGTCCATGCCCGCGTACTCGACGAGCCGCGCCTCCACCAGACCCTCGAGCACGTCCTCGGCGTCACGGGGCTCCTCGTCGAGAAGCGCCGCCGCGACCCATCCGGCGAAGTCCGGGATCTCCAGCAGCCCCAGACGGCGGAAGAGGACCCGGCTGCGCTCGGCGAGTCCCGAGTAGCCGAGGGCGAGGCTGGCCCGCACCGACAGGGTTCCGTGCGTGAGCTCGTCGAGCCGGTCGCGTTCCGCCTCAAGCCGGGAGATGAGCCGCTCGACGGTCCAGTGCGGCCGCGCGGCCAGGCGGGCGCCGGCGATCCGGAGAGCGAGGGGGAGCCACCCGCACAGCTCGGCCAGCCGCGCCGCGGTCGTGGCGTCGGTGGTCAGCTCGGCCCGGCCGGTGATCGCATCCAGCAGTTCGACGGAGGCGCCGGCGTCCAGGACGAGGAGGACGAGCCGGCGGGCGCCGGGCAGAGCGGTGAGCGCGGCCCGACTCGTGATCAGCACCGCGCAGCCGTCTCCCGGCGGAATCAGCGGTTCGACCTGCGCCTCGTCCGCGGCGTCGTCCAGCAGCACCAGGACGCGCCTGCCGGAGAGCCGGGCGCGGAACGCCTCGGCGCGCTCGTCGAGACCGTCGGGGACCGCGGTGCCCGGCGTCCCCAGCGCTCGCAGGAACCGGCCGAGCGCCTGCGAGGCGTCGACCGGCTCCGATCCCGCACCGCGCAGATTCACATACAGCTGGCCGTCGGGGAAGTCGTCCCGCACGTCGTGCGCCGCCTGCACGGCCAGCGCGGTCTTGCCCACCCCGGGCATGCCGGACACGGCGCAGATCACCGGCGCTCCGGGAGGCCTGCTCCGCAGGACGTCGACGATCCTGCCGATCTCGCCGTCGCGCCCGGTGAGATCGCCCACTCGTGGCGGGAGCATGCACGGCGGGGCGGCCTGGTCCTTGTCCTGCGCCGGTCGGGCGCGGGTTCCCGAGTCCAGCCCGGCGTGGGGGTCTCCGCGCAGGATGGCCTGTTCCAGCGAGCGCAGTTGCGGCCCCGGCTCGAGACCCAGTTCTTCCGCCAGAGCGGTGCGGATGCGCCGGTAGGCGTCCAGGGCCTCGGTACGGCGCCCCGCCCGGTGCATCGCCAGCATCAGGCGCGCCCCCATCGACTCCGCAAGCGGATCCGCCGTGACCAGGGAGATCAGCTCGGGGATGATCTCGGCGTGCCCGCCCAGGGCCATGTCGGTGTCGATGCGCTCGGCCAGCACCCGCTTACGATCTTGTTCGAGCCGCTCCGCGGCCTCGGCGAGGGCGGCCACGTCGTCCAGACCCGCGAAGGCGCGGCCGTGCCACAACGCGAGTGCCTCTCGCTGGAGCGCCACCGCCGTCTCCAGGTCCGCGGCGTCCAGTGCGTTCCTGGCCCGTACGGCGAGATCGGCGAACTGCCAGGCGTCCACCTCTTCGGGCGTGGCGGACAGGGCGTAGCCCGAACGGTCGTGCCGGATCCGCCCGGGGTCGTCCAGAGTTCTGCGGAGACGGTGCACGAGCACCTGAAGGTTCTTGCCTGCGCGCGGTCCGAGTCGCTCGCCCCACATCGCGTCGATCAACGTCTCGGCGGAGACCACCTGTCCCCGAGCGCAGACGAGCAGCGCCAGCAGTTGTTCCTGCCTCCGGGATGACAGATGAGTGGGACTCCCGTCGACGATCAGTGTCACATCGCCAAGTACTCGGAACCTCATCGGTGCTTCCCCGAACGATGGCGTACTTCAGGACCGGTGTGATCCGTTCCACGGTGAACGGATTCGGCGAGAATAGCCCGAATGATCCCTTCCGTGGTAGCGATCTCGGACATCTGCTGATCCGGCCCATGTGGGGTGCCGTCACGGGCCACGAAGCATGATCAGGCCCGTCGGCGTGACTGTGGGTGCAGCAGGACCACCTTCCCGCCCGGACTCGGTCATAGCGTGGAGGAATGGAAGGCGAAGGCCCTCTTGGCGAGTTCCTGCGCGCTCGGCGCCAGGTCACAACGATCGAGCAGGTGGGACTGACGGCGACCGGGCCCCGCCGCAGGACGCCCGGACTGCGCCGCGACGAAGTGGCCATGCTCGCGGGCATCAGCATCGACTACTACAGCCGTCTCGAGCAGGGCAGAGAACGCCACCCCTCTGATCAAGTCGTCGACGCCCTCGCGCGGGTCTTCCAACTCGACGAGGAGGCCACCGGACATCTGCACGACCTCGCGCGTGGACGACCGCACAAGCTGACGCCTGAGGGGCGCGTCGATCGGGTCGAGCCCGGCCTGATCCGGCTGATCGACGGCTGGGACATCGCGCCCGCATACGTGGTGAACAGCCGTCTGGACGTGCTGGTCAGAAATGCCGTGGCGGAGGCCCTCTATGAGGGGTTCGAGCACAGCGACAACCTGCTCAGGCTCGCCCTGCTCAACCCGGCCGCTCGCGGGTTCTACCTCGACTGGGAGCTGGACACCACCTCCAAGGTGGCCCATCTGCGCGCCACGGCCGGCCCGAGCTCCGACGACCCCGACCTGATCGAGTTGATCGAGGAGCTCACGGCGGGGAGCGAGGACTTCCAGCGGATGTGGGCCCGGCACGACGTGCGGGGCAGAACGCGCGCGCCCGTCCGCTTCCATCGCGACGACGTCGGGGATGTGATCACGACGATGGAGGTCCTCAGCATCGACGGCTCGCCGGGTCAGAAACTGATCGTCTTCCAGGCCGAGCCCGGGAGTCCGTCCGAGAACGCGCTGATCGTGCTCCGCGACCGCATGCGGCCAGGCGGCGGAGGCCATGGGGGGCCGCCGGCGAGGCCGCCGGAGCAGGGGGAGCACCCTCAGGGCGGCCACTCCGATGGCCCTCATCTCGCCGAGCCGGGCGCGGTGGAACTGCGGCGTTGCGCCGAGCCGCGGTGATCCTCCCCTTGCCGAACTCTCAGCCGGCCCTTTTCACGGCCTTCTTCGCGGCCGTCACGCGGTAGAGCAGCGGGTAAGGCAGGAAACGGGCCAGGAGAGCGGCGATCTTGGCATCGCGGCCCACGAGCTGACGCGGCCGCGGTTTGGCGGCGGTCAGTGCCTTGACGATGACCCGGGAGACGTGATGGGGAGAGATCCCGGTCTCACCGCTCTTGACGGCGCTCGCCCTCGTCTTGCTGATCTGCTCGGCGTAGCGGTCGGCCTCGGCGGGCAGTTGCTCGATCAACTCGTCGGCGGCGGCCCTGCCCCTCTCCCAGATGGGTGTCGCGATCGTGCCGGGCTCGACGAGGATCACCGCGATCCCGAACGGGACGAGTTCCGCGCGCAGGCTGTCACTGAGCCCCGCCAGGCCGAACTTCGCGGCGTGGTAGGGGCCGAGCATCGGCCCGGCGATCCGCCCGGCGATCGATCCCACCATCACGATCCGGGGATCGTCACCCGATTCCGCCGCCCGCCGGAGCGCGGGCGACACCGACTGAGTGACGATCAACTGGCCGGTCAGGTTGATCTCGATCTGGCGCCGGAACACCTCGATGGGCAGATACTCCAACGGCCCGGCCAGCGCCACGCCCGCGTTGTTCACCAGCCCGTGCAGCGGCCCGGCCGCGCACACGACCTTCCCCGCCGCCCGTACGGAGGCCTCGTCGGTGAGATCCATCCGGACCACGCTCACCCTGTCCGGATGCTCGCGAAGCAGCGACTCCTCATCCTCGGTCCGGCGCACCGCCGCCCAGACGTGGAAGCCGGCGCGCACCAGGTCGGCGACGCAGGCGCGGCCGATGCCGGTGGAGGCGCCGGTGACCATGACCGATCGCCGTTCAGATGCCATGAGATTCAGCCTCGCTCAATCCGCGATTCCGGTATGTCCCGGAAGACTACGCGGGAGCCGGCCCCTCGTCAGGAATGGGCGGGGTGATCTTCCATGACGTACAGGCGCTCCCCGTCGTCGAACCGGTCCGTCGGCCGCAGGCCGGTCCTGACCGCCACCTTGATCGACGCGTGATGGTCGGGGTGCACGTGGGCCTCGACACAGCGGGCGCCCCGGGCGCCGAGCCACCCGGCGAGCGCTCCGGCCGCCTCCGAGGCGTAGCCCCGGCCCTGCCACGCCGTCCCGATCACCCAGGCGATCTCGGCGCGGCGCCCGCCGTCCACAACCGTCGCCTGGACGGTGCCGACGGCATGGCCGTCACCGTCGCGGACGATCCAGTTCAACCATTCCTGGGCGCCGTCGGGGGAGCGGCCCAGGGCGAGCCGGGCGTATCGGGCCCGCAGCGCGTCCCGGCTGGGCGGTTCGCCGCCGATGAAGACGTACAGTGCCGGATCGGCGAGCACCTCGGCCATCTCGTCGACGTCTGCGACGGTGAGCGGTGACAACGCGAGTCTGGGCGTCGTGATCCGGCCCTCCGGGCGGGCGACGTCGGCGGCCGAGACGGTGTAGTACCAGCCCTCCCGCCAGTCGAAAGGCGCGTCCACGGAATGCTCCAGCGCCACTCCGCCGGCCAGGAGTTCCAGCGCCCACCGGTTGGCCGAGTGCGCGATCACCAGGACCCGGGAGCCGTCCCACGCGGCGATGAGATCCCGGAGGAAGTCACGGGTCTGGTCGACCACCTGGCGGTAGCTCTGCCCGCCCGGCCAGGGCGCCTCGATGTGCCGGGACCGCTCCGCCGCGAGCCGCGCCACCGGCATGCCGTTCCAGTCGCCGTAGTCGCACTCGCGGAGCCGGGCGTCCTGGAAGATCGGGACTTCCGAGCCGGTGAAGGCGATCTCCGCGGTCTGTACGGCACGGCGCAGGTCGGAGGTGAACACCGCGGCGATCCCGTCGTCACGGCGGCGGACGCCGAGGTCGGCGGCCAGCGCGCGACCACGCGGCGACAACTCGCCGGGCAGCCACCCGGTCGCGATCCCCGCCTCGTTGTCCGTCGTCATCGAGTGTGTCTCGTACACGATCGTCACTGTCACGGCCCGAAACCTATCCGAGCCGGGCGGGAACGGACGAGCCGGTCAGCCGCGGCCGCGGCGGCCCCGGATCCGCCACGCCCACAACAGAAGTGCCAGGCCGATCAGCATCACGATCGCGCCCAGCACGGCGTACTGACCCTTGCCGGACATCATGGAACCGCCGAGCGCTCCCGTGCCCTGGGCGATCCAGACGCCTCCGATGAGGCAGAACAACACCCCGACGACACCGCGAACCCACATGTTCCCGCTCCGATCTGCGATCTGCCGGTGGCATGCCGCGCCACCACACAGTACGGCCCACCCGGCCCGCCACAGGGACCGCGAACCCTTACGAGGTCCTTACCGGATGGAACCGACCTCAAAGGACCACGTCACGGACGCTGCCCTGCTTCGTCCACGATGCCGGAGGCCAGTTCGGCCGTGGCGTAGACGGCTCCCTTGGGGATCCCGGGAAAGGAGTCGCGAGCGGCCATGTCGCGGAGGTAGATCGACCGGCTGCCGAGAAGGCGGAAGTCGCCCGGCTTGAGGATGAGATAGTCGCGCGTCAAGTCGTTCCGCGGATCCTTCCTGAAGACCCCCAGGCCCTCGCGGCCGGCGCCGTCGCGGACGCCGACCTCGATCTCGACGCCGGGGATCTTGGCCAGGGCGCGATACATCGCCGCCTCCAGTTTCGGAGGCATGACGGCCTGCTGTCCGAGGTAGACCGAGATCACCCGGAAGGCGCGCTGAGCGGAGTCCTCGTGCGAAGAGTCCTCGGAGGGCCGATCGATCCAGTGCCGGTCGCCGCTTATGCGCGCGAGCAGCGCGTCCGGGTCTGTGGGCAGCGCACGCAGCTTCCGGTCGTACCCCTCGGGAGACAGGTCGTCGTCGCCGGGGTCGGGCCCGGTGTCGCGGACACGCAGTTCCCCCGTGGCGTCGGAGAAGGCGGTCTGCTTCCCGTCGTAACGGATCCACTCCTCCATGACGTCCACCTCGCCCGGATCCCCCAGCGGCTGCTGGGACAGGTACTTGCGGTACTGCCACTGGTCCGGGCGAGGAGGGGCTTCGTCCGGTCGCGTCGCCGCGACGAGGGCGGCCTGCTCGAGCACCTCGGCCGGGTCGGCATACCGCGGCGCCGTGGAAGGCGTCGCAGGCGCCGCGGTGTGCCGACTGGGCGCCGCCTGCGGGGGAGCGCCCCCGCTCCGCCCGGCCAGGACGAGCGCCGCTGTGATGATGGTCATGAGCCCGACGGCCCCCGCCAGGAGCATCGGACGGCCGAGCCGGCGCAGAAATGGCCGACCGGCCTTGTGCCGCGTCCGGATCAGCAGCGCCGCCTGCATGGTGGCGATCCGGTCGGCCTCCGGCCAGGGTGTGTCGGCGCGCAGTTCTCTCAGCATCGCCAGGTCATCCATGATCACGCACCCCTTCGATGGCGGTCGGGTCGACGCCGCCGAGCGCGGCACGGGTCTTCTTCCTCGCCCGGTGCAGTCGTGAGCGCACGGTGCCGACGGGGATGCCCATGGCGTGGGCGACCTCGTCGTAACTCAGATCGGCCCAGGCGATCAGCAGCAGGACCTCCCGGTCGCCGGCGGACAACGTCGCGAGCGCGCTCGCCAGCCTGCGGTGCGCGGCCGACGCGGTCACTCTTTCCGCCACCCGGTCCGCGTACGTCTCGGCCACCTCGTCCACGCCGGTCCTGGCGAGGGCGCGGCAGAAGCGGACCTCTGCCCGGTGGTGTTTGCCGATGAGATTGGCGGCGATGCCGTACAGCCAGGGGCGGGCGTCGGGGCGCGTGAGGTCGTACCGCCCGCGCCGTCTGAAGGCGACGAGGAAGGTGTCGGCGACGATGTCGTCGGCCAGGGAGCCGCCCAACCGGCGGGTGACATACCGGTGGAGCTCAGGCCCGTGCCGGCCGAACAGCGTCGCGAACTCGTCCGGCTCGTCCCGGGACCGTCGAATCAGCTCGGCGTCGTCGGCACGGTGCGACATGTCCGCGCGTAACGCATCCACCATGGGGCGGGGCTCCGCTCATCAAGCCTCTGCGGTCGCGAGGCGGGGGTGTCGTCACCTCTACTCCCCCGAACGTGCCGATCGAGTTCACGAGTGCGGGAACCGGCCTGAATCGGCCAGGCGCCGATGAGGATCTTCAGGTTCCCGCGGCGACGGAGATCGGATGACGGGCCTGGAAGGCGAGCCGGGCGTCCGCGTCCCCGGCGAGATCGCTGAGGATGTCGTCGAGGGTCATGAACGCCTGCCAGGGGTCCTCGCCGGACGCCTGGCAGAGCCGTCCGACGAGACGGTCTTCGAGATCCTGGACGCGTTTCGCCTTCCAGATCTTGTCCGCGAGGCTGACCAGAAGGTCTTCCGTACTGATGTCAGGGGGCGTCCACGTCGCATGGTTGCGGGCGAATCGCGCCGCACGCTCGTCGACTCCCCGGGCGAGGAGGAGTTCGTAGCCCGCCTGCTCGTGCGCGGAGCCGGGACCGGACAGCTCACCCACGTGGATCACCTTGCCGACGTCGTGGGTCGCGGCGCCGAACAGGACCTGTGTCGTGTCGAACGGGAGCAGGGGATACGCGCCGGCGATCGCGTCCACGAGCAGGCACGCGGTGTCGTGGACGGCGCGCAGATGCGCGGCGAGCCGCGGCGGCGCCTCCATGTCCAGCAGCAGCCGGGCGACGTCCTCCGGCAGCGGGCGCAGAGGCGGGACGGTCGATTCGGTCAGCGCGTTTCGCAGGGCGATCAGGCTCACCGGGGGAGCGTAACGGCTTCAGCGGGGGTGGCTGCCGCCGTCCACGCTCACGACCTGGTTGGTGAGGTAACCGTTGCGGAGCATGGCCATGGCGAGGTCGGCGACCTCCTCGGGCCGGCCGAACCGGCCGACGGGGATCGCGTGGGGGCCCTCGCCCAGCGCCGGCATCATCGCGGTGTCCTCGATCAACGCGGGCGCGAGGGCGTTCACCGTCACTCCGCGGCTCGCGACCCGGGACGCGAGGAAATGCAGGGCTCCATGCAGGCCGGCCTTGGACGCGGCGTAGTGCGGGCCCACGACGCCGCCGGTGAAGGCGGCGATCGACGAGATGAACAGCACCCGGCCGAACCCCCGCTCCACCATCCCGGGCACCACCTGCTGGGCCAGCATGAACGGCGCGCGCAGGTTGACGTCGATGGTGCGGTCCCAGGTCGCCAGGTCCACGTCGGTGTACGCCTGCCGTACGGCGTAGCCGGCGTTCGGGATCAGCAGGTCGATGGGGCCGAGGGCGTCGACCGTCTCGGAGACGAGGCGCGCGGGCACCTCCGGGTCGGCGAGATCACCGGAGAGGGCGATCGCGTCCAGCCCCGACTTCCCGGCTTCGATCACGAGGAGTTCGGCCTCGCGCGCGCGGGTGCCGTACGCGAAGGCCGTCCGCACGCCGGCGGCGATCAGACACCGGCCCAGCGCGCCGCCGATGCCGCCCGAGGCTCCGGTGAGCAGGGCCACCCGGCCTGTGAGGTCCATTCCGGTCATCGCGCGCCTCCTCCGCCGATCGCATATGACCTTCGCCGGGGAACCGGCCCACCAGGAGGGCCGGTCCCCGGCGAAGGGGCGACTGACGTGTTCGTACCCGGCCGGGCCGGGTGTGCGCCGCTCAGATCAACCGGAGAAGAGCTGGCTGAGCTTGAGCAACAGCTCGTAGACGCCATAGGCGAAGGGCAGGCCCACCCACAGCCAGGCCAGGATCATCAACGGGGTGCGAGAGGCCGTCTCGGTCTGTTCGGTCATCAGGAGCCTCCCTGCGGAGTGGCCAGCGTGCCCGGTTCGTCGACCGTCACGAGCGGCGGTTCGTGGTACTTGTCCTTGACGGGACGGATCATCTCGTTGGACAGGAAGCCGATCACCAGCAGGCCGATCATGATGTACAGCGAGGTCGTGTAGAGATCGGGCCCCGTCTTGCCCGCCGCCTTCTGCGAGTCGGCGATGGCGTTGACGATCAGCGGGCCGAGGACCCCGGCCACCGACCAGGCGGTCAGCAGGCGGCCGTGGATGGCCCCGACCTGGAAGGTGCCGAACAGGTCCTTGAGGTACGCCGGCACGGTGGCGAAGCCGCCTCCGTAGAACGACAGGACGCCGAGCGCGCACAGGATGAACACGACGGTGTGCGAGTCGCCCCACAGCGAGATGATCAGGTACAGCACGGCGCCCACGCCGAGATAGACGCGGTACATGTTCTTGCGCCCGATGAGGTCCGAGGTCGAGGACCACACGATCCGGCCGGTCATGTTGGCGAGCGAGAGCAGTGCCACGAAGCCCGCGGCGGCGCTCACGGAGATCGGGGTCGCCGTGTTCGCGAAGAAGTCCTGGATCATGGGCGCCGCCTTCTCCAGGATGCCGATGCCCGCGGTCACGTTGAAGCACAGGACGACCCACAGGAACCAGAACTGCGGCGTGCGGATCGCGTTGCGCGCCGAGACGTTCGCGGTGGTGACCAGAGCCTTCGCGGCGGACTTCGCCGGGTTGAAGCCCTTGGGCAGCCAGCCGTCCGCAGGGACCCGCACCAGGAGCACGCCCAGGGACATGAAGACCGCGTACACCAGGCCGTGCACGAGGAAGGTCTCCGCGATGCCGCCCGTACCGGTGCCGAAGGAGCCGAGCATCTGCGTGGACCACGGCGAGGCGATGAGCGCGCCTCCGCCGAAGCCCATGATGGCGATGCCCGTGGCCATTCCCGGCCGGTCGGGGAACCACTTCATCAGCGTGGACACCGGCGAGATGTAGCCGATGCCGAGTCCGATGCCGCCCACGAAGCCGTACCCGAGGACGACCAGCCAGTACTGACTGGTCGCCACGCCGAGCGCGGAGATCAGGAAGCCGGACGCGAAGCAGACCATCGAGACGAACATCGCCCAACGGGGGCCGTTGCGCTCGACCAGCGGCCCGCCGAAGGCGGCGGACAGGCCGAGCATGACGATGCCGAGTTGGAAGGGCAGCGCGCTTTGCGTACCGGACAGGTCGAGCGCCTTCTCGAGCGGCGGCTTGAAGACGCTCCACGAGTAGGCCTGACCGATGGACAGGTGCACGGAAAGGGCTGCGGGGGGGACGAGCCACCGGCTCCACGTGGGCGGTGCGATCGTGCGCGAACGGCTGAGAAACCCACCTGAAGTGTGAGATATCAGCTTTTGACCATCTTCGGGCATAAACAGGCAGTATGTCGCAGTCGAATGTTCTTGTCTACGCTAACAATGCAAAGTCAAACCCGCCACCTTTGTGCGGCTCGCACAACCGGGCCCATCGGCCGACCTCGCCCCGCCTTCCGTGACCCTCGTTCACGCCCGCATGTCAAGACGGCGTATTTTGGACGTGGCGGATAGCCGAAAGTGAGGGTATCGGGTGGCAAAAAAAGCTCCACGGCACGACGTCGGGGATGAGGGGCTGGAGGTAGGTCCTCCGAAGGAGTGGGCGGCGGGAGTACCCGCGGTGGCCCACTCGCTGGCGATGTCCTACGCCCAGATGGGTGTCAAGCGCACACTTCTGACATTGGTACAGGTGAATCAGAAGCACGGCTTCGACTGCCCGGGATGCGCGTGGCCGGAAGGACGACACCGCAGCCCCGCTGAGTTCTGCGAGAACGGCGCGAAGGCGGTGGCGGAGGAGGCGACCCTTCGCCGGGTGACGCGCGATTTCTTCGCCGAGCACTCCGTGACGGAATTGGCCGGGCGCAGCGACTACTGGCTGGGCCAGCAGGGCAGGCTCACCGAGCCGATGTACAAGCCGTCCGGGTCCGACCACTACGAGCCGGTGGCGTGGGACGAGGCCTTCTCGATCATCGCGCGGGAGCTCAGGGCTCTCGAGAGCCCCGATGAGGCGCTCTTCTACACCTCCGGGCGGACGTCGAACGAGGCGGCGTTCCTCTACCAGCTCATGGTCCGCCGTTTCGGCACCAACAACCTGCCCGACTGTTCCAACATGTGCCACGAGTCCAGCGGCTCGGCCCTCACCCAGACGCTGGGCATCGGCAAGGGAACGGTGTCGCTGGACGACCTCTACAAGGCCGACCTCATCTTCGTGGTGGGGCAGAACCCCGGCACCAACCACCCGCGCATGTTGTCGGCGCTGGAGAAGGCCAAGGGGAACGGCGCCCGCATCGTCGCGGTCAACCCGCTGCCCGAGGCCGGGCTGATGCGGTTCAAGAACCCGCAGAAGGCGAGTGGGGTCGCCGGGCGCGGCACGAAACTGGCCGACCGGTTCCTCCAGATCCGGCTCAACGGCGACATGGCGCTGTTCCAGGCCCTGTCGAAGCTGATGCTCGAGGCCGAGGACGCCGACCCGGGGTCGGTGATCGACCACGAGTTCGTCGAGACCCACACCCACGGGTTCCACGATTTCGAGAAGAACGTCCGCGAGCTCGAATGGGAGGACGTGGAGGAGGCGACGGGCCTGCCGCGGGCCGCCGTCGAGGAAACGGTCCAGGACGTGCTCGGGGCGAAGTCGGTGATCGTGTGCTGGGCCATGGGCCTGACCCAGCACAAGAACTCCGTCGCCACCATCCGGGAGGTCGTCAACTTCCTGCTGCTGCGCGGCAACGTCGGGCGGCCGGGGGCCGGGGTGTGTCCCGTGCGAGGGCACTCCAACGTCCAGGGCGACCGCACGATGGGCATCTACGAGAAGCCCTCGGCGGCCTTCCTCGACGCGCTGCGTGACGAGTTCGGCTTCGAGCCGCCCCGCCGCCACGGGGCCGACGCGGTGGAGTCGATCCGGGCCCTGCGCGACGGGCAGGCCAAGGTGTTCATCGCGATGGGCGGCAACTTCGTCTCCGCGACGCCGGACACGGCGGTGACCGAGGCGGCGATGCGGCAGGCCAGGCTCACCGTGCAGGTGTCGACCAAGCTGAACCGGTCCCACGCCGTGGCCGGTGAGCAGGCGCTCATCCTCCCCACGCTGGGCCGCACGGAGAAGGACGGCGACCGGTTCGTGACGGTCGAGGACTCGATGGGCATGGTCCACGCCTCCCGTGGGCGGCTGGCCCCCGCCTCACCGGATCTGCTCTCCGAAGTGGCCATCGTCAGCCGGCTGGCCATGAGGCTCTTCGATCAGGACGGCGTCGCCGGCATCCCCTGGGAGCGTTTCGAGGCCGACCACGACGCCATCCGCGACCGCATCGAGCGCGTGGTGCCCGGATTCGACGACTTCAACGCCAGGGTGCGCGAGCCCGGGGGCTTCACCCTCCCCAACGCCCCCCGCGACGAACGGCGCTTCCCGACCGACACGGGAAAGGCGAACTTCACCGCCAACGCCCTCGACGTCCTCCGTCTCGCGCCGGGGCGCCTCCTGCTCCAGACGGTGCGCAGCCACGACCAGTACAACACCACGATCTACGGCATGGACGACCGCTACCGCGGCGTGCACAACGGCCGCCGGGTCGTCTTCGTCAACCCCGGCGACCTCGCCGAGCGCGGCATCGCGGACGGCGAACTCGTCGACCTGGTCAGCGAGTGGCCCGACGGGGAGCGCACCGCCGAGGCGTTCCGTGTGATCGCCTACTCCACCGCGCGCGGGTGCTGCGCGGCCTACTTCCCCGAGACCAATGTGCTCGTGCCGCTCGACTCGACCGCGGACACCTCCAACACCCCCACGTCCAAGAGCGTCGTCGTACGGCTCGAGCGGCACGTCGCCGCAGGCGGCGCCGGCTGACCGGCCGAACCCGGCGGGCGTTCAGTCCGCCGGGTTCGGTATCCCCGGCGCGGGACGCCGCCGCGATCGGGTGTCCCGCCGGCTCCCTGATCACCGACCGGCCGTGATCGGCTAATTCAATGGATAAGAAGTAGGTTTATAGAGTTATTCAGACTTTGTGCACGTGTACATTCACAAGGAACTCTCAGTGAATTATTAGAAAAATCGAGTAGTCTCTCCCGCTATGACCTGGCAGCGGAAGGTCAATAACGCCTTCATCAAGTACGCAGGATTCCAGTTCAATCGAGTAGGGAAAGCAGGGCCGGCGGAGGCCGCGCCGGAGGAGTTGGTGCGGCCGCCGGAGGATCCACGGATCGATCGACTACTGGCTGCGCCGATCTTCATCCTGTCTCCTGTCCGCTCGGGTTCCACTTTGCTGAGGGCGATGCTCAACGCCCACTCGATGTTGCACGCCCCCCACGAGCTCCACGTGCGGCGGCTCTTCGTGAACTTCGGGACCCCGCTGGCCGAGTCGGCGATGAGCGCCCTCGGCCACAACAGGGCCGACCTGGAACATCTGCTGTGGGACCGGGTGCTCCACCGGGAACTCGTCAAGAGCGGCAAGCGCTTCATGGTGGACAAGACTCCGGCGAACGCCTTCGCCTACCAGCGGATCACGGCCTGCTGGCCCGACGCGCGGTTCATCTTCCTGCTGCGTCACCCGGCGTCCATCGCGACCTCATGGCACGAGGCCGACCCGGAGAAGCGCACTCCGGAGGAGGCGGCATTGGACGCCTTGCGTTATATGAAGGCGGTCGAGCGGGCGCGTAAGGCGCTTTCCGGCCTGACCGTGAGATATGAGGACCTGACCGCGGAGCCGGAGAAGGAGACCCGCCGGATCTGCGAATTCCTCGATGTTCCCTGGGAATCCGGGATGCTGACTTACGGCGATCTGGGCGTCGCGGAGAAGGGCCTCGGCGACTGGAAGGACAAGATCCGCTCCGGTCGCGTCCAGGCCGGCCGTGACCTGCCCTCCGAGGATGAGATCCCCGACGCGCTGAAGCCGATGAGCGCGCGCTGGGACTACCTTCCCCGTACGGCGGAGCGGACATGAGCCGTCGCGGGACGGTGCGATGAAGATCCGCTACATGCTCCTCCACGCCTACGGCATGGGGGGCACCATCCGCACGGTCCTCAACCAGGCCAACGCCATGGCCGCCGCCGGGCACGACGTAGAGGTGATCAGCACGGTCCGGCGGCGCGACGAGCCGCAGTTCGAGATCGATCCCCGCGTGCGCCTCACGGCCCTGGCCGACCAGAGGGGCGGGGTGCGTCCCGACTCCGTGGGCCGCCGGGCCTGGCGCATGATGCGCGGCAGGCTCGTTCCGGTCGGGGAGTTCAAGGCCGAGTACTTCACCGAGCGGGTGGAGCGGGCGGTCATCGACTACGTCTCGTCGCTGAAGGACGGGATCCTGGTGACCACCCGGCCGGCCCTGAACCTCATCTCGGCCCGCCGCACCCCCGGGAGCGTGGTCCGCATCGCCCAGGAGCACATGAACCTGGGCACCTACCCGGAGACCGTGCGCAGCGACATCGCCCGCCACTACTCCCGGTTCGACGCGGTCGTGACGCTGACGGCGAGCGACCGCGACGACTACCGCGATCTGCTGCCCGGCACCCGCGTCGAGTGGCTGCCGAACGCCGTCGCCACGCTCGGCCGGACGCCCTCCCGGCAGGAGAACCCGCTCGTGGTCGCCGCCGGCAGGCTCGTCGGGCAGAAGGGCTTCGACATGCTCATCCCGGCGTTCAAGCAGGTCGTGGCGCGCAATCCGGAGTGGAGCCTGCGCATCTTCGGCACCGGCCCGAAGAAGGCCGACCTCAACGCGCTGATCGACGAACACGGGTTGGCCGGCAACGTCACACTCATGGGCCGCAGTGACCGGCTCGACCAGGAACTGGCCAAGGCGTCGATCTACGTGCTCAGCTCCCGCTTCGAGGGTCTGCCGATGGTGATGATCGAGTCGATGGCCCACGCGCTGCCGATCGTCGCCTTCGACTGCCCGACCGGTCCCGGCGACGTTCTCACCCAGGAACTCGACGGTCTGCTCGTGCCGGGCGGTGACGTCGAGGCGCTGGCCTCCGGCGTGAACCGGCTCATCGCCGACCGCGATCTCCGTGTCCGGATGGGCGCGGCCGCCGCCGCGACGGCCCTGGAGTACTCGCCGCAGAAGGTCATGCCGATGTGGGAGAGCCTGTTCGCCGACGTCTCCGCCGCCGCCCGCTGAAGAGGTCGCACGGCTTCGACCTTGGGTCCAACCCGACAAATAAGTGTCATTTGTCGGGTTTAGGGTATTTCGTCCCCTTGTGGTGGGTCTCTCAGCGAGATCCAGCGGAAAGGGACGACATGGCTGCCGTAACGGACGTGGTGGTCGTGGGGGCGGGCCCCACGGGGTTGCTCGTCGCGGGCGATCTCGCCACGGCAGGTCTGTCCTGTGTGGTCCTCGAACGCCGTCACGGCGAGTCGAACCTGAGCCGCGCGGCCGGCGTTCACGCGCGCACGCTCGAGGAACTCGACGCGCGCGGTCTGGCGGACGACTTCGTGGCGGCCGGCCTCCCCATCGACACGCTGAAGGTGTTCGGGCGTGGGGTGCTCGACCTGTCCTGTCTGGACACCCGCTTCCCGTACATGCTGGCCATGCCGCAGTTCATGACCGAACGGCTGCTCACGGAGCGGGCCAGGAAGATGGGCGTCGAGTTCGTGCCGGGCGCGGAGGTGACGGGACTGCGCCAGGACGCCGACGGGGTGGACCTCGACATGCGGACCCACGACGGCCAGGAGTCCACCTGGCGGGCCCGCTACGTGGTGGGCGCCGACGGGGTGCGCAGCGCGGTTCGGCGCTCGCTCGGCCTGCCCTTCCCCGGCCTCTCCGTGGCGCGCTCGCTCCTGCTGTGCGACGTGCGGATGACCGACCCACCGCCGAACGTGCTGACGGCGGACGCGGTCAGGGACGGGTTCGCCTTCGTGCTGCCCTTCGGCGACGGCTGGTACCGCGTGATCGTGTGGAGCCGGCGAAGGCGGCGGCCCGACTCGGCCCCGGTGGAACTCGGCGAGATCCGCGAGATCACCCGGAGGGTGCTCGGGACCGACTTCGGCATGCACGACCCCCGCTGGATGTCGCAGTTCCAGTGCGACGAGCGGCAGGTGCCCACCTATCGCGTGGGGCGGGTCTTCCTCGCGGGCGACGCCGCGCACGTGCACTCCCCGGCGGGTGGTCTCGGGATGAACACGGGCTTGCAGGACGCGGCCAACCTCGCGTGGAAGCTCGCCGCCGTGATGCGGGACGGGGCGCCGGCCTGGTTGCTCGACACCTACGGCAGCGAACGGCACCAGGCCGGCGAGCTCGCCCTGCGCACCAGCGGCAGGCTCCTGCGCAGCGCGATGGCGCGTCCCCGGACGTTGCGCGCGGCCTGGCGGGCGCTTCTCCGGGTCGGGATGCGTTTCCCGTCGCTGGCCCGGCGCATGGCGGAGACGATCTCGGGGATCGGCCTCGCCTATCCCGCGGCGGCCGGCGCCCATCCGCTCGTGGGCCGCCGAGCGCCGGACATCCCGCTGGCCGGTCCCGGCCCGAAGAGCGTGTACCAGGCGTTGCGTTGCAGACGCTGGCTGCTGGTCGCGCCTGAGGGCTCACGGGTCCCTGCCCAGGCGGCCGCGGGGTGGGACGGCCGGGTGCGGGTCGTCACGGCGGGCGGCGCGACCAGCACGCTCGTGCTCGTCCGCCCCGACGGGTACATCGCCTGGGCGGCCGGTGCGGGATCCGAGTCATCCGCCGATCGGATCCGCACGGCCCTGGCCGAATGGTGCGGCCCGCCGCCGACCCCCGTCAGCCACTGACCCGATTCCCCGGGGAGCCGGCGCCGCCGGGCGTTCACCGGACGGCGGGGTGGACCGTCCCGCTCGGCCGCGGACTGTCCTGGCCGTGCCGCCGGCCGCCGCGGCGCAGGAACAGCACCACGGCGCCGGGCAACGTGGAGACGAACGTGAGGACGCCGTAGACCACCGCGGCGGTGAGCCCCTGGGTGGCTCCCAGACCCGTGACGCCGAACGCCAGGGTGGAGACGGCCTCCCTCGGCCCCCAGCCTCCGATGTTCACCGGCAGGCCCATCACGAGGAGCGTCAGGACCAGCGGCGGCAGCAACTGCGCGACCGTCGCGTGCGATCCCGCGGTGCGGGCGGCGACGAGGAAGAGGACGAGGTGCCCCGCCACCGCGCCGGCGGACAGCAGCGCCACCCGTGGCCAGACGTCGCGGGCGAGCAGGGCGGTGCGCCCCTCCGCCCATGCCGTCGCGAGGGCGCGATGCCACGGCGCCCCGCCCCGCCGCGACAGGGTCCATCCGCCGATCACGAGGAGGACGGCGAGCAGGACCAGTGCGCCGATCGTCAGCACGCGGCTCGGAGCGAGGTCGTGGGCCACGGCCGAGATCAGTGCGGGCTGGGTGAGCAGCACTGCCACACCCACGGCGATGAGCACCACCTGGCCGGCGAACCGTTCGAGGACCACGGCGCGCACGCCCCGGCCCACGTTCCCGGACTGCCGGCCGTGACTCACCGCCCGGTGGACGTCCCCGAGGACCCCCGCGGGCAGCAGCACGTTGAGGAACAGCGCCCGGTAACAGTCCGCGACGGCCGTCGGCAGCGACAGCCGAAGGTCGAGGCGACGTGCGACGAGACACCAGCGCCAGGCGCTGACCACGGTGGTCGCCAGGCCGATCATGAGGGCCGCGATCGCCGACCAGCCGTCGATCACGCGAAGCCCGTCCACGAAGGCGCCCGTGCCGAGACGCCACACGAGGACCCCCAGGATGCCCGCTCCGATGAGCATCCGCAGCCAGGGCCAGAGCCTGCGCATCAGCGTCACGCGGCGACCGCCCGCGGGGGGAGCACGAGCAGGTCGGTGTGGTGGAGGACGACGTCGAGCTCGCCCGCCCGGCAGGCCTGGAGCCTTCTGCGCAGGTAGGGATCCGCCTGGGACGAGAGGTCGGGCCGCTGCTCGCAGGCGGCGGCGACCCATCCGCGCAGCCATTCCTCCGCCAGCGCGGCGGAGTCCGCGCCGAGCCGCCAGGGGCTGGGCCGGCTCCGCACCACCGCTCCACGACGCTCGAAGGCCTTGGTGGCGGCGTCGGGGGCGTCGGGGCCGAGCAGACGGCGGCCTCCGATCGTGCGTCGCTGATGGGCGTTGAAGGCCTCGGCCAGCTCGGCGTCGAGCGGGTCGGCGGGGGACAGGTCGGCCCTGCCCGCGACGGACAGGGTCAGCAGAGCCGGGCATCCGGCATCGACGCAGGCCGCGGCCAGGTCGTCGATCTCGTCGAACGTGAGCAGATCCAGCAGTGCGGACGCGGTCACCAGCGACGTGCCGCCGAAGTCCTCGGCGCGGAGAGCGGTGAGGTCTCCCTGGCGGGTCTCGACCGTCACCGCGCCTCCGCCGGCCGCCGCGGCGGGCACGCCCTCATCGACGTGGGCGAGCAACTCGGGATCACGATCACGGAGGATCCAGTGTTGCGGGCCGCGCAGCCGTCCGGCGAGCCACCGGACCTGCGAGCCGGTGCCGCACCCGAGATCCTGGATGACCAGCCGCTCCGGTGAGGCCTCCGCCAGGTAGGCCCGCAGCGGGTCGAGCAGCTCGGTCGCCCTGGCCGCGGCGTCCGCGCCCTCGCGCAACGCCAGCCAGTCCGGGGTGACTCGGGCCGGCTCGTCGCCGGATGCCGGCGTGCTCATCGTGTCCCTCCTTGTAGTCGTCCGAGCACGACGGCCATGCGCCGTGCCGTCTCATGCCACGGTTCCAGCCGCTCACGGCGATCACGCGCCGAAAGCCGGAGCCGGCGCCGCAGGCCGGGATCGCCGAACCAGCGGCGAAGCCCCGCCGAGATCGCCGCGGGGTCCTCCGGAGATACAAGGATTCCCGGCGGACCGCCGTCGGAAGCCTCGCCGAGGGTCTGCGGCACGCCGCCCACGGCCGTGGCCAGCACCGGGACCCCGCGTGCCAGCGCCTCGGTCACGACCATGCCGTACGTCTCCGAGCGGGAGGGGAGCACCACGAGGTCGGCGCCCGCGTACTCCCCGGCCAGTCGCTCACCCGTCAGCGGGCCTGCCAGTCGTACGCGGCCGGCGAGCCCGAGACGATCGATCAGCCGCCGCAGACGGCCGACATGCGCGGGATCCCGGCTCAGCGGCCCGACGATCTCGCAGCTCCAGGACGTCTCCCGGACCTCCGCGAGGGCCTCGACGAGCAGGTCGTGGCCCTTGGTCGGGGTCACGGAGCCGACGCAGAGCAGCCGGGAGGAGCCGTCGGTGCCGGACGCCAGGGGCGCGCCGTCGGCGCCGGGGGAGACCACGTGGACCCGTTCTCCCGGCAGCCCGTGGTGGTCGATCAGCCGGCGCGCCGTCCAGGGGCTGGTGGCCACGACGACTCCGGCGGCGTGCAGGGTCTCCCGTTCGAGGGCGTCCAGGTCCGCCGCCGCGCCGGGCTCCGGTCCGATCTCGTCGCCCAGGGGCAGGTGGACCAGAACCGCCAGGCGCAGCCGCCCGGCGTGCGGGACGATCACGTCGGGGACCCCGCACGCGACGAGCCCGTCGAGGAGGACGACCGCGTCATCGGGCACCGCGGCGAGCGATCGGGCGAGCTCCGCCCGGGCGTCGTCATCCGGACGCGGCCAGGCTCCCCGTACGGAGATCTCGTGGACCGGCAGACCGCCCGCCGCGAGTCCCTGGCAGACCCGGCGGTCGTAGACGTTGCCGCCGCTCGGGGCGGCCACGTCGTCGACGTCACCGGGCAGGACGGCGAACACGCCGGCCGTGCTCACAGGGTGCGCTCGTACGTCGCCCAGGCGACATGCGACTCGTGCAGGGAGACCGTGATCCCGGCGAGCCCGCGGGCCCCCTCTCCGAGCGCGCCCGTGTGGACCCGTTCGGCGAGCCGGTCGGCGATGACCTTGGCCAGGTACTCGGTCGAGGTGTTGACGCCGGCGAAGGCGGGCTCGTCGTCGAGGTTGCGGTAGTTGAGATCGGCGAGCACCGCGCTGAGCTCCTGGGTGGCCAGCCCGATGTCGACGACGATGTTGTCGGCGTCGAGATCGGTGCGGCGGAACGTCGCGTCGACCACGAACGTCGCCCCGTGCAGCCGCTGCGCGGGGCCGAAGACCTCGCCGCGGAAGCTGTGAGCGATCATGACGTGGTCGCGAACGGTGATGCTGAACAAGGTGGAACCTCTCAGAGCTGGGCGGGGTCGTAGACGATTCGGTGACACAGAGCGGAAAGATCGCCGGCGAGACGGGACATCACCCCGGGCAGGTCATCGAACCCGCTCTCGCCGGTGATCAGCGCGTCGAACACGGGATCGGCGAGCAGGCGCAACGCCAGCGACAGCCGGTCGGAGAAGCCGCGGCGCGCACGCCGGGCCGGGGACACCATGCCCACCTGGCTGCTGCGGACGGTCAGACGGCGTGAGTGGAAGAACTCGCCCAGGGGCAGGCTGACCCGGCGGTCGCCGTACCAGCTGAGCTCGATGACCGTTCCCTCGGGCGCGAGCAACTCGAGGGACCGGACCAGCCCCGCCTCGGTGGCGCTGGCGTGGACGACGAGATCGCACTCGCCCTCGGCCTCCTCGGGCGACGCGAAGCCGACGCCGAGCGCCGCGGCGACACCGGCCCGCGCGGGATTCACATCGACCAGTTGGACTCGGACACCGGGGAATCCGGCGAGCACCCCGGCCACGGCGCAGCCGACCATCCCGGCGCCGACGACGGCGATCCGATCGCCGACCAGTGGCGCCGCGTCCCACAGGGCGTTCACCGCGGTCTCGACGGTCCCGGCGAGCACGGCCCGCTCCGGGGGCACCCCGTCCGGCACGGGGACGACCGCCTCGGCGGGGACCACGTAGCGGGTCTGGTGGGGGTAGAGGCAGAACACGGGACGGCCGAGCAGATCGGGCGGCCCGTGCTCGACGACCCCGACGTTGAGGTAGCCGTACTTCACGGGCCAGGGGAAGTCGCCCTCCTGGAACGGCGCCCGCATCACGTCGTACTGGTTCTCGGGCACGCCGCCGCGCAGGACCAGGGTCTCGGTGCCCCGGCTCACCCCCGAGCAGAGCGTACGGACCCGCACCTCGCCTGGGCCTGGCTCCGGCAGGGCGACCGATCTGATCTCGCCCTCTCCGGGAGACGTGAACCAGAAGGCACGTGCCGTACGTATCACCGAGCATCTCCTCAACTGGTGGATAGATGGTGCATATGGGTACGAATGAGTACAGGGGTTCCGAATGACGGCACCGTCCATACGAACTACTCCAACAACACGTGCACAGTTCGGCGCGGGTTCAATCCACTGGGAACAGGCCGCCGGGGCGGGTGTCCAGGTCGGCCTGCTGGGCCTCCTCCACGCCGTCGTGGGCCTGAGCACGGCGAGCCTGGCCGCCGGGGTCGTCTACACGGCCGCCCTGTGGGTGTTCCTCGCCGTCGCCGCCCGGCGGTCGGGAACCCGCTCACTGGGCCCGGCCGATCATGTCACGCTGGCCCGTGCGCTGCTCGTCGGGGGTGTGACGGCGCTTGTGGCGGTCCTGGTGATGACGGATCACCCGGCCGGAGGGCTGTCGCTGGTGATCCTGGTCACACTCGCCACGGTGGCCCTGATCCTCGACGCCGTCGACGGTCAGGTCGCCAGGCGCACCGGGACCGTGTCCAAACTGGGCGCACGCTTCGACATGGAGGTCGACGCCTTCCTGATCCTGGTCCTGAGCGTCTACGTCTCGGTCTCCCTGGGCGCGTGGGTGCTGGTGATCGGCGCCATGCGGTACGCCTTCGTCGTGGCCGGCTGGACGATGCCCTGGCTGCGGTCGGCGTTGCCGCCGAGTTTCGCCAGGAAGGTCGTGGCGGCGACCCAGGGGATCGTGCTCGTCGTGGCCGCCTCGGGCGTGTTGCCGTACCCCGTCGAGGCCGTCTCGGTCGGAGCGGCGCTGGCGTCCCTGGTGTGGTCCTTCGGCCGCGACGTCGTCTGGCTCCGGCGCAACCGCCCCGTCCGGACGAAGGCGGCACCGGCCCGGTGGGCTAGCCGGTGAGGCCGAGTTCTCCCGCGCGCAGCCCGGCCTGGAACCGGGAATCGGCCTCCAGCGTGGCCATGAGTTCGGCGACCCTTCTCCGGTAGGTGCGCACGGACAGACCCAGACCTCTGGCCGCGGTCTCGTCGGTGTATCCGGCGCCGAGAGCGCGCAGGACGGCCCGGTTGTCGTCGTCGAGGTGAGGCCGGTCGCCGGACAGGTAGGCCGCCAGGTCGGTCGCATTGTCCCAAGCGGCGAGGAAGAGGGCGTGCACGCCGCTGACGAGCGCGGGCGAGGTGGTGACGGTGAACTCGCGTGGGCCCGGAGCCTCAGGGCTCGCGAGGATCATCACCCGCCGGTCGATGATGATCGTTTCGTGGGGGAGCGGGGCCGAGCTGATCCGCACCCGGCCGCCCGCGGCCGTGATCTCGTTCAGGTGCCGCCGCGACGCCTCGTCGGCGAGGGCTGACGGGGTGAGCAGCTTGCGCACCACGAAACCGGCCGTGCCGTCCGCGTGCATCCGGCCGCTGATCGCCTCCCGTGCCTCGGGTTGCGACCACGTGTCCAGATCGCGGGCCGCGCACACGAACTCGTGACGAGCGCCGGCGAACAGATGACCCGCGCGCGCGATGAGTTCCGCGTCACCGCGGACGGTCATGACCTGGTTAGCAGTCATTCATCCATTATGACCGGCCCGGCCGGGGTGGCAGCTTGTTGCCATCGCATCGACCCGGCTCCGCCGGCGGAGGAGTCTTGCCCTCATGACGACGAACGGATATTCGGTTTCTCCCGCCGCGCTCACAGGGGAGTTCCGCCTCGGCGGAGAACTGCCGGTCAACCGGCTCGGTTTCGGCGCGATGCGGCTGCCGACCGGCACCTTCGGCGGTCCCGCCCGCGACCCGGAGACGGGCATCGCGGTGCTTCGCCGCGCGCTCGAACTGGGTGTGAACCACATCGACACGGCGTGGTTCTACCGCCGGGGCGGGGTGGTGGCCAACGACCTGATCAGGACGGCGCTCGCGCCGTACGTGGACGGGCTTGTGATCGCGACGAAGGTCGGGCCGTTGCCGGACTCCTCGGGAGTGCCGAGCGGTGAGGCCGGCCCCGCGCAACTGCGCGGACTCGTGGAGGACAACCTGCGCGGCCTCGGCGTGGACCGGCTCGACCTCGTCTACCTGCGTGTGGGGGGCATGAACGCCCCCGGCGGCGTGTCGATCTCCGACCGGTTCGCGGCCCTGGCCGAGTTGCGCGAGGAAGGGCTGATCAGGCACCTCGGCGTGAGCAACGTCGACGCCGCCCAACTGGCCGAGGCTCAGCGGATCGCACCGGTGGCGGCCGTGCAGAACAGCTTTCATGTGCAGGACCGGGGCGACGCCGAGGTTCTGGACCGATGCGAGGAGGCCGGAATCGCCTTCGTGCCGTTCTTCCCGCTCGGCGGCGGGTGGCGGCCGATCGACGGAGCCCGTCTCGCGGGTGTCATGGCCCGTCATCAGGCCACGATGTCGCAGGTCGCGCTCGCGTGGCTGCTGGCGAGCTCACCGGTGATGCTCGCGATCCCCGGCACGGGCTCCCTCGACCACCTGGAGGAGAACATGGCCGCAGGGCGGATTCGCCTGACGCCCGACGACCTGGCCGCCCTCGACGATTGAGCACCGGGGCGCCCACGCAGACGGAGGCCGCCTGCGTGGGCGGTCGGGACGTTCGGGGTGTCGGGGTCAGCCGCGGGGGCCCCTGTACTGCCTGGGCAGGGTGAAGCCCCTGTCGGCGAGCACCGCCCGCAGGCGGTCGGGGTAGTCGGTGATGAGGCCGTCGACGCCGTCATCGATGAGCTTGTTCATGGTGGGCTCGTCGTCGACGGTCCAGGGGATCACCTTCAGGCCGAGCCGGTGGGCCTCGTCGACCATCGCCTTCGTGACGTACGGCCGGTAGCCGGGGTCGGTCACCTTCCCGTTCTGCGGGAACCCGTGGACGGGCGAGAAGGCCTTGGCCCCGAACGACTTGATCGCCTTCAGCGGGTCGCCGCCGAAGGCGTCGATGTCGATGCCGCCCAGCCAGGGCGACGCGCCGGGCTGGCCGGTCTGGAGGAAGTCGTAGTTGGTGAGCGCCACCAGCGGAAGCAGCGGCTCGACCTTCCGCATGCGCATGAGCGAGCCCCAGTCGAAGCTCTGGATCGTGACCTGCTTGATCATGTGAGCGCGACGGATCTCCCGCGCGGCGACCTGGACGAACTGCTCACGCGGCGCGGTCTCCGCCGGGGCGCCCGCCTCGACCTTGGTCTCGACGTTCAGCTTCACATCGTGCGCGTGGAAGCGCTTGACCAGGTCGAACACCTCGCTCAGCAGCGGCATCCGGGCCCCGGGGGCGGGCCGCTGCCCGGGGAACTCCGTCAGCGGCTTCGACCCGCAGTCCAGCGTCCTGACCTGGGCGAGGGAGAGCGTGTTCACATACTTGCCGACATAGGGGTATTCGGGGTCGCCGGGGGAGGCGGGCCCGGTGTCCTGGCACTTGCGGCCGTCCACCTTGCGGTCGTGCGTGACGACGGCCTTGCCGTCCTCGGTGATCTGGATGTCCAGTTCCAGCGTGCTGACGCCGACGCGTAGCCCGCTGGCGAAGGAGTCGAGCGTGCTCTCCACGACGAGACCGAGGCCGCCGCGGTGAGCCTGAAGGTCGAAGCTCCTGTGGTGATGTCTTCCTGACGAGGTCGCGAACGCCGGGTTCGCGAGGGCCACGACGGCCGCTCCGGCAAGTAGGGCCGCGGCGGTGCTGCGGAGTCTGGTCACATGCGTCTCCTGGTCCGTGTACGGAAGGGGCGTGCCCCGGACGGTGTGGCGCGATGGTGCAGAGAAGTCGTGGCACGACGGCCCGGGAAGCTTCGCGGGACCCGGGCGGGCGCGACCACGGATCCCAACCTGCCGATGATCCGTGACCCCTGAGGAAACGTCCGGAGAAGGCTCGACCACCTTCTTGTTCACGTCCGGGACGCTCCCGCGCGCATCGGCTCACGGCAGTACGGCGACGCGGCAGGCCGGGCGGGGCGGCACGTCGCGCACACGACGTTCCTCGGGCGGGGCCGGCCGTGCCGCTCGCCGGCATGGGCCCCGCACGCGCGTACGCCTCGGCCAAGCCCACGGACGTGATGCCCGTCAACCTGGAACTCGTGACGCTCACCGAGGACCGGGCGGTGATCACGTGGTACACCGGCGTGCCCGGCACGGACGACGGCCTGGGCCGGATGGTCCCCGCGCCCGCCGACGGAGAGGTGGTCTACGGCACCCATCCCTCGCGGCTGAACCGCGTCGCGGGCGGCATCCGCTCGCACACGCCCTACCACCACGTGGAACTGACCGACCTCGAACCTGGCCAGACCTACTACTACCAGGCGCGATCCAACGGCAAGCTCGCCTCGCCCATGGAGTTCACCCTCATCGCCGGCAACGCGGTGGGCACCTCCGACTACGGTCGCGGCACGAATGGCCCCTTCTCCTTCACGACGCCGCAGCCGCCACCGGGACGTTTCCTGTTCTCGATCGTGCTCTGCAACGACCTGCACATGGGTGAGACCCAGGCCGGGCTGGTCGGCGGCCAACCGCAGTACATCGGCATCTCCCAGGTTCCCGGACTCCCGCCGTACCCCGAGGTGATGCTGGAGTCCATGGTCGACGACGTCGCCAGGCTCGACCCGACCTACCTTCTGGCGGCCGGCGACATCTCGGCCGAGGCCGTGCCCGCCGACCTCAACCGGTCCCGGCAACTTCTGACCCGGTTCGGGCGGTACCGCGAGGACTACTTCGTCACGCGCGGGAACCACGATCGCGCGCACAGCGGGGACGCCTACGCCACCTGCCGGGTCGGCAGGTGGCAGGGCAACGACTGCTTCCAGGACGCCTACTTCCCCCAGGACGAGCTGACGTACTTCTCGAAGGACCTCTCGGGGCTGCACGTGATCGGCCTCGACACCTACGACAAGCCGGGCAACGGCGGCGACGCCGGCGGCATGTCGCCGGAGCAGATGTCCTGGTTCCAGGCCGATCTGGCCGCGCACAGGGACCAGCCGACCGTCGTCTTCGGGCACCACCCGCTCGTGATGACCGACTCGCCGTTCCCGATCACTCCGGGCAGTTCCCTCGACGCCGCCCAGGCGGCCTCGGTCCTCGGCGCGTACGCGAAGACCCCCGGCGTCTTCCTTCACCATGCCGGGCACACGCACCGCAACCACCGCACCGTCAGCCCCGCCGCGCCCGGCGTCACGCTGCAGGAGGTCGCCGCGGTCAAGGAGTACCCCGGAGGCTTCTCCCTGCTCAGGCTGCACACCGAGGGATACGCGCTGAACTTCTACAAGTGCCGCAGCGAGCTGGCGCGCGCGTGGAGCGAGCGCAGCCGGCAGGAGATCCTGGGCTACTGGCCGCAGTTCGCGCTGGGCAACCACGTCTCCGATCGCAACAGCGTCGCCAAGCGGGACCTTTCCGGGCTGCGGCGGCCGCACCACGGCCGGGGGCACGGCCATGGGCACGACGGCCACGGTCACGACGGCCACGGGCACGACGACCACCACGGCCGCTCACGCTCCGAGGTCGCACACAGCACGAACTGACCGACGGGACCCTCCGGACGGGCCGCCCGGGGGAAACACGTACGCGCTCACGTGGGGGTGCGGTGTTTCCTGCGGCCGTCCGCTTGCGTCTCCGGAGCGATCCCTCGGTGGAGGAGCCTGAGACGCGGTCAGGGAAGACGTCTTCCCTGACCGCCTGCCCAGCGGTGATGATGGCCGCAGCCCTCGGTGATCATCGTTGCCGGGGCGTCACGGGACGGGGTCGCATTGGGTGATTACAAGAAGGTCGTCGTCCGCGCGGCTGGGACATCCCTACCTGTTCGGCAATATCCCGCTCTGCCTCGATCGCGGCGGATCGGTCACCGTCACACGAGTCGGGTTCGGGGAGAATCTGGGGGACCTCAATGTGGACGCCTTCACCTTGCGGTCTTTCCACCGGCCGTTCGACAACGACGGCGTCAACCTGGGAGAGCCCATCGGACTTGAGGGACGTGCGTTGTCCGTCAAGCACGACGTCTCCCAGGCGTGCCAGCCAGAGGACTCTTCGAGGATGGAATTCGCGGAACTCGTGCTCCAGGTCTCACGCCGGACGCAGAAGACCGCGTTCGGCAGGGGCATCGTCGTCACCTATCTCTCCGACGGAGTGGAGCGCCGGTTGGGCATTTCCCTCGGCATCGGTTTATGCGCCCCCGCCGACGCACCGATCGAGAGCGTTTGCGACTGACGGCCTCGCCTCAGGTCACTGGGCCGGGCCGTAGAAGAGGGCCGTCAGCCGAGGCAGGCGGCGTCGCATCTCCTTTTCGTCGTCGAAGTCGAAGTCCCAGTCGGGATCCAGGCGGGGATGCCGGACCGAGAAGGACCACGGCGGCGGTTCCTCGCCCGTCACGGCCTGATATGCGTGCCAGGCCACGCTGAGGACGTCCTCCCCCTGAAGATCGTCGCCTTGGGCGTGTGCGCTCAGGACGGCGGGGAGGCCGGCGAGGGAGTCGGGGTCTTCGATCGCCTGGCCGTACGCCGCCTCGCCCTGGGCGACGAGCCAGCCCCGGAAGTAGTCGAATCCGTCGTCCGAGGCGCCGCCGTTGATCACATATGCGGCCGCCCACAGGTCCGCTCGATAGGAGGCGGTGAGCAGGTCCCAGAGCGGCGGTTCGCATGCGACGATCTCGGCCGGATCCCGCTGGGACAGCAGCGCGACCATCTGCCGGGCCACCGCCTCGGCGTCGTCGCGGGTTTCCTCGTCGAGTTCGGATCGCGCCTGGTCAACGAGGCGCCACACGTCATCGGTATTCATGCTCGCCGAGCGTAACGGGGGTGAATCGCTCGCGATGTATGTCTTTATCTCGAAATTTGACCATGGTCCATAAGTTCTAGATAAAGATTCTGTTACATTACCGGACGCACCAAATATAGAGATTTGGACCTTGACGATGATTCGCTATTTGACGAGGATCTTGATAATTGCGCACATTCTGCCGGGACACCCCCTCCCCGGGAAACCGTGTGCCAACTGGAGGAATCTGTCATGGGGCGTTCCATCAATGGCAGGGTCGGCCGCGTAGCGGTCGTACTGGCTCTGCCCATTGCCCTCACCCTCACCCTCAGCCCGAACCCCGTTCTCGCCGATCCCTCTCCGCAGACCGGTCAGGTCGTGCCGGATCGGCAGCCCAGCACCGACCAGAACGGTGTGGCGCTGCTCCGCATCGTCGTGCCCGACCAGGCGGCGGTGGACCGGCTCAACGACATGGGCGTCGACCTCGCCGAATACAAGAAGCCTCTCGACAACGGCATCGAGGTCCACGCCGTTCTCAGCCCGCAGGAGGCCCAGGACCTCCGCGACCAGGGCTTCGACGTGCGGGGCGCCATCTCCGACCAGACGGACTACGCCCAGAACCAGGCCGAGCGCAAGTCCGCGATCATGTCCGCGGAGGCCGCCCAGGACGAGCGCGACACGCTCACCCCGCTGCGCGCCGAGTGGTTCACCAGCCTCGACGACCAGCGATTCCTCTCGGTGGAGGTCAAGTCGAGCGCCACGGACGCCGAGACGGTGCTCACCGCAACGTGGGACAGCGGCCCGAAGACCGCGCCCGACTCCGGCGGCACGGCGACGATGTCGCGGTTCACCGACGCCGGCCAGTACATGTACCACCGGTTCAGCTCCCCGCTGCCGATCACCGCGGCCCCCACCAAGGTGACCATCACCAGCAGCCGCGGCGGCTCGGTCACCGTGCCGGTGAACAAGTGGCTCGGTGAAAAGCGCAAGCCGCCGAGCAAGCACTACGTCGAGGACTTCGTCGACCACTACATGGACCCCACTGAGGTCACGGGTCGCATCACCTCCCTCGCCAGGCAGTTCCCGAAGATCTCGCAGATCATCGACCTGCCGAACAAGACGAACGGCTACCGCCGGGCGGCGCAGGCGCAGTTCGGCACGGCCACGGCGAGCACCTTCTACGTGACCTCCAAGGCGTACGGAAGCGAGGGCGGCAACGACATCGGCGTGACGGTGGCGCAGCCGGCCACCGCCTCCGCCCCGCTGTCGATCGCGGTCGCCGGCAAGAACGTCACGGTCAACCTGGCCACCGACGCCACCGGCGCGATCAGCAGCACCGCCCGCCAGGTGGTGGACGCGGTCAACGCCGACACCGCCGCCGCGGCGCTGCTGACGGCGTCGACCTACCGGGGCAACGCGGGCGCCGGCCTGGTGGCCGCCGCGCCGGCGACGAAGCTGACCGACAACCTGAAGGCGCCGGCGAGCGTCTCGCGGGCCCCGTTCCAGATGAAGGCGCTGCGCATCGGAAAGAAGCGCGACGGCTCGAAGGTCGGCGTGTTCCTCTACTGCCAGGAGCACGCCCGTGAGTGGGTGACGCCTCTGACCTGTGTGGAGACCGCCGAGCGTCTGCTTCGGAACTACGACCGCGACCCGGCGACGAAGAAGCTGGTCGACAACCTCGACATCTTCATCATGCCGACGGTCAACCCCGACGGCGGGACGTACAGCTTCTACGACTACAACATGCAGCGCAAGAACATGACCAACTACTGCCCCGCGACCTCCGGTGACCCGGCGTCGCGTAACTCGTGGGGCGTCGACCTGAACCGCAACTTCACCGTCGGCTCGCTGTTCGACGGGTACAGCGGCGCCTCGTCGAGCTGCACCAGCGGCACGTTCGCCGGTCCGTCCGAGCTGTCGGAGCCGGAGACGCAGAACGAGGTCTGGCTGACCCACCAGTACCCGAACATCAAGTTCGCGATGAACACGCACTCCTACGGCGGCTACTTCATGTGGCCTCCGGGCGCCTACAAGACGGCGGGCCGCGAGCTGCTGCCGCGGGTCGACTTCGGCACGGAGAACTACTTCTGGAACGCCTCCAGCCACATCCTGTCGGCGGTGCAGGCGTGGCGCGGCACGGGGATCTGGCCCGGCCAGACCGGCCCCGTCCCGGACGTGCTGTACTCGGCGGCGGGCAACAGCGCCGACGAGCACTGGTTCAACCGCGGCATCATCGGCTGGGACTTCGAGGTGGGCGCGGACGTCTACAACGCGACCACCAAGCAGTTCGAGGCGGTGGGCTTCCAGCCCGACTTCGCCGAGGGACACGAGGAGGCGATGGAGTTCGCCAACGGCCAGCTCGCCATCCTCGAGGTCGCCAGGTCGTTCTCCGACGACAACGACCGGCCGAAGTCGAAGCTCGAGGTGACCGGCCGCACCGACTCCTCGGCCACGTTCACCTTCACGATGGACGAGCCGGCCAACGTGTACTACACGCTGGACGGCAGCCGGCCGACGCTGAGCTCGCCCAGGCTCGCCGCGGCGGGCATGCGTGAGGGCGCGCAGCAGATCACCGTCGACAAGACCACCGAGGTCCACTGGTTCGCCGTGGACATCGCGGGCAACGTCGAGGGCAACTACAAGCCGGACGGCCACAGCAACAGCTACCGCAAGGACACGGTCAAGGTCCGCAACGTCCGCTGACCCCCCTCCGTGATGTTCCGCACGGCCGCCGGTCTCCCGACCGGCGGCCGTCGCGCGTCATCGGCCCCGCGGAGACGTGCCGGCGACCGCGCTCATGTTCATCGGCCTCCGGCGTCCGGCCGGGCACAACGGAGGATCGCCTCGACCGACCGGTCCACGTCGTCCTGATCGGTCGACCAGTTCGACACCGATATCCGCATCGCGGCGCGGCCCTGCCAGACCGTCCCGCTCATCCAGCAGGTCCCCTCCCGCTGCACCCGATCCACCACCGCGCGGGTGTGACCGTCGTGGTCGCCGTCGGGGGAGAGGAAGCGCACCAGCACCTGGTTGAGGGACACCTCGTTGAGCACCTCGACGCCGTCGTGGGCGGCCAACCGTCCGGCGAACCTGCCCGCCAGTGTGCAGCAGCGCTCCACCAGGTCGGCGATGCCGGTGCGGCCGAGCGTCCGGATCGCGGCGTACACGGCGAACCCGCGGGCGCGGCGGGAGAAGTCGGGGGTGTAGTCGAGCGGGTCGCGTTCCCCGTCGGCGCCGTGGATGAGATAGCCGGCCCGGATGCCCATCGCGGCCCGGTGAGCCTCTGGATGAGCGCAGAAGACCATGCCGGAGTCGTAGGGCACGTTGAGCCATTTGTGGCCGTCGGTGGCCCACGAGTCGGCCATCTCGACGCCCGCCGTCAGGTGCCGCAACCGCGGGCTGGCCGCGGCCCACAGCCCGAAGGCGCCGTCGACGTGCACCCAGGCCCCGGCCTGGTGGGCGATCGCGCAGATCTCGCCCACGGGGTCGAACGCCCCCGTGTTGACGCCGCCGATCTGGGCGCAGACGATCGTCGGCCCACCGCCCTCCGCGAGCGCCTCGGCGAGCGCGTCGGGGCGCATCCGCCCCTGGTCGTCCGTTTCCACGGGGGTGATCGCGTTGCGGCCCAGGCCGAGGAAGCGCAGCGCGCGATCGATGCTGTCATGTCGCTGCCGGCCCGCCAGCACGCGCAGGCGGGGCGCCCCGGCCAGCCCGTCGGCCTCGACGTCCCAGCCTTCCCGGCGCAACATCTCGTGCCGGGCGGCGGCCAGCGCCGTGAAATTGGCCATCTGACCGCCGGTGACGAACCCTACCGACGTCTGGGCCGGGAGCCCGAACAGCCGCACCAGCCACTGTCCGGCGACCTCTTCCACCGCCGAGGCGGACGGGGCGAGGGCGGCCAGGCAGGCATTCTGGTCCCACGTGGTCGCGAGCCAGTCCGCCGCCAGCGCCGCCGGATGGGCGCCGCCGACGACGAATCCGAAGAAGCGGCCACTCGGTGTGTTCACCAGACCGGGCTCGGCCGCCGTGGCCAGCTTCGCGACCACCTCCCGCGCGTCCTCGGGGCCGTCCGGCAACGGCCCGCCGAATGCCTCGCGCAGATCCGGCCAGTTCATCGTGTTGCCCACCGGCCGGTCGGGCAGGCCCGTCAGATAGCCCAGAGACCTTTCGTACGCCTCGGTCAGGGGTGCGGCCCAGTCCGGCTTGTCCACCAAATCCTCCTCGCTAGCCGCGGGCGTCGATCTGAACGTGCACGCGCCCGACGGGTCGCCAGTCTGGCACCAGCTATCAACCCATTTGCCCGAGTATCAACCTTTAAGGCCGCGATGACGGTCGGCGGCTCTAGGCGGCGGCGCTGCGCTGGGGCGCCGGGTTGTCCGCCGCCCAGTCCAGCAGGGACTCGGCGGTGCGGAAACGCCTGCTGGAGACGTCCTCGCCGAGGATGACGCCGATCAACCGATGTCCCTGGCGGTCCGCCGCGAACGCCAGGCAGAAGCCCGCGGCCTGGGTGAAGCCGGTCTTCACACCGAGCGCGCCCGGCAGGTCGAGCATCTCGTTGGTGTTGTTCCACGTGTGGGCGCCGTGTGCCGCGGTCGAGCCGATGCTGTACTGCTGGGTGGAGGTCACCTTCTCGAACGTCTTGTCGCGCAGGGCGGCCGCGGCCAGCCGGGCCTGGTCCTGCGCGGTGGAGTAGCCGTCGCCGCTCGCCATCGGCAGTCCGTCGGGGTTGACGTAGTGGGTGTCCTTCAGCCCGAGTTGCTGGGCGGCGGCGTTCATCTTGTCGACGAACTTGTCGACGCCGGGGCCGTAGGTGCGGGCCATCGCGTGGGCGGCGTCCGCGCCCGACGGCAGCATCAGGCCGTAGAGCAGGTCTTTCACCTGGACGCGGTCGCCGGGATCGAGATCGGCACTTGTGCCGTCGTTGTCGTTGGCATACCGCTCGTCGTCACCGGTGATGGTGACGGTGTCGGTCAGCTTGGCCTGCCTGAGGACGACGTAGGCGGTCATCATCTTGGTGAGGCTGGCGATCGGCATGCGCCGGGCACCGTCGTCGTCCAACCGGACCGCGCCCGTCGAGGCGTCGAGCAGGTAGGTCGCCCGTCCGTAGACCGGTGGCGCGCTGTCCGCCGTGGCGGAGTGGACGGATGAGGCCGGTGCCTGTGCGGACTGGGCCAGCGCCGGCGCGGAGAACCCGGTGAACATGCCAAGAACGGCCATGCACACTACCGGGATAAATTTCCTTGTATGCATGCATTTGAGGCTGCCATGACATTAACGTCACTTCTGACCATATCTGGGTAAAATAATCCCGATTGTGGGTGTGGTGGGGCTTATGGGGCGAAAGTTTCCATGGATGTCATGGAATCGCCGGCTCGCGCGGCGCTCTCGATGAAACGGGCGATCCTCGCGGGATCGGCGAGCACGGTCAGGTGACCTCGTCCGGGCAGGTGAGTGAGACTGCCGCGGGCGCACGCCCGGAGGAACTCCTGTTCGTCGACGCGAAAGGGGTCGCGGGAGCCGTTCACCAGCCATACCCGGCCGGGATAGGCCGCGAGTGAGGCCAGGGGATCCTCGGCGGTGACGGCCTCGACGACCGAGGGCATCACCTCGCAGGAGACGCCTCCTGCGGCGAACGCCTCCGCGACCGGCCCCGGAAGCGCCCTGCGGAAGCCGTACACACTCAGGCGGCCGGCCAGCGAGGGGTTGCGGGCGGCGAGGCGGCCCGCGAGGCGGTAGACCGCGGCGCGACTCCCGGTGGGCTTCGCCGTGCAGCCCATCGCCACCAGGCCGGCCACGAGTGCGGGGTGACGTGCGGCGGTGGCGATGCCGACGTAGCCGCCGAGGGACAGCCCGGCGACGAGCGCCCGTCCGCCCAGATCGGTGATGCAGCCGGCGACGACCTCGCAGGCCGCGTCCATGTCGTACGGCATGCCGCGCCTGGAACCGTGCCCCGGCAGGTCCGGGGCGGCGGAGGGGCTCGTGAGATGGGCCCTGACCGGGTCCCACATCGTGCCGCTGACCCGGATCCCATGGATGAAGACGATCGGCGGTCCCATTGCGGCCTCCTCAGAGTACAACGCAACGGTGCGTTGTGTTTTCCTCAGAGTACAACGCAACGGTGCGTTGCACTACACTCCCGGACATGGCTCCTCGCAAGAAGCGGCAGATCCTGGACGCGACGCTCGAGTTGCTCGCGGAGAAGGGGTATGAGGGCCTCACCATCGAGGGCGTGGCCGGGCGATCCGAGGTCAACAAGACGACGATCTACCGCTGGTGGCCGTCCAAGGCGGCCCTGCTCGGCGCGGCGCTCGTCGAGGCGGAGGCGCTCGACTTCGAGGCGCCGGACACCGGCAGCCTCGCCGGAGATCTCCGGAGCCTGGTCGACGGCGTCACACGGTTGCTCACCGTCCCTCCGGCGTCCGACATCGCCGTCGCGGCGCTGGGCGCCGCCGTACACGATCCCGCCCTGGCCGACGCGGCGAAGGGTTTCTTCGCCGACCGCTTCGCCCGAGAGCTGCCGATCTTCGAACGGGCCCGTGAGCGGGGGGAGATCGACACGTCGGCCGATCCGATGATGATCGTCGATCTGCTCGCGGGCGCCGTCTGGTTGCGGGTCGTGTTCCGGCAAATGCCCCTGGACCAGGACTTCACCGACAGAGCGGTGGCCCTGGTCCTGCACGGCGTCCGCTCGCGTAGCGGACGTGACAGCAACCACCGGAAGGGGCGAAAGGCGAGAGCCCTTAGCGAGTAGAGCCCTCTCTGTCATCGCTGAACAGTTGCGCCTTTGCAGGCCGGTGTCGGCTACGGGGCCGGCGCATCCAATGGATCACGTGATGTCTATTGCGCGCAGCGTGAGCGGGGCCGATTATCGAGGTGTCCCGGGGGCGTGGGGTGGAAGGGACGCTCATATGAGCCCAGGAGGCTCCCGGCCAGCGGGGGATGCCGTCAACCGGGGCTGGAACTTCTTCTGTCGCCAGTGCCTGCACACATTTGGACCTGTAAGTCGACCACCGAGTCACTGCAGGTGTAGTCGATGCCCTGATTGCCTGGGGAAAGGCAGCGACATGCGAGATGCCGCCGACGGGGATCCTCCGCCAGTTCGACCACGCTGAGGGAGGATCTTTGTTCGAGCATTTCAGTCAGCAAATCGCCGGATCTTTTCCGAGACGCTTTCTATTCAACGCGTTGCTTCCGACTTTCGTATTTGCCAGCCTGACGATCTCGCTCGTGACGGCATGCCTGACGACCTTCACGCGTGTGTCGGCCTGGTGGGGGGCGTTGGACGCGGTCACCAAGGTTGTCGCCCTTCTTGGATATCTTGCCGCGATCTGGTTTCTGGCGGCGGCGGTATCCAGTCAGTGGCGAGGTATCGTTCGCCTCTTTGAGGGCTATCCACTGCGGCGCCTGAGCGTGCTTCTTGGTTGGAAGACTGTTCCGGGAGTCAGGTGGCATACAGAACGAATGCGGGTTCTTCTTGATGATAGAGACGGGGCGGTGCCGGATGTTGTCTCGGTGTATTACCGTTACTCCGGGGAAGAGTCCTCGGTTTTTCCCACGCGATTAGGAAATGTGCTGCAAGCGGCGGAGAATTACCCGAGAGATAGATACGGGGTCGACACGATCTTATTCTGGCCACGGCTATTCTCGCTGCTTCCGGAGCAATTTCAGCGGGACTATGAGGAATATGTGGCAAATTACGAATTCCCGCTGGTCGTATCATTTCTGGCGTCGATTGCCACGACCATTTCCGGGATGGCAATGCTGTTGACAGGGCAGCCACCTTTGTTGTACGGGCTGGTCGTGGGCGGAGGATTCGTCGCAGCATATGTCGCTTACCGGTTCGCCCTGAGTGGAGCGGAAGAACTCGGCGAACAACAAAGAACCGCTTTCGATCTCTACCGAGATAAGCTTCTGGAAATGTGGCCGACGGCTGATGACGTGCGCGATGAACGAGACGCCTTCAATATGATTACGAGATTCGTGGTTATGGGGGGCGCGCCGGGATGGTCGGACAGCCAGAATCGGCACCGTGCTCGCCGAGACAATGGGTCACGGACGGACGTAGGCCCTCAGGCGCGCGACGGAGACGTGACTGGTGCCGAGGGCGTTTAGCATGGTCTTCGATTCGTCCGCGGTTATCGCGACCACCACGACCTCTCTTGTCACGTCCACCACAAGAACGTTGGTGAGCTGCGCAGATGTGGTATCAGGGGCAGTGGTCGACAACAGCACGTTCACGTGGTCTCCGCGAGCCAGTCGACCTCCCAGGGTGGTTTCGGATGTCGCCTTGATAGATGTGAACAACATTCCATCCAGATCCGTTCGGGCTAATAGTGGTCCGAGTGAAGACTCAGCGAACGGTTTGTCTTTGGTGAGGGGGGCGAGGGTGTATCGTCCGACCAGCGAGTCCGGGTTGTTCATCGGTTCTTGTGGAAGGTCTTCTGCGGGCATCTCTTGTAAGCGGATGTCTCGTTCGGTGACTCGATGAAATGCAGGCAGATCTGCAGTCGCGACGTACACCTTCTGGGGATGGCGTGCGGCGATGAGAATCACGATTCCGCCGAGTATGACCGCGCTTAACAGCGTGAACGCCACACGAGACAGGCTCCAGGCTCTGCGTGTGGGGTTGTGGGATTCGGGCGAGGGCACGATCGTAAATTAGCGCTCGTGGCTTGTGCCCGGGTCGGCTCTGCTTCCCATCGGCTGGGCGCGGCTTGGGCCGATTCGACCTCGAAGACGAAGGGGCGGTGGCCTCGCGGTTTCACGTCGCAGTGCGACGTCGGCGGCCAACTGCACCAGGTCGTTCCTGTCTCCGCGACCTCGAACTCCTCGGCCAGCCACCTTTGTGTGACTCCCGGGAGTCGGTCGAGGGTGGCCAGTCGGGAGGTGAGCAGGACCGGTAGGTGGTGTGGAGCACCTTGATGGCGGTGATTCTCAGCAGGATCCGCTCTGTGCGGACGGCGACGAAGGTCAGTACTTCAATCGCGTCGAAGACGCTTCGGAAGGGATCCTCCAGCATGGTGACCAAAACCGGCACACCCTGCATCCTGACCGGCTCGCCCTCATGTGCCGAGCATGCCACGGACGGCACCGGCCGTAGCGCGCGATGACCGTGCTCACCGATGCACGAAGCCGAGCACCGGGGCGACGGCGCGAGGAATGTCACGCGGGCCCGCTATGGTCCCTCCGACTCTCCACTATCGAAGCGGGATCGGACATGGGCGCGAAGACAGGTCTCCTCATACACGCGGAAGGCGACGTGGCCGATGCGCTGCAGGCGCGACCGGCACTCGACAGGGACGCCTGCCGTCGCCTGATCTCCAGGATGTCCGCCGGCAAACAGATCACGCAGATCGAGGACGGGACCCTCGGCGATGACGTCTATCCGCCTAAGGGAACCGTCTACCTGGGATGCTTCCCCGGCCTCGACATCATCACCGGCCAGCATCTGATGATCGACCGACCGTCACTGCTGGCCGCTGAGTACGTCGCCCACGACGGCAGGCGCACCTACCTGCACGCGATGCACAGCGTGGTCGACTGGCTGGCGTTCGGCGTATGGCACGACGGGACGCTCGTCCGCGCGCTCAGCCTCGCTCCCGATGAGGGGATCATCGAGAACGTCGGTGAGGTCATGCCGTTCGAGGTGCCCTACTGGGCCGAGGATCATCCGGTGGAAGCCGAGTTCGGGGAGGAACCGTATCCCTTCCCCTTCCACCCTCTGGACCTCGGAGAGGCGGCGCTGGAGAGGTTCTTCGGCTTCTGCGTCGAAGGTTCTTCCAGCGACTTCGATGACTTCGCCGACATCGACCCTTTCGAGATCCCTCTCATGGGATTCCGCTTGACCGACGCCGAGTGAATTTCGAGTGCAGCACTGGTCTCCAGGCGTCAGGCCTCGTCTTCGAACGGCCGCACCTCGATCGGGAGCAGGCCGATCGCCTGGGCGAGCCTGCTGCCCCATTCGAGCGCCGCGTCGAGATCGGGCGCCCTGATGATCGTGAACCCGCCGAGGTGTTCCTTGCCCTCCGCGTACGGTCCGTCGGTCATGAGCACGTCGCCGTCCTTGACCCGCAGCACGGTCGCCGTGCTCGCCGGGTGCAGACGACTGGCGAAGACCCACACGCCGGCGGCCTTCATCTCCTGGTTCAGAGCGTCGAGGTTCCGGGTGATCGGATCCATGATCTCGGGCGGGGGCGGGTCCCCGTCGGGCTGGATCACGCTGAGCATGTACTGCTTCATCGGGTGCTCCTTTCGCGCTTGGACGAGTGCGTCGGCGTCGATGTCAGGCGTCGACGGAGGCGGCCGGCCGGTAGGTGGCGATCACCACGCCAGTGGTCGTCGTCACCGAATGGGTGAGCCGGAGTCCGGCCGGCGGGCCGGCGTCGGGGAACAGGCGGCGCCCCGATCCCAGGACCAACGGATGGATCAGCAGCTTGTACACGTCGACGAGATCCTGCCCCATCAGTGACCGGACGAGCTCCCCGCTGCCCAGGATCGCGAGGTCCTTGCCGGGCTGCTCCTTGAGCTCGGCCACGGCCTTGACGGCGTCGCCCGCCAGCAGCGTGGAGTTGACCCAGGGGAGAGGCTCGGTCAGCGTCGTCGACGCGACGTACTTCTGGGTCTTGTCCAGCACCTCGGTGAAGGGGTTCGGCTCCGGTTGAGCGGGCCAGAAGGCGAAGAACTGCTCGTAGGTCCGCCGGCCGAACAGCAGTTCGGCGCCGCCCATCCCCTTCGCCATCTCGCCGCCCATCACCGCGTCGTTGCCCGGCTGTGCCCAGCCACCGTGCTCGAACCCGTCGCGCACGTCCTCGTCAGGCGTGCCCGGCGCCTGCATCACGCCATCGAGGGTCACGTGTTCGATCACAACGATCTTCCGCATGCGCCCGCATCCTCCGGCCGTCCGCCGCCGGCCCGGTGCCGGCTTCTCATCCTCTGTACGAACGGCCTCCGGCGGGATCGACATCGGACGCGGCAGGGATTTCGGCCGGCCGCCATGATTGGCGTTGTGATCGGAATGTCAGCGTCGGAACCCCGGCCGTGGAGTAGGTACGCCTTCACACTCGCGGGTCTCGCGGTCGTGTTCGGCGGGGGAGTCTGGCTCAGGGACGTCTGCGACCCGCCCGCGCACGTATGGGAAGAAGGGGTCACGGCGCTCGGAGGCTACGCGGCCGCTCATCCGTTGCTCGCCCTCGGATACGTCGTCGGCGGGAGTCCGATACTGACCGTCCCGGTCGTCTGGTCCCTCTGGCGCGAACTCCGGACGACCTGGACGCTGAGGAACCGCCTGGCTCTCTACCTCATCCTTCTCGGCATCGCGGCGGCGGCGGCCCTCACGGCGGCTCTCACGCTGTCCGGCGAGGACACCCCAACCAATTTCCTCTACTACACGGTCCTGGGAGTTCTTCTGGCCACCGCGCTGCCCGGTGCGGGCGGGCTCGTGCATGTCGTGTTCGCCTGGCGCGCGGATCGCAAGGCCGGCGTCGACGCGGCAGAGCCCACGACGTAACGTGACGTGGCCTGGCCGGGAGCCGGCCAGGCCACGCACAAGGTCGGACGGCTAAAGCGCCGAGGCGGCGATCACTTCGGAGACCAGCGCGCCCGCCGTGCTGTCGATGAAGATCTCGTACGCGAGACTCATGCTTCCCCCGAAGCGTGGATCTCGCCGACCGGGATTCCCCCGCCCAGCACCGGAACGGTCGCGAACTCCGCGGCCGGCGTGACGTCCCCGCCCGCCGCTCGCAGCGTCGCCAGAGCGATCGCGGTCGTGGCCCGTGGGCTGCCGTCGATGACCTTGACCGCCGCAGCGTGCCCCGAGGCGAGCGCGACGACGAGCACCCCTTCGGCCCCGCCCTTCGCCAGCGCGCCCGGCAGGGCCCGCATGAGCGAGGTGTTCACGTGACCGGTCCCGCCGACGTACTCGGGGTGTTCGCGCATCGCGTCCGCGACCGCCCGCGGCGCCGTCCCCGGCTCGGCGAGCACCATGGCCTGTACGGCTCTCGCCAGACCCTCCAGCGAGATGCCGAACAGCGGTGCGCCGCAACCATCGACGGCGACGTGGGCCGCCTTCTCTCCCGACAACTCCTCGACGACTGCGCGGACCCGCTGCTGGACGGGATGGCCGGGGTCGAGGTAGGAGTCGACGGCCCAGCCGGAGACCGCCGACGCGGCGAGCATCGCGGCGTGTTTGCCCGAGCAGTTCATCCGCTCACGTGACGGCCCCTGGCCGCCTCGGATCAGCGCGTGCCGGGTGGCCTCGTCCTCCGGCCAGTCGGTGGGACAGCCCAGGGCGTCGAATCCGAGCCCGGCCTCGGCCAGCATCTCGGAGACCAGCCGCACGTGGAAGTCCTCACCCGTGTGGCTTCCGGCCGCGATCGCCAGGCGCGGGCCGTACAGGTCGGCGCCGGAGAGCAGGCAGGCGAGCGCCTGGAACGGCTTGGCGGACGAGCGCGGCAACACCGGCGCGCCGACCTGGCCGCGCGCGACGGCGGTGCGGCCGTCGGGCGTGAGAGCGACGGCGCTGCCGAAGTGCACGCTCTCCACGAACCCCGACCGCACCACCTCGGCGAGCGGGAAGAACTCAGGCACGAAAGAGCCTCCTTCGCGGCTGGCGCGCCTCGAGAGTGCGGGCCAGTTTGGACAGCGACGCGTTGACCACCAGATAGACCAGCGCGACGACGATGTAGGTCTGGATGAGCAGGCCGTTGTAGTTCGCCAGCACCTTGCCGCTGTAGAGCAGCTCGGCGTAGCTGACGACGAAGCCGAGCGAGGTGTCCTTCAGTAGCCCGACCGACTGGCTGACGATCGAGGGCAGGACGCGCCGGGCCGCCTGCGGCAGCACGATCAGGCGCATGGTCTGCCCGTGCGTCAGTCCGACGGCGAGCCCGGCCTCGCTCTGGCCCCGCTCGATGGACAGGATTCCCGCCCGGAAGACCTCCGCGAACAACGAGGCGTTCGAGACGGTCAGCGGCACCACGAGTTTCCAGAACAGCGGCAGGTCCAGGCCGTACCGGGGCAGCGCGAACAGCACGACGTAGACCAGCACCAGTACGGGGATCGTCCGCACGGTCTCCACGTAGGCGGCCGACGGCATCCGGACCCACGGCCGCCGCGACAGCCGTCCGAGCGCGAGCGCCAGGCCGGCCGCCATCGAGAGCGCGGCCGACACGACCGCCGCGAGCACGGTGGACCACAGCCCGCCGAGCAGGTAGCGCCACATCGGCCAGGTCGCGTACGGCTGCCAGCGGTCGGCGGCGAGCTGGCCGTTCGCGGCGAACTGGCGGACGGCGAGCGCCACCAGTGCCAGCAGGACGATCGCTCCTGCGACGGTCGCGATCCTGATCCTGCGGCGAGCCCGTGGGCCGGGCTCGTCGAACAACACGTTGCTCACCGGACCACCGCCAGTCGGCGTTCGAGCCGGCCGGTCACCAAGCCGGCGCAGGCCGCGATGACCGCGTAGGCCAGGCCGGCGCCCACGAAGATCGGAATGGGCTGAGCCTCCAGGAGATTGACCCGGTTGGCGGCGGCCGTCAGTTCGACGACGCCGACCGCCGCCGCGAGCGAGGTGTTCATCGTCAGGGCGATGAAGATGTTCCCGATCGGCTGGATGACCGTCCGCAGCGCCTGGGGCAGCACCACGTGGCGCAGGGACTGGCCGAAGGTCAGTCCCAGCGCGCGCGCCGCCTCGCCCTGACCTGAGGAGACCGCGTTGACGCCGGAGCGCAGGGCCTCGGCGATGTAGGCGCCCTCATAGAGCGCGATGACGACGGTGGCCGTGACCTGGAGGCCGGCCTGCAGGCCGATCTCCGGCAGGCCGAAGACCGCGAGGACCAGCAGGACGAGGAGCGGCAGGTTCTGCAGGGTCTCCACGTAGGCCGTCCCGATCCCGCGCAGGACGGGGACCGGGCTGACCCGCAGGGCGGCGATCACCAGACCCATGACCGCGGCGCCGGCGAACGACGCCGCGGTCAACTGGAGGGTCACGATCAGCCCCTGCCAGAACTCGGGCAGGTGATCGAGTAACGCGGACATCAGGAACCCGGAACCGATCCGATCTGCGGCGGAGTCGGGGCCTCACCCTGCACGACCGTGCCGAGGGAGCCCTTCCAGATCTGCTGCCAGACGCCCTGGCCCTGGATCTTCGTGAGCCAGTCGTTGACGAACTTCTTGAACTGGTCGTCGCCGTGCTTCAGGCCGATGCCGTACGGGTCGGTCGTGAACGGCGAGCCGACGACCTGGATCGTCGGGTCCTTCTGGGCGTCGGCGACGAGGAGCGTCTCGTCCTGGACGTAGGCGACGCCGCGGTCCTGCTTGAGCGCCTGGACGCATTCGGGGTCGCTGCCGAACGTCACGATCGTCGCCTGCGGGGCGAGCTGCTTGATGGCCGCGATGGCGGGGGTGTTCGCGCCGGCGATGACGGTCTTGCCGTTCAGGTCCTCCGGCTTGGCGATCCCCGCCGCGCCTTTCTTCACCGCGATGGTCAGGCCCGAGGAGTAGTACGGCCCGGCGAAGGCGACCTGCTCGGCCCGCTCCGGAGTGATCGTGTACGTCTGGAAGACGACGTCGACGGTGCCGTTGCTCAGCAGCGCCTCACGGGTCTCGGACGCCGCGTTGACGATCTTCACCTTGGGCTGGCCGATGATGTACTTCGCCAGGGCCTTGCCCATGTCGGCGTCGAACCCCTCGACCTCGCCGGTCGTCGGGTTCTGCTGGGACAGCAGCGGCGCGTCGAGCGAACCGCCGACGATCAGCTCGCCGCGCTGCTTGATCTTCTCCATCGTCGAGCCGGGCAGGATCTCGGCCGCGGAGGCGACCGGAGCCTGCGCGATCACGCTGTTGTCCTTGGGTGCGCCCGGCACCGCCGAGCTCGTCGAGTCCGTTCCGGAACAGGCCGCCGAAAGGCCGACCATCGACACGGCGGCGACAGCGGCCACCCGCCTCATGGACACCATCGGGCCCACCATCCTTTGCGATCAGTGAGTGAGTACCTTGGCCAGGAAGTTCCTGGCCCGGTCCGTCGTGGGAGATTCGAAGAAGGCGTTCGGTTCCGCCATTTCGACGATCTGGCCGTCGTCCATGAAGACCACCCGGTCGGCGGCCCTGCGGGCGAAGCCCATCTCGTGGGTGACGACGACCATGGTCATGCCGTCGGCGGCGAGCTGGACCATGACGTCCAGGACCTCGCCGACCATCTCGGGGTCGAGGGCCGAGGTCGGCTCGTCGAAGAGCATCACCTTGGGCCGCATGGCGAGCGCCCTCGCGATGGCCGCCCGCTGCTGTTGCCCGCCGGAAAGCTGCCCGGGCATCTTGCCGGCCTGCTCGGCGATCCCGACGCGGGCCAGCAGGTCCCGGGCGGTCTTCTCCGCTTCGGCACGGCTGAGGCCGCGCACCTTCATCGGCGCGAGCATGACGTTGTCCAGCACGGTCTTGTGCTGGAAGAGATTGAACGCCTGGAAGACCATCCCGACGTCGGCCCTGAGCCGGGCCAGTTCGCGGCCCTCCACGGGGGCGGGCACGCCGTCGATGAGGATCTCGCCGGAACCGGCGGACTCCAGCCGGTTGAGGCAGCGGCACAGTGTGGACTTGCCGGACCCTGATGGACCGATCACCACGACGACCTCTCCTTGGGCCACGTGAAGATCGATGTCGCGCAACACGTGGTGCTCACCGAACCACTTGTTGAGCCCTTGAACTCGAATCATCGCCATCTTCTTTCGAAATCGAAGATAAAGCGGACCGTAATGGATGATTCTGGCGTAGGTCAACGTGTTGCCGTACAAAGTTAACCCGTGGTATTCCTCTGTCCATGTCAGGCAAAGAGAGGTTGCCGGTGCGGGGTGCGCAAGGTGATCTCCTGCGCCTCATCGCCGGCGGGCACGCCGAGTCGCGGGCGGAGTTGGCCCGTCTCTCCGGCCTGGCGGCGTCGAGCGTCTCCCTGCGCGTCGAGGAACTGATCGGGAGCGGCCTCCTCGTCGAAGAGGGATCGGTCAGTTCGCGCGGCGGCCGGCGCCCGAGAAGGCTCCGGGTCAGTCCCACCGCGGGCGTGCTCGCGGTGGCCGACCTCGGGGGGCACCACGCGCGTCTCGGCCTGCTCGACCTCAGCGGCACTCCTCTGGTCGTCGAGGAGCGTCCCTGTGAGATCGCCCTGGGGCCGGAGGCGACTCTGAACTGGATCGCGGCGTCGTTCGACGACCTGCTGGCGACCCACGGACCGGCGGGCGTCCCTCTGCGCGGGATCGCCATCGGCCTCCCCGGGCCCGTGGATCCGGCCAGCGGTCGTGTCGTGTCGCCCTCGCGGATGCCCGGGTGGAACAACTTCCCCGTCGCCGAGCACTTCGGCGCGCACTACGACCTGCCGGTGCTCGTCGAGAACGACGCCAATCTCCTGGCCGTGGGAGAGGCCCGCGCCTGGCCGGGCTGCGAGACCGTCCTGGTGCTGAAGGCCGGCAGCGGCATCGGCTGCGGAGTGATCGTCAACGGAGTCCTGCATCGCGGGCGCGGCGCGGCCGGCGACATCAGCCACGTCCGCGTCAGGTCGGACTCGTCGGTCACGTGCTCGTGCGGCCACCTCGACTGCCTGGAGGCCTACGCCAGCGGGGCCGCGCTGATGGGCGTCCTCGCCGAGCAGGGGATCGCCGTGGGGCGGCCGTCCGACGTCGTCGCCCTGGTGGACGACGGCATACCGGAGGCGACCGCCCTGGTGAGGAACGCCGGCCGCCTCATCGGCGAGGTGCTCACCGTCCTGGTGAACTTCATCAACCCCGACGCCATCGTGGTCGGGGGCAGCCTGTCCAAGGCGGAGCCGCTCATCTCGGCCATCCGCGCCGCCGTGTACGAACGTTGTCTGCCCCTGGCCACCCGTGACCTCGAGATCGCCGTGACGCGCTCAGGTCCGGACGCGGCGCTGCTCGGTGCGGGCATCCTGCTCCTGGACGCCGTACTCAGCTGACCGGCCGTCACCGGATCAGCGCTCGGCTTGCAGGCCCGGTCGCGCTGCCGCGAGCTCCGGGTCATCGCGGAGCCTCTCCGTTACCTCTCCGATCGCATCCGCCTCGCGGCTCGGCCGTACGGATCGAAGGCGAGCGACGCGTCGCCGACCAGGTGGGAGAGCACGCTCACCACCACGCTCGAGCCGTTTCCGTCGTCGTCCACGACGTGGTCGCCGGGCTGCGGCGTGCGCGCGTTCACCGGCTCTGACGAGGCAATCGCGGTCGCGCAGCCCTCGGATTCACGCCCGGACAGCAGGATGAATCGCCTTTTGTGCACCCATTGACAGAACCTTCGTCCACTGCCAGAGTCACCAAGTGACTAGTTCACTTGGTCGTTTTTCGAACGTGAAATGGATGGCGGCAGCATGACGGAGTACGACGCTCCGGTCTCCCCGTCGGTGAGACCGAGCCTCACCGACGGACTGATGACTCAGATCTTGGAGATCATCAGCCGGGAGAACCTGAGTTACGGCGACGGACTCCCCACGGTGCGGGATCTGGCGAAACGGTTCTCCGTCACAGCCCCGACCGTCCGGGAGGCGCTCCGCGGTCTGCAGGCGACCGGCGCGGTCGAGTTGCGTCATGGCTCGGGTGTCTACGTGGGGGCCGGCGTTTCCCGGATGGTCCTCGCCAATCCCCACACGACGGGGATCTCCACGGAGGCGACCCTGCAGCTGGTCGAGGCCCGGTTGATGATCGAGCCCACCATCGCCATGCGGGCGGCGCTGCACCGTACGTCAGACAATCTCGACCGGCTGCGGGCGGCACTGGCCACGGCTCTGCAACCGCGCGACGCCGACCAGCCGGAGGCGCGGTTGAACTTCCACCGCGAGCTCGCCGCGGCGTCGGGCAACACCGTCATCTACGAGGTGATCGACTCACTGCTCGCCGTGCGGCGTCGGGAGCAGCGGGAGGTGCGGCGGATGTACGACCACCGCGCCGACTACGACCAGCACGTCGCCATCTTCGAGGCGGTGGCGGACCAGGACGCGGCGCGAGCCGGCGAGCTGACCCGCGCACACCTGACCGAGATCCGCAACGCGGTCGCCGCACGCCTGTCCTGACGCCGGCAGGTGACCGGAGCCGGCGAGGGCCGGCTCCGAAACTCGGCGCGCGCACAGCTGTATCGATAGGACTGGAGAGACACATTGGTAGGGGTAGGGCCGCAGAGGCAGAGTCGCCCTCGGGGGAGCGGTCATCTTCTCGCCGAGATGACATGGCCTGAAGTGGAAGCAGCCCGCGAAGTCGCGCCGCTGGTGATCGTGCCGCTCGGCTCGTGCGAGCAGCACGGCCGCGGCATGGCCTTGCAGACGGACACGGTCCGGGCAGTCGAGCTGGCGAAGTTGGTCGCCGAACGGATGGCGCCCCGCGCGGTGATCGCGCCGGAGACGACGGTCGGCCTGTCCGAGCACCACATGGGCTTTCCCGGCACGCTCACGCTGTCGCCGCAGACGTTGCAACAAGTCATCTATGAGATCGTCCACAGCCTCCACCGGCACGGCTGGCGCAAGGTGTTCCTCCTCAACGGGCACGGCGGCAACAACGCGGTGGTCGACATCGCGTCGATCCGCATCCGCGCCGACTTCCCCGACATGCACCTCGCCTCCAGCGGCATCTCCGCCTTGGTGCCGGACGTCATCAGCCAAGAGGGGGTCAGCGAGCTGCGCGGCCATTCCTGCGAGGTGGAGACCTCGCAGGCCCTGTACCTGGCGCCGGAGCTGGTGCGGACGGAGAGCCTGGTGCCCGGAACGCATCGCCGTTCCGACCTCGATCCCGCGGGCCGGCTCAGCCGGATGCACCCCGCGATCCACTTTCCCCAGCCCTACCACCGCCTCGACCCGAACGGCGCCCTCGGCGACGCCACCGTGGCGAGCGCCGAGTTCGGCGAACGACAGGTGAACGCCGCCCTGGACCGGCTCACCTCGTTCTTGGAGCAGTTCATCGCCCTGCCGTTGCCCGGCACGCCATCGGCGCCGGCCACGCCCCATTCCGTCTGAGCATCGACGACGGTTCCGTCGGAATCCCCGTCCATCACCTCGTCAGGCACCCCGTCCATCACCTCAAGGAGTCGCCATGCCCCCCGCATCCGTACGCAGCAGACGCCGGTCCTCATCGCGGCTGGCCGCGGTCGCCATAGCGGTCGCCCTGGCCGGCACGGCCTGCGGCGGCGCCGACGGTACCGACGGCGGTGCGCAGAACGGCGCCGACCTGGGGCTGGTCAAGGCAGGTGTTCTGTCCATCGCCTTCCGCACCGACGACAAGCCGGCGTCGTTCCTGCAGGACGGCAAGGCCACCGGCATGTACGTCGATCTCATGGATGAGATCGCCAAGCGCATGGGCCTGAAGACGACATACGTCTCCAGCGACTTCGCGAGCCTGCTCCCGAGCGTTCGCAACCACCGGTACGACACCGCGGCGTTCGGCGTCCTGGTCACGCCGGAACGCGAAGCCGTCACGAACTTCACCGCCGCCGTCTCGTACGGCGAGGCTCAACTGATCTCCCTCAAGCAGTCGCCGCTCGCGACCATCAAGGACTCCGGGGGCAAGACGGTCGCCATCACCCGCGGGAGCGCGCTCATTCCGCTGCTGCAGAAGACCGCTCCCACAGTGGTCATCAAGGAGTTCCCGAACATCGCGGCGAGCGCGAACGCCCTGACCGCCGGCCAGGTGGACGGGCTGTTCTCCGGCACGGCCACCGTGCGCGAGTTGCTCGGACAGCATGACGACTTCACCGCCTCCGAGGTGATCACGTCGGGCAAGACCGCGTTCCCCGTGGCCAAGGACAAGCAGAAGCTTCTCGACGCGGTGAACAAGAACCTCGACGGCATGATCGGGGACGGCACGTACACCCGGCTGTTCTACAAGTGGAACCCGGCGGACGCGCAGATACCCGAGGAACTCGTCACCGAGCATCCGGGCATGCCGACGACCGCTCCCGCCGGCGCCGCGGCGTCCGCGGCACCTTCCGCGAGCTCGTAGGAGGCCTGCGATGTTCGAGGGACTTCAGCACGTGTGGGAGACGTTCTTCAACCTCGACCTCATCGGGCAGACCCTGCCGACCCTGCTGCGAGTCGGCCTCCCCAACACGCTGCTCCTGGCGGTGCTCGCCAGCGTGATCGGCGTCGTCGTCGGCGTCGTGATCGCGGCCGGGCTGATGTCGTCCAAGGTGGCGGTCCGCCTGCCGTGCCGGACGTACGTCGACGTCCTGCGCGGCCTGCCGCACATCCTCACCGTCTACCTGGTGGGTCAGGGACTGCCGCTCGCCGGGATCACGCTGTTCGGTGAGAGCACCTACGGCTATGCCGCGCTGGCGATCGGCCTGCTCGAAGGGGCCTACATGGCCGAGATCTTCAGGGCGGGATTCCAGAGCGTGGAGAAGGGGCAGACGGAGGCGGCCCGTAGCCTCGGCCTGTCCCACCTGGAGACGCTGCGGTTCGTGGTCTTCCCGACGGGAGCCCGTCGCGTCCTGCCACCTTTGACCGGGCAGTTCATCCTCGTCATCAAGGGCACCGCGCTGGTCTATCTCCTCGGCCTGACGGCCGGCCAGCGGGAGATGTTCGCGATCGCGCAGGACACGGCGATCGTCAACGCGTCGCTGTCGCCGCTCGTGGCGGCGGGCCTCCTCTTCCTGGCGATCACGGTGCCGTTGACGTACGCGGTCAACGCCTGGGAACGGCGGCTCCGGGACGGGCGGAAGGACGCTCCGGCCGACAGCGCGGCCGACATGGACCGGGCACTCGCCCATCAAGGCACGGGATGACCCCATGACGACACAGACCACCTCGCAGGCCCCCACGACCCGCGGCACCCCGGTCACCTTCGACCACGTGAACAAGAGATTCGGGCGGACCCAGGTCCTCCACGACATCTGCCTGGAGGTCCCGGGCGGTCAGACCACGTGCGTCGTAGGACCGTCGGGCTCCGGCAAGTCGACCCTGCTGCGCTGCACCAACCGGCTCGAGGAACCCGACGAGGGCAGGGTGCTCCTCGGCGACACCGACGTGACCGACAGGTCGGCGGACATCGACGCGGTCCGCGCACGGATCGGCATGGTCTTTCAGACCTTCAACCTGTTCCCCTACCGCACCGCGCTGGACAACATCACGCTCGCACTCCGGCGCGTACGCAAACTGCCGGCCGAGGAGGCGGCCGAGCGGGCACGCACGCACCTGGCGTCGGTGGGGCTGGCAGGTCTGGAGCATCGGCGGCCGGGACAACTGTCGGGAGGCCAGCAACAACGTGTGGCCATCGCTCGTGCCCTGGCGATGGAACCGGAGGTGATGCTGTTCGACGAAGCGACGTCCGCGCTCGACCCGGAGCTGGTCAAAGGCGTGCTTTCCATCATGCGCGACCTGGCCGGACAAGGCATGACGATGATCGTGGTGACGCACGAGATGCGTTTCGCGCAGGAGGCCGCCGGACAGGTCGTCTTCCTCGACCACGGCAGGTTGATCGAGAAGGCCGGCCCGGACAAGTTCTTCGGCGCGCCGGAAAGCCCGCGACTCCAGGCGTTCCTGAGCGCGGTCACCTGACACCCGCCGCGCTCCGCACCCCCCCACCCGCGAACCTTCGACAGAAGGCTGGTTCAGCATGCGCACATTCACCCCCAAACTCCTGCGCGTCGCGGCGTCGGCCGCGCTCGTCGCCGGACTCACCGCGGCCGCCGTGACGCCCGCTTCGGCGTCAGCGTCGGCTTCGGCTTCGGCGTCGGCTTCGGCGGAGCCGGTACAGCAGGCCGGTCCGCGCGGTCATCAGTCCGGGGTCGTCGACCACCGGGTCCCGAGCCGAGGCTGCCGGCGGCCGTCCACCGTGGAGTCCGGCGTCTCGGAGCAGCACACCATCGTCTCCGGTGGTGTGACGCGTTCCTACGTTCTGCACCTTCCCGCGAGCTATCGGCCTGGAAGGAAGACGCCTCTGGTCATGGCGTTCCACGGCCGCAAAGGCAGCAGCGAGCAGATCGAGGGCTTCTCCGGCATCTCGGCGCTCGACGCGATCGCCGTCTACCCGCTGGGCCTGATAGGCGAGGGCGGCCACACCGCGTGGCAGGGGGCCCCTTATGCCTCGGGCGCCGACGATGTGCTGTTCGTCAGTGACCTGCTCAACGAACTGCAGGGCACCCTCTGCGTCGACCCGGCCCGCGTCTTCGTCACGGGAAAGTCCAACGGCGCGGGCTTCGCCGGCGTTCTGGCCTGCCGCCTGTCTCGCAGGATCGCGGCCGCCGCACCGGTCTCGGGAGCCTTCTATCAGGCCGGGGAGCAGAACTGCGCACCGCGGCGGGCCGTGCCGATCCTGGACTTCCACGGCACCGCCGACTCGATCGTCGACTACCTGGGTGAGCCCGAAGACGGCCTCCCCCCGGTGTTCGACTGGACCGCCGCGTGGGCCGAGCGCGACGGCTGCGACGGCACCCCGCAGACGATCGTCGCCAAGGACGACATCACCGCCTTCCAATGGACGGGCTGCCGGGCCCGCTCGACGGTCATCCACTACCGCATCGAGGGCGGCGGCCACACCTGGCCCGGCGAACTGGCCGACAGCGGCCCCGGGCACGTCACCCAGACCATCTCCGCCACCGCGGTGATGTGGGACTTCTTCAAGGCCCACCCGCTGCGCTGACCGCCCGGGGAGGGGGCACGGGCATCGTGACAGGTCACGCGGCCCGTGCCCACACGCCCGGGAAGGTCAGTTCAGCGTCGACGCGTACGGGTCCCACGCCTCGGGAAGCGGGTCGGTGGGCGGCACCTCGGTGCGGACGGGGAGGAACCGGCCACGCTCCGCGGACTCGATGATCGCCGTCATCGTCTCCAGGACGTGGAGTGCGAGCGCCCCCGAGGCCCGGTGCGACGTGCCGGAACGAAGTGACCGTGCCATGTCGAGCACGCCGAGCCCGCGACCGGCCGTGGTTCCCTCGACCGGCAGTTCGCGCCACTCGTCGTCACGGGCGCCGCGTATCAACAACGGACCGGCGAAGGTGTTGGGATCCGGCACCGACAGGGTGCCCTCGGTGCCGGTGATCTCGATCATCGTCCGGCGTAAGGGCGAGTCGAAGCTGAAGGTCGACGAGGCCGTCGGGCCTTCTGCGAAGTCGATCAGCGCGGTGACGTGCGTCGGCACCTCGACCTCGAAGCTCGTGCCCGCCTTGGGGCCCGAGCCGATCACGCGATGCGTTCCGGTGCGCCGGGTGGTGGCCGCCACCTGGGAGGCGGGGCCGAGCATGGCGACCAGCGCGGTCAGGTAGTAGGGCCCGATGTCGAACAGGGGGCCCGCCCCGCGCTGGTAGAGGAACTCGGGACTCGGATGCCACGACTCGGGGCCGAGGTTCTGCATCATGGCGGTCGCGGCGATCGGCGTCCCGATGAGGCCGGTTCGCAGCGCGCGGACGGCCGACTGGATGCCCGCGCCCAGGAAGGTGTCGGGCGCGTTGCCGACCCACAGCCCCCGAGTGTGGGCTTCGGCCAGCAACTTCTCGCCCTCGGCGAGGTCGAGTGTCAACGGCTTCTCGCCGTACACGTGCTTGCCCGCGCGCAGGGCCGCCATCGCGACGGAGGCGTGGGCGGCGGGAATGGTGAGGTTGACGACGATCTCCACCTCCGGCAGCGCGAGGACGGTGTCCACGTCGCCGGACACCGGCACGCCATACTCTCGGGCCGCGGCGGCGGCCCGGCCGGTGTCGAGGTCGGCGACGCCCAGCACACGGGTGTCGGGGAACTCGGAGAGATGACGCAGGTAGTGGCTGCTGATCACGCCGGCGCCGACGATCGCGACGCCCACGGGCCCGTTTCTCACACCGCCTCCAGAGTGGACAGGTAGGTGCGGCTCTCGGCCAGGGCGTCGATGATGTCGGTCGCGCAGCTGTCGAGTTCGACGATCCGCCAGGCGTCCGGCGACGCGGCGAGGATCTCGGGCACCGGCATGACCCCCGCGCCCACGGCGGTGTGCGGCTCGCCCTTGACGCCGGGGCCGTCCTTGACGTGCAGTGCCGCGACCCGGTCGCCGAGACGGCGCAGCAGGCCGGGCACGTCGGCGCCGCCCACGGCGGCCCAGTACGTGTCGACCTCCAGGAAGACCTCCGGAGGGAGCATCTCGGCCAGCACCTCCAGCGCGTGGCGGCCGTCGACGCGCGGCTCGATCTCCCACCAGTGATTGTGGTACCCGAGCCGCATGCCGTACGGCTTGGCGTGCTCGGCCAGGCCGCTCAGCAGGTCGGCGGTGCGGGCCAGGCCGTCGCGGGTGGTGAACTCCTCGTGCGGGATGCCGCCCGGGATGACGACCATGTCGGCGCCGATGGTGGCGATCGCGTCGAGCACGGCCGCCGGCTCCTGCTCGAGCAGTGCGTAGGCGTGGGTGCACGGCACGGCCAGCCCCAGATCATCGGTGATCTGCCGGAAGCCCTTCGGGTCTTCGGTCGGGTCGAACGGCTCCACCGCGTCGTAGCCGATCTCCGCGATCCGGCGCAGCACGCCGTCGCGGTCGGCTGCGAGTCGTTCCCGGACGGTGTAGAGCTGGACGCCCAGTGGTCTGCTCATCGCTTCATCGCTCCTGTTCCATGTCGAGCCGTACCTTGTCTGTCACGCCGGAATGGGGAGAAGGGGGCGGCGCGCTCGCGCCCGCTGCCGGTGATGTCGTCGCCGATGAAGCCGATGAACAGGGTGGTGCTGCGGGTGCTGCCGGAGTGAGGGTCACGGTGACTCCTCGACGGGGGTAGGGACGTCGTCGATCAGCTTTGCTCTCTCCGATTCAACCCCAAAGATCGTCCGAAATGGGAGTTCCAGGCGGGGTGATGTTGCGTGCATCTTGGCCTGCCCGCTGCCCGCTGCCCGCTGCCCGCTGCCCGCTGCCCGCTGCCCGCCGCCCGCCGCCCGCCGCCCGCCGCCTGCCTGCCGCCGGCGTATGGCGACCGACACGAGCACGGTTCCCGGCGTTGAGTTCGCCGTGTCGCGTTGTTTTCCGTTGTACGGCGCCGCCGCCTGGGTCGCGAGGGGACGGATGGCGCACCGGAGATCGGCGCGTATGGGCGCGCAGTCTGAACCTCGCCCTTCCGCCCTTGAGTGCCCGGCCGAGGGCGATGCGGACGACCGGCCCGGCGGTGGACCCGGTTCACGGCCTTGCGTATGGCTCGTTATTCCTGTTTGCCCGGCATTTGTAGCGAGACCGAGTCGCCCGATCTTTTGTATGTGTGGTGTTTTCTTCGATGGGAATTCTGGTGGGGCGCTGCCGGGGGCGTTTTTGTCGGTGGCGGTTGGTAATTTCGTGGTGTGGTCATCGAGCGGCAGTTGATTCCTCCCGGCCTGGCGGGCATGGTGCCTGGGCCGGAGTCGGCTGCCGTGTTGCATGGGCTGGATCTGGGCCGGTTGAGCGGTTTCGACGCCGTGGTGGTCCTGCAGGCTTATGCGCAGTTGGAGGGCTACGTTCAGGCCCGCAAGGCCGAGGTGATGGCCGAGGTGGGGCTGTATGAGCCGTCGCCGGGCGACATGGAGAAAATGGCCTGTCCGGATAAGTATTCGGCTGACGAGATCCGTGCCGCGCTGACTTTGACGCGTCGCGCCGCCGAATACGAATATTGGTTGTCTTATTTCCTGGCGACCCGATTTCGCCGGGTGCGTGATGAGCTTTTGTGCGGCCGGATCGATAAGGCGCGCGCCCGGGTGTTCTGTGACTGGCTGGAGGACGTGCCCGAGCAGGTGGCCGATGGAGTGGTCGCGGCGCTGTTGCCGAAGGCCGGCGGGTGGACGACCAGCCAGTTGAAGGACAAGATCAAACGCCTGTTGCTGGCCGCCGATCCAGGGTGGGCGCGGCGCAGGTATGAACGTGCGGTGCAGCGACGCCGGGTGGAGGGCACGCGTCATGATGATGGGACCGTGACCATCACCGGGCAGCAGTTGCCGGTGGATCAGGCGGCTGCGGCGATCTGCCGGGTGAATGCGATCGCGCAGAAGGCCAAGCGGGCCGGGTTGGGCAGTCCGATCGACCACATCCGAGCCGACGTGTTTCTCGGTCTGCTCGACGGGGAGCTGTCCGGCCTGGACGACGACGCGATCATCGCTGTGCTCCTCCGGGCCGCCGCGGAGGCTGCCCACGGGGATGAGGACGACTACGACGACCAGCTTTCCGACGAGACCTTCCCCGACCTGGGGTCCGATGGTGACTCCGGGCCTGGGCCTGATGGTGACCCGCCCCGCGGTAGCGGGCCTTCCGATGAGACGCCGCCCGACTCAGACCCTGCCCCCGGACTTGATGGTGACTTCAGGGCCGTCCCCGCTGGTGACCCGCCGTGTGACAGCGGGCCTTCCGATGAGACGCCATCCGACTCAGGCTCCGAGCCCGAGCCCGAGGACAGGTTGGATTCAGGTCTGGCCGATCCCGAACATGAGCCTGAGCCGCGGGCTCCCGATGAGTCGTCCGAGTCGTCGATGGTCGGTGCGGTGGGGGAGGTGCGGGTGCGTGTGTCCACGCTCTTTCACCTGGACGACTTCCCTGGAGAGTTGGCCGGCTGGGGGCCGATCCCGGCTCATCTGGCGCGCCGTTTGGTGAAACGGCAGATCTGCGGGGAGTGGCGTTTCGCCGTCTGCGATGACGACGGCCGGCTTCTGCACGCGGGGATCACCAGGCGTCGCCCCGCAGGTTGGCCGCACCCCCCGGGTAGACCCCACAGGCATGATGAACCGGGCCGATCCGGTGGGGCGGGCAGACCGGGCCGACCGGGAGGATCCGGCGGACCGGCCCACCCTGGCGGACCGGCCCACCCTGGCGGACCGGCCCACCCTGGCGGACCGGGCCAATCTGGGTCAGGCGGACCGTCAAGCCGCAACGGGATCGTGGAGCTGCAGATCCCGCTCACGCTGCTGCGTGAGTGGCAGACCGACCTGCCCGGGCTCGAAGGATGGGCATCCGTCATCACCGATGTCATCCGGCAACTGGACGCGGCACGCGCCCAGGCCGCCAAGACGCCGGGCTTCGATGCCGACGGTCATGCCGAGGCGCGGCGGCGATTCGCCGGGGCCGGGCTTCGGCGGTGGGTGCAGATCCGAGACAGGGTGTGCACCGCTCCTGGTTGCCGCGCGCCCGCAAGCAGGTCGGAGCTCGATCACATCAACCCGCACAGCCATGGCGGGCTCACCACCGCGCGCAATCTCGAAGCCGCCTGCTCGCACGACCACGATCTCCGTGATCATGGCTGGCGGGTCATCCAGCCGGCGCCGGGTCAGGTGATCTGGATCAGCCGCACCGGACACCGTTACCCGGTGCGCACACCACCGATCATCGAACCCTTCCCCTCGGCCTGGCCGGGCACCATGAAGGTCGATGCCGGCACCGTCGCCGAGGAGATCGACCTCGAAGCCTCCGCGTACCTGCTCTCCAGCTGGGAGGACATTCCCGTCTGGTGGGAACCGGCATCCATCGGGCCGGGGCGGGAGCCGTTCGAGCAGTCGAAGATGCCGCCCCCGAATCCCGCGCGCGATGTCCCGCCCTTCTGACATCCGAGCCTCGGGGCGACCTCCGAGGCCCCAAACGTCCTGCCCGGGCGTGGCGGCGCGGATCAGCGATGTTGTGGAGAAAGAACTTTGATCACGGAAACCACCGGCGACCTGCTACGCGATGACGCTCAGGCCCTCGTCAACACCGTCAACACGGTCGGCGTCATGGGCAGGGGGATCGCCCGGCAATTCAAGCGGGAGTTCCCGGACGTTTTCACCGCCTATGCCGAGGCCTGCGCGGACGGCCGCGTTCAGCCGGGCCACATCCTTCCCGTACGGCTGGGCGACGGCGACCGCTGGGTCCTCAATTTCCCCACCAAGCGCCACTGGCGGCAACGGTCGCGTCTGGACGACGTCGAGGCCGGACTGGATGATCTGGCCCGGATCCTCGTCCGCCTGGACATCCGAAGCGTCGCGGTTCCGCCGCTGGGCTGCGGCAACGGGGGCTTGGACTGGTCCCAAGTCCGTCCGCTCATCTTCGAGAAGCTCGGTGGCCTCGAAACCGATATCAGGCTCTACGGGCCGGGTTGATCGAGCGCCCACCTTTGCCGAAGTGCGGTGAGCACACAGAGGATCGCGCGAACACCGTGACTCAGACGATCCAGGACCCCTCGCGAAGATAAAGAGCGCGGTGAGATCCACGGGTGCCGCCGTCATCGATCCCGGGCCCTGGTCGTGCGCCAAGGCGGGCACCTGCCCGGTCCTCGTGGGGAACACGCTGGTCTACCGAGACGACAGCCACATGGCGGAGGCCTTCTCGGAGGCCGTCGCCCCGTGCTCGATGATCGGCTGGCCGCACTCCTGGATACGGTCCCGCGCGAGCGACCCGGGCACCGGCCAGGACGGGGAGATGGAGTCTCAGCCCCGTCGTCGACTGTCCGCGGGTGCCCGGAGATATGCCGAACCACTGGGCGGGGTCAACCCGCCACAGTGTCAATGTGCGTCTCTCAGACGCCGATCTTGCGTTCCGCGCGCCGCAGGGGCGCGCGGGATCTCAGAGTTTGACCAGCTTGGCGTACGGCGCCGTGATCCGCTCCTGCCGTGAGCCGAAATCGACGAGGACGGCGGCTCCCTCTTCGACACCGATGACCACACCGAGGCCGTAACGGTCGTGACTCACCCGGTCGTCCACGCTGTACTGCTCGAGTGGTGGCGCGGGAAGCGGGGGCTTGAAGGGACTTGTGGGCAGATGGCGCCGGGGCGCCCCGCTAGCAGACTTCATTCTCCCGAGTATGTCTTGTCCGGGAGACCGCTCGCGACGTATTGCCGCAGGGCAGATGGTCCCGCACGTTACAAATTCATCGCGCTGCCACATGATCCGCAGGGCTCGGGTGAGGCCGGAGGCGGCCGGAAGCCCGAGGAAATAGGGGCTGTGCCCGCCCTGCTACGTCCTGAGGTGCCGGGCGTCCTCAGAATGTTGCGAGTTCGGCGCACCGAGCAGGCGGGAGATGCTGCGGGCGGTGGAAAGGACCAGCGGCACGAGATGGGCCGGTTCCGCGCCCTGATGATTGACCACCAGGGACAGCGCGGCCACGACCTCGTCGCCGGCGCCGTAGATGGGGGCCGCGACCGTGAAGGCGTCCTCGGTGACCTGGCGGTCACTGAGCGCGTAGCCCCGGAGCCTGACCTCGGCCAGCACCCGGCGCAGCCTCACCGGATTGTCGATCGTGTAACGGGTGAAGGTCTGCAGCGGCTCGGCGAGCACCTGCTCCTGGATCTCGGGGGGCGCGTGCGCGAGCAGGACCAGGCCGCCTCCGGTCGCGTGGATGGCGAAGCGCCCGCCGACCCGGGTCAGGGTGGGCACCGCACCTCGTCCGGAGATCCGCTCGACGAAGACCACGGCCGGGCCCTCGCGCACCGAGAGCTGGACGTTCTCATGGGTCGCCTCGTACAGGTCCTCCATCAGCGGCAGCGCGACATCGCGCAGCGGAAGGCCCCGGGGGGCGAGCGAGCCGAGTTCCCACAGCTTCAGGCCGATCCGGAACTTCCCGTCCGGGCCGCGCTCCAGCGCGCCCCAGGCCGTCAGCTCGCCGAGGAGCCGGTGCGCCGTGCTGAGCGGGACGTCGGCCAGCCTGCTGATCTCCGACAGCGTGAGCTCCGGCTGGGCGGCCGTGAACACGTCAAGGAGTGCGAGCAGCCGCGAGCTGACGCTCCGGCTCCCATCCGCGCCGCCCGCGCTGCCCGCGCCGCCCGCGCTGCCCGCGCCGCCCGCGCCGCCCGCGCTGCCCGTGCCGCCCGCGCCGGACGGTCTGGAAGGCCCGGACGTGCTGCCCGCGCTGGACGGTCTGGACGGTCCGGACGCGCCGCCCGCGGCGGGTGAACGGTACGTCATCCCACCGATCTCCTCATCTGCTCCGGACGGCGGCCTTCTCCACCCGGATGGGGGCGCTGGAGAATCCGCGCAGGGTGTTGTTCGGTCTCGGCTCAGGTGCGGCCGTGGGCGTCAGCGTCGCCGCGCGTCTGGCGAGCGCGGTCAGGACCACGTCGCCTTCGAGGCGTGCCACTTGCTGGCCGACGCAGCCGTGGATGCCCGTTCCGAACCCGACGTGCCCCGCGGTCCGGCGAGTGACGTCGAGTGTATGGGGATTGATCCATTTGCGGGGGTCACGATTCGCGGCGCCGAGGAACAGCAGGATCTTCTCTCCGGGGCCGATCCGCACCCCGCCGAGGTCCACCGTCCGGGTCGTCGTGCGGAAGAAGGTCTGGACGGGGGATTCGAACCGGATCGCCTCTTCGAAGGCCAGCTTGGCCAGTGCCGGGTTCTCGTGGACCCTCGCCCACTGGCCGGGGTGCGCGGCCAGTGCGGCGAGCGCGTTTCCGATGGCGTACACCGTCGTGTCGATCCCGGCGCTGAGCAGCGAGCGGACCAGCATCGCCGCCTGCTCGGGGGTGATCCGGCCGGTGTCGGCGAAGGCCCAGATGTCCTGGCCCAGGCCACCCGCGGCGAGGTTCTCCCGGCGGCAGGCCTCGTTGATCCACTCCTGGATACGGGCCGCGTCCGCCATCGCCTCGTGGAACAGGTCGTTGCGGGGGCCGAAGCCGTTGAAGGCCATGCCGCCGTACGGCATCAGGTTCTCCCTGCCCTGTTCCGGCAGCCCGAGGGCGTCCGGGAATACCCGCAGCGGGAAGACCTCGGCGAGGTCGCGGACGGCGTCGAAGGTGCCGCGCTCGACCAGGTCGCCCACCAGTGCCTCGGCCGCGGCGGCGAACTCCTCACGCAGGCCGCGAACCCTCCGCGAGGACAGGACCTCCGTCATGACCTCGCGGACGCGGGTGTGGTCCGGCGGGTCGGCCTCCAGGAGCAGGCTCGGGACCCGCCACGGCTTCTCCTTGCGGAAGTCGGCGAGCCCGACGCCCGAGGCGGAGGAGAAGGCCCGCCAGTCGGTCAGCGCCGCGAAGACCTGTTCGTGACGCGCGGACGCCCAGATCCCGTAGTGCGAGAGCCGGATGACGGGGCCGGCCTCACGCATCCGCTCGTGGCGGGGATACGGGTCGGCCAGGAACGATCGGCTGAACGGGTCGTCGTCCAGGACGGGGACGGACGGGCCGGGCCCGGATGAGGTGGTCGTTCCTGAGGTCAATGGGTCCTCGCTCTGCTGGTTTCCAGTGGCCTGGCTTCCGTGACGGGTTCATTCGCGGCGGGCGGGTTTCAGAGGTCGAGCACGAGCCTTTCGCCCAGGCAGCGGGAGACGCAGATCATCATGGTCGTCCCATCGGCGCGCTCGTCCTCGGTCAGCAACGAGTCCCGGTGGTCGGGCGTCCCCTCGAGGACGTCGGTCTCGCAGGTGCCGCAGGTGCCCTCCTGGCAGGAGGAGAGCACCGGGATCCCGGCGGCCTCGACGCACTCCAGGACGGTCTGCCCGGGGCCGACCGTGAGAGTGAGCCCGGACTGCGCGAGCACCACCTCGAACATGCCGTCGCGGTCGTCGTGGATCGCTTCCCGGGGTGTGAACCGTTCGACGCGCAACATCTCCCTGGCCCGCGCCCCGCAGGCGTCCTCGAGAGCCGTGAGCAGCGGTTCCGGGCCGCAGCCGTAGACGAGCGTGTCCCGCGTGGCCTCCTCGAGGAACCCCCGAAGGTCCAGCAGGCCGTGCCCGTCCTGCGGGCGGACCAGGACGCGGTCGCCGTACCGGTCGAGGACGTCGAGGAACGCCATCGAGCGCCGGGTCCGCCCGCCGTAGAGCAGTCTCCAGCGGGCGCCCCCGGCGTCCACCTCCGCGATCATCGGCAGCAGGGGGGTGATGCCGATGCCTCCGGCGACGAAGAGGTACGAAGGCGCGTCCTCGAGTTCGAAGTGGTTGCGCGGGCCGCGGACGAGGATCCGGTCACCCGTGGACAGCGAGTCGTGCACGTAGGACGAGCCGCCCCGGCCGTCCGGTTCGCGCAGCACGCCGAGCCGGTATGCCGACGGGTCCGCCGGGTCGCCGCACAGGGAGTACTGCCGCACCAGCCCGTCGCCCAGGACGAGGTCGATGTGCGCCCCCGGCCGCCAGGAGGGCAGCGGGGTCCCTTCGGCGTGGCCGAGCACCAGGCCGACCACGCCGTCGGAGACGACGGTCTTCTCCCGGACGACGGTTACGAACTCCGGTTCGCGCATCGCGGACTAACGGGAGAGAGCCGGTTCGTGGACCGGCGGCGGGGGTTCCGCGGAGCCGGGCGGGTTCACGTGACCCTCCGGGTGCCGCAGCAGCCAGTCCCACAACTCGACGGGGTCTTCGAACCGCCGCCGCGCACCGCAGTGGCAGATCCCGAGCAGCAGGTCCGTGCCCGGCACCCATTCGACCGTGAAGACCGTCTCGGAGTCCGTCCTGTCCCTGAGGCCGGCCACGGCGGTCATCCCGTGGCCGCGGTGCTCGGGGCGCGGGCGGGCTCGGCTCCCTCTCCCGCCGCGATCTGCGCCGCGATCAGACGGCGGGCGGCCAGGCCGCCGGTGTCGATGTTGATGCTCAACTCCTGGTAGCCGTCGCGTTCGGCGGCGAGCACCTCGGCCAGTTTGTTCAGCGCGACGACGTCCTGGAGCACGACGGTCCTGTTGCTCTCGCGCAGGAAGTCGGACACCCCCTCGTCGTCCCGGGCGAAGTCGCGGGCGACGGCCCAGAAGTCGTGCGTGGAGTTCTCCGTCTCCGGGGTGATCGCGTACACGACCTCGACGTGGAAGCCGCCGGGGTCGGAGCCGTCGGCGTCCGGGAGCACGCCGACCGGCGCGACCCTGCTGTGCAGCAGGTAGAGGCACGGCGGGTGGTACTCGATGTCCTGCCAGCGCACGATGCGCCCGGTGATCCCGGTGGACTTGGCGTAGAACGGCGGGCAGGCCGCGTCGTCCATGTGCCTGCTGACGTAGATGATCTGCTGCTCGTCGTCGACCTCGGTGCGGATCGGCGTGTCGGCGACCTCGGGAGTCCCGATGTAGCCGCCGTGCAGGTACGTCTCGTGCGACAGGTCCAGGAGGTTGTCGACCAGCAGGCCGTAGGGGGCGTTCAGCGGCTCCATGCCGTACACGCTGGTCCACTCCGGGTGGTCGAGCCACGGCGCGCGGGGGATGTCGGCCGGGTCCGCCTTGTCCTTGTCGCCGATCCACACCCACACGAAGGAGTCCTGCTCCACGACCGGGTAGGCGGGCACGCGGGCGGTCCGCGGGATCCTCCGCTGTCCCGGCACGGCGACGCACGTCCCCGACGGGTCGTAGGTGAACCCGTGGTAGCCGCACACCACGTTGTCGCCGTCGAGGTGGCTCTCGGACAGCGGGAACCTGCGGTGCACGCAGTGGTCCGACAGCGCGATGACCTGTCCGGCCTGAGTCCGGTAGAAGACCAGGGCCTCGCCGAGGATCGTGCGGGGCAGCAGCTTCCGGTTGATCTCGTTGCCGTACGCGGCGACGTACCACCGGTTCCTGGCGAATTTGACTGGGAAGCCCACGATGTCCGTCCTGTCTCGTCGGATTCGGAGATGCCATGAGGATCGGTCGTCGGGACACTCGGATGAAACATGACTTCCGGCATCCGGAAGTCGTATCGAGACGCAGATCACTTTTCGGCACGCTTCCACTGACCAGAAGGGCGGTTGTCATGGCCGCCCTCCACACGACCGGTGGGTGGCGGTGTGAACCACGGAACACAGGCCCTCGTGGAGGTGCGCGACCTGACCCTGCGGTTCGGCGGGGTGACGGCGCTGGCGGACGTCGCGTTCGACGTCGGCGAACGGCAGATCTGCGGGTTGGTCGGCCCCAACGGCGCGGGCAAGTCGTCGCTGTTCAACTGCGTCAACGGCTACTACCGGCCGTCAGGGGGGAGCATCCGCGTCGGCGGGGTGGACGTGCTGAGCGTGCCCGCGCACCGGACGGTGCGGCTCGGGATCGCCAGGACGTTCCAGCACCCCACACTCCAGCCGGACCGCACCGTCCTGGACAACGTGCTGCTGGGCGGGCACAGCACGCTCTCCGGCACCGTGCTGTCGGCCATGCTGGCCCTTCCCGGCGAAAGGCGCAGGGAACGCGAGCTCGTCACCCGGGCCAGGGAACTGCTGGGCTCGCTCGGACTCGCGGGCGCGGAGCGGACATCCGCGGGCGACCTGCCGTACGGGTCGCAGAAGCGGGTCGAGATCGCCAGGGCGCTGCTGAGCGGGCCGCGGCTGCTGCTCCTCGACGAGCCGGCCAGCGGGCTGACGCACAGCGAGGTCGGTGAGGTCGGCGAGCTGATCACGCGCATCCGCGCCGACCACGGCCTGACCGTGATCGTGGTCGAACATCACATGGGCCTGATCTCCGCCGTCACCGACCACGTCGTGGCACTGGTCAGCGGCAGGAAGGTCGCGGAGGGGACCGCGCAGGCCGTGCAGTCCGACCCGGTCGTCGTCTCCGCCTACCTGGGGGCGGCGTGAGCACGCTCGAGCTTCGCGGCGTGCACGCCGGCTACGGCAAGGCCCAGGTGCTGCACGACGTGAGCCTTCACGTCGGCGACGGCTCGATCACGACCCTGCTGGGCGCCAACGGCGCGGGGAAGACGACGACGCTGCGCGCGATCAGCGGCCTGGTCCGGTCGACCGGGGAGATCCTCATCGACGGCCGGCCGATCCCGTCCGCCCCCGACGCCGTGGCCAGGCTCGGCGTCGCGCACGTCCCCCAGGGCAGGGGGACCATCGGGCAGCTCAGCGTCGACGACAACCTGAAGGCCGGGGCGCTGCTGCGGCGAGACCGCGTGCAGGCCCGCGCCGACCTGCGGCGGCTGCGCGAGTTGTTCCCCGTCCTGGGGGAGCGGGCGCAGTCGCAGGCGGCGGGTCTGTCGGGCGGTGAGCAGCAGATGCTGGCCATCGCGCGGGCACTCATGGGACGCCCATCGATCCTGCTGCTCGACGAGCCGTCGCTCGGCCTGGCCCCGCTGATCACCAAGGAGCTGTTCGTCCTGCTTCCCCGGCTTCGCGACGAGTGGGGCCTCACCGTGCTGGTGGTCGAGCAGAACGCCGACCTGGCGCTGAGCGTCGGCGACCACGCGGTCGTGCTCGAGTCCGGGCGGGTCGTGCTGACGGGCACCGCGCGGGAGATCTCCGGCCATGACGAAGTCCGACGCGCCTACCTGGGGAACTGACCGATGAACCTTCTGCAGCAGGTGCTCGACGGACTCAGCTCCGGATCGGTCTACGCCACGCTCGCCCTGGCGCTCGTGCTCGTCCACCGGTCGACCGGGATCGTGAACTTCGCACAGGGCCAGATGGCCGTGATCTCCACGTACGTCGCGTGGACCCTCTACGACGCCGGGGTGCCCGTCTGGGGCGCGATCGGGGCGGCGATCGTGCTCTCCCTGGTCGTGGGGGCGCTGGTCGAACGGTTCCTGATCCGCAGGTTCGAAGGCGGGGAGCCGCTCGCCGCCATCGTGGTCACGGTCGGGCTGCTGATCTCCGTCAACGGGCTGGTCAGCCTGATCTGGGGGACCGTGCTCAAGCAGTTCCCCTCGGCCTTCCCCTCGGGCGGCGTCGGCTCGGGAAGCGGCGGCACGATCGGGTACGGCACGCTCGGCACGATCGGGGCGCTGCTCGTCGTCGTGCTGGCCCTCAACTGGCTGTTCCGGCACACCCGGCTCGGCCTCGCCTTCCGTGCGGTCGCCGCCAACCCCGAGTCGAGCGCGCTGCTCGGCCTCCCGGTGGGCAGGCTGCTCATGCTCGGGTGGGGGCTCGCCGCCGCGGTCGGCGCGCTGGCCGGCTGCCTGGTCGCCCCGAAGCTGTACCTCGCCCCGGAGATGATGGACTCGGTCCTGACCTACGCGCTGGCCGCCGCCGTGCTCGGCGGCCTCAACTCGGCGCTCGGCACCGTGCTGGCCGCCTGGTTCATCGGCGTGGTCGAGAACCTCGCGGGCACCTACGTCTCGTTCGTCGGCGGCGACATGAAGATCGCCGTGCCGCTCGTCCTGATGGTCCTCATCCTGCTGCTCAAGCCCGAAGGCGTCTTCGGCCACAAGGAGGTGCGGCGGGTATGAGCGTCGTGGTCGACGAGCCCGCGGTCACGGACGGCGGCGGGACCTCCCGCCGGCGGCGCGGGCGCGCGCTCACCGCGGTGGCGCTGGTCCTGGTGTTCGCGGTCTTCCCGCTGGTCATGAGCCCCTTCGCCAACCTGCAGGTGACGCTGATCCTGGTCTACGCCGTCGCGATCCTCGGGCTGGACATCCTGGTCGGCTGGACGGGCCAGGTCTCGCTCGGGCAGAGCGCGTTCTTCGGGATCGGCGCGTACGGCGTCGCGGCCGGCGCCGTGCACGGCTGGCCGGTCTGGGCCGGGCTGCTCCTCGGCACGGCCGTCGCCGGCGTGGTGGGCTGCCTCGTGGCCATCCCCGCCGCACGGCTGCGCGGCTACGCGCTGGGAATGATCACGCTGACGCTGCCGGTGGTCGCGGTGCCCCTCGCCAAGCGGATGGAGGTCGTGACCGGCGGCGCGCAAGGGCTCAACGTCACCATCGTCCAGGCCCCGGGGTGGACCGGGCTGGCCGCCGACCAGTGGCGCTACTACGTCGTCGGCATCGGCGCGGCGATCGTCTTCGCCCTGGCCGCCGCCCTGCGGCGCGGCCGCTTCGGGCGGGCGTTCGACGCCATCCGGGTCAACGAGGCGCTGGCGACGGCGCAGGGTGTCCACGTCACCCGGTACAAGGTGCTGGCCTTCACGCTGTCGTCCGTCTACGGCGGGGTCGCGGGAGTGCTGTACGTCGTGGCCGTGCAGTTCATCTCGCCGGAGACACTCGTCCTCACGCTCAGCATCTCGATGCTCGCCGGGCTCGCGATCGGCGGCCTGCGCAGCCTCCTCGGCTGCGTGCTCGGCGCCGCGTTCTACGTCGTCGTGCCCAACCTCACGGGGTCCGTGAGCGCCGGCCAGTCCTACCTCCTGTACGGCGTCTGCCTGCTCGTCGTCATGCTCCTGATGCCCAGGGGCGTCGCCCCGGCGCTCGGCCACGCCGTACGGCGAGTGGCGAACCGGCGGGAGAGGGCGGCCGCCTCTGGTGAGTGAATCCGCTCCCTGTCCCTCCTACTACGCGCTTCCTGACTTTTTCTGATCTTCCCGATTTGTCGCCATCCCCCAACCATTCGCGACCTACTACAAAGGGTTGAACATGAATCAAGCGCAATCACGAGTTCTCCGGGCCGGAGTCCTGCTCGCGGCCGCTGTGCTCTCGCTCGCCGCGTGCGGGCGTGGCGGCACGTCCTCGTCCGGCTCGCAGACGCCCGGGATCACCGACACGACGGTGAAGATCGGGGCGAGCTACGCGCTGTCCGGCCCGCTGGCCGCCAACGGCACGGCCGCGATGAACGGCGCGAAGTCCTACTTCGACGCGATCAACGCCCAGGGCGGCGTGAAGATGTCCGACGGCAAGACCCGCAAGATCGAGGTCGTCAAGTACGACGACGGGTACGACCCGGCCCGCGCCGTCCAGAACTACAAGAAGCTGACCACCCAGGACAACGTCTTCGCGCTGTTCCAGACGTTCGGCACGGCGCCCAACCTCGCGATCATGGACTCGGCGAACGCCGAGAAGGTGCCGCAGTTGTTCGTGCACAGCGGCGCCGCCGTCTTCAGCCAGGACCAGCAGGCCAAGCCGTACACGGTCGGCTGGCAGCCGACCTACGAGACGGAGGGGGCGGCCTACGCCAAGTTCCTCACCGCCCAGGACAAGGACGTGACCGTCGCCGTCATCTCCCAGAACGACGACCTCGGCAAGGCCTTCGTCAACGGGTTCACCTCCGGGATCGCGGGAAGCAAGGTCAAGATCGTCGCGCAGGAGACGTACCAGGCGACCGACCCGACGCTGGACAGCCAGGTCACCAAGCTGGCCGCCTCGAAGGCGGACGTGCTGTTCTCCGCGATCGCCATCCCGAAGCTGACGGCGGGGGCGTTGTCGAAGGCCGCCGAGCTCGGCTGGAACCCCGAGCACCTGCTGGTCAGCCTGGTCTCCTCCGTGGACCAGGTGATCAAGCCCTCGGGACTGGACGGTTCGCACGGCATCTACAGCACCGCGTTCGTGAAGGCGGCCGACGACCAGCAGTGGGCGACGGACAAGGACGTGCAGGACTACATCGCCCGGATGAAGACGAGCGCTCCCGGCGCGGACCCGACCGTCCCGAACGCGGCCTGGGGATACGGCGCCGCCGCGACCCTGGTCAAGGCCCTCCAGGAGACGAAGACCGTCACCCGTGACGGTCTCGTGCAGGAGATCCAGAGCCTGTCCGGCGCGGTGCCGCTGCTCCTGCCCGGCCTGGAGTTGCACGCCTCGCTGGACGGACCGCCGATCAAGGAACTGCACGTCCAGCAGTTCAAGGACGGCAAGTGGAGCCTGGTCGACTGATCCGGGCCGACGTGGCCTGAGGCGGCTCACCGGGAGTGGGCCGCCTCCCGCCGGGTCGCCGTCACCCCCCGAGCACGAGCGGGCCGAGCCGGGCGCGGTGCCAGGCGGCGTCGCCGAACAACTTGGCGGCGGAGTGGGCCCGTTTGAAATACAGGTGCGCCTCGTGCTCCCAGGTGAAGCCGATCCCGCCGTGCAGCTGAACGGTCTCGGCGGCCACCGCGGAGAAGGCCTCGGCGCAGTACGCCTGGGCCGTCGCCGCGCGCACCGCCAGGTCGGGGGCGCCGGAGGCGAGTGCGCGGGCCGCGTCGTAGCTGACCGAACGGGCGGATTCGACCAGGACGTAGAGGTCGGCCAGCCGATGCCTGATCACCTGGAAGGAGCCGATCGGCCGGCCGAACTGCTCCCTGGTCTTCACGTGATCCCGCGTCATCTCCAGGCAGCGCTCGCCGCCGCCGAGTTGCTCGGCGCTGATGGCGGTGGCGGCGACCGCGATGAGCCGTTCGAGCACGCGGTGCCCGTCGGCGCCGATCAGCCTCACCGGGGCCGCGTCGAAGGTCACGCGGGCCTGGGGCCTGGTCAGGTCGAGCGTGGCCAGCGGCTCGACGCGCACGGCCGGAGTGGAAGGCTCCGCGACGTAGACGGCCAGGTCGCCGTCCCGCGTTCTGGCGGGCACGACGAACAGGTCCGCGCGTGCGCCGTCGAGCACGTGATCCTTCACCCCCGTCAGCCTGCCGTCCTCCACGTGGGCCCGGATCGCGGCCGGGTCCCATGTCCCGCTCTCCGCCCAGGCCAACGCCGCGACACGGCTGCCGTCGGCCAGGCCGGGCAGCGGTTCCACGGCTCCGCACGCGAGCAGCGCCTCGGTGGCGAGGACCGCCGAGCCGAGATAGGGCACCGGAGTGAGGGTGCGGCCCAGCTCCTCGCACACCACGTGGGTCTCCATCGCCGTGCCGCCCGCCCCGCCGTAGGCCTCGGGCACGGCGAGCCCGAAGGCGCCCACCTGCTCCGCGAGCAGCCGCCACGCGGTCTCGTCGTAACCGGGATCCGCGTCGGGCGCGGGCCGGGCCGGCGGGTTGCGCCCGAGGACGGCGCGCACGGTGCGGCGCAGCTCCTCCTGCTCGACGGTCGTGATCACGGCGGCCCCAAGAGTCCGGCGACGGTGCTCTATTTATGCCTAACAACTGTTTGGTAGATTATCAGTCGTGAGTCGCGGCGAGGCGTTCAGGCGCGAGGTCAGAGCCTGGCTCGAGGACGGTCTGACGGGCGAGTTCGCGGGTGCGCGCGGGCTCGGCGGGCCGGGCCGCGAGCACGAGGCGTTCGACGTCCGCCTCGCCTGGGAGCGCCACATGGCCGCCGCCGGCTTGACCTGCCTCGGCTGGCCCGAGCGGTACGGCGGGCGTGACGCGAGCATCGAAGAGCAGGTCGTCTTTCACGAGGAGTACGCACTCGCGCGGGCTCCCGCCCGGGTGAACCACATCGGCGAGAACCTGCTCGGCCCGACGATCATCGCGTTCGGTACGGATGAGCAGCGCCGGCGCCTCCTGCCGCCGATCGTGGCCGTCGAGGAGCTGTGGTGTCAGGGCTACTCCGAACCCGGCGCCGGCTCCGACCTGGCGAACGTGCAGACCCGTGCGGCGCTCGACGGCGGGCGGTGGCGGATCAGCGGCCAGAAGGTGTGGACGTCCCTCGCGACGGAGGCCGACTGGTGCTTCGTCATCTGCCGGACGGAGCCCGGATCCACCCGCCACCGGGGGCTGTCCTACCTGCTGGTGCCCATGCGGCAGAACGGCGTGGAGGTCAGGCCGATCGTCCAGATGACCGGGACGAGCGAGTTCAACGAGGTCTTCTTCGACGGGGCCCTGACCGACGGGGCGAACATCGTGGGCGCGCCCGGCGACGGCTGGAGGATCGCCATGGCCACCCTCGGCTTCGAGCGCGGCGTGGCGACCCTCGGTCAGCAGGTGGGCTTCCGCGGGGAGCTCGAGGGCGTCATCGAACTGGCCCGCGAGACCGGGGCCGTCGCCGACCCGCTGCTGCGCGACCGGCTCGTCCGCTCCTGGATCGGCCTGGAGGTCATGCGGCTCAACGCGGTCCGCACCATGGCGGGCGTCGCGGCGGGCGCGCCGGGGCCCGAGTCGTCCATCTCCAAGCTCGTGTGGGGCACCTGGCACCGGGAGCTGGGCGAGCTGGCCATTGACGTGCTCGGGGCGGCCGGCATGGTCGCGGACGGCCGGCCGTACGACCTGAGCGACGTGCAGCGGCTCTACCTGTTCTCCCGAGCCGACACCATCTACGCCGGCTCGAACGAGATCCAGCGCGACATCATCGCCGAGCGTGTGCTCGGCCTGCCCCGGGAGGCACGGTGAACCCGCGCCCCTTCCCTCGGGCCCATGCCGTTGCTAGATTCCACGGCAAGAATTCATTTCAGTTTCGGGAGGTTCGATGACCGCCCTCAGCGCCGAGCCCGAACCGACGACACCCGCACGGCGGGAGCTGCCGCTCTCGATGGTCGAGCGGATGACACTGATCATGGATGCCTTCGCCGGCCGCTCCACCCGCCTCACCCTGGAGGACGTGGCCCGCTCCACCCACCTCCCACGCTCGACCGCGCACCGGATCCTCGACCAGCTCGTACGGCTGGACTGGCTCGACCACACGTCCTTCGGATACAGCCTGGGGCGGCGCGCGCTCGGTCTGGGCGGCAGGAACGGAAGCCACGGCGAGATCCGCGAGGCCGCCGCGCCGCTGCTGCACAACCTCCAGATCAAGACCGGGATGGTCGTCCACCTGGCGGTCCTCGACGGGTCGGACGTCTTCTACCTGGACAAGGTCGGCGGCCGGTTCGCCCTGTCCGTGCCCTCCCGCGTCGGAGGCAGGGCTCCCGCCCACTCCACGGCGCTGGGCAAGGCGATCCTCGCCTGGCTCGAGCCGGAGCAGGTCGAGGCGCTGGTCGGCCGCTCCATCAGCCGGCTGACCAGCCGCACGATCGGCGACATCGGCACCCTGCACCAGGAGCTCAACCGGATCAGGCAGCGCCGGGGGCTGGCCTTCGAACGGGGGGAGTGCTTCCCGAACATCGCCTGCGTCGCGGCGGCGATCCGCGGGCATGAGGGGCCGGTGGCGAGCATCTCCCTGGTGGGCGACGCGCGCATGCCGCTGGAGAAGGTCGCCCCTCTCGTGGTGGACGCCGCGCGGCAGGCCTCGCTGGCCTTCTTCCCCGATCTCGACTCGCCGCGGCGATCTCGCCGGGCCAGGAGGGCGCCGGACCGGACGTGGTCCTCCGAGAGCATGAACCGTTTCCTCACCGTCGGCCAGGACGGCGACTGGCTCTGATCCTCCACGGCTGTGGGGTTACCCCCAGTGGTCGCCCCAGCCCCAGAGGTTGGCGAGCGCGGGCTGCACGGGGGGCTCGTGGCCGTCGACGCCGAACCGGCCGCGGAAGAAGAGCATCGGGCGTTGCTCGGTGATCTGTTCCAGTTCGAGCACCCGGCCGATCACCACGTCGTGGTCTCCCGCCACATGCACGTCGTGCACCTCGGCGTGGATCCTGAGCAGCACGTCGGGCAGCGCGGGGGTGCCCCACCGGGACGGGTGCCAGCCGAGCCCGTCGAACTTCTTCCCCTTGCTGGAGCCGAACCGGCCGCAGATGTCGACCTGCTCCTCGCCCAGGACGTTGACGCAGAAGAGTCCCGAGTTCCTGATCCTCGGCCAGGTGCGGCCGTTGTGATCGGCGCAGAAGAGGATCAGCGGAGGCTCGAGGGAGACCGAGGCGAACGACTGGCACGCGAAGCCGACCGGCCCGCCGTCGTCGATCCCGGTGACGATCGTCACGCCGCTCGCGAACATTCCCATCGCGCGGCGGAACTCCGCGGGCGTGGGCGGAGCCACGCCGACAGGGTGTGTCGTCAGGGCGGGCTCAGCTGTCATGCGGTCACCTCGAGTTCGGCGTCTCAGCCGCCGCGTCGCGGCGTCTGCAAAACGACGTTAAGCCCCGGGCTGTTCCCGGCCGACGGCGGATCCCGTTGAGTGGACGCCGCCCGCGCACCCCGGCGCCGCCGGCGGCGGGCCCCGGGGGTCTCGCTCATCGGGATGATCATCACGGCGGGCCGGTGACGTCGATTACCGTCCCCGGGAGCCGACCCTCCTATGACTGGGGCGATATGACCACGGAGCTGACCTACGAGTCGACGGCGCGTGAGCTCGCGACCGACCAGGGAGTGCTGCGTTATCACGAGGCCGGTGAGGGCCCGCCGCTGCTGCTTCTGCACGGCTCGGGTCCCGGGGTCACCGGCTGGCGGAACTTCCGCGGCAACCTGCCCGTGTTCGCCGACCACTTCCGCTGCCTGGTCCTCGAGTTCCCCGGGTTCGGAGTCAGCGACCCGACCGGCGAGCACCCCATGGTGGCCGCGAACGGCGCGGTGATCCGCTTCCTCGACGGGCTCGGGCTCCAGCAGGTCGACGTGATCGGCAACTCCATGGGCGGCGTCGTGGCCGCCCAGTTGGCGATCGCCCGTGCCGACCGCGTGCGCAGGCTGGTCACCATCGGCGGCATCGGCAGGAACCTGTTCAGCCCCGGCCCGGGTGAAGGCATCAACCTCCTCATGGAGTTCACCGAGGAGCCCACCAGGGAGGCGCTCGTCCGGTGGCTCAACTCCATGGTCTACGACCCGGCGCTCGTCACCGAGGAGCTGATCGAGGAGCGCTGGGCCCAGGCCACCGACCCGGCGACGCTGGCCGGCGCGCGCCGCATGTACGGCAGGGCCGCGTCCGCGGCTCGTACGGCGGCGTTCGCCCGCTCGGACGCTCCGCCGTACTGGGCGATGCTGCACAGGCTCAAGGCCAAGACATTGATCACGTGGGGCCGTGACGACCGGGTGAGCCCGGTCGACATGGCGATCCTGCCGATGCGCACGATCCCCGACGCCGAGTTGCACATCTTCCCCGACTGCGGTCACTGGGTGATGATCGAGCAGAAGGCCGCCTGGGAGAGCGTCGTGCTCGGCTTCCTGACGAGGAAGGACGCCCAGTGAGCGAGTGGGACCACGAATTCGATCTCGTCATCGTCGGCAGCGGCGCGGGCGGCATGGCCGCCGCGCTGACCGCGCAGGACAGCGGCCTGTCCGTGGTCGTGGTCGAGAAAGGCGGGAAGTACGGCGGCAGCACGGGGATCTCCGGCGGCGGCATCTGGATTCCCAACAACCCCACCCTGCGGGCGAAGGGCCATGACGACAGCCGTGAGTCGATCCGCCGTTATCTCGACCTGCTGACCGAGGGCCGGGTGCCGGCCGCACGGCTCGACGCGTTCGTGGACAACGGACCCGCCGCGATGAAGTTGCTCGGCAGGAGCAGGTGGATGCGGTTCTTCTGGGTGAAGGGCTACGCCGACTACCACCCGGAGTTGGAGGGCGGGCGCCCGCAGGGCCGCTCGATCGAGGCTCTGCCGTTCGACACCCGCAAGCTCGGCGACGACGAGAAACACCAGCGTCCCAACAGCATGAAGGGCCCACTGGGCCTGTGGATCACCGCCAAGGACTACCGCGACCTGGCCATGGTCAAGCGCACCTGGCGCGGCCGCTGGGCCTCGGTGATCGCGGCCTGGCGGGTCTCGTCCAACGTCGTCCGCCGCCGGCACATGGCCACCGGCGGGCGTGCGCTCGTCGCCCGGCTGCGGATGGCGCTCAAGGACGCGGGCGTCCCGCTCTGGCTCAAGGCGCCCATGACCGATCTCGTCACCGGCGACGACGGCGCCGTCACCGGCATCGTCGCCCGGCGCGACGGCGGGACCGTCAAGATCCGCGGCAGGTACGGCGTGCTGCTGGCGACGGGCGGGTTCGACCACAACCCGGAGTTGCGCGCGAAACACCTGCCCGAGGGGGGGAAGGCCGACTTCGGCATGGGCGCCAGGGAGAACACCGGCGACGGCATCCTGGCCGGGGAGCGCCTCGGTGCCGCACTCGACCTGATGGACGACGCCTGGTGGATGCCGTCCGTGCGGCATCCCGCCGGCGCGACCATCCCGCTGGTGTCCGAGCGGTGCATCCCGCCGTCGATCATCGTGTCGTCGGAGGGCAGGCGGTTCACCAACGAGTCCTCGCCGTACGTGAACTTCGTGCACGACCAATTGGCGGGCGGGCACGTTCCGGCGTGGTTCGTGATGGACGCCAAGGCGAGGGGCCGCTATCCGTTCGCGCAGATCCTCCCGGGGGCGCCGATCCCGAAGGATTTCTACGAGAAGGGTGTGGCGTTCGAGGCCGGCACCATCGCCGAGCTCGCCGGCAAGATCGGTGTCCCCGCCGATGCTCTGGCTGACTCCGTGGAGCGGTTCAACCGGTTCGCCGAGGCGGGCAAGGACGAGGATTTCGGCCGCGGTGACAGCGCGTATGACCGGTATTACGGAGACCCGACGCTGAAGAATCCGAACCTCGATGTGATCGACCGGGCGCCGTTCCACGCGTTCCGGATCGAGGTCGGGGATCTCGGCACGAAGGGCGGGCTGGTCTGTGACGAGCACAGCCGTGTCCTGCGGTCGGACGAGTCGGTGATCGAGGGCCTGTATGCCACGGGCAACACCTCGGCCTCGGTGATGGGCAACGAATACGCCGGTCCGGGTGCCACGATCGGCCCCTCGATCGTCTTCGGATACATCGCCGCACGGCACGCGGCGGCACGCGCCCGGTCGAGCGGGCACGCGGCGCGGTCCGCTAGATGACGCAGCAGGGACCGCTCATGGTGCGGGTCGTCGAGGTCATCCGCGAGACCTCCGACGCCCACTCGCTCGTTCTCGAGCCCGCCGACGGCGACCACTCCCGGCTGGGCTACCGGCCCGGCCAGTTCCTCACCGTCCGGGTGCCCACCACGCGCCCGGAGGGCGCCGCGCGCTGCTACTCCCTCAGCAGTTCGCCGGTGTGCGACGACAAGCTCAAGGTGACCGTGAAGCGCACGCGGGGCGGCTACGGGTCCAACTGGATCTGCGACAACGTCACCGAGGGCGATCTGCTCGAGATCCTGCGCCCGTCGGGCACGTTCACCCCCGCCTCGCTCGACGACGACCTGCTCCTGCTCGCGGGCGGCAGCGGCATCACGCCCGTCATGTCGATCCTCAAGTCGTGTCTGCGCGCCGGCACCGCGGCGGTCACCCTCGTCTACGCCAACCGGGACGAGAAATCGGTGATCTTCCGGGACGAACTCGTCGCGCTCACCGCCGAGTACGGTGAGCGGCTGACCGTCGTCCACTGGCTGGAGTCGGTGCAGGGCCTGCCCTCCGCGGCCGGTCTCGCCGCCGTGGTCCGGCCGTACGCCGGGCGGGAGGCGTTCGTCTGCGGGCCGGGACCGTTCATGGATCTCGCCACGCGGATACTCGCCGGCGGGCGGATCCACGTGGAGCGCTTCGAGTCGCTGGCCACCGACCCGTTCGCCGGATCGGAGGTCGTCATCGACGTGTCCGGCCCGGTCAGCACGGTGGAGGTCGAGCTGGACGGTGAGACGAGGACGCTGGCCTGGCCCGCGGGCAACAAGCTGCTCGACGTGCTCCTGGACGCCGGGATGGACGCGCCGTTCTCCTGCCGGGAGGGGTCCTGCAGCGCGTGCGCCTGCGTGCTGCTCGAGGGCGAGGTCACGCTGGAGCGCAACACCGTGCTCGACAGGCAGGACCTCGCCGACGGCCTGATCCTGTCCTGCCAGGCGATCCCGGTCAGCGAGCGGCTCAAGGTCACCTACGACGGCTGAACCCGCCCCGCGTTCCTGCCGGTTCCCACTGAGCGGGAAAGCGCGCACCGGCGGGGAGCCGTGACTGGAACCGTGGAAATCCCGAGGGCCGATCGCAGGAGGACTGGATGCTGGACGGGGCGCAGCGAGCGTCCGTGGCCGGACGGCTGTGGACGGCGGAGCGGGACCGGGTGCCGATCGAGCCGCTGACCGACGCCTACCCGGGCATCGACGTGGTGGACGCCTACGAGATCCAGCTCGTCAACATCCGCCGCCGCCTCGCCGACGGGGCCCGGGTGTACGGGCACAAGGTGGGGCTGTCCTCCCTGGTGATGCAGCGGATGATGGGCGTCGACGAGCCCGACTACGGCCACCTGCTCGACACGATGGTGTTGTCGGAGGACGTCCCCGTCGAGGCCGGCAGGTACTGCCATCCCCGGATCGAGGTCGAGATCGGGTACGTGCTGGGGGCGAGCCTCCCGGGCGAGGGGTGCACCGAGGAGGACGTGCTCGCCGCCACCGAGTACGTCGTGCCGAGCCTCGAGCTGATCGACAGCCGCGTCAAGGACTGGCGCATCGGACTGGCGGACACCATCGCCGACAACGCGTCCTCGGCCGGCGTGCTGCTCGGCGCCGCCCGGGTGAGCCCGGCCGACCTGGACCCCGCGGACGTCGAGGCCGTGCTCTACCAGGACGGCACGGAGATCGCCCGGGGCAACACCAACGCCGTCCTCGGGAACCCCACCACCGCCGTGGCCTGGCTGGCCAGGAAGGTGGCCGCCTTCGGGGTGGAACTCGAGGCCGGTCACGTCATCCTCCCCGGGTCCTGCACCAGGGCCGTCGACGTGCGCCCCGGCGACACCTTCCGCGCCGAGTTCGCCGGGCTCGGGTCCGTGACCGCTCGATTCGAATGAGGGTGAGACAGCAGTGACCAAGGCGACCGCCGCGATCGTCGGTTCGGGCAACATCGGGACCGACCTGATGTACAAGCTGCTCCGCTCCGAGCTGATCGAGCCGCGCTGGATGATCGGCGTCGAGGCCGACAGCCCCGGGCTGAAACGGGCGGACGCCGCGGGCCTGATCGCCTCCGCCGAGGGCGTCGAGTGGCTGCTCGCCCAGGAGGAACGGCCCGACATCGTCTTCGAGGCGACCTCGGCGTACGTGCACAGGGAGAACGCGCCCAGGTACGAGGCCCTCGGCATCCGGGCGGTGGACCTGACGCCCGCCGCCGTCGGGCCGGCGGTGGTGCCCGCGGTCAACCTCGGCGCCCACCTCGACGCGCCGAACGTCAGCCTGATCACCTGTGGCGGGCAGGCGACGATCCCCGTCGTCCACGCCGTCTCGCGGGTCACCGAGGTGTCCTACGCCGAGATCGTCGCCAGCGTCGCCTCCCCGTCGGCAGGCCCGGGGACCCGCGCCAACATCGACGAGTTCACCCGTACCACCGGCCGGGGCATCGAGACGATCGGCGGCGCGGGGAGGGGCAAGGCGATCATCATCCTCAACCCTGCCGAGCCGCCGATGCTCATGCAGGACACCGTCTTCTGCGCGATCCCCGCCGACGCCGACACGGACGCGATCGCCGCGTCGATCAGGGACGTCGTCGGGGCCGTGGCGTCGTACGTGCCCGGCTACCGGTTGCGCGCGGAACCGCAGTTCGACGACCCCACGCCCGTGAGCGGCGGCCTCGCCAGGGTCGCGGTGTTCCTGGAGGTCGAGGGCGCGGGGGACTTCCTGCCGCCCTACTCCGGCAACCTCGACATCATGACCGCCGCAGCCACCAAGGTCGGCGAGGGCCTCGCGCGGACCTAGTCACCAGGGACTCCCAGCCACAAGGAGATCGACCCCCATGCCCTACAGCGCCGACCTGGACATCCGGGTCACCGACTCGTCGCTGCGCGACGGCTCGCACGCCAAGCAACACCAGTTCACCGTCGAGCACGTCCGCTCCGTCGTCGCCGCGCTCGACGACGCGGGCGTGCCGGTGATCGAGGTGACGCACGGCGACGGGCTAGGCGGATCGTCGTTCAACTACGGCTTCAGCCACACCCCCGAGCAGGAGCTGATCAAGACCGCCGTCGCGACCGCGACGCGGGCGAAGATCGCGTTCCTCATGCTGCCCGGTCTCGGGATCCAGGACGACATCCGGGAGGCCGCCGACAACGGCGCGAGCATCTGCAGGATCGCCACGCACTGCACCGAGGCGGACATCTCGGTCCAGCACTTCGGGCTGGCCAGAGAGCTGGGCCTGGAGACGGTCGGCTTCCTGATGATGGCGCACAGCCGGCCGCCCGAGGTCCTCGCCCGGCAGGCCCGGATCATGGCGGACGCGGGCTGCGAGTGCGTGTACGTCGTCGACTCGGCGGGCGCCCTGATCATGGAGCAGACCTCCGACCGGGTCGCCGCGCTCGTGGCCGAACTCGGGTCCGACGCCCAGGTCGGCTTCCACGGCCATGAGAACCTCGGCCTCGGCGTCGCCAACTCGATCCTCGCGGTCCGGGCGGGCGCCCTCCAGATCGACGGCTCGACCCGCAGGTTCGGCGCCGGGGCGGGCAACACGCCGGTCGAGGCGTTCGCCGCCGCCGTCGAGAGGCTCGGCATCCGCACCGGCATCGACACCATCAAGATCATCGATGCCGCCGAGGACGTCGTCCGCCCGATCATGGACGGCGAGTGCCTGCTCGACCGGATGGCGCTCACCATGGGCTACACGGGCGTCTACTCCAGTTTCCTCAAGCACGCCGACCGCCAGGCGAAGAAGTACGGCGTGCCCGGCGCCGAGATCCTGCTCGAGGCCGGGCGCCGCAAGCTCGTCGGCGGCCAGGAAGACCAGCTCATCGAAATCGCAGTCGCCCTCGCGGCGAAGAAGTGAGAAAAGCCATGGGCAACCCGGTACTCGAAGCGATCACCCAGAGGGCCGAGGAGATCAGCGCGCTCGGCTCCGCGAACGAGACGCTGTGCAGGCTGGACGACCAGGCCGCCAAGGTGCTGCGCGAGGCCGGCGTCATCCGGATGCTCCAGCCGAAGATCCACGGCGGGTTCGAGTTCCATCCGCGCGAGTTCGCCGAGACCGTCATGAAGATCGCCAGCCTGGACGGCTCGACCGGCTGGGTCGCCGGGGTCGTCGGCGTGCATCCCTGGGAGATGGCCTACGCCGACCCGAGGGTCCAGGAGGAGATCTGGGGGGAGAACCAGGACACCTGGATCGCCTCGCCGTACGCGCCGATGGGCGTCGCCCGGCCGGTCGACGGCGGCTACGTCTTCAACGGCCGCTGGCAGTTCTCCTCCGGCACCGACCACTGCGACTGGATCTTCCTCGGCGGCATGCTCGGCGACGAGGAGGGCAAGGTCGCCAAGCCGCCGGAGTCGCTGCACCTGATCCTCCCGCGGTCCGACTACGAGATCGTCGAAGACTCGTGGAACGTGGTCGGCCTGCGCGGCACCGGCAGCAAGGACGTCATCGTCAGGGACGCGTTCGTCCCCGACTACCGGGTCATCCCGTTCTCGAAGGTCGTGGACGGCAGCGCGGCCAGGGAGGCGGGGCTGACCAACCCGACCTACCACCTGCCGTTCTCCGTCGCGTTCCCCCTCGGCATCACCGCCTCCGTGATCGGCATGGCCGAAGGCGCCCTCGCCCACCACCTGGCCTATCAGAAGGGGCGGGTGCAGATCACCGGCACCAAGATCAAGGACGATCCGTACGTGCTCTACGCCATCAGCGAGGCCGCGGCGGACATCGCGGCCGCGCGGTCGGCACTGCTCGACAACGCCTCGCGGATGTACGACCTCGTCGCGGCGGGCCGTGAGGTCACCTTCGACGAGCGGGCGGTGAGCCGGCGCACCCAGGTCCAGGCGGCCTGGCGGGCGGTCCGGGCGGTCGACGAGATCGTCAACCGGTCCGGCGGGAACGCCATGCGTGTGGACAACCCGATTCAGCGCTTCTGGCGTGACGCTCATGTGGGCCTGACGCACGCCATTCACGTGCCGGGCGCGGTCTTCCACGTCTCGGCGCTGACCCAACTCGGCATCGAGCCGCCCCAAGGCCCGATGCGCTCGATGATCTGACGCGCTCCGGCCGATCATCTGGACGGGTTAATAGGACTAAACTCCCAACGGTCAACAATGTTGCCCGTTAGGTGAGCGGCTTTGAACATCCCTCCACAGCCAGGTGCCGAGTGGCGGTTCAACCCCCCGCCCGGCTGGCCGGTTCCTCCCAGGGACTGGATCCCGACTCCGAACTGGACCGGGCCCGCCCCGGGTTGGCCCGAGCCTCCGGCGAACTGGCAATGGTGGGTACGCGATGTGACGGCGTTACGCGACACCATGGCGTTCGGTCAGGCTCCGGTGGGTCAGGCCACGGGTGGGTTCGGGCAGGCTCCGGGTGGGGGCGGCCGGGCTCCGATGGGCCCGGGTGCGATGCGTCCGGGTCCGCCGGGTCAGGCTCCGATGGGCCCGGGTCCGGGTGGGTTCGGACAAGGCGGCTTCGGACAGGGTGGGTTCGAACAGGGCGGCTTCGGGCAGGGTGGGTTCGGGCAGGGTGGGTTCGGGCAGGGTGGGTTCGGGCAGGGTGGGTTCGAACAAGGCGGGTTCGGGCAGGGTGATTTCGGCCCGGCCCAGGGGGGTCCCGCATCCTTCGGCCCCGCCTTCTCCGGCCCTGATTCGTTCGAACCGGCGGGGATGGAGGCCGGTCGGCCGGGTACGGGCCCCGAAGCCCGGTGGAAGCCGTTCGCGGCCATCGGCGGCGCTGTCGTGGTCGGCGTCCTGGCCGCCTTCGCGATCTATGGCGTGCATGGCGGCAAGGCCGCCGGCACCCCCTCAGCCGGCTCCACCGGCTCCACCGCCTCTGCCTCCGCACCGCAGAAGAGCGCCGCCGCGCACGCGCAGGCCGTGGCGATCGACAAGGTCCTCGACCAGAGCAAGCCCAGCCGGGGCAAGCTCCAGCAAGGACTCAGCCAGATGCGGCCGCCCTGCTCGAAGGCCGACCAGGGCATCGCGGCGATCCAGCAGGCCGCCGACCAGCGGGCCGAACAGGTCCAGCGGGCGAAGAAGCTGAAAGTCGACGCGCTCGCACGCGGCTATACGCTGAGGCAGCATCTCGTGGACGCGCTCACGGCCTCGCAGCAGGCCGACGCGGCGTACCTGAAATGGGCGAAGAAGTACCAGGCCAACGGCTGCTCCGGGCCCACGGAGGGAGATGCCTACTACGACGCCGGAAACGCGGCCTCGGTGAAAGCCACCAAGTCCAAGTCCGCGTTCGTCGCCCTGTGGGGTTCGATCGCGGAGCAGGAGGGACTGCCCGCTCGCAGCCAGGGTTCGATCTGAGTCCGGTACGCCGGGAGGACGCCGAGAGCGCGGTGGCGGTGAGTCCGCTCCGCGCTGCTCCTCTTGAGTCCGCTCCGCGCTGCTGCTCCTGAGTCCGCTCCGCGCTGCTCCTTGTGAGGCGGTCGAAGTCGCCGTAGACGGGGACTCTCACTCAGCGGGAGCCCCGAGGCGGCAGCACGCCCTGTCTGTCACTTTGGGGTGGACGACGGCCGCTCGCTCAGGCCAGGCCCGAGCGTGGGTGCAGCGAGATCGGCACCGGCAGATTGGTGGACAGGGTGACACAGATCCGAGGACTGGGCTATCTCAAGGTCCAGACGCGTGACATCGAGCGCTGGCGCGAGCTCGTGATCGACGGGCTCGGCTTCGCGGAGGGTTCCGGGCCTGAGCCGGACGCCCTGTACCTCCGGATGGACGAGCGGCAGGCGCGGCTCATCGTGGTCCCCGGCGACTCCGACCGGGTGCTCGCCATCGGGTGGGAGGTCCGCGACCAGTTCGCTCTCGCCGCCGTCGGCCGCGCCGTCGAGGCGTACGGCACGCCGGTCAAGGTGCTCTCCGAGCAGGAGTCCATCGACCGCGCGGTGGAGCAGGTGATCGCGTTCACCGATCCCGGCGGTCATCCGATCGAGGTCTACTTCGGCCCCGTGCTCGACCACAGCCCCGTGCTCACCGGCAGGGGGCAGCGGTTCGTGACCGGCCCGCAGGGGATGGGCCACGTGGTGCTGCCCACCACGACGATGGAGGAGACCGTCTCCTTCTACACCGAGGTGCTCGGCTTCCTGCCGCGCGGCGCGATGAAGCTGGGCCGGCCCAGGCCGCCGTTCCGGCGGCTTCGCTTCATGGGCGTCAACCAGCGGCACCACAGCCTCGCGATCGCCCCGGCGGGACACTCAGGGGACCCGGGTGTGGTGCACCTCATGGTCGAGGTCGACAGCCTGGACGCGGTCGGCCGGGCGCTGGACAGGGTGAACCAGCTCGGCTTCTCCATCTCCTCGACCCTGGGCCGCCACACCAACGACAAGATGGTCTCCTTCTACGTCCGCGCGCCCGGCGGCTGGGACATCGAGTACGGCACCGACGGCATGCTCGTCGACGAGACGTACTACACGGCCGAGGAGATCAGCGCCGACAGCTACTGGGGCCACGACTGGTCAGGCTCCGAACCGCTGGCCGCCTTCGGGCCCGGGGCGGGGTCGGGGGCGGGGTCCCGAGCATGAGCATGGGCGCCGTGCCGCCGGTCGAGCCCGTGCCCGCAGATTCGATCACAGCCTTCGACCATGAATGCGACGTGCTCGTCGTCGGCTTCGGATGCGCCGGCGCGGCCGCCGCCTTCGAAGCCGCTGCGGCGGGCGCCGACGTGCTCGTGCTGGAGCGCGCGGGCGGGCCCGGCGGCTCCTCGGCGCAGTCCGGGGGAGAGCTCTACCTCGGGGGCGGCACCGCGGTGCAGCGGGCGTGCGGCTTCGACGACGATCCGGACAACATGTTCGCCTTCCTCAAGGCGGCGCTCGGCCCGCACGCCGACGAGGAGAAGCTGCGGCTGTACTGCGACGAGAGCGTCGAGCACTTCGAATGGTTCCGCGGCCGGGGTCTCACCTTCAACGAGACGTTGCACGACGCCCCGACCTGGATGCCCCTGACGACCGACGGCCTGATGTGGCTGGGCGAGAACGCCTGGCCGTACAACACGATCGCCCGGCCGGTTCCCCGCGGGCATCGGCCGGCGACCGAGGCGTTCGGCGGCTGGCTGCTCATGGAGAAGCTGGCCGAGGCCGCGAAGGCCGCAGGTGCGGCCTGCCACGCCGACACCCGCGCCGCCAATCTGATCGTGGACGACGACGGCCGGGTGGCCGGAGTCGTGGCGCGCAGATACGGCGAGACGCTGACCTACCGCGCACGCCGGGCGGTGATCCTCACGACCGGCGGCTTCGTCGACAACGAGCAGATGCTGGCCGACCACGCCCCGGTGCTGCTCGGCCATGGCAAGGTCAGCGACGGCCTCGACGACGGGGGCGGCATCCGGATGGCGACGGCGCTCGGCGCGGCCACCCGGCGCATGTCGGTCGTGGAGATCGCCCTGACGGCGCTGCCCGCGATCCTCGTGCGCGGCATGCTCGTCAACGCGCTCGGCCAGAGGTTCATCAACGAGGACGTCTATCCGGGTCTGTTCAGCGTGGCCGCCGTACGGCACCAGCCGGGCCCCTACTGGGCGATCATCGACGAGAAGGGCTATGAGGAGATCCCGCCGGAGGACCTGTGGGGCGTGCGCCCGCGGTTCGTCGCGGAGACGGTCGCCGAGTTGGAGGAGTCGCTCGGCATGCCGGCGGGAGCCCTGGAGGCCACCCTCGCCGTGTACAACCGGCACGCGGAGCGGGGGAGCGACCCCTACTTCCACAAGGACCAGAGGTGGCTGCGGCCACTGCGGCCGCCGCTCGCCGCCGTCGATCCGCAGGAGGGCTTCGCACCGGGCGACGCCGAGGGCGCGGGCAAGGGGACCGGAGTCGCCGGCTTCACGCTCGGCGGGCTGCACACCACCGTGGACGGCGCCGTGCTGAACCATTCGGGGCAGCCGATCCCCGGCCTGTACGCCGCGGGCCGGGCCGGTGCCGGAATCCACGGCGAGGGCTACATCAGCGGGACGTCGCTCGGCGACGGCACGTTCTTCGGCCGCAGGGCGGGCCGCGCAGCCGCGGGCGAATGACCACGGGAGCCCGACCCGCCGTGCCGCAGGCGATGACCCAGTGCCGCAGGCGCGGCCGATGACCTAGTGCCGCAGGCGCGGCCATAGACAGGGAGGGGCGCGGCCGTGGTCTGGACTGAGGAGCGCCCGGAGCGAGGAACGAGTGAGGACGTGACGAAGGAAGACACGGCCTCAAGTGCGACCCGACCCGCCGTGCCGCAGGCGCGGCCATAGACATGGAGGACGGATGAACCGTTTCGAGGACAGGAACGTCCTGCTGACCGGTGCCGGGTCCGGCATCGGCAGGGCGACCGCCGTGCGGCTGCTCTCCGAGGGGGCGACGGTCTTCGCCGTGGACCGGGACGCCGCCGGGCTGGCCGAGACCTGCGGGCTCGCCGGCGACACCGGCCGGTTCGTCGCCCATGTGGCCGACCTGGCGGAGGAGGAGGCGGTGGTCTCCGCCGCCGCCGCGGCCGTCGCCGCCCTCGGACGGATCGACGTGCTGATCAATGTGGCGGGGGTCCTCCGGGTCACGCCGATGGACTCGCTGCGGCTCGACGACTACAGGGAGATCTTCGCGATCAACGTGTTCGCGCCGGTCGTGCTCTGCCGGGAGGTGCTGCCGCACGTGCCGGACCGCACCGGGGTGGTCGTGAACGTGACCTCCACGGCGGCGACCAAGGCCCACCCGTGGATGACCGGTTACGCGGCCTCCAAGGGCGCCCTGTTGTCGTTCTCGATCAGCCTGGCCGCGGAGCTGTCGGAACGGCGGATCCGCGTCGTGCCCGTCTCACCCGGTGGCATCGCCACACCTCTGACGGCGAACAAGGAGACCTACGCGGGCATCGACACCTCGTGGTACGCCCGCACCTATCCCCTGTGGGGCAGGCCCGGCCGCCCCGAGAACGTCGCGGGGACGATCGCCTTCGCGGCCTCCGCGGACGGCGCCTATCTCAACGGCGTCGAGATCCGCGTCGACGGCGGCTCTCACAGCTGATCCACAGCCGATCCACGGCCGACCCGGGCCGGCGCGCAGGCGTGCCGGCCGGCGGGTCCGGTCATTCCTCGGGGACGGGGATGGCGCCGTCGAGCGCCGCCCGGACGATCGACTCGCGCAGTGCCGTACAGCCCGGGAAGAGGCCGTGGTCCGGCCCGCCGCCGTCGCCGGAGTGGGCTGCGCGCCGTTCGAGGCAGGCCCCGAGCGCCTGCGAGCTCCACTGGACGCTGGTCTGGTGCCAGCTCGCCTTTCGCACCTCGACCTCCGCGCCGCACTGGTGGCAGTCCAGCGGCTGCATGGGCGCGCCGTCGAGCAGCCGGTTGTCGGCGCGGATCGTCATGCCTGGCGGCCCGCCGCGGCCCGGCGGGCGAGGTTCGCCTCGACCTCCTGCTTCCACGCCTCGACCGGGCGGGTGGTGTCGAGTTCGAACTCGAAGCGCTCCACCATCTCCGGCCTGACGTCGGCCACGTCGACGTAGAACTGCTCGTACCAGCGGCGGAGCTGGTAGACCGGCCCGTCCTCCTCGCACAGGAGCGGGTTGTCGATGCGGGTCTTGTGCTTCCAGATCTCGACGTCCTGGTCGAAGCCCTTGAGGATGAACTCGCCCAGCTTGTGGGCCATGGCCTCGGCCCCCTCCCGGGGGAGCTTGTCGCTGTGCTGCACGATGATGCCCGAGTGCAGCATGAACGAGTTCCCGTCGATCGGGTAGTGCGCGTTGATCAGCACGGACTTGAGGTCCATGTCGTCGTAGTGGTAGGTCAGGTCGTCGATCATGAAGGACGGCCCGTGGTAGGACGCCACCGAGGAGTTGCCGAGCATCCGCGGGCCCTTGCCAGGCGGGCGGGCGTCCGGGCGGCTCAGGCCGTTCATGATCTGGGTCGCCACGTGGCCCTCGAAGATGTTCTTGAAGTACGTGGGGAACGAGTAGTGCACGTAGAAGAAGTGCGCCATGTCCACCACGTTGTCCATGACCTCGCGGCAGTTCGTCTCGACCACGATCTCCTGCCAGACCCAGTCGGTCCAGTCGTCGCGCGTGGCCCCCTCGATGCGGGGGATCGCCACCTCCGGCTGGGGTGGGTTGCCCTCCGGGTCGTTCCAGACGAACAGCAGGCCGTCCTGCTCCATCGTGGTCCACGCGGCGGTGCGGGCGCGCAGGGGGACGCGACGGGCGTAGGGGATCTTCTTGCAGCGGCCGTCGCCGCCCCAGCGCCAGTCGTGGAACGGGCAGGCGAGCTCGTCGCCCTTGATCCTTCCCTTGGACAGGTCGGCGCCCATGTGCCTGCAGTAGGCGTCCAGCACGTTGAGGCCGCCGTCGCCGCTCTGGAAGACCACGAGCTTCTGCCCGAACGCGTTGACGGTGTGGGGCTTGCCATCCTTGAACTGCCCGGACAGGCCGAGGCAGTGCCAGCCTCTGGCGAATCGCGTGGGCACCGCTTCCGCTTCGATGGCGCGGATGCCGGTGGTCGAGGCCTCGACTGCAGTCACGGTGACCCATCCCTTCAAGGACGCACGTCCTCCCAGCATGCCAATTCAGATCCGGCCGGCCGGGCGGCAGTCCCATTGGCCGGGATGGCCCTGACATGCGCTCATCGGCGCGACGCACCATCATGGACGCAGAGACCCGGACGAACGCGACATGGAGAGCGACACATGAGCAACGAGGTCCTGGAGGCGGTCCGCACGCTGCTGCCCGTGATCGCGGAGCGTGCCCGCGCCACGGACGAGGATCGGGGGGTTCCCGCGGAGACGATCCAGGCGCTGGTCCAGGCCGGGGTCTTCCGGATGCTGCAGCCCAAGAGGTACGGCGGCGCCGAGAGCGACCCGGTGTGGTTCTTCGAGGTCGTCAGGGAGATCTCCGGGGTCTGCGGATCGACCGGGTGGGTGGCGAGCGTGCTCGGCGTGCATCCGTGGCAGCTCGGTCTGTTCGACGAGGCCGCGCAGGACGAGGTCTGGGGCGAGGATCAGGACGCGCTCGTGGCCTCGTCGTACGCCCCCGTCGGGCGGCTGACCCCGGTCGAGGGCGGCTATGAGCTCACCGGCCGGTGGCGGTTCTCCTCCGGCTGCGAGCACGCCTCCTGGGTGCTGGTCGGCGGACTGGTCGTGGGCGCCCAGGGCCGGCCGGTGGACTTCATGACCGTGCTCGTCCCCCGGTCGGACTACGTGATCGAGGACGTGTGGGACGTCATCGGCCTGCGCGGCACGGCGAGCAACGACGTGATCGTGGAGCGGGCGTTCGTGCCCGAGCACCGCACGACGCGCAACTACGAGCAGGCCCAGCTCCGCGGTCCCGGCCAGAAGGTGAACGGCGGGCCGCTCTACCGGATGCCGTTCGGGAGCGTGTTCACGACCGCGATCACCGCCCCGGTGATCGGCATGGCGGCCGGCTGCTACCGGTCCTACGTCACGGCGATGCGCGACCGCGTACGGCTGAGCCTGGGCGGCGGCCGGTTCGCCGAGGACCAGTTCGCCCAGGTCGCGGTGGCCCGGGCCGCCTCGGAGATCGATGCGGCGATCCTGCAGACCGACCGCAACGTGCGCGAGGTGTACGAGCACGCCGTCCGGGGCGAGCGGATCCCGATGGAGTTGCGCCTGCGCGTCCGCAGGGACCAGGTCCGCGCGACCGAGCGGGCGCTGGAGGCGATCGACATCCTGTTCAAGACCGCGGGGGGGAACTCGCTCAGGCGCGGCAACCCCATCGAGCGGGCCTGGCGGGACGCCCACGCGGGCAGCGTGCATGTGGCCAACGACGTCGAGCGGGCCCTCGCGATGTACGGCAGGGGCGAGTTCGGCCTGACCGTCGAGGACAACCTGGTCTGACGGGCCCGCCCGGGCGATGGGCGCGGCCGGAGACCGCGCCCATCTTGTGGACAGGTGCGTCCCACTCAGCGGTACGAACGGCTCGCGTCACCGCCGGTAGCGGTGTGTATGGTCGTTCCGACAGAACCGACCAGGGGGGACCCCGTGCCGAGAATCGCCGAGGTCAGAGCGCCGGCGGAGCCCAGCTCCCCGGAGCAGCGGGCCCGGCACCTGCGCATCCTCCGGGCCGCCGCGCGGATCGGGGCCGACAAGGGCCTCGAGCGCATGCAGATGCACGAGGTGGCCAAGGCCGCCGGCGTCGCGATCGCGACCTTGTACCGGTACTTCCCCTCGAAGACCCATCTGTTCACGGCCGTGCTGGCCGAGCAGATCGACCGGTTCAACGAGACCATCCCGCGCGCCGCGCCGGGCACGAGCCCGGAGGACGCGGTCGCCGACGTGCTGGTGCAGGCCAGCCGGCAGTTGCTGCGCCGGCCCAGGCTCGCGGTCGCGATGCTCCAGTCCGCGAACGCGGCGAACGCGGCCGCGGTGGCCGACGCCGGGCGGATCGACGGCACCTTCAGCGAGATCATCGTGCGGACGCTCGGGATCGACGACCCCACCGACCTCGACGTCACGCTGATCCGGTTGCTCATGCAGTGCTGGTACGGCGTGCTGCAGTCGAGCCTCAACGGCCGGATGTCGATCCCCGACACGGAGAGCGACATCCGGATCGCCTGCCGGCTGCTGCTGGCCCCGCGCTCGAACTCCGGGTGATTCAGGTGCGCTGCGTCCCGGTGGTGTCGAGCCGGGCCACACCGTGGGCCGCGTAGGTGCGGTACGGGTCGCGCCCGGTGAAGTACGGCGTGAGCAGCGCGTCGAACTCGGCGACGGAGAACACGCCGTCGGCGGCGGTGAACTTCTGCTCGACCGTCGGAGCCGCCAGCAGCGCGACCATGTCGCCGTACACGACGAACACCTGGCCGGTGATCTCCTCGGAGGCCGGGGAGGCGAGATAGCTCACGAAGGTGGCGACTCGCTCCGGGGCGAGGATGTCCAGCCCGCCGTCCGCGGGGCCGTCGCCGAAAACGCCCGCCGTCATGGCGGTGCGGGCCCGGGGGCAGATGGCGTTGGCCCGCACGCCGTACCTCGCCAGTCCCTGCGCGGTCGACAGGGTGAGCGCGGTGATGCCCGCCTTGGCGGCCGAGTAGTTCGGCTGGCCGGCCGAGCCGAAGAGGAACGCCTCTGAGGCGGTGTTGACGACGCGGCCGTAGATCGGCCCGCCTGCGGCCTTGGAGGCCGCCCGCCAGTGCGCGGCCGCCGCACGGGACACCGCGGCGTGGCCCTTGAGGTGGACGCGGATGACGTCGTCCCAGTCCGACTCGCTCAGGTTGAACAACATCTTGTCGCGCAGGACGCCCGCGTTGTTCACCACGATGTCGAGGCCGCCGAACGTGTCCACCGCCGCCTGGACCAGGCGGTCGCCCATGGACCAGTCGCCGACGTCGCCGCTCACCGCGACGGACTGCCCGCCGAGGGCCTTGATCTCGGCCACGACGTCGTCGGCGGCCGATCCCACGTCGTTGACCACGACGTTCGCGCCCTGGCCCGCGAGGGCGAGCGCCTCGCTGCGGCCCAGGCCGGCGCCGGCGCCGGTGACGACGGCGGTCCTGCCGTCCAGACTGGTCTTCGGGCTCATCTCTGCACGCTCCTGCTCTGTCGGGTGCTCGTGAGTGACGGGTCAGCCGTCCGTGATGCCGAGGGACAGCCCGACGTCGCGGCGAATTACCTTGCCGGTGGCGTTGCGCGGCAGGGCGTCGGTGGTGATCCGCCAGCGGGACGGGACCTTGAAGTACGCGAGGTGCTCCCCGGCGTACGCGCGAAGCTCGTCCTCGCTCACCGGGCGCTCGGCGCCGGTGACGACCACGGCCACGACCTCCTGACCCAGATCGGGGTGGGGGGCGCCGACGACGGCGCACTCGAGAACGCCCGGGTGCTCCCACAGCACGCTCTCCACCTCGGCGGGGTAGACGTTCTCCCCGCCACGCAGGATCAGGTCGGAACGGCGGGTGGTGAGGCGCAGGCGGCCGCCTTCGATCACGCCGATGTCGCCGGTGTGGAGCCACCGGTCCTCCCGGATCGTCCGCGCGGTGGCCTCCGGGTCCTGCCAGTAGCCGAGCATGTTGAACGGGCTGCGCGCGCAGATCTCCCCCTCGACGCCCTCGGGCACCGGCGACCCCTCCGGATCGCGGACCTCCATCCGCACCGTCGCGATGGGCCGGCCGAGCGTCCCCGGCGCCTCCGCCAGGTCCATCGGCGACGCCACGGAGATCGCGGTGGCCGACTCGGTCAGGCCGTAGCTGTCGACCAGCGACTGACGAGCCACGGGGAAGCCCGCGCGCAGCCGTTCCTTGAACGACGGTGAGGAGGGTGCGGACGCCAGCGAGAAGGCGGTCAGCGAGGACAGGTCGTAGGCCGACAGGTCGCCGTGCTCGAGCAGCCGGTGCGCCATCGTGGGCACGGCCCCCCAGTTGGTGACCCGCTCCCGCTCGACCAGTCGCAGCACCCGGTCGACGTCGAAGGCGCCCTGGTGCATGACGATCGTGGAGCCGGTCGCGAGGCGCGGCACCGCGAGGTTGTGCAGACCCGCGATGTGGAACAACGGCAGCGCCATCAGGTAACGCCGGTCCGCCGGGTCCGTGGGGTCGCCGAACGCGCGGGTCATCGCGTCGTTCATGCGGTGGTACTCGATGACCGACGTGAGGTTCCGGTGGGAGTGCACCGCCCCCTTCGGCCGGCCGGAGGTGCCGCTGGTGTAGACGATGACCACCGGGTCGTCCTCGGCGGCGGCGTGCGGGGTGAGCGGCGCGCCGGGGTGCCGCCCGGCCAGCACGGGGATGTCGTCCATGCGCACCACCGGTGTGCCGGGGCCGACGAGAACGGCCCGCTTGGCGTCCGCCACGACCAGTTTCGGCGTCGTGTGGCCCAGGGCGTACTCGAACTCGCGGCGCGACCACCACGCGTTGTAGCCGACCGTGACGGCGCCCACGGCGACGGCGGCCCAGAACGACACGATCCAGCCGGGCCGGTTCGCCGCGGCGACGGCGATCCTGTCGCCGGGACGCACGCCGTACTCCTCGCGCAGCGCCTCGGCGAACGACGCGACCTGGCGCGCGTGCTCGGCGTAGCTCATCCGCTCGTCCGCCGTCACGATGTAGTCGCGGTCGCCGAACCGGGCCGAGTCGGCGAGGACCTCTCCGAGGTTGCGGCGGCGGTTCCTGAAGACCGGCATCCGGGAGCCGAGGACCTCCTCCTCGGCGAGTTCGAACTCGCCCCCGGGGCCGGTGAGGCGGGTCACAATCGCCGTCGCCGCGGTTCTCGGATCTGTCGACGTCCCCATCTGCGCCCTCTCTCTCGGGCGCTCATTGTGACCGCCGGGCGTGCGCCTGCCGAGGGTCGTCTCCCGGTCACCGGGACGGCCCTTCCGGCAGGGGCCGGGCGACACCACTATTGCGGGCGGGCACACGGCTGAGCGGGGAGCACGCATGGGAAGTCTCGACGGGAAAGTCGCAATCGTCACCGGAGCAGGTCAGGGGGTCGGCCAGGGCATCGCGCTCGCCCTCGCCTCCGAGGGCGCGTCCGTCGCGGTCGTCGGGCGCACCATGGCCAAGCTCGAGACGACCTGCGGGCTCGTCCGCGAGCGCGGCGCGACGGCCGAGCCCTTCCTCTGCGACGTCGCCGTCACGGACACGATCCCCTCGGTGGTCGACGCGGTGGCGGCGCGGTTCGGCGGAGTGGACGTCCTCGTCAACAATGCCTACTCCGGCTCGTACGGCACGCTGCTGTCGATGAGCGACGCCGCCTTCCAGAAGGGCTTCCGCAGCGGTCCCTTCGCCGCGTTCGCCTTCATGAAGGCGTGCCACCCCCACATGAAGCGGCGCGGCGGCGGCAGCATCGTCAACCTCGTCACCTCCGCGATGGTCCGGTGGGACCCCACCACGTACGGCGCCTACGCCGCGGCCAAGCAGGCGCTCCGCTCGCTGACGCGGACGGCCGCGGCCGAATGGGGCCCCGACGGCATCCGCGCCAACTCCATCGCCCCGCACGCGTTGTCCCCCGGCCTGAAGTGGTGGACGGAGACCAATCCGGAGGAGGCGGAGGCGTTCCGCCGCACGATCCCGCTCGGTTACATCGGCGACTGCGAGCAGGACATCGGCCGGGCCGTCGTCGCGCTCGTCGGCCCGGACCTGCGCTACCTGACCGGCGCCACCGTGCCGCTGGACGGAGGGCAGGCCTTCTTCGGCTGACCTTCTTCGGTTGACCTCGGCCTCTCCCGGTCAGCGGGACTCGCCGGTCCGCGGTGGTCCCCGCTGACTAACGTCGGCCCTGCTCCGCCACCCAGCGAGACGAGCGGGACCGAGGAGAGAGCCACACCAGTGCGACACGAGACGATCGCCGATCTGCTGCTCGCCAGGACCGGTGACGGCCACGCCGGGTTGCGGACCCGTGAGCGGACCTGGACCTGGGACGAGGTGGTCCGCGCGAGCGCCGCCCGGGCGGCGCTGGCCCGCGGACTGCGGATCGACGGCCCCTTCCACATCGGGGTCCTGCTCGACAACGTGCCGGAGTACGTCTTCTGGCTCGGCGCGGCCGCGCTGAGCGGCGCCACGATCGTGGGCGTCAACTCCACCCGCCGGGGCTCGGACCTGGAGCAGGAGGTCAGGCACACCGACCTGCAACTCCTCGTCACCGACGAGGCCGGCCTGAAGGCGCTCGACGGACTCGACATCGGCGTGCCCCGCGACCGCTTCCTCCTCGTGGACGGCGAGGAGTACGCCGAGACGGTGGCCGCGCACGCGTGCGAACCGTTCCGCGACCCGGAGATCACGGCAGGGACCCAGATGTTGCTGCTGTTCACCTCGGGCACGACCGGCGCCTCGAAGGCGGCCAGGTGCTCCCAGGGAAGGCTCACCGGGCTGGGCTACGCCAACCACGCGAAATACGACATCCAGCGGCATGACATCACCTACTGCTGCATGCCGCTCTTCCACGGCAACGCGCTGATGGCACTGTGGGCCCCGTCGCTGGCGGCGGGCGCGACCGTCGCGCTGGTGCCCCGGTTCTCCGCGTCCGGCTTCCTGCCCGACGTGCGCTTCCACGGCGTCACGTTCTTCACCTATGTCGGCAAGGCGATCGCCTACATCCTGGCGACGCCGGAGGCCATCGACGACGCGGACAACACGCTCACGCACGGCTTCGGCACGGAGGCGTCGCCGGACGACCGGGACGGGTTCCTGCGCCGCTTCGGCTGCCGCCTGTTGGAGGGCTACGGGTCGAGCGAGGGCGCCGGCATGATCAAGCGGGCGCCGGAGGGTCCCGCGGGCGCGCTGGGACGGCCGGCGCACGGCGGCGTCAGAGTCGTCGACCCCGAGACCGGGCGGCCGCGTCGGCCGGCGGTCCTCGACGGGCACGGCCGGGTGGCCAACGCCGAGGAGGCCATCGGCGAGATCGTCGACGTGGACGGCGCGGCCAGGTTCGAGGGCTACTACAACAACGACGCGGCGGACGCGGAGCGGGTCCGCCGCGGCTGGTACTGGACCGGTGACCTCGGTTACGTCGACGAGGCCGGCTACATCTACTTCGCCGGGCGCTCAGGCGACTGGATCCGGGTGGACGGCGAGAACGTCTCCGCACTGCTGACCGAGCGCGTCCTTCGCCGTCATCCGCGGATCGTCGCCGCCGCCGTCTTCGGCGTGCCCGACCCCCGGTCGGGCGACCAGGTGATGGCCGCGATCGAGGTGCCCCACGGGACCTCGTTCGAGGACCTCCGCCTGCCCGAGTTCCTGGCGGAGCAGGAGGACCTGGGCACCAAGGCGGCGCCGCGCTTCGTCCGGATCTCCCATGCCCTGCCGGCGACCGGCTCAGGGAAGCTCCGCAAGAAGGAGATGCGGCACGACGGCTGGCGGACCGGGGACCGGGTCTACCGCTGGGCGGGCCGAGGCGGTCCCGGATACACCCTGCTGACCGATGAGGACAAGGCCGCGCTACGTGCGGAGTTCGCCGCCGGCGGACGTCAGCGGTTCCTGCCCTAGCCGTACGGCCACCGAGGAGGAGAGCGGAACATGGATCTGCGCGAGACCACCGCGCAACGACGGCTGCGCACGGAGTTGCGGGAGTACTTCGCGGGTCTCCTACCCGAGAGCGAGCGACGCCGGACGGGCGAGGAGGGCGTGGGCGGCGACCGTTTCCGCGAGGTGGTCCGACGGCTCGGCGCCGACGGCTGGCTCGGCATCGGGTGGCCCGTCGAGTACGGCGGGCAGGGCCGGTCCGTCGAGGAGCAGTACGTGTTCTTCGACGAGGTTCAGCGGGCCGGGCTGCCCTTCCCGTTCGTCACCGTGAACACCGTCGGCCCGACCCTGATGAGCCACGGGTCGGACGAGCAGAAGAAGAGGTACCTGCCCGGGATCCTGTCCGGTGACATCGTCTTCGCGATCGGCTACACCGAGCCGGGGGCGGGCACCGACCTCGCCTCCCTGACGACCCGCGCGGTCAGGGACGGCGACGAGTGGGTCGTCGACGGCAGCAAGATCTTCACCAGCGGCGCGAACACCGCCGACTACGTGTGGCTCGCCTGCCGTACCGACCCGGACGCGCCCAAGCACAAGGGCATCTCCATCCTGATCGTCCCCACCGCCGCCCCCGGGTTCTCCTGGAGCCCCATCCAGTGCGTGGGCGGCATGGTCGTCACGACCACGTATTACTCCGGCATCCGCGTGCCCGCGGGCGACGTCGTCGGAGAGGTCGACGGCGGCTGGCGGCTGATCACCCACCAGCTCAACCACGAGCGGATCGGCCTGGCGGCCGTCGGCGGCCGGATGATCCAGATGTGGGAGAACGTCCGGGACTGGGCGAGGGACAACGGGACGATCGACCTGCCGTGGGTCCAGCGCGATCTGGCCCGCACGTACGCGCGGCTCGAGGCGATGCGGCTGATGAACTGGAAGATGACCGGCGCGGTCGCGCGCGGCACCCTGTCCGGCGCGGACGCGGGCGCGGCGAAGGTCTACGGCACGGAGACGCACATCGACGTGCAGCGGACGTTGTCGGGGATCATCGGCGCCGGCGGACGGATCCGGCCCGGGTCGCCGGGGGCGGTGCTCGCCGGTCAGATCGAGCAGCTGTCGCGGCAGGGCATCGTGAACACCTTCGGCGGCGGCGTGAACGAGGTCCTGAGGGACATGGTCGCCACCCAGGGTCTCGGCCTCCCCAGGATGGGGCGCGGCGCATGAGCGAGTCACGACCGGTCCTCCGGCCGGCCGGGCAGGAGGGTCACCGCTGATGGACTTCACCTTGGACGACGAACTCGAAGCGGTCCGCGAACTCGCGAACAAGATCTTCACCGGCCGTGCGGGCACCGACCGCGTCCGCTACATCGAGAGCACGCCGTCGGGGCTCGACGAGGAGTTGTGGGCGGAGCTGGGCCGTACGGGCCTGCTGGGCATCGCGCTGCCGGAGGAGGCGGGCGGCGCCGGGCTGGGTCTCGGGGCCCTGTGCGTCCTGCTGGAGGAGCAGGGCCGTTTCGTCGCGCCCGTCCCGCTGTGGCCGGCCGCGGTCGCCGCACTCGCGATCACCGCGGACGGCACGGCGGAGCAGCGCGAGAGCCTGCTCCCCGGTGCGGCCGACGGCTCGATCCGGCTCACCGTGGCGCTGGAGGAGTTCGGCTCGCACGATCCGGCCGAGCCGCGCACCGTGGCCGGGCGGGACGGCGACGCCTGGCGGCTGAGCGGGGTGAAGGCCGCGGTCCCCTCGCCCTTCGGCGCGGCCCACCTGCTGGTCTCCGCGACGGCCGACACCGGGCCTGGCCTGTTCCTGGTCGCCGCCGAGGCGGAGGGAGTCGGCTGGGATCCCGTGGAGACCACCGGCCACGACCGCGGCGGCAACCTCACTTTGACCGCCGCGCCCGCCACGGCCGTCGGCGTGCCGGGTGACGGAGCCCTCCTGCGGACCGTCCATCGCGCCGCCGTCGCGCTGGCGGCGGTCCAGCTCGGCGTCGTCCAGGGCGCGCTGCACCACGCCGTGACCTACCTCAGCGGGCGCAGGCAGTTCGGCAGGCCGCTGGCGACCTTCCAGGCGGTGCAGCACCAGCTCGCCGACTGCTACATCGACATCGACGCCATGCGGGTGTGCCTGTGGCAGGCCGTCACCGCCCTTGACGCGGAGGCCGGCGAGCAGGACGCCGCGGCCGCGGCGGTTCTGGTCGCGAAGTGGTGGGCGGGCGACGCGGGGCTGACCGTGGCGCACCGGGTGCAGCACCTCCACGGCGGAATCGGCGTGGACGTCGACTACCCGGTGCACCGGCACTTCCTGTGGGCGCGGCAGATCTCCGGCACTCTGGGCGGGCCCAGCGCCGACCTGGCCAGGCTGGGCGCCGTGCTCGCCTCCGGGACGGCGGCCCCGTGAGCACGGACGGCCCGAGCGCGGGCGAGTGGATCGGCCGCGACCTCGGGAAGCGCACGGCCGCCTACGACGAGCGCGACGTGATCCTCTACGCGCTGGCAGTCGGCGCCGCGCCCGCCGACCTGGACCTCGTCTTCGAGAAGCGGCTGCGTGTGCTGCCCACGTTCGCGCTGACGAAGGCGCAGTGGGCTCCGGACACCCTCGGCTCACTGGGCGCGTTCGACACCAGGACCACCATGCACGCGTCCCAGCGGCTGAGGGTGCTGCGGCCGCTGCCCCCCGCGGGGGAGCTGACGATGGCGTCGCACGTCGCGCGCGTCTGGGACAAGGGCAGCGCCGCGATCTTCGAGGTCGAGGTGGAGAGCGAGTTCTTCGTCGCCACCTGGTCGCTGTTCGCGCCGGGACGCGGCGGATTCGGCGGAGAGCGGGGGCCGTCCGCGCCCGGACGTCGAGACACCCCGCCCCGCCACGAGTTGCGGCTCGCCACCAGACCGGATCAGCCCGCGCTGTACCGCCTGCTCGGCGACCGGCATCACATGCACATCGACCCGGAGGCGGCGAAGGCGGCCGGGATGCCGAGGCCGTTCATGCACGGCCTGTGCACGCTGGCCGCCGTGACGCTGCCGCTGGCCGCGGCGGTGGGGGCGCACCCGGCGGACCTGGTCGAGCTGGAGGGCAGGTTCGCCTCCCCGGTCTTCCCCGGCGACCGGCTGGACGTGCGGGGATGGGAGCCGGGAGGCCCGGGGGAGGGCATGCTCTTCGACGCGGCGGTGAACGGCACGTCCGTGCTGACCGGCGGGCGGGCTCAGTTCCGCGTCAGCACGTAGCGGGCCGGGACCTCGCCTCCGCCGTGCACGGGGATGTCCGCACCGGTTACGTAGGAGGCGAGGTCGCTCGCCAGATAGAGGCAGGTGTTGGCCACGTCGCCGGGCACCGCCATCCGGCCCATCGGGATCAGCTCCGCGACGGCCGCGCCGCCGTCCTCGCCGTACGCCCAGGCGGCGGACTCGGTCCGGATGAGGCCGGTGGTGATGTGGTTGACCCGCACCTTCGGCGACCACTCGAGCGCCAGCGCCCTGGTGAGCACGAGCAGGCCGGCCTTGGCCGCGGAATAGGCCGCCATGCCCGGCTGGGGATCGATGGCGGCGACGCTGCCGATGTTGATGATCGAGCCGCCGGTCTCCTGCGCCTGCATGACCTTGTTGGCGGGCTGCGCCACGTAGAACGGGGCGAGCAGGTTGAGATCCACGATCTTCTCCACGAAGCGCGGCGAGACGGTCGTCGCGTCCGCTGAGGGCGAGCCCCCGGCGTTGTTGACGAGCACGTCGAGCCGGCCGAGGTGGCCGACCGCCTGCTCCACCAGGCCGGCGGCGGCGCCGGCGTCCCGGATGTCGGCCGAGACGAAACGGGCCGTCCTGCCGCCGGCGGAGGGCAGGACCTCCGGCTCCGCGCGGCCGCCCACCACCACGTCCGCGCCCGCCGCGAGGAAACTTTCCGCGATCACGAATCCGATGCCCTTGGTGCCGCCGGTGACCAGGACCGCCTGGCTGCCGAAGTCCATCGTCACGTCCAAAGGGGGCCTCCAGGGATGGGGGTCGCGGAGAAGGATCTCTCGGAGGGTACGGCCGGGCGTCCCGGGGCGGGGGAGAGGTACCGGCCAGCGGGACGACGGCCCACCCGTCCGGTCCGGCGCGGACACCATGGGGACCCATGAGCGACGACGTGGCACTGACGATTCCCGGCGTCCTGCGGCGCGCCGCCGAGCGGTTCCCCGACGCCGAGGCCGTCGTGGACGGCGCGTCCCGGCTGACCTACGCGCAGCTGCGGAGCCGGGTCCGCGAGGCGGCCAAGGCGTTCATCGCGCTCGGAGTCGAGCCGGGGGACCGCGTCGGGATCTGGGCGCCGAACACCATCCGGTGGATCGTGACCGCGCTGGGCGCGCTGAGCGCCGGCGCCGTCGTGGTCCCGGCCAACACCCGGTACAAGGGCGAGGAGGCGCGGTGGCTGTTCGGCCGGAGCCGCGTGCGGGCGCTCTTCGTGGAGGACGGCTTCCTCGGCAACGCCTACCTCGGCATGCTCGGGGTGGAAGGGGACGGGGGAACCCCCGGACTGCCCGGCCTCACCACCGTGGTGACGTACGACGCCGGGGAACGGCCGGGAGCGACGAGCTGGGAGCACTTCCTGTCGGGCGCGGAGGCGGTCACGGACGAGGAGGCCGACGCCCGGGCCGAGGCGGTTCGCCCCGACGACGTGGCGGACATCCTGTTCACCTCCGGCACCACCGGCAGGTCCAAGGGCGCCATGTGCACCCACCGTCAGAACGTCCGCACCTACCTTGCCTGGAGCGACAGGACCGGCCTCCGGCACGGCGACCGCTACCTGATCGTCAACCCGCTCTTCCACACCTTCGGCTACAAGGCGGGGGTCTTCGCCTGCCTGCTCCGAGCCGCAACGATGGTCCTCCAGCCGGTGTTCGCGGCGGGCGAGACGATGCGGCTGGTCGAGGCCGAGCGGATCACCGTGCTGCCGGGGGCGCCGACCATCTACATCACGATGCTCGACGCGCCGGAGCGGGACCGGTTCGACCTGTCCTCGCTGCGGCTCGCGGTGACCGGCGCCGCGGTGGTGCCGGTCGCGTTGGTCAGGCGGATGCGGGCCGAGCTCTTCCCCGAGGTGGTCACCGCGTACGGGCTGACCGAGTCGTGCGGCACGGTCACCTCCTGTTCCCTGACGGACGACGACACGACCGTGGCGACCACGTCCGGCCGTCCCATCGAGGGCGTGGAGGTGGTGGTGGCCGACGACAAGGGGGACCCGGTTCCGGCGGGGCGGGACGGCGAGATCCTGGTCCGCGGCCACAACGTGATGGTGGGCTACCTCGACGACGAGGAGGCGACCGCCGCGACGATCAGGGACGGCTGGCTGGTGACCGGGGACCGCGGGCGGCTCGACGAACGCGGCAACCTGGTCATCACCGGCCGGTCGAAGGACATGTTCGTCGTCGGCGGGTTCAACGTGTACCCGGCCGAGATCGAGCAGGTGCTGGCCGCCCACGAGGGGGTCGCCGAGGTCGCGGTGGCCGGCGTCCCCGACGCCCGGATGGGCGAGGCCGGCCGGGCGTACGTCGTGGCCCGGCCAGGAGTCGCCCTCGTGCCCGGCGAACTGGTCGCGTACTGCCGGGGCAGGCTCGCCGGCTTCAAGGTGCCGCGCGAGGTCGTGCTCGTCGCGGAACTCCCGCGCAACGCGGCGGGGAAGGTCGACAAGGCCGCGCTGGCCCTGCTCGAGGCTTCTGTTCAGGCGCCGTAGACGGGCTCCGGCCGGGCGGCCCCGGCGAGCAGCCCGGCGATCTCGGGACCGAGGCGCGCCGCGTCCCACCGGGTGCCCCCGTCGACGGCGGGGCCGCGGCGGAAGCCCTCCATCACGCAGATCCGGCCGCCCTCGATCTCGAAGACCCGCCCGGTCACGTCAGCGGACTCGGCCGAGCCGAGCCAGACGACGAGCGGGGACACGTTCCCGGGGTCCATCGCGTCGAACTCGCCGTTCCCGGGAGCCGCCATCGTGGCCGCGAAGGCCTGTTCGGTCATCCGGGTGCGTGCGGCGGGGGCGATGGCGTTGACGGTCACGCCGTAGCGGCCGAGTTCGGCCGCGGCGACGAGCGTGAGGCCCACGATGCCCGCCTTGGCCGCCGAGTAGTTGCCCTGCCCGACACTGCCGAGCAGACCGGCTCCCGACGAGGTGTTGATCACGCGGGCGTCCACCGGGCGGCCCGCCTTGGACTCGGCCCGCCAGTGCAGCCCGGCGTGCTTCAGCGGGAGGAAATGGCCCTTGAGGTGGACGCGCATCACCGCGTCCCACTCCTCCTCGGAGAGGTTCACCAGCATGCGGTCGCGGAGGAACCCGGCGTTGTTGACGAGCACGTCGAGCCGGCCGAAACGGTCCAGCGCGGTCGCGACCAGCCGCCGCGCCCCCTCGTCGGCGGCGACGTCGGAGCAGTCGGCGACCGCGTCGCCGCCCAGCGCGCGGATCTCCTCGGCCGTCTGCTCCGCCACGGCCTGCGCGGGCCCGTCCGCGCCGCCCTCACCGGAGAGGCTCACACCGAGGTCGTTGACCACGACCTTGGCGCCCTGCCGGGCGAACTCCAGGGCGTGCGCACGGCCGAGCCCGCGCCCGGCGCCGGTCACGATCACGACGCGGTCCTCGCAGATCATTCTGTGCTCTCCTCCGTGGACCGAAGCCGGCCGGGACGGCGGCCTCGGAGATCATTGGGGACTCTGCTAGCGTATTTTCTAACAAATGTTAGATCGAAAGGCGGTTGTATGGGAATCTCCGCCAGCAGTCACGGCGAGGGCGTCGTCGAGATCGTGATGGACGCGCCGCCGGTGAACGCGCTGACCGTGCGGGGCTGGTTCGACCTGGCCGCCGCCGTACGGGAGGCCGGGCGGGACGTGCGGACCCGGGTCGTGGTGCTGCGGGCCGAGGGCCGCGGGTTCAACGCGGGCGTCGACATCAAGGAGATGCAGGCGGGCAGCGGCTTCGAGGCGCTGGTGGGCGCGAATCGGGGCTGCTTCGAGGCGTTCGCGGCGGTCTACGAGTGCGAGGTGCCGGTGATCGCCGCCGTGCACGGGTTCTGCCTCGGCGGAGGCGTCGGCCTGGCCGGCAACGCGGACATCGTGGTGGCCTCCGACGACGCCTACTTCGGGCTGCCCGAGGTCGAGCGGGGCGCACTCGGGGCCGCCACCCACCTGGCCAGGCTGGTTCCCCAGCACCTGATGCGGGCCATGGTGTACACCTGCCGCAACGTCACGGCCGCCGAGTTGCACGCGTTCGGCTCGGTGCTGGAGGTCGTGCCGCGCGACCGGCTCCGCGACGCGGCGCTCGAGGTGGCGGCCCAGATCGCCGCCAAGGATCCGCAGGTGATCCGGCGGGCCAAGGAGTCGCTGAACGGCATCGACCCGGTCGACGTCAAGCGCAGCTACCGGTTCGAGCAGGGCTTCACGTTCGAACTCGGCCTCACGGGCGCGGGCGACCGGCATCGCGACGCCTTCGTCGCGGACGGGGCGAAGTGATGGGCGCCGTGATGTCGATCGAGGAGATCGTCGGCTCGCTGGACAGCGGCATGACGATCGGGATCGGCGGGTGGGGCTCGCGGCGCAAGCCGATGGCCCTGGTCCGGGCGATCTGCCGGTCAGCGCTGACCGACCTGACCGTCGTGTCGTACGGCGGGCCGGACGTGGGCCTGCTGTGCGCGGCAGGCAAGGTCCGCCGGGTGGTCGCGCCGTTCGTCACGCTCGACTCGATCGCCCTGGAACCGCATTTCCGGGCCGCCCGCCAGAGCGGGGCGATCGAGTTCACCGAGTACGACGAGGGCATGTTCATGTTCGGCCTGCTCGCCGGGGCGCACCGGCTGCCGTTCCTGCCGACCAGGGCGGGTCTCGGCTCCGACGTCATGCGCGTCGTCCCCGGCCTGCGCACCGTCCGCTCGCCGTACGAGGACGGGGAGGAACTGGTCGCGGTGCCCGCGCTGACGATGGACGCGGCGCTGGTGCACCTGGACCTGGCCGACACCCGGGGCAACGGCCGCTACCTCGGCCCCGACCCGTACATGGACGACCTGTTCGCCAAGGCGGCCGCGCGCTGCTACCTCTCCTGCGAGCGGATGGTCGAGCCCGGAGAGCTCGGCGGCCCGCCGCAGACGCTGCTGGTCAGCCGCATGCACGTCACGGGCGTCGTGGAGACGCCGGACGGGGGCCACTTCACCGGCCACGGCGCCGGCGGGGAGCGCGACGAGGCGTTCCAGCGGCACTACGCGGCGTCGGCGGCCGACCCGGAGGCCTGGGCGGCGTTCGCCGACCGGTTCCTGTCCGGTGACGAGGCGGCCTACCAGGAGGCCGTACGGCGATGGCACGAGAGGGACCGCGTGGAAGGGGAGACGCGATGAGCACGGCGTCCGCGGCGACTCGCGCGGAGATCTGCGTGGTGGCCTGCGCCGAGGCGTGGCGCGGGGACGGCGAGGTGCTGGCCGCGGCGATGGGCACCTGCTCCGTCCTGGGGGCCAGGCTCGCCCGGCACACGTTCGAACCGGGACTGCTGACCACCGACGGCGGCGCGCTGCTCACCGCGGAGCCGGTGGCGCTCGGCGCCCCCGCGGACGCGGTCGAGGGATGGCTGCCGTTCCGCGAGCACCTGTGGCTCGTGCAGAACGGGCGGCGGCACGTGATGATGGGCGCCTCGCAGATCGACCGGCACGGCAACACCAACATCTCGGCCATCGGCGAATGGGCGCGGCCGAAGTCGCAGCTTCTCGGCGTGCGCGGCGCGCCGGGCAACACGATCGGCAACCCGACGAGCTACTGGATCCCGCGGCACTCGACGCGGGTCTTCGTCCCCGAGGTCGACATGGTGAGCGGCGTCGGCTTCGACCGGGCGGCCGGGCTCGGGCCCCGCGCCTCCCGGTTCCACGGTCTCCGCCGGGTGGTGACCGACCTCGGGGTCTTCGACTTCGGCACACCGGACGGCTCGATGCGGCTGGTCTCGGTGCATCCCGGGGTCGAGGTCGAGCGGGTCGTCGCCGCGACCGGCTTCGAGTTGGTGATCGAGGGCGAGGTGCCGGAGACGCGGCAGCCGACCGAGGAGGAGTCGCGGCTGATCCGCGAGGTGCTCGACCCGAAGGCCCTGCGTGATCAGGAGGTCAGGGCGTGAACCGGCCGGCGTGCGGCCGGCCGCGGTGGTACGGCGGGGAGGCCGGGCGGTGATCGCCCAGGTGCTGGACACTCCGCTGACCCGCCTCACCGGCGTCCGCCACCCGGTCGTGCAGACCGGGATGGGCTGGGTCGCCGGGCCGCGGCTGGTCTCCGCCGTGGCGAGGGCCGGAGGCCTCGGCATCCTCGGCTCGGCCACGATGACCCTCGACCGGCTCGCCGCCGCGATCGAGGAGGTCCGTGCCCGGACGGACGCGCCGTTCGGCGTGAACCTGCGCGCCGACGCCGCGGACGCGGGCGACCGTGTCGAACTGCTGATCAGGAACCGGGTGAAGGTCGCCTCGTTCGCCCTGGCCCCGAGCCGGGAGCTGATCGCGAAGCTGAAGGACGCCGGGGTCGTGGTGATCCCGTCGGTGGGCGCGCGACGGCACGCCGAGAAGGTCGCCGCCTGGGGAGCCGACGCCGTCATGGTCCAGGGCGGCGAAGGCGGCGGCCACACCGGTGCGGTCGCCACCACCCTGCTGTTGCCCCAGATCGTCGACGCGGTGGACATCCCGGTGATCGCCGCCGGGGGCTTCTTCGACGGGCGCGGCCTGGCGGCGGCCCTGGCGTACGGCGCGGCCGGGGTGGGCATGGGCACCCGCTTCCTGCTGACCGCCGACAGCCCGGTCCCCGACGCGGTCAAGCAGGCCTACCTCGGCACGTCGGAGACCGTCGTCACGCGGCAGGTCGACGGCATGCCGCACCGCGTCCTGCGCACCGCGCTCGTCGACGGGCTGGAACGGTCGGGCAGGGCGTCCGGGCTGGTCCGGGCCGTGCGCAGCGCAGCCCGGTTCAGGCGGATCTCCGGGATGTCGTGGGCCGCGATGATCCGCGACGGGCTGGCGATGAGGCGGGGCAGGGAGCTGACCTGGTCGCAGGTCCTCATGGCCGCCAACACGCCCATGCTGCTCAAGGCGGCCATGGTGGACGGCCGGCCCGACCTGGGCGTGATGGCGTCCGGCCAGGTGGTCGCGCTCATCGACGACCTGCCCACCTGCGAGGAGCTGATCGACCGGATCGTCACCCGGGCCGCCGGCGTCCTGCGCGGCCTCGGACCGCTGACCGTTCCGGGGGCCGGCCCAGGCCAGGAATCCTGACCCGGGCCGATCCCCAGAGGACGCGCGTCAGGACGGGCGGCGGACGGGGAGCATGTCGTCGTCGGGGACCGACGACACCGCGTTCCGCTGGAGCGCCGTCACGTCGGGCACCCCTGCCCACCGCCGTAACGTCGTGGTCGCCGCGAGGCGGTCGGCCTCCTCGAGGCGGGAGACGTTCGCCCCGTGGTTGGCGCCGGGCGCGACGTAGAGATAGGAGTCCTTCCTGGTGGGCGTGAACCGCTCGGCGCTCCACGGGTCGTTCTGGCCGTAGATGAACATCATCCGGCTCGACTGCCCGCGCACCCAGTGGTCCACGTCCAGCATCGGCCGGGGATCGTGCCGCGAGCGCAACTCGGCGGGGATGGAGGAGTTGGCCTGGTAGAGCCCGGGATAGCGGAGCAGTCCGCGCAGGTGCGCGAACTTCAGCTCAGGCCAGCCGAGCTGGGTGGCCGCCTGGTAGTAGTACGGCGTGTAGTACTCCAGGCCCTGATCGGTGTAGAAGGCGAAGGACGCCACCTGGTCGAGCCACTCGTAGATCTCGTCGTCGGACGCCGTGGCCGCCGGGACGGCCGGGCAGTCCGCCGCCGTCGAGTACTGCCAGAACGCCCACGGAGCGTCGAGCACGGTCATCTCGAACGACCGGTCGGCGGTGCCGAGCGTCTTGGTGAAGGTGTATCCGTTGTCCGCCGCGTACGCCTTAAGGCGAGGCACCAGCCTGTCGCGCCGCTTGAGCGCCTGGATCTGCACGTTCTTCAGCGCCGTGCGGCACGCGGCGTCGCCCACGGTGGCGAAGAAGTCGTCGTAGGCGCGGTCGGCGGGGTTGACCCTGTCGTTCGGTGCGACGTAGGCCACCACGCCGTCGACGTCGCCGGGGTAGAAGCGGCGGTGGTAGACCGAGGTCATGCCGCCCTTGCTCGCACCCGTCTGGATCCACTTCCCGGAGTAGACCGGCTTGAGCGCCTGGACGATGCGATGTTCGTCGCTCGCCTCCTGCCAGATGTCGAGGGTGCGCCAGTTCGCGGGGTCGGGCCGGGACGGGGTGAAGAAGCGGTGCTCGACCGAGACCTGGTTGCCGTCGAGGAGCCGGGTCGGCTCCGTCCGGGACGGGCTCGTCGACATCCCGTACCCGCTGGTGTACAACACGACGGGTGCGTCGGTGGTGCGGTGCAGCAGGCTCAGCCGCTGCTGGAACGTCCCCTTCTTCGGGTTGCGATGGTCGATCGGCTGCGTGTAGCTGAGGATGAAGTACCGGTATCCCGTCAGCTGTGACTCTGAGATCACCGTCAGGCCGGGAATGGCCTTGAGCGCGTCCAGCAGGGGATCCTCCGCCGCCGTGACGGTCGACTGGGCGGAGGTCGTCGCCGTCGCCGAGGCGGGCAGGGCGACGGGGCCGGTGGTGAGAAGCGCGAGCATGAGTGCGGGCACGAGGGCGGGGACGATCCGGGTTCGCACGATCGTGTCTCCTGGGGGGCGGAGCGCGTCACCAGAGGTCCGAGCCGTCCGGCCGGAGGACTCTCTCCGCCGTCACCACTCGTCGATCCGGCGACCACTACGGGGCAAAAGCGTGATCATCACCTTAACATCAGATGTTTACTGATTTAAGGATGTCTTGTCGCCTATGTCGCATCCGCAGGGTCGGAGAGCTCACGCGAGGGCGGACATCACCCGTGCCCGGTGGGCGGCGGGGGAGCCCCAGGCCGAGTGCAGCGCGCGGGCCTTGCGGATGAGCAGGCTGGGGTCGTATTCGTCGGTGTAGCCGATCGCACCGTGCACCTGCAGGGCGATCCTGGCCGCCGCGTACGCGGCCTCGGCCGCCGAGACCTTCGCCGCCGACACGTCTCTGGCGAAGTCCGGCGTGCCGTACGAGAGGGCGGCGCCGTGCACCAGCGGGCGGGCGTACTCCAGCCCTACGAGCGCGTTCGCCAGGTGATGCCGGACCGCCTGGAACTCGCCGATCGGCCGCCCGAACTGCCGCCGCGTCCGCACGTGGTCCACCGACACCTCCAGGAGCCTTCGTCCCAGCCCGACGAGCTGGGCGGCGCACACCAGTGCCCCCATGTCGTAACCCTCGGCGGCGGCGGCCGCCGCTTCCTCGGCGATCACCTCGCCCGGCGTGACCGCGAACAGCCGCCGGGCGGGGTCGAGGGAGGTCCGCGCCTCGCCGGGCACGGCCGCACGGAGCTCCTGCCCGTCCACCGTCAGGACCAGGCCGGCGACGTCCGCGTCCAGCGCGTACGGCACCGCGGGAGGGAGGGCGAGCGAGACGACCGCCGTGCCGTCCGCGATCGCGGGCAGCCACGCGGAGGCGGGCGAGCCCCCGGGGAGCCGGCCGAGCAGCACGGCGGTGGCGACGGTCTCGGCGTACGGCCCGGGCACGCCGTGCCTGCCGAGCTCGTGGAACGCGGTCACCAGCTCCACCGGGAGCGGGCCGGCGCCGCCCGCGGACTCGGGCACGGCGAGCGCGAGGACCCCGGCGCCGGCCAGCGAACGCCACAGGGCCAGGCCGGGCTCGTGTCTCCCGGCGGCCCAGTCGCGGGCCACGCCGAAGGGGGCCGCCTCGGTCAGCAGCTTGTCCAGGGTCTCGCCGAACAACCTCTGCTCCGCGTCGAGGACGAATCTCACCCGTCATCGCCCCGCTCTCGGCAGGCCGAGCACGCGCTCGGCGATCACGTCACGCTGGATCTCGTTGGTCCCGGCGTAGATCGGGCCGGCGAGGGAGAACACGTATCCCTCCAGCCATTCGCCCGCCAGCTCGCCGTCCGGGCCGAGCAGGTCGAGGGCCGTCTCGTGCAGCGCGACGTCGAGCTCCGACCAGAAGACCTTGTTGACGCTGGACTCGGCGCCGATGTCGTCGGTGCGTGAGATGGTCTCGAAGCCCTTCAACCGATAGGCCCGGGCCCTGATCCACGCGTCCGCCACCCGGTCGCGCAGCGCCGTGTCGGAGGCGTCGCCGCGCTCGCGCCAGAGCTCCACCAGCCGGTCGGCGGCGGCCAGGAACCGGCCGGGGCTGCGCAGCGTGAGCCCCCGCTCGTTGCCCGTGGTGCTCATCGCGACCCGCCAGCCCTCGCCCGGGTCGCCGATGACGTCCCGGTCGGGTACGAACACGTCGTCGAAGAAGAGCTCGGCGAACGCCGGCTTGCCGTCGATGCGGCCGATCGGGCGGCGGGTGACTCCGGGGGCGTCCAGCGGGAACATCAGGTAGGTCAGGCCGCGGTGCCGTTCCGCCTCCGGGTCGGAGCGGAAGGGGCCGAAGCCCCGATCGGCGAAGGCCGCCCGCGAGCTCCACGTCTTCTGGCCGTTCAGCAGCCAGCCGCCGTCGGCCCGGGTCGCGGTGGCACGCAGGGAGGCGAGATCGCTGCCCGCCCCCGGCTCGGACCAGGCCTGCGCCCAGATCACCTCACCCGAGGCCATCGGCGGAAGGACGCGGGCGAGCTGCTCGGGCGTGCCGTACCGGAACAGGGTCGGCGCGAGCAGGTTGACGCCGTTCTGGCCGACCCGGCCCGGCGCCCCCGCCGCGTAGTACTCCTCCTCGAACACGAGCCACTCCAGCGGCGTCGCGTTCCTGCCGCCGTACTCCTCAGGCCAGGAGACCACCGACAACCGCGCCGCGTGCAGTTCGCGCTCCCAGGCGCGGTGGGCGGCGAAGCCCTCCCCGGTCTCCAGGGAGGGCAGCGGTGTGGCGGGGACGTGGGCGCGCAGCCAGTGCCGGACCTCGGCGCGGAACGATTCCGCGGCCGACAGGTCAAGATCCATCGGCGGCCGCCTTCATGCTCTTGGGATCCATTCCGGCCAGGGAGTCCGCCGAGGTCTCGGCGTTGTGGGCGTGGGCGAGGTGGTGCAGCCCGAAGACCGCGTCCATCCCGGCGTGCATGCCCTGCAGGTCCTCGGCCTGGTTCACGGCCTTCTTCGCCAGGGCCAGGCCCATGCGCGGCATGGCCGCGACCCGCTCGGCCAGCGCGAGGGCCTGTGCCTCCAGTTCGTCGCGTGGTACGACCCGGTTGACCATCCCGACCTCGTACGCGCGGCGAGCCGGCATGCGGTCGCCGGTGAACAGGAACTCCTTGGCGATCCTCGGCGGCATGGCCCAGGGGTGGGCGAAATACTCCACGCCGGGGATGCCCATCCGCACCACGGGGTCGGCGAAGAACGCGTCCTCCGAGGCGACGATCAGATCGCAGACCCAGGCCAGCATGAGGCCGCCGGCGATGCACGCGCCCTGCACCATCGCGATCATGGGTTTGGGGATCTCCCGCCACCGCCGGCACATGCCGAGGTAGACCTCCGACTCGCGGGCGAAACGGCTCTCCGCCCCCTCCTTGCCCACGTGGTCCCACCACAGGCTCGCCCTGCGGTCGAAGGACAGATGCGCGTCCCGTTGCGGAGTGCCGATGTCGTGCCCCGCCGAGAAGTGCCCGCCCTCGCCGGCCAGCACGATCACCTTGACGTCGTCGTCGGCCACCGCCCGGTAGAAGGCCTCGTCCAGGGCGTACGTCATCGCCGAGTTCTGCGCGTTGCGGTACTCCGGGCGGTTCATGGTGACCACCGCCACGGGTCCGCGCCGCTCGTAGCGGACCACGGTCATGGCATCCTCGCATTCTTTCTAACAACTATTTGATAGAGTAAACCACGTAAGGCTCAGCGAGGAGGATCCCGGCCTGCCCGGGGAGTCCGTGAAGGGCGGGGCATGCAGCCGACCTACGTTCCCGGTCACGGCCTGCTGCGCGGCCGGGTCGCGACGGTGACCGCGGCCGCCGGCACCGGCATCGGGGGCGCCTGCGCCCGGCGCATGCTGGAGGAGGGCGCGCGGGTGGTGATCAGCGATGCCCACGAACGGCGACTCGGCGAGACCCTGGCTGAACTGCGCAAGGAGTTCGGCGACGACGTGGCGGCGGTGCCCTGCGACGTCACCTCCGAGGAGCAGGTGCGCAACCTGTTCGCGGTCGCCGAGGAGCGGTTCGGCCCCATGGACGTGGTGGTCAACAACGCCGGCCTCGGCGGCACGGCGAGGCTCGTCGAGATGACCGACGAGCAGTGGAGCCGGGTGCTCGACGTGACGTTGAACGGCACCATGCGCTGCACGCGGGCCGCGCTGTCGCGCATGCAGCCGAGGGGCCGCGGCGTGATCGTGAACAACGCCTCGGTGATCGGCTGGCGGGCCCAGGAGGGCCAGGCCCACTACGCGGCGGCCAAGGCGGGCGTCATGGCGCTGACCAGATGCGCCGCCGTCGAGGCCGCGCCCTACGGCGTGCGCGTCAACGCCGTCGCGCCCTCGCTGGCCATGCACCCGCACCTGGCCAAGGTGACGACGGAGGACGTGCTGGCGGAGCTCACCAGGAACGAGGCCTTCGGCCGCTGCGCGGAGCCCTGGGAAGTGGCCAACGTTATGGTCTTCCTCGCGAGCGACTACTCCTCCTACATGACCGGGGAGATCGTCTCGGTCTCCAGCCGGCACCCCTGAGAGGTCGACCTTCCATGAGCCCACGACGCCGAGACTCCGAGAGCACCGCGGCCGCCCGCGCCGAGCGCCGGGCCGAGTTGCTCGCGACCGCGGCCGAGGTGTTCGCGTCGCGGGGGTACGCGTCCACGACGGTCCGTGAGGTGGCCGACGCGGCGGGCATGCTCGGAGGCAGCCTCTACTACCACTTCGACTCCAAGGAGTCGATGGTCGACGAGATCCTGTCGGTCTTCCTCACCGACATGTGGGCGGCCTACGACGTCGTGATGGGGTCCGGCCTCGACGCGCGGGACACCTTCCGGGCACTGATCGCCGAGTCGTTCCGCACGATCGACAGGCATCGCCCCGCGGTCGTGATCTATCAGAACGAGTTGAAGCATCTGGCGACGAACCCGCGTTTCGCGTACCTCACCGACTCGCAGCGGCGGTTTCGCGCGCTGTGGTTGTCGGTGCTGGACCGGGGGGTCATGGAGGGCGTCTTCCGTGCCGACCTCGACACCGGTCTGATCTACCGCTTCACCCGCGACACCGTCTGGCTGGCCGCGAGTTGGTACCGCAGCGACGGCCGGCTGTCCGCGGACGAGATAGCCCGGCAGTACATGGCGATGGTCCTGGAAGGGATCGTGACGACCTGAGGAGTTCTCGATGGCGGAGGCCTACATCGTCGAAGCCGTGCGCGCCCCTGTGGGCAGGCGCGGCGGCGGACTGTCCGGCGTGCACCCGGCCGACCTGGGCGCGCATGTCCTGACCGAACTCATGTCGCGGTCCGGGGTCGACCCGGCGGCCGTCGACGACGTCGTCTTCGGCTGCCTCGACGCGGTCGGCCCGCAGGCGGGTGACATCGCCAGGACCGCCTGGCTGGCCGCGGGGCTGCCCCAGGAGGTGCCGGGCGTGACCGTCGACCGCCAGTGCGGCTCGTCCCAGCAGGCGGTGCACTTCGCGGCCCAGGCCGTGATGTCCGGCACGAGCGACCTCGTGGTCGCCGGCGGGGTGCAGAACATGTCCCAGATCCCGATCGCCTTCGCCTCGCGCGGAGCGGCGGACTCCCTCGGCCTCACCGAGGGGCCGTTCGCCGGCTCACGCGGCTGGCAGGCCAGGTACGGCGGGCGGGACGTGTCCCAGTTCCGCGGCGCCGAGATGATCGCCAGGGATTGGGACATCTCCCGGGAGGACATGGAGGTCTTCGCCTACGAGTCGCATCTGCGCGCGATCCGGGCGATCGACGAGGGGCGCTTCGATCGGGAGATCGCGCCGCTGGAGGGCGTCTCGGCCGACGAGGGCCCGCGCCGCGACACCTCCCTGGCGAAGATGGCGGGGCTGCGCACCCTGGAGGAGGGCGGACGGCTCACCGCCGCGGTGGCCTCGCAGATCTCGGACGGGGCCGCGGCGCTCCTCATCGCCTCGCAGGAGGCGGTGCGGACGCACGGCCTGCGGCCCAGGGCCCGTGTCCATCACCTGTCGGCGCGGGGCGAGGACCCGATCCGCATGTTGTCCGCGCCGATCCCGGCCACCGCGCACGCGCTGAAGAAGACCGGCATGTCCATCGGCGACATGGACGCCGTGGAGATCAACGAGGCGTTCGCCCCGGTGGTGCTGGCCTGGCTCAAGGAGACGGGGGCCGACCCGGCCCGGGTCAACCCCAACGGCGGCGCCATCGCGCTCGGCCACCCGCTCGGTGCCACAGGCGCCCGGCTGATGACCACCCTGCTGCACGAACTGGAGCGCACCGGCGGCCGGTACGGCCTGCAGACGATGTGCGAAGGCGGCGGCCAGGCCAACGTCACCATCCTCGAACGCCTGTAGTGAGGCGCTCGTCGGGGGCACTATACAGCAAAGCAAGCGCTTGTTAGGATCCGGCCATGATTCCCACGATTGTCTGGGGTACCGGCAACGTCGGCCGTGCGGCCATCCGTGCCGTCGAGGCCCACCCGGCCCTGAAACTGGCGGCCGTAATCGTCCACGACCCCGGCAAGGTCGGCCGCGACGCAGGTGATCTCGCCGGGCTCGGCCACGATCTGGGGGTCGCGGCGACCGACGACGTCGACGCGGTGCTGGCCGCCGGTCCGGGCGCCGTGGTGTACGCGGCATCCGGTGAGATCCGTCCCGACGAGGCCCTCGCCGACATCATCAGGGCGATCCGGGGCGGAGCCGTGGTCGTCACCCCCTCGCTGTACGCGCTCTACGACCAGCGCAACGCTCCGCGGGAACTGCGGGAACCGGTGCTCGCCGCCATCGCGGAGGGCGGCGGCTCGCTGTTCGTCTCCGGCGTCGACCCCGGCTGGGGCAACGACGTGCTGCCCCTGCTGATCAGCGGCCTCGGCACCACCGTCGACGTGATCCGCTGCCAGGAGATCTTCGACTACTCCACCTACGACCAGCCGGACTCGGTCCGCTACCTGGTCGGCATGGGCCAGCCGATGGACTACGAGCCGCCGATGACCGCCCCGACGATCCCGACCATGGTGTGGGGCGGGCAGATACGGCTGATGGCCAGGGCGCTCGGCGTCGAACTCGACGAGATCCGCGAGACCCTGGACCGGCGCCCGCTCGAGTCCACAGTGAGCACCAAGTCGATGGGCGACTTCGAGGCCGGCACCCAGGGCGCGATCAGGTTCGAGGTGCAGGGCATCGTCGCAGGCGAACCCCGCATCGTCATCGAGCACGTCACCCGCATCCACGCGTCCTGCGCGCCGGACTGGCCGACGCCGCCCGACGGCGACGGGGCGCACCGCGTCATCATCGAGGGCAGCCCGCGCATCGAGGTCACGGTGGAGGCCACCGACGAGGGCGGCAACCGGGCCGCGGGCGGGAACGCCACCGCGGTCGGCCGGCTGGTGGGCGCCATCGACTGGCTCGTGGACGCGGACCCCGGGCTCTACGACGCGCTCGACGTCCCCCTGCGTCCCGCGGCCGGCAGACTCGGATGGAGGCGACCGTGAACATCGACATCCCCGAGGACAAGGACGCGATCGAGTACGTGTGGGGCGAGATGGTCCCCGGCATCGGGATCGCCGCCTCGAAGTTCTCGATGTCGGTGTACGCCCACTCGACCCTCGGGCTGCGCGAGTTCGAGGCCGCGCGGCTGCGGATCGCGCAGATCAACGGGTGCGCCTTCTGCCTCGACTGGCGCACCGAGCGGGACGGCGAGAAGGTCGAGGTGGAGTTCCTCGACGCGGTCACCGAGTGGCGGACCACCGGCGCCTTCGACGACCGCACCCGGCTGGCCGCCGAGTACGCCGAGCGGTACGCCCTGGACCACCACGGCATCGACGAGGAGTTCTGGACGCGGATGACCGCGCACTACAGCCAGCTCGAGATCGTCGAGCTGAGCATGAGCATCGGCTCCTGGCTGGCCTTCGGCCGGCTCAACCACGTGCTGGGCCTGGACGCGGTGTGCATGCTGCCCTCGGCCCGTCGCCCCGCGCCGAACCGATAGACGCGCCACGACCTGGCGACCACCAGGCGGGCGATCCACCCACAGGCCACTCACGGAGAGGTAGCGGCGTCACGCACAGTAACGAGAACTTGTCTGAGAGTAGGGAAAGATCGAAATGGTCGACAACACCTCGGGCGGTACTGGTCACAAAGGATTCTCGCGCCGAAAATTCATCACTGGAACCGGTTCTCTTCTCGGAGCCGCGGCCCTCGCGGGCCGTACCGCCCCAGCTCAGGCGGCGGCCCTCCCCGCAGCCGCCCCGATCGCCTCTGGTGAGCATGTCCCGGTCCTGGTGATCGGCACCGGATACGGCGGTTCCGTCGCCGCCCTGCGTCTCGCCCAGGCGGGCGTCGACGTGCACATGATCGAGATGGGCATGGCCTGGGACACCCCCGGCTCGGACGGCAAGATCTTCTGCAGCACGCTCAATCCCGACCAGCGGTCCTACTGGCTGCGCACCAAGACCAAGCAGCCCCTCAACTACTTCCTCGGCTTCCCGATCGACAGGGACATCCCCCGCTACACCGGGATTCTGGACGCCGAGGAGTTCAGCGGCATCACCGTCTACCAGGGCCGCGGCGTCGGCGGCGGTTCGCTGGTCAACGGCGGCATGGCGGTCACGCCCAAGCGGGAGAACTTCAGCTTCGTCCTCCCGTCGGTGAACCCCGATGAGATGTACGACACCTACTACCCGCGCGCCAACGCCGGGCTCGGGGTCGGCCTCATCGACTCGGCCTGGTTCGAGTCCGCCTCCGCCTACCAGTACTCCCGGGTCGGGCGAAAGCACGCCGGACGCTCCGGGTTCCCGTGGGGCTTCGTGCCCAACGTGTACGACTGGAACTACATGAAGCAGGAGCAGGCCGGAACCGCCACCAAGTCGGCGCTGGCCGGGGAGATCCTCTACGGCAACAACTACGGCAAGAAATCACTGCAGAAGACCTACATCGCCCAGGCCAAGGCCACCGGCAGGGTCACCATCTCCCCGCTGCACCGGGTCACCTCCGTCGCTCCGGCGTCGGGCGGCGGCTACACCGTCTCCATCGACCAGCTCAACACCAACGGCGACGTCACGACCGTCAAGACCGTGCTCGCCGACAGGGTGTTCTTCGCCGCCGGCAGCGTCGGCACCAGCAAGTTGCTGGTCAAGCTGAAGGCCACCGGCGTGCTGCCCCTCCTGAACGACGAGATCGGCAAGGGCTGGGGCGACAACGGCAACGTCATGTGCGGCCGGGCCAACTGGCTGTGGGACCCGACCGGCAGTCTCCAGTCGACCATTCCCTGCTCCGGCATCGACAACTGGACCGCCGGTGGCGCGTTCGCCGAGGTCGCCCCGCTGCCGGTGGGGATCGAGACCTTCGCCTCGTTCTACCTGTCGATCACCAAGAACCCGAACCGCGCCCAGTTCTCCTGGAACGCCGCGACGGGCAAGGTCGATCTGAACTGGCAGACCGCCTGGAAGCAGCCGGGCATCGACATGGCCAAGACGATCTTCGACAAGATCAACGCGAAAGAGGGGACGATCTACCGGACCGACCTCTTCGGCGTCTACAAGATCTGGGGCGACCACCTCACCTACCACCCGCTCGGCGGCGCGGTGCTGAACAAGGCCACCGACAACTACGGCCGGCTCGCCGGCTACCCCGGCCTGTACGTCATCGACGGCTCGCTGATCCCCGGCAACACCAGCGTCAACCCGTTCGTCACCATCACGGCGCTCGCCGAACGGAACATCGAGAAGATCATCGCCACGGATCTGTGACGACGGCCCGATCCCGCACGCGCGTGCACGGCCACCTCAGGTGACCGTGCACCCGCATGTCCGGCCATCGGCCGCGGTCACGGCCGGCGGAGATCAGTCGGGGATCAGTCGGCGACCAGGCGTGCCCTCCGCCCTTCGAACTCGCGCTGCCGGCGGACGACGTAGGCGCCGGGCGTGCAGCCCGTGGCCCCGTGCTCGGGATGGAGCAGGTAGGCGACGGCCGAGGTCTCGAAGATGCCGATCGCCAACCAGTGGGAGTCCGACGTGTCGGTCGTCCACCTGCAGGTTCCCGGGTCGGCGACGAGCGTGTGCGGGTTGCCCCCGGCCGCGCCACGAAGCAGTTCGACCCCCTCGGGGGGCACGTCCCTCCACCGCGCGTCGGGCCGGACCCGAACGGATGACGCGATGACGGGAAGCGGGATGACGATGAGGTCGCCCTGGGCCTGAAGCCCGTCGACGACGGGGATGCTCACCGACTGCTCGAGGTGGTCGAGCACGGCGAGTCCGGTCTGCTGGGAGAGCGAGGCGAGAGTCACTGTCATGGAAGGCACCTCAGGTTCGGTGGACGAGGAGGGAGTACTGCTCGGCGGACAGCCCGTAGGTCCAGCCGGCGGCGGCGATCGGATCGTTGAAGGAGCCCGGCACGGTCAGCCCGTATTGGCGGCGGTGCCCGTCACGCTCGACCGACCCGTTGATCGCGAGCAGGACCCGGGTCTGTCTTCGCACGTCGTAGAGCCGCAGTTCGGAGCCGGGGTTGCCCGGGTCCGGCGCGGACGCGACCAGGCGCAGCCCGGCCCGATCGATGTAGGAGCCCCAGCCGATGCGCTCAATCGCGCACCGCCTGACCTCGACGTTGGCCTCCCGCGCGATCCTGTTGACGCTCGGATCCGTGACCACCCAGGACGGCACCCGCGTCCCGTGCCACGCGTACACGTCCCACCCGTCCGCGTAACGGATCGCGGGGCCGTCCGCACTGTGCAGCCGCACTTCGCCGTCATCGCCCCATACCTCCGTGTGTACGGCGACGGGCCGCTCGGAGATCACGCACACGGCTTGGCGAGGCCACCACCAGCCGCATGACCGGGCGGCCGCCGCCCACAGATCGAGTCGCCTGATCTGCTCGGAGGTGAAGACCGCCCCGGCCGCCCGGCGCAGGGCGTCATAGTGGGCGACCCATGAGACGCACTGCGTCTGATACCAGGCGCTCGTCGCGTGGTGCTCCACGTCGTGCGCCGCGCGGAGCGCCATGCGGAGAGAACTGTCGGAGGACCGCGTCAGCGGGTCGCGAACCTCCTGGCGAAACAGCCCGCTCACCGACGGATGAATGCGGGCGTCGAGGTCCAGGCACAGCCGTCTCATCGATGAGGAGAACCGCGGTGGCAGAGACCATTCCGGCATTCGCTCGACGGCTTCCGCCGGCCGTGGCGGCACGCCTGGCGGGACGGTCGTCAGGGCCGCGACCGGCGACGACACCCAGTGGAAGCGCGGGGGATCGAGCCCGATCAGGCGGTACAGGCCCGAGATGGCCGCTTCAGCGGCCGTACGGTCGGCGGGCAGCGTCGACAACGCCCGGCCCAGCCATTCTTCGCGGATTTCGGCAGCTTCCCGCTGCACAAGAGCGCTCACCAGATGAAGGTGACGTCGTCCTTTCCAATGATCATGCTGAAATGGTGGCAGATCATCGCATCTGTTGTCCATGGTCAGCATTCGCAACATGAATCACGTATTGCTCAGGTGGCCACTTGCTCTGCATAGTGAGATCACCGCGGCTGATCACTTGAGGTGCCGCCCCGAGCACATCCTGACGAAGGTGGAGCGGTCACGTGGAAGGCAGAGAAGGGATCAGGCTCCGCGTCCTCATGGAGCCCCGGCACGGAGCCCGTTACGAGGACATCCTGGCGCTGGCGCTGGCCACCGAGCGGGCCGGGTTCGACGGGTTCTTCCGCTCGGACCATCTGCTCGGCGTCGACCCGGACGACCCGGCCTATCGGCCCACCGACTGCTGGACGACGCTCGGCGGGCTGGCCAGGGACACCGAGCGGATACGGCTCGGCGCGCTGATGAGCGCGGCGACGTTCCGGGCCCCCGGCCTGCTGGCGACCGTCGTCGCGTCCGTCGACGAGATGAGCGGCGGCCGTGTCGAATTCGGCGTCGGCACCGGCTGGTTCGCCCGGGAGCACGCCGCGTTCGGGTTCCCGTTCCCGGACACGGGCGAACGGTTCGACCGGCTCGAGGAACAGTTGGAGATCATCACCGGGTTGTGGCGTACACCCTTGGGAGACGAGCAGGGATTCTCCTTCGAGGGAGTCCACTACCGCATCGAGGCCAACCGCACCCCGCCGCGGCCCTTCCAGTCGCCGCACCCGCCGATCCTGATCGGCGGCACCGGGCCGAAGCGGACTCCGGCCATCGCGGCCAGGTACGCGTCCGAGTTCAACGCGGGTCTGGGCGGCGACCTGCGTGAGCAGATGGCGACCTTCACCCGGGCCTGCGAGGAGATCGGCAGAGACCCGGGCGAGCCGCGGCGGTCGGCGTGTGTGCCCGTCGCCTGCGGGTCGACGCCCGCCGAGGTGGAGCGCCGGGCCGAGGGCATCGCGCCGTTCTTCCGCGGCGTCGCGGCGATCGGCTCTCCGGACCAGGTCGCCGAACACCTCGCGGGTCTGGGGGAGATCGGGTTCGACACGGTCTACCTGTTCATCTTCGACATCCACGACCTGGACCACATCGCCCAGATCGGCGCCGAGGTCCTGCCGCACCTCACGGCGACGAAGGTCGCGGGCCCGTGAGCCGCACCTGAGCCGAGGAACGCAGGCGGACGGGGCCGAACAGACCTGTCACCCGCTGGCCGGGGAAGACGAAGTGGGTGGGGCTCACGGCTGAGAGGTACGGCGCCAGCGTGCCGAGCACCAGGATCTCCACCTCGTTCTCCCCTTCGGCGAGATCGAGGTCGAAGACGTACGGCGAGCACACCCGGATCCCCGCCAGCCTCCCGTTGAGGATCACCTCCGCCGTGCCGCGCACCCGGCCGAGGTCGAGCACGGCGGGGCCGCCGGGCGTCCCCTCGACGGCGACACCGGTCCGGTAGCGGACGCCGCCGCTGTACTCCGCCAGCCCCTGCCCCTGCCAGTCGCCGAGCCGGATCGTCGCCGGACGGCAGGTGAAGCGGATCGGTCCCGTCAGCGCCGCGCCGCCCTGGAATCCGGGTTCGCCCACGACCCGGAGTTCCACGCGGGCCGCCGGGCCGTCCAGCGCGACGACCGGGCCCTCGCCCAGGATGACGTCGCCACTGTGCACGGTGACACGGCCGTGCGCGGGGACCTCCATCGCGACGGCGCCGGGAGGTACGTCCACCCAGAGCCGCTCGACCCGCTCCTCGTCGGCGCCGGGAACGGCGAGGACCGCGGGCAGCGCCGTCGCGCCGGATTCGATCCAGCCCGCTCCGGGAAGCGGATGCGGGCGCCTGTGCAGGTGCAGCGAGGCGGGATCGCCGTGTTGCCGCCGTCGCACCCGGGCCTTCCAGCCCGGCCCCGAGACCGCGAGGCCGTCGACCAGCACGGCTCCCTCCGATTCGACGGACACCGAGTTGGGGCCGGGGCGCAGCAGTTGGGCGACGTCGTAGCGGCGCACGCGGGGGATCTCCGCCTCGGCGTAGGGGTCGAAGCCGCCCTGCCGGCCGGCCTCCGCACCGTTGACCCGGACCACGCACGGAGCCATCGAGGCGACCTGGAGCGGCTCGTACGGAGGTTCCGCGACGTGGACGACGGTCTCCATCACCGAGCCGGTGATCCACTCGGGGCGTCGTGCCGCGGCGGCGTCCCGCACCAGGGAGACGTGCGCACGCAGCGTCAGGTCCTCCTCCGGGGCGAGCCTCAGCAGCAGCAGGTGGCGGCCGGGTTCCACCGGCGTCCGTCCGACGGCGAGATAGCCGGCGTCGTCGAGCGGCGTCTCCTCATCGTCGATCCAGGCCGTCTTCGCGGCGGCGGCGCCCACGACCAGCGTCCCCTCCTCCGGCACGTCCAGGAGGGTGCGAACCCACGTGACCTCGCCCGCGGCCACGGCGCCGAAGTCCAGGAACTCCTCCGGCACGTGACCCTTCGGCCCGAGGGTGTCCCGGTGGACGGGGTCGTGGTCGATGCCGCGCGCGGTGGAGTAGACGGCGGGCCGCCAGCCCTCGTGCACGGGCGGCGGCACGGACGCGGGGACCGTGCACCACAGGGCGTGCGGCCCGAATGTGGCCCGGACCGCCGCGCCGTCCGCGTCCTGCAGCGTCCAGCGTTCGAGCTCGGCGTCCTGACCGGCGCGGCCGAAGTCCCCCCAGGTGTCGTCGAGGGTGGGGACGAGCTCCATCTCCCAGACGTCGCCCAGATCGAGTTCACGCGGGTGCACCGGCGCCGGAGGGTCCGCGGGGACGTCGTCGCCGGTGAACAGCAGCAGCGCCGCAGGCCCGTCGTCGAACGGCACGACCACCTCGACGGCGTCGCCGGTCCTCGTGTACGGCAGAGCCCGCATCCGCCCGCTGAAGGGGCCCACCAGCATGGGCGTGCCGCGGACGCCCCTGACCGTGATCCGCATCTCGGGGACGTACCGGCCGGGGTCGAAGTCGTAGCCGACGTCCAGCCAGCCCAGCTCCACACCGCGTTCGCCGGGGCTGCCGACACTCACGTCGCTCGCCCTCGGGAAGGCCGCGGTGAGGAAGACCACCGTGGTGCCCTCCACCTCACGGACGAGGGGAGGCACAGGCGCCTCGACGCGCGGGACGTACCCGTCGAGAGCCTCGCCCAGGAGGTCGGGGGTGGGGACGAACCTCGCCTGACCGGCGGCGAACCGGTCGCGCAGGCGGGCGACCGGACCGTCCGGCGAGGTGGGCTCGGGAAGGGCGCCGACGGCGACGAGCCGGCCGCCGGCCTCCGCGAACGCGTCGAGACGTTCGGCGGTCCGCTCGTCCAGCACGGTGCAGGCGGGAAGGACGATCACCTGGTAGGCCTCGGTGGAGACCGTCAGCCTGCCGTCCACGACCGACGCGCGCCACACCGACTCGTCGTCGATCGCGTCGGCGTCGAGGCACAGCCGGTCGAGCGCTCCGGGCACGGTCTGGAACCATGCCATGTCGCCGACCAGCTCGCGGTACACCCGCTGGGCCCGCGCGGCGTCCTCCGACGCCGACAGCGAGCCCGGCGCGACCCCCGCCTGGGAGGTGCCGGTGGGGAACAACACCGCGATGTCGCAGAGGTGGCGGCCCAGGGAGAGCGCCGCGCAGAGCCGGGTGACGGCGTCGGCGAAGACGTGGTGGTGACGCCAGTACGGCTGGCGCCAGTCGGTCGACGGCGGAGCCCATTCCCACCAGCCGGCCTTGGTCGTGTAGTAGACGGCGTGCGGGTTGTAGAGCGTGGCTCCGGCGCGCAGCCACGGCAGCAGCCAGTCGAAGGTCTCCTCCAGCGTGCCGCCCCAGCCGCTGGAGTGGAACGACTCGATCCAGGTACGCGGCCGGCCGTACAGGTGGGCGAGCGAGGAGTGCAGACGAGCGTCGCCGTGGTGGTCGGAGCCCGGCGCGCCGAACCAGCGGTGCGTGCGGGTGTAGTCGGCGTAGAGCTGGACGCCCTCGACGGGGTGCCCGGCGCGCGCGGGGTCCTGCTGGTCGCAGCCGTGCAGCAGGCCATGCTTGTCGTGCCACTCGGCGAGCGGCCGGAAGAACGCCTCCTCCGCGAGCTCGGCCCGGGTGCGGTGGTAGTCGCGCCAGACGGGCGACCCTTCCCCGTGGCCCGCCGCGGCCCGGCCTTCCGGGAATCGGGGGAACTCGTAGCCCCTCCGGGTCGCGAACTCCTCGGCGAACGAGTCCGACCAGGTGGGCACCGAGGGCAGCTCGTCCTGGAAGGACCCCACGATGACGTCGCCGAACCAGTGGCCGAGGCGGCGCTCGAACTCGCCGTGGACCCGGTCGATGAGCGTGGCGCAGGCCTCCGGCGACAGGTAGTCGAAGCCGCGGCGGGACACTCCGCCGTCAGCGCCCAGCCACTGCCCGGCGAAGGAGGGGCTCTCCTGGACCAGCCGCGCCTGGATGTCGGCGCCGGAGAAGCCGAGCTGGTCGTAGAACCACAGCGAGACGCCGAGTTCGGCCGCGTCGGCGCAGACGCCGCCGAGCAACTCCCACCACTCCTCGGAGAAGAAGGGCGGGTCGTCGGCGTCCGAGCCGAACAGCGGCCCCGACGGCGCGAGGTTGAGGATGACCAGGTTGTGCACTCCGCCGGAGGTCAGCCGTTCCATCTGCCAGCGGAGCCGGTCACGCCGCAGCGGCTCCCCGCTCCACCACCAGATGGCGGCGGGGGAGTGGCTGCGCGGCGGGTGCCGCAACACGTCGAAGAGGTTCATCCCTTGAGTCCGCTCGAGAAGCCTTTGATCACGTAACGCTGGAGCAGCAGGAAGACCACCACGATCGGCAGCGCGGCGAGGACCAGGCCCGCGAAGACCAGGCCGTAGTCGGACACGTACTGGCCGACGAAGCTGAAGATGCTCACGGGCACGGTCTCGAACCCCGAGCCGCCGAGGTACAGCAGTGGCGTGAAGAAGTCGTTCCAGATGAACACGGCGTTGAGGATCAGGACGGTGCCGGTGATGGGGCGCAGCAGCGGGAAGACGACCTTGGTGAAGGCCGTCAGGTGCGAGGCGCCGTCGATCTGGGCGGCACTGGCGTACTCACGGGGCAGCGCCCGGATGAACCCGGTGTAGAGGAACACCGTGAAGGGCAGTTGCACGCCCGTGTAGAACACGATCATGCCGAGGTGGGTGCCGATCAGGCCGAGGTCGGTGATCAGCCGGTAGAGCGGGATCATGCCGAGCTGGAACGGCAGGACGATGCCCAGCAGGAACAGGATGTACAGCCCGTAGCCCAGGCGGGACCGGACTCGAGCCAGGAAGTAGGCGGCGAACGACCCGAGGGCGATCAGCGCCACCAGGCTGACGACGGTGATCACCGTGCTGTTGATCAGCGACGGGCCGAGCGCGGCCGACGACCACGCCGAGGCGAAGTTGTCCAGAGTCGGCGACGACGGGACCGCGAGCGGCGACTCGGCGATCTGGTCAGGGCTCTTCAGCGACAACGTGACCAGCGCGTAGACGGGGAAGAGGAACGCCACCGCCACCGCGATCATGACGATCTCCAGGAGGAAGGTCCGTGCCTTCACTGGGACACCTCCCGGGAACGCAGGTAGTAGATCTGGACGAACGACACCGCGGCCACGAACAGGGCGAGCACGAGGGCGATCGCCGTGCTGTAGCCGAACTTGCCGTAGACGAAGGCCTGCTTGTACAGGACCGTCGAGAGGGTCTCGGTGGCGTAGCCGGGGCCGCCGTTGGTCGCCGCGAAGACCTGGTCGAACAGCTTCAGCCCGCCGATGGTCGACAACATCAGGTTGATGGTCACCGCCGGGGCGAGCAGGGGCCAGGTGACGTACCTGAAGCGCTGCAAGGTGCCCGCTCCGTCGATCATCGCGGCCTCGTGCAGTTCCCTGGGCACGCCTTCCAGCCCGGCCAGGAAGATGACCATGGAATATCCGGCGTACTGCCACACGACCATGCCGGCGATGGACCACAACGCGACCGACGGGTCGCCGAGCCAGTCCACATGCAGGCCGAACAGGCCGTTGAGCCCGGCGGAGGGGTCGGGGTTGTAGATGTACTTCCACAGGAAGGCCACCATGACCGGGCTCACGACCACGGGCGAGAAGAAGACCACCCGGAGCAGCGCCCTGCTCTTGATCTTGGTGTTGACGCCCAGCGCGAGGAGCAGGCCCACGACGTTCTGCACGACGACGACGGCCACGGTGAGCAACAGGGTGTTGCCGAGCGAGCCGAGCGCCTGGTCGTCGTGCAGGATCGCGCTGAAGTTCGACAGGCCGACGAACGACATGTCCCCGCCGATGCCGCTCCAGTCGGTGAAGGCGTAGACGACCCCGGCGATGCTCGGGTAGAGCACCACGACCGCGTAGACGAGCAGTGCCGGGGCGGCGAACAGCCATGGCGGGGTCATTGCGCCGAAACGGCGCCTTCCGGGCTTCGCCGCCGGGGCGGCGGACGTCCCGGCCTGTTTGGTGATGACGCTCACCGCTCCTCCTCGCCCGGCGCCCCGGCCGCCCGCGGGGGGCGGCCGGGGCGGGCATCGCCCTCGCCGTGCCTGATCGCTCGTTCACTCACTTGGCGTAGGCCTCGTCCATCTTCTTCAGTGCGCCGTCGATGTCGATCTTTCCGGCGAGCAGGTCCTGGATCACCGCGAAGTGGGTGGGCTGCACCTCGGCGTTGGGCCACCGCTGGTCCATGAACGGCACCGCCCGGTCCTTGGTGAGCGGCAGGAACGACTCGAGCGCCGGGTCGATGGTGGAGCCGGCGTCCTGGGTCAGCGGGATCGCCGCGATGGCCTTGGCCCACCGGTTGATGTTCTCCTGCTTGCCGAGGAAGTCGATGAAGGCCTTGGCCTCCTCGACGTTCTTCGACTTCGCGCTGGCGCCGAGGCCGACCACCACACCGGCGGGGATCCAGACCTGGGCGGGGTCGTCCGCGCCGGGCAGGGGGAACATCGACAGGTCGTCGGGCGTCGTGGCCGCGTCGCGGAAGGCCTGCAGCACGGCCGACACCTGGATGGCCATGCCCGCCTTGCCGGTCGCCACCATGGATGTCTGCTGCTCGTAGGTCGTCCCGTTCGGCTTGTCGTTGAAATACCCCCGCTTCTGCAGTTCCAGGTACATCTCCATGGCGTCGCGCCAGCCCGACTGGGCGAAGCTGGTCTGCCCGGCCGCCTGCTTGTCGTCGAAGGTCGGGTCCTTGGCGTACACGGTGGAGGGCACGAGCGCATAGGTGATCAACTGGGTGACCCAGGGGGTCTGCGCGCCGAGCGCGATCGGGGTCACGCCCGACTTCTTGATCTTCTCGCAGACGTCGAGGAACTCGGTCCACGTGGTGGGCGGCTGGTCGACCCCCGCCTTCTCGAAGACCTTCTTGTTGTAGATGGCGCCGATGACCGAGGATCCGGCCGAGTAGATGTAGGTCTTGCCCTGGAGCTGGAAAGCGGGCTTGAATCCGGTCGGGATGGTGGTCGTCCACGCCTGGGAGGACAGGTCGGCCAGCAGGCCGGCTCCGGCGATCTGCGCCATGGACATCGCGCTGCCGTTGCCGGGATACACCACATGCAGGTCGGGGGCGTTGCCCGCGCCGAGCTGGGTGCGGAGCGAGGTCTGCACCTGGTCGGTCGGCGCGTACGACGTCGCGATCGACACCCCCGCCTTGGCCTGCCGGTACGCGGCGACCAGGTCCTCCATGGGGACCTTCTCGTCGGCCACGCCCACGAACTTCAGATCGACGGACGCACCGGCACCGGCGCCCGACGTGCCTCCCGTCGACGGCCGGGTCGAGCAGGCCGTCAGCAGCGCGGCCGTCGCCGCGCCGCCCATCAGGCGGAAGAACTGGGAACGGCTGATCCTGGCTTCGATCAGCCGGTCGGTCTCACGGGTCATGCTGTCTCTCCTCGGACTAGCGTGAAACTGTGGTCCCCCGAGGTCACCCTGCGCGTGGTCCCACCGGGCAGGTGCACGGTGGCGGTGGCGCCGGGCGGGATGGTCGCGTCGAGCCGGAAGCCCTCAGGCGAGCGCTCCCAGCGGACGCCGACCGTGCCGCGCACCGACTCGTAGCTCGCCTCGGCCCAGTCCAGGTCCCCGGGACTCGGCCTGACGACCAGCTCGCGGTACGCGGTCGAGGTGGGCGCCTGGCCTATCCCGGCGACCCCGCTGTACAACCACTCGCCCACCGAACCGAGCGCGTAGTGGTTGAACGAGTTCATCGACGGCGCTCCGACGCCGTCCCACCGTTCCCACACGGTGGTCGCGCCGCTCCTGACCTGGTGCAGCCAGGACGGCGGCCCCGTACGGCCCAGCAGCGCGTGGGCCAGGTCGTCGTGGCCGTGCGCGGACAGCACCGGGCACAGCAGGCTGACGCCGAGGAACCCGGTCTGGAGGCCGGAGGCCGCCACCAGTTCCGCGAGCCGGTCCGCCGCGGGCGCGACCGCCTCCTCCGGCAGCAGGTCGAAGGCGAGCGCCAGCAGGTATCCCGTCTGGGTGTCGCCCGCGACCCGTCCCCCCGCGTCGACGAACTCCTTGACGAAGGCCTGCCGGATCCCGGCGGCCAGCGCGTCGAGGTGGTCGGCGTCGCCGTCCCTGCCGACGACCCGTGCGGCACGCGCGGTGAGGGCGGCACTGCGCTGGAAGTAGGCGGTGCCGATCAGCGGCCGGGGGGTGGGCGGCCCGGGGGACAGCCAGTCGGCGAAGTGGGGCCCGACGCGGTGCCGCCAGATCAGGTCGGGGTTGTTCCTGTGCACGAAGCCCACCCAGCGGGCCATCGCCTCCACGTCGAGGAAGGCCGGGTCGCCGTAGACGCGGTAGAGGTGCCACGGCACCAGCACCCCGGCGTCCGCCCAGCCGGGCGCGCCCTCGTCGGCCACTCCGGTGAGAAGCGGCGCGACGTTGGAGAAGCCCCCCTCGGGTGACTGCGCGTCGGACACGTCGTCCAGCCATTTCGCGAAGAAGGCCGCGACGTCGGCGTTCAGGCAGGCGGTCGGCAGGAAGACCTGGGCGTCGGCGAGCCAGCCCAGCCGCTCGTCCCGCTGCGGGCAGTCGGTCGGGACGCTCACGAAGTTGCCGCGCTGGCCCCAGCCGATGTTGGCGTGCAGCCGGGTGATGTCCGGATCCGAGCACGCGAAGCGGCCCGCCCACGGGATGTCGCTGTGCAGGACCACGGCGTGGACGTCGCCGAGCTCGTCCAGACCGGTCACCTCGGCGTAGCGGAAGCCGTGGTAGGTGAAGCGGGGTTCGAAGACCTCGGCGCGCCCGGCGGAGATGAAGACGTCGGTCGCGTCGGCCGTCCTGAGGTTGGCGATGTGGAGGCGATCGCCGATACGGGGGTCCCCGTGCGGCGTCGGCCCCTCCAGCGTCTCGCCGTGCCGGACGCTCACGCGCCGGCCCTCGGGCAGGGCCGGTACGGCCAGGCGCACCCGGCCCGCGATGTTCTGCCCGAAGTCCACCAGATGGACGCCGGGGGCGAGCCGGGTGACCGATCGCGGGGCGAGCCGCTCGAACGCCCGCACCGGTTCGTCGCGGGAGGCGACGAGCGACGAGTGGTCGTCGCCGGCGACCGTCGCCGGAAGCCAGGCGGAGTCGTCGAAACCCGGCCGGTCCCAGCCGGGCGTCTCCAGGCGGGCGTCGTGGCACTCGCCCTTGAGCAGGTCGGCGTACCGGATCGGGCCGCGGGCGGTGCGCCACGCGGGGCCGGTGGCGACCACGCGGGTGGACCCGTCGTCGTAGGAGAGGTGGAGTTCGGCGACGAACTCGGGGAACGGGCCGTAGTGCTGCCCGGCGCGGCGGGGGGCGAATCCGACGAAGCCGCTCCACCACCCGTCGGCGACGGTCGCCGCGAGCACGTTCTCCCCGTCGCGGACCAGTGCGGTGACGTCGTACACCTGGTATTGGATCCGGCTGCGATAGTCGGTCCATCCTGGAGCGAGCTCGGCGTCGCCGACCCGCTCGCCGTTGAGCCGGGCCTCGTACAGCCCCCTGGCGCTGACGTAGAGCCGGGCGCGGGCCGGGACGGGCGCGGAGAACGCGTGCCGCAGCCGGGGACAGGCCAGCAGGCCGTGGTCGTCGAGGGCCTGTTCGCCCCGTGTGGGCGGGTCGACGGGCTCGACCCGGGAGGGATCGTGCGTTATCCAGGAGGCCGTCCACGTGTCGTGTCCCGTCTCGAACCACGATTCGGCGCTGCCGCGCGTTCCGTCCTGCGCCCAGACGGTGACGTGCCATCCGTACCGCGTGCGCGGGCGCAGGGCCGGCCCCGCGTACCGGACGCCGACGGACGCGGCGTCCTCGACCCGCCCGGTGGACCAGACGGAGGTGCCCGGCCGGGTGAGATCGGTGACGTCGACCTGGTAGGCCACCGGGTCGTCGCCCGCCTGCCGCGAGGCGAGACGCCAGGACAGCAGAGGCGCGGGAGCCCCGAGGCCCATCGGCTCGGTCCGGTGCTCGCAGCGGAGCCCGTACGGCGCGAGCCTGGCCGGTCGATCGGGTACGGCGGGGACGGGGATCGGCGCGCCGGGGACGGAGGCGCCCGTCGCAGGGACACCGGGGCCGGGCACGTCACCGAGCATGTACTCGCTCCTCGCTACGCTTTTGTTAAATATCACGGACTATGGTGTGATTTTGTGATCGGTGGGTGGAGACTATGAGCCACCCCTTCGGGTGTCAAGAGCATGAGAGGACCGCCATCACACATGGGTTCTGAGAACTTCGCAGGCGATCCTGCGTGGGTTGGTATCGACATCGGCACCCAGGGGGTGCGGGTGACGATCGTCGACTCCGATGGTGTGCCGCTCGCCACGGGGTCGGCCCCGCTGGAGAGCCGGCGCGGCCCCGGCCGCAGTCACGAGCAGGATCCGGAGGAGTGGTGGGCCGCCACCGTCGCGGCGTGCGCCGAGGCGACGGCCTCCGTCGACGCCGGGCGGATCAGGGCGCTCGCGGTGTGCAGCACGTCCGGGACGGTCCTGCTGGCCGACGGCGACCTGCGCCCCATGTCTCCCGCGCTCATGTACGACGACAGCAGGGGCGGTCCCTACGTCGACCGGGTGACCGAGGCGGGCGCGGCGGTCTGGGACGAACTGAGCGTGCGCATCCAGGCGTCGTGGCCGCTGCCCAAGCTGCTCTGGCTGGCCGACCACCACGGATTGCCGTCCGGATCCCGGTTGCTTCATTCCGCGGACTTCGTGGTCTCGCGGCTGGCGGGAGAGCTCCTCGCCACCGACTCCAGCCACGCGCTGAAAAGCGGATACGACACCCTGGCGGAGCGCTGGCCCGAGGAGGTGCTGCTGCGCCTCGGCCTGCCGCCCTCCATGTTCGGGCCCGTCGTCCGGCCGGGCAGCCCGATCGGGCGGGTCGGGGCGGCGGCGGCCGCGCGGACCGGGCTGCCGGCCGGATGCCTGATCGTCGCCGGCATGACGGACGGCTGCGCGGGGCAGATCGCGGCGGGCGCGCTCGCTCCCGGTCAGGGAGTGTCCGTGCTGGGCACCACGCTGGTGCTCAAGGCGGTCAGCGAGCGGTTGCTGCACGACTCGGCGGGCGCCGTGTACAGCCACCGGCACCCCGACGGCGGCTGGTTGCCCGGCGGGGCCTCCAACGTCGGCGCCGGAGCGCTCACCGCCGCCTTCCCCGGACGTGACCTGGCGGACCTCGACGCCCGTGCCGCCGCGTACGAGCCCGCGGCCGAGATCGTCTACCCCCTCACCGCGAGAGGCGAGCGGTTCCCCTTCTACCGGCCGGACGCCGACCCGGTCGCCGTGGGAAAGGCGCGCGACGAGGTGGAGCACTACGCGGCGCTCCTGCAGGGCGTCGCCTACGGCGAGCGCCTCGGTCTCGCCGCGCTCGCGCTGCTCGGTGCACCGGTCACGGGCACGCTGGCGCTCACCGGAGGCGCCACGCGCAGCCGCTACTGGTGCCAGCTCCGCGCCGACGTCCTCGGGATGGCCGTGGAGATCCCCCGATACCCGCAGGCGTCGGTCGGCATGGCGGTGCTCGCCGCCTCGTCGGGCGGTTCGCTGAGCAGTACGGCGGGCCGGATGGTGCCGCCGGGGGAGCGGATGGACCCGCGTCCCGACCGCGTCGAGCGGTTCGACAAGAGCTTCCGCCGCCTCGTCGAGGCACTGGCGGAGCGCAGGTACCTCACCTCGGAACTCGCGGAGAAGGCGGTCGCATGACCACGATCTATCTCGCCCGGCACGGCCGTACGGCCTGGAGCGTGCAGGGGCTGTACACCGGAGTGAGCGACATCGGGCTCGACGACGAGGGGGCCCGCCAGGCCGGAGCGCTGGCCTCCTGGGCGGCGAGGGCCGAGCCGGACGAGGTGGTCTCCTCGCCGCTCGTGCGCGCCGTGCGCACCGCCTCGGGGGCGGCCGCGGCGGCGGGGGTGGAGCTGCGCACCGATCCCCGGCTGCGCGAGCTCGACTTCGGGATCGCGGAGGGACGGCGCCGTTCGGAGCTGGACCCCGAGGTGGTCCGCGATTTCGAGGCCGATCCCGCGGCCTGCCCGTTCCCCGGCGGCGAGGATCCGGCGGCGGGGGCGGACCGGTTCACCGCGTGCCTGGCGGAGCTCGGGCCGGGCCGGATCCTGGTGGTCGCGCACAACACGATCCTGCGGCTCGCACTGTGCCGACTGCTCGGCATCCCCCTCGCGGACTACCGCAGGCGGCTGCCGCGGATCGATCACGGGTCGGTCACCGAGGTGGGCTTCGGGCCGGAGGGAGCGGCGCTCCGTAGCTTCAATGTGCCCCTGGGTGGTTAATATGCCTGATCTACAACGTCTTGGAGCGCGACAGGTGAACTCCCGTCAGCACGCCGCCACAGGTGCCGCCCGTCGTCAGGCGATGGCCGAACACGTGATGCGGCAGGGTTCGTCCTCGGTGACAGAGCTGGCCGAGACCTTCTCCGTCAGCGTGATGACGGTGCACCGCGACCTGGACGAACTCGAGCGCCAGGGGATGGTGCGCAAGTTCCGCGGAGGCGCGACCGCGCAGGCGTCGTCGGTCTTCGAAAGCAACATCGTCTATCGGCTGACCGCCCACCAGGAGGAGAAGGAGGCGATCGCCCGCTACGTCGCCGGGCTCGTCGAGCCGGGGAACTCCATCATGCTCGACGACTCCACCACGGCGCTGGCGGTGGCCCGCCACCTGGGGGACGTCACCCCGCTGACGGTCGTGACCAACTTCCTGGAAGCCATCAAACTCCTCACCGGCGTGCCCGGCATCCGGCTGATCGCCCTGGGCGGGGAGTACCACCCGACGCACGACTCCTTCCTCGGCGTGGCCTGTGTGGACGCGGTGGAGGCGATGAACACCGACCTCGTGATCGTGTCGACCTCGGCCGTCTCCGACCGCTACGCCTTCCACCAGGAGCAGGAGATCGTCCTGGTGAAGAGGGCGATGCTGCAGTCGGGAACGCGGCGGATCCTGGCGATCGACCACAGCAAGCTCGGCCGGGTGGCCCTGCACAGGGTGGCGCCGTTGGACGTGTTCGACACCATCGTCGTCGACTCGCTCGCGCCCGGCGAGGCGATCGACCGACTGCGTGAACGGCATCTCAACGTCGAGATTGCGGAGATTTAACACCCGTTCTGTTATTTATCACATCACTCCGGTAGCGTCTGTGGACATGTCAGGACTTAATGTGCTTGTGGCTGGAGATCACTTCATCCGGCCGCGTGCCGTCTCCGGGGCGCTCAGGGAGGCTCTGGGCGACCATATTGCGGTCACCGAGTTGGTCGGCCCCTGGCCCATCGAGCCGTTCGGCACGGTGGCCGAGGTGAGTGAGGCCTCGGGAGACGAGGACGAGCTGATCTCCAACCTGCCGGGCGTCGAGATCGCGATCACCCAGATGGCCCCCTTCACCGCGCGGGTTCTGGCCGGTGCCCCCGACCTGCGGCTGCTCGTCGTCACCCGAGGCGGGCCCGTCAACGTCAACCTGGAGGAGGCGGCGGCCCGCGGCATCGCGGTCTCCTGCACGCCCGGACGCAACGCCCCCGCGGCCGCCGAGCTCGCCGTCGCGCTGACGCTCGCCGTGCTGCGCCGCCTGAAGGACGTGCACGCGACCATGGCCGCGGGCGAGTGGCGCTCGGACCTCTACGCGTACGACCGGTGCGGAGGCGAGCTGGACGGGACCGAGGTCGGGATCGTCGGGTTCGGCGCCATCGGCCGGCGCGTGGCGGCGGTGTTCGACGCGCTCGGCGCCAGGGTGCTGGTCGCCGACCCGTTCGCGGACTCCGTCCCCGAGGGCATGACCCTGGTCGGGCCGGCGGAGCTGCTCGACCGCTCGCAGGTGGTCAGCCTGCACGCGAGGCTCACCCCCGAGACCCACGGCATGATCGGCGGGGCGGAGCTGGCCCGGATGCCGGAGGGCGCCGTGCTGGTCAACACCGCACGCGGCGCGCTGGTGGACACCGACGCGCTCACCTCGGCGCTGAAGTCCGGGCACCTCGGCGGCGCGGGCCTGGACGTCTACGATCCCGAGCCGCTCCCTGCCGACCACCCGCTGCGGGCCCTGCCGAACGTCCTGCTCGTCCCCCATCTCGCGGGGGCCACCCGGCAGACGGCGGACCGGGCGATCCGCATGGCCGTCGAGGAGGTGGCCCGGTGGACCGCCGGGGAGCCGCTCGCCTACGGGGTCTCCGGCCCCCGGAGGAGGTCCCGTTGATCGTCGGAGTCGATGTCGGCACATCCGTCACCAAGGCGGTCGCCTTCACGATGGACGGCGAGGTCGCCGCCGTGGAGGCGCACCCCACTGCGCTCGGTCATCCCGCGCCTGGACAGGTCGAGCAGGACGCCGAACAGGTGGTCACCTCGGTCGGGAACGTCCTCGCGGGGCTCGGCGTGCAGCGGCCACGGGCCGTCGGGATCACCGGGCAGGGAGACGGGCTGTGGCCGCTCGACGCCGCCGGCTCGCCCACGGCGCCGGCCGTCTCGTGGATGGACGGCCGCGCGGGCGAGGTCGTGGACGCCTGGATGGCGGACGGCACCTTCGAGACGTTGTTCCGGCGTACCGGCAACGCGCCCTTCCCCGGCGCGGGAGCGCCGCTGCTCGCCTGGCTCGACCGGTTCCGGCCCGGCGTGCTCGACCGTACGGCGACCGCCGCCCACTGCAAGGACATGGTCATGCAGCGGCTCACCGGAGTCCGCTGCACCGACCCGTCCGACGCCTCCAACCTGTTCACCGATCCCCGCACGGGCTTGCGGGACCACACGCTCGTGGACCTGTGCGATCTCGGGCACCGGGCCGATCTGCTGCCTCCTGTCGCGGACATGCCGGTCGGGGAGTTGCAGGCCGCCGTCGGTGGCCTGCCCGCGGGCCTGCCCGTCTCCGCGGGGCCGTACGACCTGCCCGCCTGCGCGGTCGGCGCGGGTGTCGCGAGACCGGGCGACGGCCTGCTCATCATCGGCACGACCCTGGCCTGCGAGGTCCAGGTGGACCGGCTCGACCTCTCCGGGGAACCGGCAGGTCAGACGCTGCTCTACGGCGGGCCGGGGGGAGCGGGCGGATGGCTGCGCGCCATGCCGGCGATGACCGGCACGGCGGCGCTCGACTGGGTGCTCCGCCTGGTCGGCGCCCGGCACGACGAGCTGGACGGCCTGCTGGCGCAGAGCCCGCCCGGCGCGAACGGCGTGAGATTCCTGCCGTACCTCTCCCCGGGAGGCGAGCGCGCGCCGTTCGTCGACCCTGGCGTACGCGGACGTCTCGACGGGCTCGAGCTGGCCAGAACGCGCGCGGACGTCGTCAGGGCCGCGTGTGAGGGCCTGGCCTTCGCGGCGAGGCACTGCTTCGAGGCCGCGGGGCTCACCGGTGAGGTGGCCGCGTGCGGCGGGGGCACCGGGTCGGAGGCGTGGCTCCAGGTCTTCGCCGACGTGCTCGGCCGTCCGCTGCGGGTGGCCAGAGGTCCGGAAGTGGGCGCCAGAGGTGCGGCGCTGGTCGCCGCCCGCCGGTTCGGCATCGAGTTGGACGAGTCCGAATGGACCCGGAGCACGCGATGGTACGAGCCGGGTCACGACTACGAGGACGGCTACCGGCGCTACCAGGCGGACGTCACCGCTCTCCGCTCGTCCATGTGATCCCCCGGTATTCGGGGCGGCCGATCGCCTCGTCCGTGCCCGCTTGCGGAGATTTCCGGGCCGGTACTGCGGAACATCACATACCGGAACCGTGACGGTGCGACGATGCTCCGTACCCGTGAGTCACCCCAGCGTCTGGTGAGAGGGGATTTCCATGGGCAGTCCCACCAAGAGCGCCGCCGAACACGACGACGGGGCGGTCGGCCGGCGCCGGTTCCTGACCTTCCTGGTCGCCGCCCCGACGTTGACGCTCGCGACGACGAACCTGGCCCCGGACGGGATCGGCACGGCGGCCGCCGAGGCGGGAGTGCCCGGCCTGCCGCAACCCGCGGACATCATGGACCTCGGCGACGTCCTCATCCTCGCTGGAACGCCGACGGCGCACCTGCTGGTGCTGGAGGTGACCGAGGACGGCGAGGCCCACTTCGAGTTGCCGCGCGCCGAGGTCGGCCAGGGCATCACCACGGCGGTGGCGATGCTGGTCGCCGAGGAGCTGGACCTCCCGCTGTCGAAGGTACGGGTACGGCTCGCCGACGCGCGGCCCGAACTGCTGATGAACCAGCTCACCGGTGGTTCCAACACGATCCGCTCGGTCTACGGTCCCGTGCGCCGGACCGCCGCGGCCGCGCGGGCACGTCTGGTCGCCGCGGCGAGCACGCGATGGGACCTGTCACCCGACCGACTCGTCACCCGTGACGGCGCGGTCGTCGCACCGGACGGGCGGACGGCCTCCTACGGCTCCCTCACGGGCCTCGCGGCGACGCTGCCGCTGCCGGGCCTGACCGTCAAACCGAAGCCGGAGTCCGAGCACACCCTGGTGGGCACCCCGACCTCGCGGATCGACGCCCGCGCGATGGTCACCGGCACCATGCGGTACACCCTGGACCTCGACGTGGCGGGCGCCAAGCCCACGATGGTGCGGCGGCCGCCGACGATCAACGGCACCGTGCGATCGGTGAACAACGAGACCGCGGTGCGGGCCATGCCCGGCGTGATCGACCTCGCCGTCGTCCCGACCGGCGTCGCGGTCATGGCCGAGACGTTCGGGCAGGCGCTGGACGCCAAGGACGCGCTGGACGTCAGCTGGAACGACGGGACCGTCGACGCCCTGTCCGACGCCGACATCCGCAAGCGGCTCCGTGCGGCCGCCCTGCCGTTCGTCGTGCCGCCGCTCCTGACCCGGCACGTCGACGCGGAGTTCGACTTCGCCTTCGTCAGCCACGCGCCGCTGGAGACCAACTCCGCGATCGCCGACGTGCGCGACGACCGGGCCGAGATCTGGGCCGGGCTGAAGTCCGCGATCGTCGCCAAGCAGACCATCGCCGCCGCGATCGGCCTGCCGGAGGATCGTGTCACCGTACATGTGAGGCAGAGCGGCGGCTCGTTCGGCCGCAGGCTGTTCTTCGATGGTGCGCTCGAAGCGGCGCAGATCTCCAAGGCCATGGCCAGGCCGGTCAAGCTGATGTGGTCGCGGATCGACGACATGCGGCACGGACGGGCCCGTCCGGCGACGCATCACAAGATCCGCGCCACCTACGCGCTCGGGCAGGTGCTCACCTACGAACATCGGGTGGCCGCCGTGGAGACCGATTTCCGGCACGGTCTCGGCGAGATCCTCACGGCCACCGCGGCCCGGCTCCCCGTCGCCGGAAACCTGAGCTTCGCGCAGACGGTGTTCCTCACCACCGTGAAGGTGCCCTACGACTTCGGCGTCGTGACCGAACTGCTCAACGAGGTGCCGCTGAAGATGCACACCGCGAGCTGGCGGTCGGTGTATTCGGCCAACACCCGCGGCGCCGAGGAGATCCTCGTTGACGAGCTGGCGAAGCGAATGGGCAAGGATCCCGTCGCGTTCCGCCGCGCGTTCCTCAAGACCGACCGGCAGCGGAGGGTCCTGGACAAGGTCGCCGCCGCGGGGAACTGGGGACGCACCATGCCGGCGGGGTTCGCCCAGGGAGTGGGCTTCCACGACGAGTACAAGTCGTGCACCGCGTGCCTGGTCGAGATCGACGCGCGCGACCCGGGGAAGCCGCGGGTGGTCCGAGCGGTGATCGCGGCGGACGTCGGCCGCCCGATCAACCCGCGCGGGCTGGAGGCGCAACTGCTCGGCGGCCTCACGGACGCGATCTCCACGACCCTGCGGGCGGGCCTGCACATCGACAGGGGCCTGCCGCTGGAGGGCAGCTACTCGCAGTTCCACTACGCGCGGCAGAAGGACTCGCCGACCGACGTGCGGATCTTCATCATGCCCGCCGACGGTGAGCCGGGCGGCGCGGGCGAGCTGGGGGTTCCCGCCGCGGTCGGTGCGATCGCCAACGCCTACGCGCGGGCCACCGGGACCAGCCCGCGCAGCTTCCCGATCAACTTCGACGTCGACTTCACCCCGTTCCCCCGCTGAGGAGGCAGACCGTGCCGACCTACACCTTCGCCGTGAACGGGAAGACCGTCACCGTCGACGCGCCCGCCGACATGCCCCTGCTGTGGGTGTTGCGCGACAAGCTCGGCGTGACGGGTCCGAAGTACGGCTGCGGCATCGACGTCTGCAAGGCCTGCACCAGCCACCTCGACGGGGAGGCGGTCAACCCGTGCGTCGTCCCGGTGTCCGAGGCGGCGGGCAGGAAGGTGACCACGATCGAGGGGCTCGCCGACGGCGACACGCTGCACCCCGTGCAGGAGGCCTGGCTCGAGGAGGACGTGGCCCAGTGCGGCTACTGCCAGCCCGGGCAGATCATGGCCGCCGTGGCGTTGCTCAGGAAGAACAAGAACCCCACCGATGCCGAGATCGACGCGATCCAGAATGTCTGCCGCTGCGGCACGTACTTCCGCATCCGGGAGGCGATCAAGCGGGCGGCGGCGAAGATGTAGCGCGTTCCGCGTTCCGCGTGCCATCACGACAGGTGTCATCACTGCAGGTGCCATCGCAATCGGTTGCATGACATGACCCGGAACACCGGTGGCAGGGTGTCGAAGGTTCACCTGCTGCGGCTCGTGCGGATCACGGCATCTTGGCGTGCAACCGATTGCGATGGCCGTTCACCTGAAAGACGAGGCCCGGCGTCTCACTGGGCCTCGTCGTCAGAGGCGATTACGCACGCGCCTCCTCCATCAGCGCGGCCAGGGCCGGCTCCGGCTCGAGCACGAACAGCCCGCCATGGGTTCGGTCGGTCACCCAGATGAGCCCGCCCTCGTCGACGAACAGGTCGTTGGCCTGCGGCGCCTGCTGACCGGGCGGCGTCTCGGAGACCCAGTGTGCGATCTCACGGGGTTCATCCGGATCCTCCAGGTCGTAGACGCGCACGCCCGCGTTGAAGTACGTCGCGAAGATGAGGCGTTCGCTCCGGTAGGACCCCTGTCGGTTCTCGTGCAGGTTGTGCGGTCCGAAGCGCATCGGCAGGTCGTCGTACGGACCCTCCGGATGCGGGACGGCGCCGCGGTACGACGGCTCGGCCGGATCGGCGACGTCCACGAGGTGGATCCGCCGCTCGGGAGCGCTTGGGCCGTCGTGCTGCTGCTCGTCGGTGACCACGAGGAGGTCGCGGCCGGGCAGCGGCAGGCACGTGTGCGTCGCACCGCCGCCCCACTGGCACCGGCCGATCATCTTCGGTGAGGCCATGTCGGAGACGTCGAGCACGACCAGATTGGCATCGTCGAAGCCGAGATAGGCGACGTCGCCGGAGGTGAGGGCATGGTGAGCGGCGTAGCGCCGGCCGGCCGGCCAGTCCGGACGCTCGCCGCCCGCCTCCCACTGGCCCGGCCACCACCAGCGCCCGGCCTCGACGGGACGCGCCGGATCGGAAAGGTCGACGGCGACCCAGATGCGGTCCCTGAAGCCGTCGGGCACCGCCGACATGTGGGCGTACCTGCCGCCTTCCCACACGATGCGGTGGACGCCCTTGCCTCCCGACTCCCAGAACGCGATCTGCTCCGGGGCGAAGGGGTCCTTCAGGTCGTACACCGCGAGGCCCGCCGAGTGTGGACCGAGCGGCCCGGTCGGCCGGTACGGAAAGCGCTCGTGGTTGACGAGCAGCAGTCCGCCGGCCACCTGGACCTTGTGCGTGTGGGTGTTGTCAGGAGCGGGCCACTGGTCCACCAACCGGGGACGCAGGGGGTCCGCCACGTCGAGGATCGAGGTGCCCATCCGGGACGTTCCGCTGTGGCCGACGTAGAGGGCGTCGCCTTCGCGCATCACCTGCATGCCGTCGCCGCTGCCGGCGAGGTCGTGGTGGGCGAGAAGCCGGAGTCCCTTGGCGGCAGCCGTTCCCACGCTCATGGCTCACACGTTCCCGAGAGCGGGCCTGAACGGCAGGCCCAGGATCTTCTGGGCGCGCCAGAGCGGGACGAGGTAGGTGTACGCGCGCCAGTCCGTGCCCTCGGGGACCGACTTGAACCCGATCTGGTCCGCGATGAACTTGTCCATGTCGGCGGGGTCGAATCCGCCGTCGGCCACGTGGTAGTCCGTGGCGTTCTCCGCCGAGTACGCGTCGGCGAACTCCGGCGGAACGTCGAAGCCCTTCTTCACCATCAGCGCCAGGACCTCGTCCTTGTTCGCCTGGTTCGTGATGAACTGCCGTGCCTTCAGCGTGGCCGTGAGGAACGCCGTGACGGTCTCCGGGCTCTCCGTCAGCAGCTTGTTGGCCGCCCACCCGTTCTGCGGCACCTTGCGCGTCTCCTCGAACAGGAACTTGCCGCCCTCCTTCTCCAGCACCTTGCGGTGGCGGAGTTGCAGGCTGGCGCCGTCGACCACGCCGGCGATCACGGACTGGAGCCGCTCGTTGGACTGGCCGCCGGTGCTGACGATCTTGACGTCCTTGTCCGGGACGACACCGTTCTTGGTCAGCAGTTCCCGCAGGATCGCGTCGTTGCGGCTGTTGAACTGGCCGCCCGTGATCGTCTTGCCCTTCAGGTCCGCGGCCGTGTTGATGCCCTTGTGGACGCCCAGGATGTTGGCCTCGCCGCCCAGGTAGACCGACAGGAAGCGGACTCCCGTGTTGCTCTTCTTGGCAGCGGCGATCGTCGTGTCGGAGTCGTAGAGCGACATGTCGAGCGAGCCGCCGATGAGGGCGGGCAGCGGGTCCTCGATGGTCTTGATCTCGACGTTGTCGATGCCGACCTCCTTGAAGTACCCCTTCTCCTGTGCCACCAGGATGTCCTCGTGGAACAGGTAGTACGGGTTGTCGACGCCGACCACGAGGTTGTGCTTGACCTTGGTCGTGTCGATCGTCGCGTCGATGTCGTCGGCGCTCGCCGGGGCGCTCTGGTTCGCGGCGTTCGGGGCCTTGTCGCCTCCGCCCGCGCCTCCGCAGGCCGCGACGAGGACGGTGAGGCTGAATACGGTGAGTAACTGCTTGGATCTGTGCATCGTGACTCCTGGGCGTCGTCCCACGGAAGCGGCTGTGGGAAGTGGGGGATGGCGAACCGCGCCGGCCCTGGGGGGTGAGGAAATCCGAGAGATGCGGGTGGAGAGATCTATGCGCGTGAGATGTCGCGCCACGGCGCCGCGTGCTGTTCGAGCCAGCGCATCGCCTGTACCAATCCGACGGACATGACCGCGAGAAGAATCAAGGTCGCGTACAACATCGGGGCGTCGAACTGCTCGCCCGCCTTGTCCAGCAGGAAGCCGAGTCCGTTCCCTCCGCCACCGAGCAGTTCACCGATGAGCATGCCGACGAGTCCGCGGGCGATGCCCTGGTTGACGCCGGAGATCACGAACGGGAGCGTGTACGGAAGGATCACCTTGAGGTAGATCTGCGGTCTGCTGGCCCCGAACACCTCGCCCGCTCGAACCAGTGAAGGTTCGACCGTCTTCACACCCGCCATGCAGTTGACCATGATCGGGAACACGGCGGACAGAACGATGATCGTCAGCTGCATGGAATTGCCGAATCCCATGATCAGGATCAGCAGGGGGATCAGGGCGACGCGGGGGAGCGAGGTCATCGCCCATACGTAGGGACTCAGGATCAGGTCGGCGACCTTGCTCGCACCCATGAGCAGGCCGACGGGGATGCCGATCACCGCGGAGATCGCCAGACCGATGAGGAAGTTCGACAGGCTGTGGCTGAGCTGCGGCCAGATCGTGCCGTCGGCGAACCCGTTGAAGAGGGCGGCGAACATCTCGGTCGCCCGCGGGAAGAACAACGCGTTGATCACTTCGGCGCGGGCGACGAGCTCCCAGATCACGAAGAAGATGGTCAGGTTGACCACGGTGATCGCGACGTTCTTGAGCCGCGCGAACCGGCTGACGTGAATGCTCTCGATCTGCTGATCGTTCGTGCGCGTGGCGCCCTGGATCGTCTCGGTCATCGTGATGCGCCCTCCTGCTTCGCGCCCAGGGCCTCGTCCGCCAGAAGCGACCACAGGTGACTGCGTATCTCTCCGAACCTGGGCGACCGCTGGACGTCGGCCTGTTCGTCGAATCGCGGACGTGGGAGGTCGACGTCGATGACTTCCCTGATGGTGCCGGGCCGCTTGCTGATGACCACGATGCGATCGGCCAGCAGGATGGCCTCGTCGATCGAGTGCGTGATGAAGACGACCGTCTGCCGGGTCTCGGCGATGATCTTCTCCAGTTCCGCCTGCATGGCCTCACGCGTCATCGCGTCCACCGCGCCGAACGGCTCGTCCATGAGCAGGATCTCGGGCTCGGTCACCAGGGCGCGTGCGATTCCGACTCGCTGCCGCATGCCTCCGGACAGCTCATGCGGGTAGGACTTCTCGAACCCCGTCAGCCCGACGAGTTCGAGTGCCTGCGCGACGCGTCCGGCCTGCTCGGACTTCGGCACGTGCCCGCGACGGTTCTCCATGGCGAACCGGATGTTCCGTTCGACCGTTCGCCAGGGTAGGAGCGCGTAGTCCTGGAAGACCATCGCCCGGTCGGCGCCCGGGCCGGTCACCTCACTGCCGCGTACTCGTACGGAACCTTCGATCGGCTTGACGAAACCCGCGATCAGATTGATGAAGGTCGTCTTCCCGCAACCGGACGGTCCGACGATGGCGAGGAATTCGCCCGGCCGTACTTGGAGTGAGACGTCGCGTAATGCGATGAGTCGTGTGTGTTCTCGCCTGTTGTCATAACCCGCGGTCACATGTGCCGCCTCGATGAGCGCCGGTTCCGGCGCCTTGTCATCCGCGGCGCGCTGTGCGCCGGGCGCACTGTGGGCCTCTACTTGCCCCATCCCAGCTCCCTGCTCAGATCAGCGTGTTTTCCTGCGTCTGGCGTTGACCGCTGCAATCGGTTGCGCCGACGGTACCCAACGGGTCCATTAGCGTCAAGAAGGTGTATACGCATTATTTGGGCTGCAGGAAGCTCACCTCGGCCTTCAGAAAATGAATGGCTCGCAATCGATTGCGAAATGAGATGTGGTCCAAGGGGGACCGCCGGCCGCGGCGTGTCCACGTGTGCCGATAGCGCTCCCGTGCCGACGGTCCGCCGCCGATCGCGTGCGGGGCGGATCGGCCGACGGGAAAGAAATTTGCTTACTACGCATATTTGCTGAGTCCGCATATTTGCTGGGCGCGCAACTTCGGTTAGTGTGTGTGACATGAGCACTGAGGACGGCGCGCGGGTCGGACTGCGAGAGCGCAAGAAGCGCGAGACCAGGGCGACGCTCAGCTGGGCGGCCGTCACGCTCACGGTCGAGCGCGGGTTCGACCGCGTAAGGGTGGAGGACATCGCCGAGGCGGCGGGGGTGTCACCGCGCACGTTCAACAACTACTTCTCCAGCAAGGCCGAGGCGATCGTCGCCCGCCACCTCGACCGGTCCCTTCGGGGGGCGGAGATACTGCGGGGCCGCCCAGCCTCCGAGCCGCTCTGGGAGTCCATCGCCCACGCGGTGCGCGCGCAGTTCGAGCCGCCGCCGGAGACGGTCGCGCGCCAGGTGACCGACCCTCAGCAGTGGATCGCCGGAGTGCGGGTGATGGTCGCCGAGCCGGCGTTGCAGGGAGAGTTCCTGCGGGCCGGAGCGCTCGCCGAGGCCGGGATCGCCGCCGCGGTGGCCGAGCGCACCGGCACCGACGTCAACCGTGACCTCTATCCGAACCTGGTGGCCGCCGCCGTCACGGCCGCCGTCAACGTGACCATGCAGCACTGGCTGCGCACCGATCCGCCCGTGGAGATGCAGCGGTTGTTGTCCGAGGCTCTGGCGCAGTTCGCCGCGGGTCTGCCCACGCCGTAGCACGGGCCCGTCCTCCAGTACGCGGCTAGTACGTCAACCCGGCGCCGCCGGGTCGATTCACCGTGCGCGCGTCGCGCACCCGTACTCAAAGGATCTTGTCATGCCCATCGACGTCGTCATCGCCGGTGCCGGTCCGAACGGCCTCATGCTGGCCTGCGAGCTGGCCCTGGCCGGTGTCCGGCCCATCGTCCTCGAGCGACTGTCCGGCCCGTCCGGCGAACAGCGGGCCAACGGGCTCGTCGGCCAGGTCGTGCGGATGCTCGACCGCCGCGGCCTGCACGAACGGCTCAGCGGCACCTCCGCGCCGCCGCGCCCGGCGCCGGCCTTCATGTTCGGCGCGTTCTCGCTGGACCTGGCCGCCCTGCCCGACAACCCCGTCTACCTGCTGATGGTGCCTCAGCGCCGCATCGAGGAGATGCTGGCCGAGCGCGCCGCCGAGCTCGGGGTCGAGATCCGGCGGGGTCACGCGGTGACCGGGCTGACCCAGGACTCGGGCGTGGCCACGGTCGAGGTGACGGGTCCCGAGGGGCCGTACCGGATCGAGGCGCGCTTCCTGGTGGGAGCCGACGGCGGGCACAGCGTGGTCCGCAAGCTCGCCGGGATCGGCTTCCCCGGCGTGACCACCGATCGCAGGATCTCTCGCAGCGCCCACGTCACCATGCCGGCCGAGCTGATCGATCCGGTCGGCGGCGGGCTGGTCATCCCCGGCTACGGTACTGTCCCGCCCTTCATGCACCACCGCACCGAGCGGGGGCTGCTCACGTTCGCGCCGTTCCCCAGCGGCCCGTCGATGGTGAGCACGACGGAATTTCTGCCGTCCGGCGACGACGCCGCGTTCGAGGAACCGCTCACGATCTCCGAACTGCGCGACAGCGTCCGGCGGGTGCTCGGCGTCGATCTGCCGATCGGTCCGCCGGAAGGGCCCGGGCCGCACATGCTGCGGCGGCTGACCGGTGGCAACACCCGGCTGGCCGACCGATTCCGTGCCGGACGGGTCCTGCTGGTCGGAGACGCCGCCCACGTCCATTCGGCGATGGGCGGCCCCGGGCTCAACCTGGGCCTGCAGGACGCGATCAACCTGGGCTGGAAGCTCGCCGCCGAGGTGCGCGGGTGGGCGCCCCCGGGGCTGCTGGACAGCTACGAGGCCGAGCGCCGCCCGGCCGGCCAGCGGGTGACCATGCACACCCAGGCGCAGGGCGTGCTGGTCGGCCCCGGCAGTGAGATCACCGCGCTCCGTGAGCTGTTCGGCGAACTGCTGGAGGACCGGCACACCGTGCAGCGCCTCGCGGACCTGATAGCCGGCGCGGGCATCCGCTACGACATGGGCGCGGTCCCCGCCGACCCCGCCGCGGCCTCCCTGACCGGCCGCTGGGCGCCTGACCTGCTGCTGCACACCGAGACCGGTACGGTACGACTCGCCGAGCTGACCCGCGACGCCCGGCCCCTGCTGCTGGACCTCACCGACGGCGGGACGCTCGCCGACTCGGTGGCACCGTGGCGTGACCGGGTCGACGTCGTGACCGCGCGATGCGAAGACCCGAACGTCACCGCGTTGCTCCTGCGGCCGGACTGCTACGTCGCCTGGGCGTCGGCGGCACCCGGTCCGGACGGCCGGCAGCGGGAGGAACTCCGGTCGGCGCTCACCCGTTGGTTCGGGCACCCCGCAGGGGCCGGGGACGAGGCCGTCGGCCAGCCGTCCGCCGACGCCAGGATCTGACGCTGCCTGCCCGGAGATCGAGGAGATCACGCGTCGTCTACCCGTCAGCCCGTCTACTCGTGCGCCGTTCACCCGTCCCCTTCGTAGGTCCGCTTCTCGCGGCGCACGCTCTCTCTGGCCCCCGCATCTCTCCGGCACGCGCTTCTCTCTGGCACGCGCCGGCGGCTGTGCGCGTCTGGTGTTGCTACTCAGGGTGGTTGGTCTGACGGGTCGTCGCCCGCAGCGGTTGGGGCAGGTCGTCCGCGTGCCGTGTATCTGGGTCGTCCGGTGTATCCGGGTCGTCCGGGTGGTGTGTATCCGGGTCGCCTGGTGTAGGTGAA
>NZ_BOOO01000014.1 GCF_016863275.1 Planotetraspora mira
CTGTCATCGCCGAGAAGCCCGAGAAGAACCCCGCCGCTCCCGCCATGCCCGGCGGCGGCGACATGGACTTCTAAGTCTTCGCTGCACCTGAGAAGGGGCGGTTCCCGACGGGAACCGCCCCTTTTTCGTGTTTCAGCTCTCTACGCCCGGCTTCCTGAGATCAGGGGCGCGCCGAGCCGGTCAGCTTGCCGGCCTGACCATCGACCACCAGGCAGGTGACCGCACGGCCCTGGTTCCAGCTCAGCTCGCTCGGCGGGTACAGGGCGAAGGCCCTGAGCCGCTCGATCATCGGGCTGTCCGCCAGCACCTGGGAGAGCCGCTCCTCGCACGCGGAGGACGCCTGCTCGCCGGCCGCCTGCACCCCGGGCCAGTCATGCGCCGGGAGGGTGATCTTGACGATGACCTCGGCGTCGTGAGGTTGGGCGCACGGCAGGGCCGTCAGCCTGGTGACCACCTTGCCGTCGACCACGCCGTCCACGCAGTCGCCCTCGTGCAGGCTGGTGCTCGACACCGAGCCGCCGCGGGTCACCGTGCCCGTGTCGTCGCGCTGCGCGGAGCCGAGGGCGGCGACGATGAAGACCAGGGCGATCAGGACGATCCAGAGGCCGGAAAGGATCAGGCCCGCGATCGCGAGGCCCTTGCCCTTGCCGCCTCGCCTCCCGATCTGCACCAGCGCCACGATGCCGAAGATGATCGAGAACAGGATGCCGCCGATGATCCCGAAGACGAGGGCCGTGATCGCGAAACCGTTGGTCCGCGGGGGAGGCGGCGGATATCCGTACGGCGGGGGATAGGGGGACCCGTACGGACCGGGCTGAGGCGGGGGATACGGCGACCCGTACGGGCCGGGCTGAGGGGGGTTCGGCGGTGGCCCCTGGGGGCCGGGTGGCGGGGGGTAGGGGGACCCGTAGGAGCCGGGCGGTGGCGCCGCCGGCTCATTTCCCCCGGAATAAGGTTCACTCACGGCACCTAATAGTGCCGTGTCCTTATTTATTGCGACAAATGGGTAATTTCTATGTGCGTGGTCAGAGCAGCTCGGCCGGAAGTTCGGCGGTGTGGAGCACGCTCAACGAGGTGACGGCTCGGGTCAGCACGACGTAGAGCCGGGCCAGGCCGCGCTTCTCCGCCGCCACGATGTCGGCGGGCTCGACCACGATGACGTGGTCGTACTCGAGGCCCTTGGCGAGGCCGGCGGGCACGACGAGCACACGCTCCTCGCCGGTGGAGTCGGCGCCGAGGACGCCGTGTGAGATGTCCCCCAGAGCCGCGGAGACGGCCGGGACCGAGTCGTCCGCCGTGATGACCCCGATCGAGCCCTCACGCCGGAGTGCCTGCCGTACCGCGTCGGGGACGGCCGCGGCCGCGTCGGGCGACCGCCGCACGGACAGGGAACCGGCGCCCGGGCGGAGCGAGCGGGGGGCGGCGAGGTCGGGCGCGACCGAGGGGAGCAGTCGGGCGGCGTAGTCGAGGATCTCGCGCGGCACACGGAAGCCGAGGGTCAACTCGGTCACCTCGCCGGACGGCTGGCCGAGATGCTCGAGCACGGTCTTCCACGACTGCGCCGACCACGGCGTCGTGCCCTGCGCGATGTCGCCCAGGACCGTCGCCGATCCGGTACGGCAGCGCCGTCCCAGTGCCCGGAGTTGCATGGCGGACAGGTCCTGCGCCTCGTCGACGACGACGTGGCCGTGGGAGGCGGTCCGCTCGATCAGGTCGGCCAGTTCGTCGAGCAGCGCGGCGTCGGCGGCCGACCACTTCGCCGACCTGTGCGACTTGGCCGGCCTGCGCCACAGGACGGCCTCCTGCTCCTGCGGCGACAGGTCGTCCTTGGCGGCCCGGGCCAGGAAGTCCGCGTCCGAGAGCAGCCGGAAGAGCACCTGCTCGGGGGTGAGCTTCGGCCAGACGGTGTCGAGGATCTGCTTGACCGGCTTGGAACGGGCGACGGCGTCCTGCACCCGGTCGTCCGGAGACTCGCCGCGCCGCTCCATCTGGACGAGCACGGCGTGGGCGAGCCGCTGGGCGAGCGTCGCCCGGCCCGGGGCGTACCGGATCGTGCCGCGGAGCGAGGCGACGATCTCACGCACCGCGTGATCGGCGAGGCGGTAGCGGTTGATCCCCTTGGTGTAGAGGACGCCCTCCTCGGGCTTGGTCACGTGCAGCCAGAGGGCGCGTTCGAGGACGACGGCCATCCGGGCGTCCCCCTTGATCGCGGCCGTGACCGGGTCCTCGGGGAAGGAGTGGTCGCCGAGGATCCCCGCGACGGTGGTCTGGTCGACCTTCACCTCGCCGAGCGCCGGGAGGACGGAGGAGATGTACGACAGGAAGGCCCGGTTGGGGCCCACGATCATCACGCCGTTCCTGGCGAGCCGCTCGCGGTGGGTGAAGAGCAGGTAGGCGGCCCGGTGCAGGCCGACGGCCGTCTTCCCGGTGCCCGGCGCGCCCTGGACGCAGACGGTCACGCCGAGATCGGCTCTGACGATCTCGTCCTGGTCGGGCTGGATGGTCGCGACGATGTCGCGCATGGGGCCGTTGCGGGGTCGTTCGATCTCCTCGGCCAGCAGCCTGCTCTGCGCGAGCTCCCTGCCGTCCATGGGCTCGTCCTCGTAGGCCGTCAGCTGGCCGCCCTGGTAGCCGAACCTGCGGCGGAGCGTGACGCCCATCGGGTCGGCAGGGCCGGCCTGGTAGAACGCACGGGACACCGGGGCACGCCAGTCGATCACCAGGGCGCGCCTGTCGTCGTCGTGGACGTGCCGGCGGCCGACGTAGATCGTGCCGGGCAGGTCGCCCCCCGCGGACAGTTCGAGGCGGCCGAAGAAGAGCGGCGTGTCCTTGTGGTCGGCCAGCGCGGCGACCCGCTGGTCGAGCAGTCCCTGGAGGATCTGCTGGGAGACCCAGTCGCCGGCGGCGTCGGCGGACAACGACTGGGCGTGCTCGCGCATCGATGTGAGAGCGGCCCGTGATACCGCGAGATGGGCGCGCTCGGCTTCTAGGACGTTTTCCGGCATGCCGAACTCCTTCAGGACGCGGGAAAGACAAGAGCTTACCGACGGCCTTCCAGCGAACCCAAATGGTTTTCTTGTGCGTGTTGCACCTTCTGTCCGGGTACCTGTATCGAGGTGACGCGGACCTGGATGCCTCCGGCCATTCCCACCATGGCGAGCCTGCTGCTCGCTCTCCTCTGGGTGTTGTCGGTCTTCGGAGGCTGGGGGGTGGAGGCCTTCTGCCCGGCCGCCGACTCGCCCGGGACGTGTGCCGACCGGATCGCCTCCGCCGCCGTGGTCTCCGGCGTGATCGCGCTTTTCGCCGCGGTCTCGACGGCGGCCGCCTGGTTCACCCGGAGGCAGGGTCTGCTCGGTGTCGCGGTGATCGCGTGGGTGGTGGCGGTCGGAGCGCTTTTCGTCGGGGGAGTGATCGCCCAGTAATCACCCCAATACGCTGCGATTTCTACCAAATTGGCATGGCTCAGGTAGGGCGAATTGCGTGATTTGCGACAAAGATGGGGTATGGGCGTTCCTGCTGTTCTGGTGTGGGGGGGTGATGCGGTTGTCTAGGGCCAAGGGGATTTCCTGGACCTGACCTGGCACCCGCACCCGGCGAGATCACCTCGCCGGGTTCTCCTCGCCCACGTCGTCGGCGTCCACGATGCGATAGGCGTATCCCTGCTCGGCGAGGAACCGCTGCCTGTGCGCGGCGAACTCCTGGTCGACCGTGTCGCGGCTCACGATGGAATAGAAACGCGCGCCCCCGCCGTCGGCCTTGGGCCGCAACACGCGGCCGAGCCGCTGCGCCTCCTCCTGCCGTGAGCCGAAGGTGCCCGACACCTGGATCGCGATGGACGCCTCAGGCAGGTCGATCGAGAAGTTCGCGACCTTCGACACCACCAGGACCTGGATCTCCTTGTCCCGGAAGGCCTGGAACAGGCGCTCCCGCTCGCGCACGCGGGTCTCACCCTTGATCACCGGGGCGTTGAGATGCTCGCCCAGCTCGTCGAGTTGGTCGATGTACTGGCCGATCACCAGCACCTGCTCGCCGCCGTGGCGGCGCACCAGGGTCTCCGTCACCCGGGTCTTCGACGGCGTGGTGGAGCAGAACCGGTACCGCTCGTCGGACTCGGCCATCGCGTAGGCCAGCCTCTCCTCGTCGCTGAGGGTCACCCGGACCTCGACGCAGTCGGCGGGCGCGATCCAGCCCTGCGTCTCCATCTCCTTCCACGGCGCGTCGTAGCGCTTGGGCCCGATGAGGGAGAACACGTCGCCCTCGCGGCCGTCCTCGCGGATCAGCGTCGCGGTCAGGCCCATCCGGCGACGGGCCTGCAGGTCGGCCGTCATCCGGAAGATCGGCGCGGGAAGCAGGTGCACCTCGTCGTAGATCACGAGCCCCCAGTCGCGGGCGTCGAACAGCTCCAGGTGCCGGTACACGCCCTGCCGCCTGGTCGTCATGACCTGGTAGGTCGCGATCGTGACCGGGCGGATCTCCTTCTTGGTCCCGGTGTACTCGCCGATCTCGTCCTCCGTGAGGGAGGTGCGCTTGATCAGCTCCTGCTTCCACTGGTGAGCGGAGACGGTGTTGGTCACCATGATCAGCGTCGTCGCCTCGGCGTGCGCCATGGCGGCGGCCCCCACGATGGTCTTGCCCGCACCACAGGGGAGCACGACCACGCCGGATCCGCCATGCCAGAACGCGTCCGCCGCCTCCTTCTGGTACGGCCGCAGCGTCCAGCCGTCCTCGGCCAGCGCGATCGCGTGGTGCTCGCCGTCGACGTATCCGGCGAGGTCCTCGGCGGGCCAGCCGATCTTGAGCAGCAGTTGCTTGATGTTGCCGCGCTCCGACGGATGCACGGCGACGGCGTCGGATCCGATCCGGTCGCCGAGCAGCGGCTGGATCTTCTTGGACCGCAGGACCTCCTCAAGGACGGCCCGGTCGGTGCTGGTGAGGACGAGCCCATGGGTGGGGTGCTTGTCCAGGCGAAGCCTGCCGTAGCGGGACATGGTCTCCGCGACGTCCACGAGCAGCGCGTGCGGCACCGGATAGCGGCTGAATCCGATCAGCGCGTCGACGACCTGCTCGGCGTCGTGGCCGGCGGCCCGCGCGTTCCACAACGCCAGGGGGGTGACCCGATAGGTGTGCACGTGCTCGGGAGCACGCTCGAGTTCGGCGAACGGCGCGATCGCCTTGCGGCATTCGTCGGCTCGTTCGTGATCGACCTCGAGCAGCAGTGTCTTGTCCGACTGAACGATCAGTGGCCCGTCATTCAAAAGTTGCTCCCTTGTCCGGATAACCGCATAACAAACTACCGAGCCGAAATCAGCTCACGTCCGCGATGCCGGTTATCCGGTGCAGGGCGAACCGATGGACGGCCGCCCGGGTCTCGTCGTATGCGGTGAGGTAGCCACCTTCCATCCGGGCGGGTTCGAGAATGCGGCTGGTGGCGTGTCCCTGTGCGTCAAGGTAGCCGATCCAGACCCGCGAACCCTGGCGGATGGCGTCCTGGAGGGCCTGGATCGTCGCCGTCGCGGGTGACCGCGGCACCTGCCCGTCGGGGCCGTGCGACGGGCGGCGGCGGGTGCGGTGGGCCTGGTCACCGGCCCGCATGGCGCGGATGGCGGCCGCCGCGACGTCGGGTTCCGGCCCGGTGGGGCCGGCGCCGCGGGCGACGGGCGGGCCGTCGGTCCGCCGGCTGTCGGCCCTGGAGACCAGCACGTCGCCCTCCAGGGACTCGGCGACCGGGGCGTATCCCATTGCGCGGAGCGAGTCGATCAGCGTGGCCCTGGACGTCTTCGACGCCAGCACGGTGGGCGCGAGCCGTCGCAGCCGCAACAGCCCGGCCCGCTTGTCCGCCAGCACCTCGTCGAGCACGGAGGGGTCGTCGCAGCGGACGTAGGCGGACGCCGTCCCGACACGGATGCGCCCGTGGCGGCGGGCCACGTCGGAGATCAGGTAGCGCAACGGCTGAGGGACGGCGGTGGCGGAGTGGCGCTCCAGCATGCCGACGAGATCGTCGGCCGACTGCCCGGCGTCGAGCGCCCGCCGGATCGAGCGTTCGCTGAAGCGGTAGACGGTCGCGCCCCCCTTCGACTCCACATCGGCGGTCAGGGCGAGCCAGCGTCCGAGATCGCTGGTCAGAGGACCGGGGGCGACCGCGGTCAGGTCCGCCTGCAGCAGCACATGATCCACGGGCTCGGGGAGCAGCGGCGCGAGCAGCCCGGCGGCCGTGCCGTCCCCGCGCACGATCCCGTGGCCCTGCGCCGAGAGGACTCCCAGCCCGGTGACGCCCACCTGCTCGGCCTCTCGCAGGGTGAGCTCGGCGAGCCGGTCGCGCTGGGCGCCTCTGCGCCTGGGCTGCTCCCAGGACAGCCTGGCGAGGACGGATGCGGCGGCCGGCGCGAGGCCGGGACCCGCGGACGCGAGAACGGCCAGCGTCTGGGCGCGCACCTGGGCGGCGGCGGGCCTGCGGAGATCGGGATGGAGCGCGTTCAGCGGCCGGTCGCGGTCGTCACGCTCGCCGATGAGTCCGGGGACCCGATCCATGCCGGCCCAGGCGGAGGCCAGCAGGGCCCACCGGTCCTCGGTGCTCTTGACCCGCCAGCCGTCGTAGGCCGACGTGGGCAGCCACTCGCCGTCGACCGATCCGCCGGACGCGATGAGCCCGGCGGCGTAGGCGATCTCCACGACCAGCCCGGCCGCCCATTCCGGCAGATCGAGCAACTGCGCCGTCCTCTTCAGGTCCCGGATGGCGAGACCGCCCGTCCGCAGGACTCCCGGAGGATCGACGCTCCAGTGCTCGCACAGCTCCTCCACCGTCCGGACCAGGGTGAACGCCTGGCCCGCCGCGGTCCTGTCGGCGAGGACTTGGTCGCGCCGGGCGCCCTCGAGGTCCGGTGGGCGGGGGGACAGGTCGCGATGGACGCGCCCGTCACGGAGGAAGAGCGCCACCTCGCGGGGAAGGGCCACGCTCTCGTCGCCGGTCGCGCCCAGCAGGCCGCGCGCGAGGAGCTGCTCGATCGGCGACTGGGCGGTGGCCGTCCGGATGTCCCTGCGGGCGTTGGGCAGCCGTCCGCTCGCCGGGCCCCAGGACAACTCGTCGAGGGCGGCCCGCGCCTGCGGTGAGACCTCGGCGACCAGGCGGCCCACCGTCGTGGGATCGGCGAGGAGCTCGGCCAGCCTGTCGCGGGGAGACCCGTCACGCCGGGGAGCCCCGATGTCGTCCAGCAGGACGTCGAGCGCCTCCGGCGAATGATGCCGGAACACCTCCGCCGCGGGCGGGCCCAGCCCGGCAGGGGGGTCGAGCGCCTCGACGACACCCGGGGCGGGAAGCAGCGCGTCGTCGGGCCCGAAGGCGAGGCCTCTGGTCCTGAGCCGGTCGAGCGCCTCGTCGAGCGCCGCGTCCAGCTCCTTCTTGCGCGCCGTGCCGGCCGTGGCCTTGTCCAGTAACGACCTGAGCGCCTTGCGGGTGATCGGGCCCGGCTGGAGAGTCAGCGTCTCCACCACGGCGAGGGTGAACCGGTCGAGACGGTCGAGCGCCCGGCCGAGGGCGGACGGGCTGCCGGCACGGGCGGCGAGCCCGTCGACGTGTGCGGGCACAGGCGTGATGAGCTCGGGCCGCGCCGTCACGAGGGCGCGCAGTTGCTCGTCCGTCCGGCCACGCAGCCACTCGGTGAACTCGGTGCTCATCATCCGTTCCATCGTAGGGCCGCATTTTTCGAGCATCACTCGACCAGGCGCGAGCACTGAGGCAGTATGACGAGCATGATCGAGCGTGCGGACCAGCTCGTTCTCGAGTTCGTCAGCAAGGTGGCAGACGCCGCTCACGGCAGGCTGCGCCCCGAACAGCGGCTCGACTACGTCCAGCGGCTCCGCGCCAGCGTCGAGCGGGCGCGCGGAGGCAGCGAGGACGCCAGGCACGTCGCGAAGGTCATCGCCGGGTTCGGAACGCCGGACGACCTGATCGACCGGGAGGTCCGCAGGCTCGCGGCCGCCCAGCAGGCCCTTCAGCAGACCGCGGACCAGGCCGCCCAGCCGATCGGCGAGGACGACACGGCGGTCTTCCCCGTCGTCGTCGACGACGGGGGACCGAGGCGAGGGGTTGCCTCCGACGCGGCCGACGACAGGCGCCCGCCTCCCGGCGTGATCTACGGTCGGCGGGTCGCGAGGGAGCGGATCTCCCGCCAGGCCGATCGGCCGGCCCCGCTGATGCGGTTGCGCCGCGCGGCGATGGCGGGGGGCAACCCGATGGCCACCGGGGGGAGGGACGCCCGGACGATTTTCCTGAACAACCGCCGCGAGACGCTGGCGCTCGTCCTGCTCGTGGTGGCCGGGCTGCTCGTCCCGTTCCGTCTGGCGACCGTGGCGATCTTCCCTGTCCCCGCGATCGTGTGGGCGGCGGCCGCCCTGATCCTGCTCTCCTGCCAAGGCTGGTCGTTCTCCGACCGGCTGATCGGCTTGGCCGCCCCGGTCGTGGCGTACGCGATCGGCGGGGTCCTGCTCGGAGCGGCACGATCGGAGGGCGGGAGCGTCCAGGCGTTCATGGTGTCGTTTCACAACGTGAGCGGTGTGCTGTTCATTCTCGGAACCGCCGCCGCGGTGTCCTGGCTGGCCTTTCGACTGCTCGATCCGCCTCCCAGAGAAAGCGGAAACAATCGCCGATAAACCACTCGCGCGTCGATCTCGTGATGTGCAGGCTTACTTCCCAGAGTGGGGGTCCGCAGGGGCCCTCTCAGGGCATAACCTACTTCCAATCACCTTCACGACAGTCTGAACGAGGTCACCCCTGTGCCGAGTGGCAAGGTCAAGTGGTATGACGCCGACAAGGGTTTCGGCTTTCTCACGCGCGATGACGGCGGTGAGGTATTCGTACATTCTTCGGCGCTTCCCAGGGGCACGGAGGCGCTGAAGCCGGGGCAGCGGGTCGAGTTCGGTGTGGCCGAGGGACGCCGCGGCCAGCAGGCCTTGTCGGTCCGGGTCCTGGAGCAGCCGCCGACGCTTGCGAAGGCCGCCAAACCCAAGGGCAAGCGGAAGAGCCCGGACGAGATGGTGGTCATCGTCGAGGACCTGATCAAGCTCCTCGACGACATCTCGAACTCCTACCAGAGGGGTAAGCACCCCGACGTGGCCCACGCCAAGAAGGTGGCGTCGGTGCTGCGGGCGGTGGCCGACGACATCGACGGGTGACGCGGCAGGCGGCGCGGCTATCCGGCCGGCTCGGGGGTGACGGTCGCCAGCCGCCTGCGCCGTACGGCGAGAAGCCAGACGAAGGAGAACGCGAGCCCTGCGGAGACCACCGCGAGTCCCGCGGGGCCGGGCGCGAACAGCGACATCACGAGGCCGAGCAGGCCGCCGAACACCCAGGCGATCTGCAGCAGCGTCTCCACGACGCCGAAGGTGGACGACCGGACCTCCTCGCCGATCTCCCGCTGGACGATGGCGTCGAGTGCCAGCTTGCCGAGGCTCTGGCCGAAGGCGCCCACCAGGGCGACGACGAGGGCCGTCCACAGCGAGAAGAAGAACGCCGCCGCGACCGTGGTGACGGTCGTGACGGCGAGCGTGACCAGCACCGTCAGGAGCGGGGAGCGGGAGCGGGACCACGAGGCGACCGCCGCGCCGGCCAGGCCGCCTCCTCCGGCCGCGAGCGCCAGCAGGGTCAGGGCGGCCTCGGGGGCGAGCCCGTGGAGATGGTGGTCCTGCACCAGGAAGAGCAGGAAGAACACCAGGAAACCGGCCTGGACGCGGATGGCGGCGTTGGCGGTCATCGCCTCGCCGACCACCTGGCCCACGCTGAGCGTGGTCCGCCATCTCGACGGCCTCACGGGCGCGTCGACGTCGGCCTCCACCTCCACGTCGGGAGAGTCGACGTGCCGCGGGAGCCGTACGGCGACGACGCCGGCGGCGAGGAAGAGCGGCATCGTGGCGCGCAACACCCATTCGGGTCCCGCCAGGGCGGCCACTCCGGTCGACACCGCCGCCCCCACTCCCGCGGAGACCAGGGCGAAAAGGGAGACCCTGGCGTTCGCCGTCACCAGCGGGATGTCGGCGGGCAGCACGCTCGGCATGATCGCCGCCCGGGACACGTTGTAGGCCTTGGACAACACGAGCACCGCCAGGGCGGACGGGAAGAGCGTGAGCGCGTCGGAGGAGTGGACGGCGCCGGCCATGCCCCAGCACAGCAGTCCGCGCGCGAAAAGCGTCCCGGCCATGATGTAGCGGCGCCCGGAACGGAAACGGTCGAGCACGGGCCCGACGAAGGGCGCCACGACGGCGAACGGGACCATTGTGATCAGCAGGTACAGCGCGACCTGGCCGCGCGCCTGTCCGACGGGCAGCCGGAAGAGCAGCGCGCCGGCCAGCGACACCGTGATCAACGCGTCGCCCGCCGAGTGGGCGGCGGTCAGTTCGATCAGTCGTCCGAGGCCGGTCCGGTCGGCGCCATTCGCATGCGTGAGCCGCCGTGTAGCCCGACCTGGCGCTCCCACAGCACGCACAACTTTCGGCCAAAAATTCACCATAGGCACCGACATCCCTTTCAGTGTTACCCCATAGAGCCGGTGCGGTCCGCTCTCGGCGTGGGTGAAAATGGAGTGTGAGTCGTACCCGAATCCGAAGCACTCCAGTCGACCAGGCGTGTGCCGATGCCGTCGACTTGGCCCGAGCAGTTGCCGAGGAGATGGCCCGCCCGGGTGAAGTGGGGGCGCATCTGGGCTTCGAGGGCGATGGCGATCGGCTGGTCACCCACTACTTCGAATGCCTGGAGCGGGCGTACTCGGGCTGGCGGTGGGCGATCACGGTCACCCGGGCCTCCCGCGCACGCAACGTCACCGTGAGCGAGACCGTGCTGCTGCCCGGGCCGGGCGCGCTGCTCGCTCCCGCGTGGCTGCCGTGGAACGAGCGCCTGCTCCCCGGCGATCTCGGTGTCGGCGACCTGCTGCCGGCCGAGGCCGACGACGACCGCCTCACTCCCGGCTACACCGCCACCGGGGACGATCTCGACGAGCAGATGATCTTCGAGTACGGCCTGGGCCGGGCCCGCGTGCTTTCGCCGGTCGGCCGGGACCTGGCCGTGGAGCGCTGGCATTCCGGAGAGGCGGGCCCGCACACCCCGCTCGCGCACGCGGCCCCCGCCCAATGCTCGACCTGCGGGTTCTACTGGCCCCTCTCGGGCACGCTGCGGCTCGGCTTCGGCGTCTGCGCGAACGAGTACGCCCCCGACGACGGCCGCGTGGTCGCCGCCGACCACGGATGCGGCGCCCACTCCGAGGCGACCACGGTCCCCTCGATGGTCGTGGAGGCCCAGCCGCCGATCCTCGACGACCTGGGATATGACGACCTCATGGAATCAGGCTCGGTCGACGCGACCGGCTCCGAGCCGCTCGGCCACTCCTGACATGTTCGACACCCGGAGATTGCGCGAGACGGTCCTCGCCGCCTGGACGGCGTCGCCCGCCCGCTTCCGTGAGGACGCCAACGCGGAGGAGGACTTCGCCCTCGGCGGCTACCGCGACCGGCTGGTCGTCGAGTTGGCCCAGAACGCGGCGGACGCCGCTCTGCGCGCCGGCGTGCCGGGCCGCCTGAGGTTGTCGCTGCGGGACGGCGTGCTCCTGGCCGCCAACACCGGAGCCCCGCTGGACGAGGCGGGGGTCGAGGGCCTTTCCACGCTGCGTGTCTCCGGGAAGAGGGACGAGGCGGGCGCCGCCGGTCGCTTCGGCGTCGGCTTCGCCGCCGTGGTGTCGGTCTGCGACGAGCCCTCGATCGTCTCGCGCGAGACCGGAGGGGTCCGCTGGTCGCGTGCGGAGACGAACGCCCTCGTGGGCGCCCGTCCCGAGCTCGCCGGCGAGTTGGCCGGCCGTGACGGCCACGTGCCGCTGCTGCGCCTGCCGTTCCCCGTGGAGACCTCCGAGACTCCCGAGGCCGCCGAGACCGTGGCGGTCCCCGAGGGCTTCGACACGCTGGTACGGCTTCCGCTCCGCGACGACGCGGCCGAGCAGGCCGTACGGCGGATGCTGGAGGAGGCCGGACCGGCGCTGCCCCTGGCGATGCCCGCGCTCGAGACCGTCGAGATCGAGATCGACGGGCACGCCCGCACGATCTCCACTGACGGCTGGCGGATCGCGACGGAGTCGGGGGCGTTCACGCCTGAACAGGTCGCCGAGCTCTTCGCCGGACGGCCCACCGAGGAGCGGGCCCGGCCGTACTGGGAGGTCCGCTGGGCCGTCAACCCGGAGGTGCGCACCCCGAGAGTGGTGCACGCGCCGACGCCGAGCGACGAGCCCCTCGACCTGCCGGCCCTGCTGATCGCCACGTTCCCGCTGACCACCGACCGGAGGCACGTCGCTCCCGGACCGCTCACCGACTTCCTCGTCGGCCGGGCCGCGGAGGCGTACGTCCGGCTGCTCCAGGACCTGCCCGCCACGCCGGCCCTGCTCGGCCTCGTCCCCGGGATGATGGGCAAGGGAGAGCTCGACGCCGCCATTCGCAGGGAGATCGTCAGGCTGCTGCCGGACACGCCGCTGCTCCCGTCGGTCTCCGGAGTCCTTCCGGGCAACCAGGCGCGGGCGGTCGCGGGGTCGCAGGAGTTCCTCGACAAGATCGCGGACATGGTCCCCGGGCTGCTGCCCGCGGGCTGGGCGTCACGCAATCCCGCTCTCACCACCCTCGGCGTCAGGAGGGTGGAGCTCGCCGACGTCGTGGACATGTTGTCCGGCGACGCCGTACAGGACAAGGACCCGTCGTGGTGGCGGTCGTTCTACGCGGTGCTGCCCGCGGACGACCTCGAGGCCATCGGGGCGGTCCCGGTGCCGCTCGCCGACGGACGGCTGGTCCGTGGGCCCCGCGGCACGCTGGTGCTGTCTGCGGCGCTCTCAGGGGCTCTCGACGGGGCTCAGGACTCCGGATTGGACCCGGGTGCCCGGCCGCCCCTCGACCCGGCCCTGCTCGGCCCCCTGGGCCTGCGGATCGTGCACCCCGACGCCGTCCATCCGCTGCTGCTCAGGCTGGGCGCGGCCGAGGCGACGCCGAGGACGGTCCTGGAGGACCCGCTCACCCATGCCGCCGTGACCGAGTCGCTCGACAGCGCCGATCCCGAGCCGGTGTCCCAGGCCGTGCTGGCTCTGGTCGACGCGGCGGGGCTCACGGCCGGTGAGGCCCCATGGTTGTCGGAGCTGGCGTTGCGAGGCGCCGACGGCGAGCTCTACGCGGCGGGCGACCTGCTCCTCGAGGGCGGTTCGCTGGCCGGGCTGATCGACCAGGACGTGCCCTTCGGCGTCGCCGCGGCCGACCTGGTGGAGAAGTACGGCTCGCACGTGCTGGCGGCGGCGGGGGTGCTCGACGGGTTCGCCGTGGTCAACGACTCCGACGTCCTGCTGGACCTGTCCGAGTGCGATCACGACCTCGATCTCGAGGACGAGTGGATCGAGGCCGTCCTCGATCTGCTGCCCGAGTTCGACGTGCCGCCGGTGGCCAGGGAGTTCACCGCCGTCCGCGACCTGGAGTACGTCGCCGACTGGACCTCCGCGTTGGGCCTGCTCTCCCGTCCGCCGCTGCGTGCCGCGCTGCGCCCGCTCCGCGTGCTCGTGGCCGGCGAGACGGTCGAGGTCCCGTCGTACACGTCCTGGTGGTTGTCGCGCCATCCGGTGCTCGACGGCCGCCTCCCCACGACGCTCAGGCTCGCCTCCGGCGACCCTCTGCTGTTCGGCCTGTACGGCGACGCCCCGGTGGGGATCGACGAGAGCGCGCTGAAGATGATCGGCGTCAGGTCGTCGCTCGAGGAGTTGCTGGCCTCGCACGGCGGTCCTGAGGAACTGCTCGACCAGCTCGCCGACTCCTCGGCCGAGGTCGACCGGGCGCAACTGCGCTCCCTGTGGACGGCGCTGGCGGGGGTGGACCCCTCCCGCGTGAGCCCGCCGGACGCGGTCCGGGCCGTGCTGAAGGGGGCGATCGTGGTGGCGGAGGCCGAGGAGGGCCCCGTCGTCGTGGAGGCGCCCGACCTGCTGCCCCTGGTCGAGGACCGGCCGCTCGTGCTGGCGCCGTTCGACCTCGCGGAGGCGTTGTCGGAGGTGCTCGACCTGCCCCTGGTGGGAGAGGTCGTCACGGGTGCGGTGACGTCGTCAGGGGTGGAGCGGCCGGTGCCGCCGGAGGTGCGCTCGCTGCTGCCCTCGACGCCGCTGAGCTATGTCGAGCACGACGATCTGCTGGTGGACGGCAGGCCGGTGCCCTGGCGCTTCTTCGAGGGCAAGGTTCACGCCTCGGGGGTGGAGGGCCTGGCCAGAGGCCTCGCGTGGGCGTCCGGGCAGTGGGGCGACCGGCTCGCGGTGGCCGCGCTCCTGCGGGACCCCGGCAGGGTTCCGCTGCTGCTGGCCGAGGCCGACCTCGATCCGGTGACCGCGCTCGGCTGAGAGGGCCTGGCTCCGGCGGTGCGCCGCCGCTGTGTGTCAGCGGCGGCGGGAGTCGCGGCGGTGGACGTAGTAGACGCCGAACAGACCCAGGCCGATCCCTGCCACGCAGGTCCAGATCGACCACGTGTGCACGGGCCGGATGATCAGCAGCACCACCAGGGCGACCGCCCACAGGGCTGTTCCCACCACGAGGGTCATGGTGTCGTTCGTCTTGAGCGGTTGGGGATCTGGTCGGCGCGGCTGGTTCACTCCGCAAGCTTAAGAGATCGCGTGAATCGGGATGACCTCGGATGACGAATTAGTCACAAAAGGACAACTGTGTCTTTTCGTCAAAGGCGTCACCCTGTCACTCTGCGCGCGTGAACCAGACCAGCAGTTCCACTGCAGTTGATCGCTATTTTTCGATCTCAGCGCGTGGCTCCACCATGGGCCAGGAGATCCGCGGCGGCGTCGCCACCTTCTTCACGATGGCCTACATCGTCGTCCTCAACCCCCTCATCATCGGAACCGTCGCGGACAAGACCGGGCAGTATCTCGGCGACGGCAGCGCCTCCAACACCCCCCTGGTCGCGGCCGCGACGGCGTTCGTGGCCGGAATCGTCACGATCGCGATGGGCGTGTTCGGCCGGGTGCCGTTCGCCCTGGCCACCGGTCTCGGCCTGAACGCCTTCCTCGCCTTCGGCATCGCCAGCCAGATGTCCTGGGAAGACGCCATGGGCCTGGTGGTGCTGGAGGGCATCGTCATCGCCATCCTGGTGGTGACCGGCTTCAGGGTCGCGGTGTTCAACGCCATCCCCGCCCAGCTCAAGACCGCGATCAGCGTCGGGATCGGACTGTTCGTCGCGCTCATCGGGTTCGTCGACGCGGGATTCGTGCGGCGCATCCCCGACGCGGCGAACACCACCGTGCCCGTCCAGTTCGGCTCGCTCGGCAACGGGTCGCTGACCGGCTGGCCGACCCTGGTCTTCGTCGTCGGCCTGATCGCGACGGCGTTCCTGGTCGCGCGCAAGGTGAAGGGCGCCATCCTCATCGGCATCGTCGGAACGACGATCTTCGCGGTGGTGGTGGAACTGATCGGCAAGCTCGGGTCCCAGCCCGCGAAGCCGAACGGGTGGAGCCTCAACGTGCCCGCGTTGCCGTCCAAGATCATTGAGGTTCCCGACCTCTCCCTGCTCGGCCAGTTCAGCCTGTTCGGCGCGTTCGCCCAGATCGGCGGTCTCGCGGCGGTCCTGCTGGTCTTCACGCTGATGCTGGCCGACTTCTTCGACACCATGGGCACGATCGTCGGCGTCGGCCGCCAGGCCGGGCTCGTCCGGGAGGACGGGACGATGGAGCGGACCCGCGAGATCCTGCTGGTCGACTCCCTCGCCGCGGCGGCCGGCGGCGCGGCCAGTGTCTCGTCGAACACCACCTACATCGAGTCGGCCTCGGGTGTGGGGGAGGGTGCCCGCACGGGACTGGCGAGCGTGGTCACCGGGGTGCTCTTCCTGCTCGCGATGTTCTTCGCGCCGTTGACCGAGATCGTGCCGTTCGAGGCGGCGACGCCCGCGCTCGTGATCGTGGGCTTCCTGATGATGACCCAGATCAAGGAGATCGATTTCAGCGACTTCGAGATCGCGATCCCGGCGTTCCTGACGATCGTGCTGATGCCGTTCACCTACTCGATCACCGTGGGGATCGGCGCGGGCTTCGTCAGCTACATCGTGATCAAGGCCCTGCGCGGCAAGGCGAAGGAGGTGCACCCGCTGCTGTGGCTCGTGGGGATCCTCTTCGTCGTCTACTTCGCGCTGGAGCCGATCAAGAGCCTTCTCGGGATCGGCTGATGTCGCAGGCCGTCATGGTGTCGGAATCGATCACCATGACGGCCAGGTCGTGCCAAACGCCCGGGCCGTCGCGGATGGACGCCGCCGCCGTGGGAGGGGGCGTCACACCGTGCCGGCGGCGGCGAATGTGCAGATCGCGGCCGCGAGGATGAGTGTGTGCAGGATCATGTGCTCGAGGTTCGGGCGCGGCCGGTCCTTCCGGGTGGGGAGCACGATGACGGTCTTCGCGTAGGTCCGCGCGTACAGTCCGGCCCAGCTTTCTCCGGTGCCCGCGGTCGCCCAGGGCACCGTCACTCCGACGAGATACGGCAGCCACCACAGCGCCAGGCCGCCGAGGACGACGAGCAGTTCGAGGCCCCCTCCGGCGTAGGCGAGGACCGGTAGTCCGGTGAGGCCCGCCACCCCGAGGAGCACGGCGGGGACAAGCATGACGGGCCCGTTGACGGACACTTCGGTGATCTGTTCCGACCTCTTCGCCTCCCGCACGTTGTTGAACGGGAAGAGGTCCACGAGCGTGGTGAGGACGAAGTAGGCGTCGGCCAGGATCAGCAGGACGAGTGCGACGGTGAACATGGGGGAGGCCTTTCGTTCGGGGGGTGGGCTCAGCCGGCGTCGGCGCCGTGACGCGCCTGGACTCCGGCGAGGAACGTGGAGACGGCGATGTCGAACCAGGCGTCGTAGTACGCCTGGGGTGCGACAGGCGGCTCAGGGGCCTCGCCGAACTCGGCGAGGGCATGACCGGTCACGAGGATGTAGAGCGACTGCACCAGGAACAGCGCCTCCTCGTCGGTGACGCGCAGACCCGCGTGCATCGAGGTCAGCACCAGGGGGATCGCCTTCTCGAACACCTCGGGCGACGCGTTCCGTACGGCGACGACGGCGGCGGCGCCCGGATGGGTGCGCAGGGCGTCCCGCAGGGCGTGTGCCATTCCGCTCAGCAGTTCACGCCACCCCAGACCGGGGGTCAGCGTCACGATCACCTGCGCGGCGACGCGGTCGGCGACCAGTTGGAGCAGCGCGGCCTTGTTCGGCACGTGGTAGTAGAGCGACGCCGCCTTCACATCGAGGCGCGCGGCCAGCGTGCGCATCGAGAGCGCGGCGAAGCCCTCCTGATCGAGGAGGTCGAACACCTCACGAAGGATCGACTCGATGTCCAGACGTGCCGCCGGGCTCATGACGGCTCCTTTCTAACGCTGTTAGGCAGAAACTAACATCGTTAGAATGGACGCGCAAGCGGCCCGTCCGGGAGGCCGGGACCTTCTTGCGGCGGAGAGGGGGCGACCTGGTCCCCGTGGCTGCGTCACACTGGGGGACCGCCTCGCGCCCGCGAGGCTCTGAGCTCGCGAATTGCGGAATATCGCTGCGCGACATAAAGTTAGCAAAGGTAATGAGACATGCTAACAAAGACAGAGAACCTACGCAGCGACGCCGGCCTCGCGTCCGCGTTGCGCGTTTCGCTCGCGCGGCTGAACCGTCGGCTGCGCAAGCAGGGCGCGCACCACTCGCTGACCCCCACCCAACTCGCGACGCTGGCGGCTGTAGAGAGCCACACCGAGATGACCCCCGGAGAGCTGGCGGAGCACGAGAAGGTGCAGCCGCCCTCGATGACACGGGTGATCGCCAAGCTGGAGGAGCGGGGTCTGCTGGCACGCAAGCCCCACCCGACGGACCGGCGGCAGGTCACCGTCCGCCTGACGGAGGCGGGGACGGCGCTGCTCAAGGAGGAGCGCCGGATGAAGGAAGCCTGGCTGGCGCGGCAGCTCAAGGAGTTGACGCCGGAGGAGAGGGCGGCGCTGCGCGTGGCCGCCCCGATTCTGGCGAGGCTCTCCCAGATGTAGGGGGGATGTTCCGCTCGCTGCGCAACTACAACTACCGGCTGTTCGCGGCCGGTGGTGTGGTGTCCAACGTCGGCACCTGGATGCAGCGGACGGCGCAGGACTGGCTGGTCCTCGACCTCACAGGCGGCAGCGGCTCCGCGCTCGGCGTGACCGTCGCGCTGCAGTTCCTGCCGGTGATGTTGTTCGGCCTGTGGGGCGGGATGCTCGCGGACCGCTACCCCAAGCGGCGCGTGCTGGTCGTCGCCCAGACGCTGATGGGCCTGCTCGCGCTCAGCATGGGCGTGCTCGTCCTGACCGGTTCCGTGCAGGTGTGGCACGTCTACGTGATGGCCTTCACCCTCGGCCTGGTCTCCTGTGTCGAAGTCCCGACGCGGCAGTCGTTCGTCGTGGAGATGGTGGGCCGCAAGGACCTGCCGAACGCGATCGCGCTCAACAGTTCGACGTTCAACCTGGCCAGGGTCGTCGGCCCCGCCGTCGCGGGCGTGCTCATCTACTGGATGGGGACCGGCCCGATCTTCCTGCTGAACGCGGTGTCGTTCGCCGCCGTGATCACCGGGCTGATCCTGATGCGGGGGTCGGAGCTGCGCAGCCCCGAGCCGGTTCCGCGGGCCAGAGGCCAGCTCAGGGAGGGGCTGCGCTACGTCTTGGAGCGGCCGGACCTCCTGCTGCCGCTGCTCATCGTCGGTTTCATGGCGATCTTCGCGCAGAGCTTCACGACCAGCATCGCCCTCATGGCCAGGGAGGTGTACGGCGCGGGCGCGTCGTCGTTCGGCATCGCGTCCAGCGCGTTCGCCGTGGGGGCCCTCGGGGGCGCGTTGCTGGCGGCCCGGCGGGTCAAGCAGAGCCGCCGGTTCCTGCTCGCCGGATCCGCGTGCTTCGGCGTCTTCCAGATCGCCGCCGGGCTCGCTCCCGACTACGCGGCTTTCCTGCTCCTGCTGGTCCCGGCGGGGATGGCCATGATCACGGTCAACACCACCGCGAACACCATGGTGCAACTCGGTTCGTCGCCGGAGATGCGCGGCCGGGTCATGGGGATCTACGTGCTCGTCTTCACGGCGGGAGCGCCCGTCGGGTCGCCGCTCGTGGGATGGCTGGCCGAGTCGGCGGGCCCCCGGGTCGCGGTCGTGATCGCCGGCGCGCTGAGTGTCGTGGGCGTCGGCCTCGCCGCACTGCTGACCAAGGTCGTCGCCGCCCGTGCGGCCGCTGGGGAACAATCGGTCAGTGAGCAGGTTGTTCCTGGCGCTGTTGCCGCCGTCTGACGCGCTGGAGGAGGTCGCCGCGGCGATCGGCCCCGTGCGGGCCGAATGGCCGGGCCTGCGCTGGATCGACCCGGCCCTGTGGCACGTGACCCTCGCCTTCCTCGGCGAGGTCCCCGACCGGGTGCTGCCCGACCTGCACGTACGGCTGGCCAGAGCCGCATCCCGCCACCCGCCGGCGACGTTGTCGTTCGCGGGGTCCGGAGCCTTTCCCTCTCCCGCTCACGGGAGGGTCTTCTGGACCGGCCTCGGCGGCGGCCCGTCGCTGAAGGGGCTGGCGGACTCGCTCGCGGCGGGGGCGCGGCGGGCCGGGGCGATGGAGAAGGACCGCATGCGGTTCCATCCCCACCTCACCCTGGCCCGCTCAAGGGACGGGGCCGACCTGTGGCCCCTGGTCCGCGCCACGAGCACGTTCAGCGGGCGCCCCTGGGAGGCGAGAGCCGTACATCTGATGCGAAGCCACCTTGGGCCGCGCGTTCGTTACGAGCCGGTCGAGGCGTATTCACTCGGTCGTCGCGACTAGGCTCCTTGCCGTGGATCGTCCTCGTCGCTGGTTGCTGCCCACGGTGCTCGCGCTGCTCGTGCTCATCGTGGTGGTCGGGACACTGGTGGGATGACGCGGGCGGTCGACCCCTACCAGGCGTACGCCTCGGGGGCGGCGTGGCCGGGACCGGGGAAGATCTCGTCGAGACGGGCGAGCGCGTCTTCGTCGATCCCCGTGTGCATGACCTGGTTCGCGCCCTCGAGTTGCCCGAGCGTGCGCGGCCCGATGATCGGAGCGACGACGGCCGGCTGGCAGAGCAGCCAGGCGAGCGCCACCACGGTGGGATCCGCGCCGATCTCCGCGCAGAACGCCTCGTACTCCTCGATCTTGCTCCGGTGCTTGTCCACCTCGGCGAGCATGGTGTCGGTGCCGGACCGCCCCTTCTCGATCTTCTTCAGCACGCCGGAGAGCAGGCCGCCCGCGAGAGGGCTCCACGGGATCACGCCGATGCCGTAGTCCTCCGCGGCCGGCAGGAGTTCGAGTTCGGGCAGGCGGTTGAGCAGGTTGTAGTGCGTCTGCTCGCTGACCAGGCCGAGGAAGTTCCGGCGCCGGGCGGCCTCCTGGGCCTTGGCGAGGTGCCATCCGGCGAAGTTCGACGAACCGACGTAAAGGATCTTGCCCTGCTGCCGCAGGACCTCCATGGCCTCCCAGAACTCGTCGAACGGCGTGTTCCTGTCGATGTGGTGGGCCTGGTAGAGGTCGATGTAGTCGGTCTGCAGGCGCTTCAGTGAGGCGTCGGCGGCCCGGCGGATGCTCAGTGCCGACAGTCGGCGCTCGTTCGGCCAGTCGCCCATGATGCTGTAGACCTTGGTCGCGATGACGGTCCGCTCCCGGCGTCCGCCCCCCTTCGCGAACCACCGGCCGATGATCTGCTCGGTGACACCTTCGCCCTTCTTCTGGCCGTAGGTGTTGGCGGTGTCGAAGAAGTTGATCCCGAGTTCGTGGGCGCGATCCATGATCGCGTGTGAGTCGTCCTCGGTGGTCTGCGGGCCGAAGTTCATCGTGCCGAGGCAGAGCCTGCTGACCTGTAGACCGGTTCGTCCAAGTTGTTGATATTCCACCGCGCCAGACTATGCAGCGACGCGGAGGGCTGGCGCATCGGGAATGATTGCCGCATGGGGATCTCGCCGGTGAATCGGGTCAAGAGGGCGTTCTGGCCGGTGGCGTGTCTCCTCGCCGTCTCCTTCGCCGTTCTGTCTCCGCCGGTGAGCGCACACGCCGACGACGACAAGCACCTCTTCACGATCAAGGACAAACGCGTCACCGAGTCCAGCGGGCTGGCGTTCTCGCCGACGCACAAGGGCGTCGTCTACACGCACAACGACAGCGGCGGCTCACCGACCGTCTACGCCGTGGGTCTCGACGGCCGGACGCGGGCGGCCTTCACCCTCGCCGGTGCGGTCGCCAGGGACTGGGAGGCGATGGCGACCTCCGTCGACGCCAAGACAGGCCGGGGCGTGTTGTGGATCGGCGACATCGGCGACAACCTGGATGGCGCCTGGCCGGACATCTCCGTGTACAAGGTCGTCGAGCCTCGCACGCTGGCCGACGCGACGCTCCAGGCGACCCGTTACCGCTTCCGCTACAAGGACGGCGCCCGCAACGCCGAGGGCCTGATGGTCGACCCCCGCTCCGGCCGGCTCTACGTCGTGAGCAAGGAAATCGACGGGTCGATCTACCAGGCGCCCGCGAAGCTGCGGACCGACAGGGTGAACGTGCTCCGCCGGGTCGGGTCCGCCCCCATCATGGCCACCGACGCCGCCTTCGCCCCCGACGGTTCGAGCTTCGTGATCAGGACGTACTTCTCCGCCTCGGTCTTCCGCTCGCCCGACCATCTGATCGCGCACGTGACGATGCCGCCCCTGAACCAGTCCGAGTCCGTCACCTACACGCCGGACGGCACCGCCCTGCTGACGGGTTCCGAGGGTGCGCGGAGCCCGGTCTATGAGGTGCCGCTCCCGTCCGAGGCCCGTGCGCGACCCGCGACGGCCACCCGCTCTCCGACGGCCACCCCGGCTGCGCGGAACTCGACCGCGGCGGCAGAGAAGGCCGGCGACACCGGCGTCCCGGCCTCGATGATCGTCTTATGGGTGGCGGTCGCCGCCGGAGCGATCGGTGTGATCCTCGTGATCGCCTGGCGGACCGCCCGCTGAGGCAGGCGGCGCGGTGAGTGCCCGCGGCTGTCAGTGCCGGAGCTTCTCGGTGAACCTCTCGCCACGAAGGGCCCGTTCGACGAGATCGACGGCCTGCGCGAGCCGTACGAGCCGGGGACCCTCGCTGCGGTAGGCCTCGAGCACCGCCTCGACGGCGTGCGGAGGCAGATGATCCTTCAGGTCGACGGCGGCGCCCCGATAGCCCTCCCTGGCGGCCTGGATCGACGCGCGCACGTGGTGGCCGGCCATCCGCGCCAGCGCGATCGGGTGACGCCGTAGCACTCCATAGGCGCGGTAGTCCGGCGGCACCGCGTCGAGCAGCCACGCCATCGCGGACAGTTCCCAGTCGGGGCTGTCGGGCGGGCGGACCTCATGCGGCCATTCCGGCGGCACGTACATGGCCGCCAGTCTACCGAACGTCAGTTCGATCTCGGGTGAGTGGCAGACGAGTCCGCGAGGGCTGGGGGACAATGGCGGGCGTGGTGCCCTTATTCAGCCTTTTGTCCGCCGGAGCGACATGAAGCTTGGAATCATCGGTGCGGGAATCCTCGGTCTGGCCGTCGCCAGGGAGATGGCGCGATCGGGCGCCGAGGTGACCGTGCTGGACAAGGAAGCCGAGGTCGCGGCCCACCAGACCGGGCACAACAGCGGGGTCGTCCACGCGGGGATCTACTACACCCCGGGTTCCCTGAAGGCGACCCTCTGCCGGGACGGCATGGCGATGCTCAGGGAGTATTGCGCCGAGCACGGGTTGCCGTACGACGAGGTCGGCAAACTCGTCGTCGCGTCCACCCGCTCCGAGATGGCGGGACTGCGCCGGATAGCCGATCGCGCCAGGGAGAACCAGGTGCCGGGCATCGCGGAGGTCGACGCCCTCGGCCTGCGGGAGATCGAGCCGGACGCGGTCGGCGTCGGCGCGGTCCACTCCCCGCACACCGCGATCACCGACTTCCCGGCCATCGCGCGCCGCCTCGCCGCCGACGTGACGGACACGGGCGGCACCGTACGGCTCTCGCATCCGGTCCGGGGCATCAGGGAGACGTCCCGGGGGGTCGAGGTCGTGGCGGGCACGTCGCGGTTCACCTTCGACCGGGTGATCTCCTGCGCGGGGCTCGGCACCGACAGGGTGGCGGCCATGGCCGCGGCGCCGGGTGACGTGCGGATCATCCCCTTCCGCGGTGAGTACTACAAGCTGACGGACACGGCGAAGACCATGGTGCGCGGGCTGATCTATCCCGTGCCCGACCCCCGTTATCCGTTCCTGGGCGTGCACCTGACCCGCAGGATCGACGGCGAGGTGCTGGTCGGGCCCAACGCGGTGCTGGCGCTGGCCCTCGAGGGCTACTCGTGGGGCGACGTCTCCCTCAAGGATCTGCGGCGGATCGTGACCTGGCCGGGCACCCGGCGGATGGCGGCGACGCACTGGCGCACCGGGGTGCGGGAGGTGTACGGCTCGCTCGCGAAGGGGTCGTTCCTGTCAGCCGCGCGGCGTTACGTTCCCGCGCTGACCTCCGGCGACATCGTCAGGACGCGAGGGGGAGTCCGGGCTCAGGCCGTGGCGCGGGACGGGGCGCTGCTCGACGACTTCGCCATCGACGTGCACGGACGGATCGTCCTGGTCAGGAACGCCCCTTCACCTGCCGCGACGTCCAGCCTGGCCATCGCCCGGCATATCGCCTTAACGGCTGCCTTAACTTCGAACTCCTAAAGTGCTGGATGCCATGGTCACTGCATCTCCCGAAGCTCGGCTGCTCGTCGTAGAGGACGAGCCCAACATCCTGGAACTCCTGGCTGCCAGCCTCCGGTTCGCGGGATTCGACGTCAACACCGCCTCCAACGGAGGCGAGGCGGTCGCGGCCGCCCAGCGTCACCGGCCCGACCTGATCGTTCTCGACGTCATGCTGCCCGACATGGACGGTTTCGACATCGTGCGCAGGCTCCGCGGCGGGGGTACGCACACCCCGGTGGTCTTCCTCACCGCGAGAGACGCGACGGAGGACAAGGTCCGCGGTCTCACGCTCGGCGGGGACGACTACGTGACCAAGCCCTTCAGCCTCGAAGAGGTCGTCGCGAGGATCAGAGCCGTGCTCCGCCGGACGAGCGGCGACCCGATGGCGATCGCCCCCCGGCTGACCTTCGCCGACATCGAGCTTGACGAGGAGTCGCACGAGGTGTGGCGCGCGGGGGCCGCCGTCCCGCTGTCGCCGACCGAGTTCAAGCTGTTGCGGTACTTCATGGCCAACGCAGGAAGAGTCCTGTCCAAGGCGCAGATTCTGGACCACGTGTGGGACTACGACTTCCGCGGTGACGCCGGAATCGTCGAGTCCTACGTCTCGGTGTTGCGCCGCAAACTCGACAACGCCCATCCGCGGCTCATCCACACCCTCCGGGGAGTCGGATACGTCATGCGGACACCGCCGTCCGCCGCCTGAGCGTCGTGTCGGGGCGCACGCCGCTGCGGATCCGGCTGAGCGCGGCCATGCTGGCGCTGGTCGCCGTGGCCATGGCCGTCATCGGCGTGGGCAGCGTCTCCGCCCTCCGTCACTACCTCGTGTCCCGCGTGGACATGCAGCTCGAGATGGTCACCGCCGACGTGGCCGTGCGGCTGGAACGCGGGCCCGCACTCCTGGCCAGGCTCAGGGTCCCGCCGGAGGGCCGCGTCGAGGTCCGCGACGCCACGGGAAAGATGATCGCCGCGCAGGCGGGGATGGCCGTCGAGAGCCTCCCCGGCCCGGCCGCCGTCAGCTCGCAGACCCCCCGGACCGTCCCGGCGGTGTCGGGTGACGGGTTGTGGCGCGCGCGGGTGGTTCCCGTCAGCGGCCTCGGCAGCGTGGTCGTCGCCGTCGACTTCGCCTCCGTGCGTCAGATCACGGGCCGGCTCGCGCTCATCGAACTGCTGGTCGGCGGCGTCGTGATGGTCGTGCTCGCCGTCGTCGGCGTCCTGATCGTACGGCGGAGCCTGCGCCCGCTGACGGAGATCGAGCGGACGGCGGAGGACATCGCCCAAGGCGACCTCAGCAGCCGGATCCCGGATCGCGACCCCCGCACCGAGGTCGGCCGGCTGGCCCGCTCGCTGAACGGCATGCTGGCGCAGATCGAGACGGCCTTCGAGGCCCGCGCGGCGTCGGAGGCGTCCGCGCGCGAGTCGGAGGCCAGGATGCGGCGCTTCGTCGCGGACGCCTCCCACGAGTTGCGGACGCCTCTCACGTCCATCAGGGGGTTCGCCGAGTTCCACCGCCAGGTTCCGGACGCCGACACGACCCGGCTGATGGGGCGGATCGAGAGCGAGGCCGCCCGCATGGGCCTGCTCGTCGAGGACCTCCTGCTGCTCGCCCGCCTGGACCAGCAGCGTCCGCTTCAGTCGGAGCCCGTCGACCTGCTCGCGGTCGCCGCGGACGCCGTCCACGACACCAGGATCCTGTGCCCTGACCGGGACGTGTCCCTCGACGTCCAGGGCGACGTGGCGCTCATCGTCATGGGGGACGAGGTGCGGCTGCGGCAGGTCGTCGGAAACCTGATGAGCAACGCGACCATCCACACTCCCGGCGGGACCCCCATCACGATGCGGCTCGGGACGACGGGCGTGCAGGCGTTCGTCGAGGTCGCCGACCAGGGGCCCGGGCTCACGAAGGAGGAGGCCGAGCGGGTCTTCGAGCGCTTCTACCGCGCCGATCCGTCGCGGACCAGGCCGTCCGGGGGCAGCGGGCTCGGGCTGGCCATCGTCGACTCGCTCATCCGGGCGCACGGGGGAGCGGTCAGCGTCCGCACGGCACCGGGCGAGGGCGCGGCCTTCCGCATCGTCGTTCCGCTCGCGCCCGAGGCTCTGGCCGCCGACGACGGCCTGGACGACGACGGCCTGGACGACGACGGTCTGGACGATGACGGCTTAGACGACGGTGGCCTGGACGACGGCGGCTCCGGCGACACCGACCTCGCTGAGGCCTTGTCAGCGGCGGCGGTCCCTGGGGAAGCCGTCACCCCCGCCGTCTCCGGCGAGTTGGAGGCGCTCCGGCTCGAACCGGAAGCGGTGCCCGCCGTCCCCGAAGCGCCCCGTTAGCCCGTCGGCCTTGTTAGATCGCCAGCCTTGTTAGGTCGCCGGCCTCGGACGGCCGGTGACCTCGAGGGCCCGCTCGGCGGACCGAAGCCCTGAGGTCAAGCCTGCCGCCCTCAGCTCGCCCCGGGGAAGCCCTCGTCGGGGAAGCCGCCACCTGCGGACCCGGTCGGAAGGACGACCTGATCCCCGTCGGTGAGCCCGTCGACGATCTCCACGTACTGGTCACCGCGGATGCCGGTCTTCACGGTCCGCTGCACCTGGCCGCCGCCCTGCTGGACCGTCACCGTCGCCGTCCCGTCGGGGAGCGTCCGTACGGCCTGCGCCGGCACGTACAGGGCGTCGTCGGCCGTACCGGTGGTCACCTGTGCCGTCGCGCTCTGCCCGAGCAGCAGGTTGGCCGGCTGGTCCTTGAAGGAGATCGTCACGCCGTAGCGGACGAGCTGGCCGCTTGTGGTCGCCGTGGGGTCGATGTGGGCGACGGTGCCGTCGTACTCCTCACCCGGATGGGTGGCCAGCGTGATCGTGGCTTTCTGGCCCACTTTCAGGGACTGGATGTCCGACTGGGTGAACATCGCCTGCAACTGGAGGTCGCCGAGATCGCCGAGCGTGATGAAGGTGCCGGCCGTGTACTGCGTTCCCACGGTTCCCGCGACCGACAGGATCGTCCCGTCGTCGGGAGCCGTGATCTTCACACCCGCGAGCGCCTGCTTGGCGTCGGCGAGGTCGGAGGTGGCCTTGCTGACCGAGGCCTCCGCCTCCGCCTCGGTCATCGGCGTACCGCCGCCGCCGCGACCCCCCGAGCCGCCGAAACCTCCTCCACCCTGGCCGCCGCCCCGGCCGGAGCCTCCACCCTGACCGCCGCCGGGTCCCCCGCCTTGACCGCCTCCACCCTGTCCGGGCGTTCCGCCTCCCGGAGAGCAACTCGGCGAGGGCGTGGCGGACGGTGGCGCGGGTCGCGTCGGAGTGGGTGACGGCGTCGCGTGCGTGGGAGACGCGCTGGGCGTGGGTGTGGGCGTGGGTGTCGGTGTCGGGGTGGTGGTCGCGGTGGGCGTCGGCGAAGGGCTGGGATGCTTGACCCTGGTCTGCCGGGCTTGGTCGGCCGTGGTTGCGCTCAAGCCGCTCGCGGATGCGCCGGCGTTCTTCGCAGCGCTGTCGGCGGTGGCGCTTCCCGCTGCGCCGCCGGTCTTCGCCGTGCTCCCGCCGGATCCGCTCGTCGCCGTGCGTCCCGTCCCGGCGCCGCTCGTACGGCCGGCGGGGGTCGGTGTGGGCGTCGGAGTCGGTGTGGGGGCGGACAAGACGAGTGGCGGATGCTTCCGGCCGTGACCGCCGGACTCGAACGACACCAGGGACACGTTGAGGGCCAGCCAGCTCTGGCTGGACGCCACGTCCGCGGATGCGGATGAGGGGGTCGAAGCGGAGGCGGAGGCCGGAGTGGCGGTGATGCAGGACGGCGAGGAGCCCCCTGAGCCCCCTGAGCCTCCTGAGCTCCCGGACCCGCCGGAGCCTCCCGAACCCTGGGAACTCCCGGCGCCCTGGGAACCGCCAGAGGGTGAGCCTGAGGAGCCGCGCCCCGACGAGCCCGATGAGGCGCCCTGGCCTGAGGACGTGCGGGCCATGGCCGGGATGACCGTGACACCCCCGGACGCCGACGTCGTGGTCACCGAGGTGCCGGCCTCGACCTTGTCGAGGGTGTCCTGCGCGGCGGCCAGCGCCGCCTTGGCGGCGTCGTAGTTCTCACGGGCGATCGTGTCGTCGATACGGGCCAGCACGCGGCCCTTCTTCACCTTGTCCCCGGCCTTGACGTTGAGCTTCTGCACCGTGCCCGCCGCCCCGAACGCCAGGTCGCTCACGCCGTCGTTGACGGTGTTGCCCGCGGCGGAGACGTACGCCGACACGCTGCCGCGCTTGGCCGCGGCGAGCGAGATCTGCCCGGCCGCCGAGGATTCGCCGCTGTTCACATAGATCACGGCGAAGCTCGCGATGGCGACCCCGGCGAGGGCCAGTCCCCCGACGCGGATCGGAATGCTCGGTGTCATGGCGGCCATCCTTGTGACGCCACGTCATCGCCCGCTTGGCCCCACCTGAGAGTTGTCTGAAAATACGGCTTCCAGGAAAAATGCGGCTTCCAGGAAACTGTCAGCATCGGCCGAGGTTGCCCGAAGCGGGATCCGCCAGGGTTCAGCATCGTGAAGCTGTCGACGAAGCGCAGAGCGCTGATCATCAACGGCGTCCTGGGAGTGTTGCTGCTCGGTGGAGTCGGCGTGGCCTACGGCTCCCTCGGGAGCGACTCATCGAACGAGGCGGCGCCGCTGACCACGCGGGTGACGCGCGCAACGGTGTTGTCCTCGGTGTCGGCCTCCGGCTCCGTCGCAAGCTCCCGGACGAGATCCCTCGATTTCGGTACGAGCGGCACGGTCGAGTCGATCGCGGTCGAGTCAGGCGACAAGGTGAAGAAGGGCCGCGTGCTCGCGCGCCTCGACGACACCGCCGCGCAGGAGAGTCTCGACGCCGCACAGGCCGCCCTGGACGCCGCGGACGCGGGCGACACCTCGACCCCGTCCGGCTACTCGCAGTACATCAGTGCGAGGAATTCCTACCGGGCGGCCAAGCGCGCCGTCGCGGGCACGGAGATCAAGGCGCCGTTCGCCGGGACCATCGTCGCGGTCAACGGCTCGGAGGGCGGGTCGTCGGGCGGCTCGGGGGGCAGCGCCTCCTCCAGCGGATCGTCGGGCGGGTCCGGTTCGGGTGGCGGCTCAGGCGGAGGGTCGTCGAGCGCCGCCGCCACGTCGAGCACGGGCACCGGGTTCATCGAGATCGCCGACCCGGCGCGACTGCAGATCGTCGGGCAGTTCACCGAGGCCGACGTGACCAAGCTCAAGGTGGGCCAGGCGGCCTCCGTCAGCTTCGACGCGCTGACCGGAGTGACCGCGAACGGCAAGGTGACCGTCATCGACCCGCAACCTCAGACCAGCAACAACGTCGTCCAGTACGCGGTGACGATCTCGCTGAGCGGCGTCCCGAAGACCGTACGGCTCGGCCAGACGGCCAGCGTCCAGGTCACCGTCGCCAAGGTCGACGACGCACTGGCCGTGGCCAACGCCGCGGTCACCACCGCCGGCGGCCGGAGCACCGTCAAGGTCCTCGAGAACGGCAAGCAGGTCGTCAAGCCGGTCGAGATCGGCGTCAAGGGCGACACCCTCACCGAGATCAAGTCAGGGCTCAATGAGGGCGACCAGGTCGTCAGGAACCTGTCCACGACGACCGGCACCGGCGGGGGCTTCCAGTTCCCCGGTGGCGGCGGCGGAGCGTTCGGCGGTGGCGGCGGTGGCGGCTTCGGCGGCGGCCGGGGAGGCAGAGGATGACCGGGCAGGCGCCGGTACTGGACATCCGGGCCGTGGCCAAGGTGTACGGCGAGGGCGAGACCGCGGTCCACGCGCTTCGGGGCGTGTCCCTGAGGGTCGAGCAGGGCGATTACGTGGCGATCATGGGTGCCTCCGGGTCGGGCAAGTCGACGCTGATGAACATCATCGGCTGCCTGGACGTCCCGTCGTCGGGGAGCTATCTCCTCGACGGCACGAACGTGGGCGTGCTCGACGAGGTGCGACTGGCGATCGTCCGCAACCGCAAGATCGGCTTCGTGTTCCAGTCGTTCAACCTCATCCCGCGGATGAGCGCGCTGGCCAACGTCGAGTTGCCGTTGGCGTACGGCGGGGTGAAGGCGGCGGAGCGGCGCAGGAGGGCATTGGCGGCGCTGGACCAGGTGGGTCTCGCACAGCGGGTCGGCCACCAGCCCAACGAACTGTCCGGCGGTCAGCAGCAGCGGGTGGCGCTGGCTCGTGCGCTGGTCACGGCGCCGACGTTGCTGCTCGCCGACGAGCCGACCGGAGCCTTGGACAGCAAGTCCAGCGACGACGTGATGCGGATCTTCGATGGGCTCAGCGCGGACGGCCGGACCATCGTGCTGATCACCCATGAGGACGACGTCGCCGCGCATGCCAAGCGGGTGATCCGGCTGATGGACGGCGAGGTGGTCGAGGACGCCCGCAGGTCGCCGGTCGGCGGCCTGCCCCCACGGCTGGCAGAGGTGACCACGTGAACCCGTTCGAGGTCCTGCGTTTCGCGCTCCGCGGCCTGGCGGCCAACAAGCTCCGCAGCACACTCACCACGCTCGGCATCCTGATCGGCGTCGCGGCGGTGATCCTTCTGGTCGCCGTCGGCGAGGGCTCCTCGCAGCAGATCCAGCAGAACATCCAGCGCCTGGGCGCCAACTCGCTGACCATCTCCCCGTCCACATCGGGAGGCGGCGGCGGCGGTGGTGGCGGCGGTGGCGGTTTCGCCCGGCTGCTCGGCGGCGGGGGAGGCGGACGGCAGCAGGGCTCGGGCCCGCGCACCCAGGCCAAGAACCTGACGGTGGAGGACGCCCGCGCACTGGCGGACCCGTCCGGCGCGCCCTCGGTCAAGAGTGTGTCCCCGGTGGTGACGGCGCAGTCGCAGACGGCCACCTACGAGGGCGCCAGCCACGTGATCCCCCAACTCGTCGGCACGTACCCGAGTTACTTCGAGACGTCGAACAAGCCGGTGGTCAAGGGCACGTACTTCTACAACGACGACGTGATGGCCGCCAGGAAGGTCGTGGTCATCGGGAACACCGTCGCCGAGGATCTGTTCGGCGCGGTCGACCCGGTGGGCAAGCAGATCGTGGTGTCCGGAGTGCCGTTCACGGTCGTGGGCGTGCTGAAGGAGGCCGGGTCGTCGGGGTTCCAGGACGCCGACGACGTGGCGATCGCCCCACTGCCCGCGGTGCAGCAGAGCCTGACCGGGTTCGGGCCGCTCGGCCAGATCCTGGTGCAGGCCAAGAGCGCCGAGGCGGTGGACTCGGCCCAGGCCGAGGTGACCGACATCCTCAACCAGCGCCACGGCATCACTGGGACGGCGACCGCCGACTTCCGCATTCTCAACCAGGCGACGCTGCAGGAGACGGTCAGCGCCGCCACCGGCACCTTCACGGTGCTGCTCGGCGCCGTGGCCGCGATCAGCCTGCTGGTGGGCGGCATCGGCATCACGAACATCATGCTGGTCACCGTCACCGAGCGGACCAGGGAGATCGGCATCCGCAAGGCGATCGGCGCGCCCCGGGGGGCCATTCTCGGCCAGTTCCTCGTCGAGGCGACCGTGCTCAGCCTCGTCGGCGGCCTGTTAGGCGTGCTGATCGCGGTGATCGGCGCCCAGTTCACGATCGCGGGGGTCAAGCCCGTCCTCGTGCCGCTTTCGATCGTGCTGGCTCTCGCGGTCTCGGTCGTGATCGGCCTGTTCTTCGGCAGCTATCCCGCCAACCGCGCCGCCAAGCTGCGGCCTATCGAAGCCCTGCGCTTCGAGTGACAGCCAGGAGATGAATGTGAGCAGGCACAAGGCTGCGGACCTGCTGGAGATCTCGCCCTTCGACGACGATCTCCAGGCCGAGCTGGCGGCCCAGCCCGCTCGGCGCGGGCCGTCGAAGTTGACCATGGCGCTCGGCGCGGGCGTGGTGCTCGTGGCCGGGTTCCTCGGGGGGGTCCAGGCGCAGAAGCACGCCGGAGCCCCCTCCGGGGGCGTCCCGTTCGGCTCCCTCCTGTCCGGCCAGGGCAATGCCGGCGGGCAGCGGGGGCAGGGCGGCTTCGGCCGGGCCGCCGGGGGAGGCGGCGGAGGCGGCGCCGGTGGTGCCGGGGTCGGAGGTGGCGGCTTCGGCGGCGCCGCCGCCGGTGCGACCTTCGGGACGGTCAAGCTCGTCGACGGCGACAAGATCTACGTCCAGACCGCGAGCGGGGACGTCGTCACGGTGAAGACCAGCACCTCCACCAAGATCCAGGTATCCAAGGCGGGGAAGGCCAAGGACCTCAAGACGGGGAGTGTGGTGATCGTCGCGGGCGACAAGGACGCGCAGGGGACCGTCGACGCCACGTCGGTCACCCAGAGCTCGGCTCTCGGCGGCAGAGGGGCGGGCTCATGAGCGCCGAGGCGCGGCTGCTCGTCGTCGACGACGAGCCGAACATCCGGGAACTGCTGTCGGTGAGCCTGCGTTACGCGGGGTTCGAGGTGGTGACGGCCTCGGACGGCAAGGAGGCCGTCCAGATCGCGGAGCGCACGAGGCCCGATCTGATCGTGCTCGACGTGATGCTTCCGGACATGGACGGCTTCGCCGTCGCCGGCAGGCTCAGGGCCACCGGGCGGCGCATCCCGGCGGTGTTCCTCACGGCCAGGGACGCGGCCGACGACAAGCTCGCCGGGCTGGCGCTCGGGGACGACTACGTCACCAAGCCGTTCAGCCTCGACGAGGTCCTGGCGAGGATCCGGGCGGTGCTCCGCCGCACCCGCGGCGAGGCCGCCGCTCCGCCGCCGCGCCTGCGGATCGCCGACCTGGAGCTGGACCAGGACGGTCACCAGGTGTGGCGCGGAGGCAGGCCGGTACGGCTCTCGCCGACCGAGTTCAAACTCCTGCACTACTTCATGATCAACCAGGGCCGGGTGTTGTCGAAGGCGCAGATCCTCGACCATGTGTGGCACTACGACTTCGGCGGCGACCGCAACGTCGTGGAGTCGTACGTGTCCTATCTGCGGCGGAAGATCGACACGGCCGATCTCAAGCTCATCCACACGCTTCGCGGCGTGGGCTATGTTCTCCGTGCCCCGCGCCAGTGAGCTGAGACGGCGGGTAGCCCGCACCCCACTCTGGCTGCGCCTCGTCGGGGGGACGCTGCTGCTCGTCACGCTGGCGATCGCGCTGACGGGCGGCTTCGCCGTCCAGTTGCTGCGCGGCTACCTGGTGCAACGGGTCGACACCCAGCTTCTGACGATGGGCAGGCGCCCACCGGACCTCCAGATCGACGCCGTGCCGCGGCAGGGGCTCCCCGGAGTCCCGCTCCGGTTGTTCGGCTCGTTCTACATCGTCCAGCTCGACGGGACCGGCGCTGTCATGCGGACCATCCAGGAGCCGCCCAATGCCGACCTGCCCCTGTTGCCCCTGCCGTCCGACGGCGGGAGCGGCCTGTTCACGGTCGAGTCGCCGTCGGGGTCGAAATGGCGGGCGATCGTGGCGGACGACGGCGAGGGCGGGTTCCGCGCCGTCGCCATGAGCCTGAACGAGATCGACGGCACGGTCTCCCGGCTGGTGGTCATCGTGTCGGGCGTCGGCTTCGCCGTGCTGGTCGCCCTGGGAGTCGCCTGCTACTGGCTCGTACGGCGAAGCCTGCGCCCGCTGGGTGAGATCGAGCGGACCGCAGAGGCGATCGCCTCGGGCGACCTGTCACGGCGAGTGCCGCTCCGGCATCCGCGGACCGAGATGGGCCGGCTCGGCCGATCGATCAACGGCATGTTGTCCCAGATCGAGGCGGCCTTCCGCGACCGGGAGGCCTCGCAGGAGCGCATGCGCCGCTTCATGGCGGACGCCTCGCACGAGCTGCGAACCCCGCTGACCTCGATCCGCGGCTTCGCCGAACTCGCCCGGCAGCAGCGGTCGCAGGACCCCCTCCGCCTGGTGCGCAGGATCGAGGACGAGGCGGCCAGAATGGGCCTGCTGGTGGACGACCTGCTCATGCTCGCCCGCCTCGACCAGGAAAGACCCCTGGAACGGCGGCCCGTCGACCTGCTGAGCCTCGCGGCGGGCGCCGTACTCGACGCCCAGACCCTCGCCCCGGACCGGGAGATCGACCTGGTCCGGCTGGACGGGTCCGACCAGCCGGTGTACGTGCTCGGCGACGAGACGCGGCTGCGGCAGGTCATCGGCAACCTCATGCGCAACGCCCTGAAGCACACTCCTCCCGGTACGGCCTTCCGGGTCGGAGTGGGAGTGACACCCGAGACCGAGCAGGCCGCGGTGCTCGAGGTGACCGACGAAGGGCCCGGCCTGTCACGCGAGGACGCCGAACGCGTCTTCGAACGGTTCTACCGGGCCGACCCCGCGCGCAGCCGGTCCGACTCGGGCGGGACCGGACTGGGCCTGTCCATCGCCGCGGCCCTCGTCCAGGCCCACGACGGCACCATCACCGCGGAGAGCGAGCCGGGCCACGGCACGACCTTCCGCGTTCGCCTTCCCTCCTGTTCGCCCGTCAAGAAAGGCTAGGTAGATCCCATGCGCTACGTACATGTCGCGATGGCCGCGGCGCTGGCCGTCGCGGTCGCCGGCTGCGGCGGAGGCGGAAGCACGTCGGCGGGCCCGACGGCGGCAGCCGCTCCGAGCGGCGACCAGAGAGCCGCCTTCACCGCGTGCCTCCAGAAGAACGGCGTCACCCTGCCGAGCGGACGGCCCAGCGGGCGGCCGACGGCGAGGCCGAGTGGGCGCCCGAGCGGACGGCCGAGCGGCGGATTCGGTGGATTCCGGTCGATGTCGCCGGAGATGCAGAAGGCCTTCCAGGCCTGTGCGTCCCTCATGCCCCAGGGCGGCGGGTTCGGCCGCGGCGGTGGGAACAGAACCGGCGGTGGGAACGGAGCCAACGCGAGCGCGCTGCAGGCCTTCCGCACGTGCATGAAGGACCATGGGGCCGAGCTTCCCCAGGGTGCGGGCTTCCGCAACATCGACAGGAACGACCCGAAGATCGCCAAGGCGCTGAAGACGTGCCAGCCGCTGCTGCCGACGGCCGCGCCTTCGCCGAGCGCCTGAGCCCTCTCCCCGTGTCCCCTTCGCCGAAATTTGTCACTGATCGCGGCTTGGGGGGCGCGGGCACGGGAAAGCCGGGGGTATGCAGGGAAACGAAGGGCTACTCGCGGCCCTCCAGAGCCTGCGCCACCACCTCGACCCGGATCTGTTCCCCCTGGCGATCGGGGACGTCGCGGCCGACCGGCGTGCTCTGAGGGAGTTGCGCGGGCAACTCGACGACTACCTGCTGCCGCGTCTCGCCGCCATCGACGCGCCGCTGCTCGCCGTGGTCGGCGGCTCGACCGGGGCGGGGAAGTCCACGCTGGTCAACTCGCTCGTCGGCGAGAGTGTCACGGAGCCGGGAGTGCTGCGGCCGACCACACTGGCGCCCACCCTGGTCGCCAACCCGGCCGACTCGGCCTGGTTCACCTCGACGAGCATCCTCCCCGGCCTGCCCCGGGTCACCGGGGACGGCCGCGGCGAGCCGGGCACCCTCAGGATCGCGACGGCCGACCTGCTGCCCGCCGGGCTGGCGTTGCTCGACGCCCCCGACATCGACTCGGTGGTCACCGCCAACCGCGAGCTGGCCGCCCAATTGCTCGCCGCGGCCGACCTGTGGTTGTTCGTCACCACGGCCGCCCGGTACGCCGACGAGGTCCCGTGGAGCTTCCTGCGGACGGCGAGGGACCGCAGCACGGCCCTCGCGGTCATCCTCCAGCGGGTGCCGTCGGATGCGCGCGCACCCGTGACCGCCGACCTCACCCGGCTCCTCCGGGAGAACGGCCTGAGCGGCACGCCGCTGTTCGTCGTCCCGGAGCTGGAGCTGCCGTCGGAGCGCGCACGGCTGCCCGCACAGGCCGTGCAGCCGGTCGCGACCTGGCTCGCCCAACTGTCGGCCGACGCGCGGTCCCGGGCGGCCGTGGTGCGGCGGACGCTGACGGGCGCGCTCGACAGCCTGGGCACGCGGGTGCCCGCTCTCGCGGACAGGGTCGACTGTCAGCGGACGGGGATAGCCGAGCTGCGGGCGGTGGCGGAGAAGGCCTACGACTCGGGCATGTCCGCCTTCGACGAGGGCATGCGTGACGGCATGCTGCTCCGCGGCGAGGTGCTGGCCCGCTGGCAGGACTTCGTCGGGACCGGAGACCTCATGCGATCTCTGGAGTCGCGCATCGGGTGGCTGCGCGACCGCATCACCGCGGTGTTCACCGGGCGGCCCGCGCCGGCGAGGGAGCTGAGATCCGCACTGGAGAGCGGGATCGAGTCGCTCATCCGCGCGAGCGCCGACGGATCCGCCGAACGGGCCGTGGAGTCGTGGCTGGCCATGCCCGCGGGCCGTGACCTGCTGGAGCATTCGGGCGTCCGGATCAGCGGCCGGCTCGGGCGCGCCTCCCCGGACCTGCAACCGCGGGCGGGCGCGGCCGTGCGGGCCTGGCAGGGCTACGTCCTCGACCTCGTCAGGTCGGAGGGCGCCGATCGGCGGACGACCGCGCGGGCCGCGTCGTTCGGCGTCAACAGCCTGGGACTGCTGCTCATGCTGGCGGTGTTCACGTCCACCGGCGGGATCACCGGCGTCGAGATCGGCATCGCGGGCGGCACCACCGTCCTGAGCCAGAAGCTGCTCGAGGCCATCTTCGGCGACCAGGCCGTGCGGACCCTGACCCAGAACGCCCGTGAGGACCTCCGGCACCGGGTGCGTGAGGTCTTCGATCTCGAACAGGCCCGGTTCTCCTCGTTGATCGACGGCCTCGGGCCCGCCGACGACACGGCCGCCCACCTCAGGGAGGCGGCGAAAGCCGTACAGGAGAGGGGCGCCCTGTGAAGCTCCTGCGCGGCAAGGCGGAGGCGTCGCTGGACGACCGGCTGGTGGCGCTCGCCGAGGCGGCGGACCTGGCTGATGGACGGCTGGACCAGGCGGTGGTCGGCCGGGCCCGCGACGTGGTCGCCCGGGCGGGCATGCGGCGCAGCCTCTCGGTGGAGCACACCGCGGTCGCCCTGGCGGGGGCGACGGGCAGCGGGAAGTCGTCGATCTTCAACGCCCTGGCCGGCAGGGAGCTGGCCGAGGTGGGCGCCACGCGGCCCACGACCTCCAAGGCCCAGGCCGCCCTGTGGGGCCCCGACGGCTCGGGCCCGCTGCTCGACTGGCTCGGCGTGCCCCTGCGCCACGTGGTGGGGGAGGGCTCCGGGCTGATCCTGCTCGACCTGCCCGACCACGACTCGATCGTGCTCTCCCATCGGCTGGAGGTCGACCGGCTGGTCGGCGTGGTCGACCTGCTCGTGTGGGTGCTCGACCCGCAGAAGTACGCCGACGCGGCCGTGCACGAGCGTTATCTCAAGGCGCTCGGCCGGCATCGGGACAACATGCTCGTGGTGCTCAACCAGATCGACCGGCTGCCCGAGCGGGCGATCAGGCGCTGTCTCGACGACCTGCGCGGGCTGCTGGCCGTCGACGGCCTCGAAGGCGTCCCGGTGCTCGGCGTGTCGGCACGGACCGGTCAGGGCCTGCCCGACCTGCGGACCGCGCTCGACCGCAAGGTGTCGCGCCGCACCGCGTGGGCGGCGAGGCTGACCGCCGACGTCGGCACGGCGGCCGACGCCCTGTCGGAGACGGCGGGCGGCGCGACGGCCTTCACGCCCGTTCCGCAGACCGCGCTGGTCTGCCCGCTGTCGCGGGCCCTGTCCGAGGCGGCGGCGGTGCCGCTGGTGGTGCGGGCGGTCGCCAAGGCGCACCGGCACCGTGCGGTCGCGGCCACGGGCTGGCCGGTGACCCGGTGGGTGCGCGGACTGCGCCCCGATCCGCTCCGCCGCCTGCACCTGTCGCGGAAGGGGCGCACGTCGTTGCCCGCGCCGACGGCCGTGCAGCTCACGATGGTCGACACGGCCGTGCGCGACGTGGGCGCCGCGGTGTCGGAAGGTCTGCCCGAGCCGTGGGCGTCGGCCGTGCGGCACGCGGCGCGGTCACGGTCGGACGAGTTGGGCGACGCCCTCGACCGGGCGGTGGCCACGGCCTCGCTCGGCGCCTCGAAGAAGCCGCGCTGGTGGCGGGTGATCGGAACGCTGCAATGGATGGTGACCGGGACGATGGCGGCCGGGGCCCTGTGGTTGCTCGCCCTGTTCGCCCTCGGCTATCTGCTGCTCCCGAAGCCGCCCACTCCGACGGTGGGGCAGGCGCCCTGGCCCACCGTGCTGCTGGTCGGCGGTGCCGTGGCCGGGGTGGTCATCGCCTTCGTCTCCCGGGTCGTCGCCTGGATCGGCGGACGGCGAAGGGCCCGCAAGGTCGCCAAGACCTTGCGGGCCGCCATCGACCGGGTGGGCGAGGAGCTGGTGATCACCCCCGCCTGTGCGGAACAGGGCCGTTACGTGCGCTTCGTCGACCGGGTGTCGTCGGCCGGCTGAGCCTCGGGAAGCGCGGAATCGGGAAGCGCGGCCTCGGGAAGCGCGCCGATGTCGGCGGAGCCGGGCCCGATCTGGCGGTGACCGATCGTCTCGCTGTCCTCAGCGGCGGCCCTGGCCTCGGCGGCGGCCTGCTCGGCCGCCGCGACGGCCTCGCTGCCGACCCGGCTCGGCTCGCGCTCGCGGGTGGCGGGCGACGCGGGAAGCGCCTCGGTGAACGCCTTGGAGATTCCCTGCAGCGCCCCCGTGACCTCACTCGGGATCACCCAGAACGTGTTGCCCTGGCCCTGGGCGAGCTGGGGGAGCACCTGGAGGTACTGGTAGGCGAGCAGCTTGGGGTCCGGGTCGTTGCGGTGCACGGCCTGGAACACCTCGTCGATCGCCTGGGACTGGCCCTCGGCCTTGAGGATCTGCGAGGTCCGCTCACCCTCGGCGCGCAGGATCGCGCTCTGCTTCTCGCCTTCGGCGGTGAGGATGTTCGACTGGCGCTGGCCCTCGGCCGTGAGGATCGCGGCGCGCTTGTCCCGCTCGGCGCGCATCTGCTTCTCCATGGCCTCCTTGATGGACTTCGGCGGGTCGATCGCCTTGATCTCGACTCGGTTGACCCGGATGCCCCACTTGCCGGTGGCCTCGTCGAGAACGCCGCGCAGTTGGCTGTTGATGGTGTCGCGCGAGGTCAGCGTCTTCTCCAGGTCCATGCCGCCGACGACGTTGCGCAGCGTGGTCACGGTGAGCTGCTCGACGCCCTGGATGAAGTTGGCGATCTCGTACTCGGCCGCCCGGGGATCGGTGACCTGGAAGTACAGGACCGTGTCGATGTCGACGACGAGGTTGTCCTCGGTGATCACGGGCTGCGGCTTGAACGACACGACCTGCTCACGCAGATCGATCATGGGACGGACCCGGTCGACGTAGGGGATGACGAAGTTCAGCCCGGGCGCGAGCGTCCGGTAGTAGCGGCCGAGGCGCTCGACGTTCCCGGCTCTGGCCTGCGGCACGATGCGGACCGCCCGCAGAACCGTGAACACCGCGACAAGGGCGATGACGAGTCCGGCTATCAGGGCTGCGTCCATGCTTACTCCCGTGGATAGACGAGGGCTGTGGCGCCCTCGATCTCGATGACGTCTACCGTGGCCCCCGGGGGGATGACCAGTGTCTCGTCGTAGGCCCGCGCCGACCACTCCTCGCCCCCGATGCGTACCCGGCCGTCCCGGCCGGTGACCTCTCTGGTCACGTACGCGGCCTTGCCGACGAGCGCCGACACCCCGAAGCGCTGCGACGGAGGTTGCCTGATGTGGCGCTGGGCGATCGGCCGGACGCCGATGAGCCCGGCGGTCGAGGCCACGATGAAGACGACGAGTTGGAGGGAGGGCGGCAGCCCGATCAGGCCCACTCCGGCCGTCAGGAGGGCGGCGATCGACAGGATTCCGAGCGCGGCGGTCAGCGTGAAGATCTCAGCGACGCCGAGCGCCGCGGCCAGAATGAGCCAGATGATCCACGAGTCCATTGCCTCGCCTCCATAGCAATGAACGGATTCCGATCTCGCAGGGTTCCTCCCTTTTAGATTAACTCTGTATGGGAAGTTCGCTGCCACTGAGCCAGTCGGCCCAGGTGAATTGCCAAAATCCCCACCCGTTGTCCGGTGCCAGCTTTCTGGTGGTTCCTGTGATTATGACCGGATCGCCGCGCAGGGCGTGCTCGAAGAACCATTCGGCCTGGTCGGGCCGGGCGTTGATGCATCCGTGGCTCACGTTGGCGCGGCCCTGGGCCCATTCGTTGTCCATGGCGTGGACGTATTCGCCGCTGTTGGAAATCCGCACGGCGTAGTCGATCACCTCGTCGTAATATCCCGGTTCGCCCTTCTCGCGCCCGGGCGAGATCATGCGGACCGGGTCGGCCTTGTCCATGGTCAGGTGGACGCCGCTGGTCGTGGTGTACTCCTCGGTGGTGCCCATGCCCGCGCTGACGGCCATCCGCCGGGCCACCTCCCCGTCCTGCTTCACCACCATCTGGTGGGTCCTGGTGTCGACCGTGCTGACCATCGCGCGGCCGACCTCGAAGGAGACGGTCCGGTCGGCCGTGCCGTACGTGCCGGGGCCTGTCCGGACACCCGTGAGGTGGGCGTCGAGGACGACCTTGCGCCTGGCGGGCCACATCGACCGTGTCCGGTAGACGACCTGCCGGTCGCCGAACCAGTGCCAGGCCCCCTCGACGCCGCTCCGCACCTCCAGAGCCCTCTCGACGGCCGCCCGGTCCTCGACGGGGCCCGTGAACGTCACGATGATCGGCATGCCCACACCGACGGTCTCGCCGTCGGCCGGAGTGACGGAGCCGATGGCGAGCGTGTGCTGCGGGCGGAGGGTCCGGAACCTGCCGGCGATCTGGGCGGTGACGCCGTCCCGTCCGGTGGCGACGGCGTTCACCACGTATTCGGTGCCGGGCCGGAGCGTCCAGGACGAGTGCCACGTCGCACGCGAGGCGTCGAAGGACCCGGGGACGAGATCCCGCCCGGCGTAGGCCAGCACGCTGGTCAGCCTTCCGCCGTCCGCCGTGACGGTGAGGCCGCGTTCCGTCGCGGCCGAGGCGGTGTCGGCCGCGGGGGACATCGTGATCCGGGGGGCCGGAGGGACGACCCGCGCGCAGGCCGCCAGTAAGAGCAGGATCATGATCGTTACCGCGAGACGCATCGCCCCAGGGTAGCGATGAGTGACGACAGGAACACGTTAGGTGGCGGGCAGGATGGTTCCCGACACCTCGCCGAGGCTGAGGCCGCCCGGCGTCACGGCGGAGATCGTGACGACGTCGCCGTCCTCGAGGAAGATCCTCTTCTCCCCGCTCCCGAGCTCGATCGGCTCGGCGCCGTTCCAGGTCAGCTCGATGAGGGACCCCGGCCGGCCGACTCCCGACACGGTGCCGCTGGCGAACAGGTCGCCGGTGCGCAGGGAGGCGCCGTTCACGGTCATGTGGGCGAGCATCTGATCCGGCGTCCAGTACATGTCCCGGTACGGCGGGGCCGAGATCTGCTCGCCGTTGAGCTCGACGCGCAGAGTGAGGTCGAGGCCCCACGGGGCGGACCTGCGCAGGTAGGCGACCGGTTCGGGGTCCTGGGCCGGTCCCTCGACCCTGGCGTCCTCCAGCGCCTCCAACGGCGTGATCCACGGCGAGACCGAGGTCGCGAACGACTTGCCGAGGAAGGGTCCGAGCGGGACGTACTCCCAGGCCTGGATGTCCCGCGCGCTCCAGTCGTTGACCAGGGTCACTCCGAAGACGTGGTCCTCGAAGGCGCCGGCCCGCTCGCCGAGGGCGGTGGGCACGCCGACGACGAACCCCAGCTCGGCCTCGATGTCCAGCTTCTCGGTGGGGCCGAACGTCGGGCGCTGCCCGCTCGGCCGCCTGATCGGCGTGCCGGAGACCACCACCGTGCCCGCCCGCCCGTGGTAGCCCACGGGGAGGTGCCGCCAGTTCGGCTTCAGCGGCTCCTCGTTCGGCCGGAACATCCGGCCGAGATTCGAGGCGTGCTCGAGCGAGGCGTAGAAGTCGACGTAGTCGGCCACCTCGATCGGCAGATGGAGGGTCACGTCGCCGAGCGGGATCAGGTGCCGGGGGTCCCCGGAGGCCGCCACCCGCCTGATGCGGGCCCGCGCCCGCGCCCACGCCGTACGGCCCAGCGCCATGAACGCGTTGAGGGACGATGAGGCGAAGACCGGGTCGCCCAGGGCGGGGGCGAGGTCGAGGACCTGGTCCTCGACCCGCACGCCCACACGGGGCGCCTCGCCGGGGCGGGAGAACACGCCGTAGGGCAGGTTCTCCACGCCGAAGCTCACGCTCGCACCGCCCAGGTCCAGGCGTAACCGGGGTCCTCGCAGGCGAGGGCCGCCGGGCCGAGGTCGAGGGGCCGGAAGGTGTCGAGCATGACGGCCATCTCGCTGGTCACCGACAGGCCCTGCCGTACGGCCTCGACGGCGGCCTCGACCGCGCCGGGCTGGGGCCCGTGGGTGAAGCCCGCCGGATGCAGCGAGACCGAGCCGACGTCGATGCCGGAGCCCCTGCGCGCGGTGTAGTCGCCGCCCGCGTAGAACATGAACTCGTCGGAGTCGACGTTGTGGTGGTTGTAGGGGATCGGCACGGCGTCCGGGTGGAAGTCGAGCGGACGCGGGCAGAACGAGCAGATCACGAAGCCCGGGCCCTCGAACGTCTGGTGGACCGGCGGCGGCGCGTGGGTGCGCTTCACGATGGGCTCGAAGTCGCGGATGTTGAAGACGTACGGATACAGGCAGCCGTCCCAGCCCACCACGTCGAAGGGGTGGTGGGCGTAGGTCAGCCTGGTCAGCCCGCCCCGCGTGCGGACCAGCACGGCGACCTCCTCGCCGTCCACGAGGAACGGCTCGGCCGGGGCGCGCAGGTCACGCTCGGAGTAGGGGGCGTGCTCCAGGAACTGGCCGTGCTGGGAGAGGTAGCGCTTCGGCGGGCGGATGTGGCCGGACGCCTCGATGACCAGCGCGGTCACCGGACCGTCCGGCACCCAGCGGTGGATCGCCCCCGTCGGGACGACGACGTAGTCGCCCTCGCCCACCTCCATGGCCCCGTAGGCCGACTCGAAGCGCGCACGTCCGCTCGCGATGTAGACGCACTCGTCTCCCATGGAGTCCCGGTACAGCTCGCTGGGGGCGCTGGTCGCGGCGTACGAGATGCGGACGTCGGAGTTGCCCGCCAGCAACATCCGGCCGGAGACCAGGTCGCCGTCCGGCCGCAGGTCCTGCGTGCGGAAGTGACGCGGGGAGAGCGGCAGGTTCGGGCTCAGCCCGGAGCCGCCCTGATCGACGGCCTCGGCCTTGACGATCGCCGTGGGCGCGTACCGGTGGTACAGGAGTGAGGAGTCGGAGGAGAAGCCCTCCTCGCCCATCAACTCCTCCTGGTACAGCCCTCCATCAGGCCTGCGGAACTGCACATGACGTTTATCCGGTACCTCGCCGACGACGCGGTAGTACGGCATGGCGACCCTCCATGTCCGAATATCGGACGCGCGCGTCCTCTATACGTACGACGATCCGCCAATGCGCACCAGATGTCAAACCATTGCCTATGGGGGAAAATCGTCTCGTTTCGGATGGGCAAGCGCGGCGGCGACCTCCGCGGCCGCGGCGAGCACCAGAGGGCCGACCGCCTCCACATCGAGGTCGCTGAAGGTCACCACGCCCACCGACGCCTCCAGGCCCGTGAGCCCCCGCACGGGGGCGGCGAGGCCCCGAGCACCCTCCTGGAGCTGGTCCCTCGTGAGGTGGAGCGACGGCTCGTCCTGTCCCGACCGGAGTGCGAGCAGGGCCAGCCCGGCGGCGCCGCGCGTCAGCGGGTGCCGCGACCCCTCGCGGTAGGCCACGTGGAAGTCCGTCCAGGACGGCTCCACCACCGCCACGGCCAGGCCGTCCTCGCCCTCCGCCACGGTCAGGTGGGCCGTCGCGCCGGCCCGTTCCGCGAGCGTCCGCAGCACGGGGACGGCGGCGGCCCGCAGCAGCGGCTGCACGGCCTGGGCCAGTGCGAGCACACCGAACCCGAGGTGCACCCGCCCCTCCGCGTCGCGGCGGGCGAAGCCCTCCTCCTGCAGGGTCGTGATCAGCCGGTAGACGGCCGGCCGGCTCAGGCCGAGTTCGTGGGCGAGCTCGGTGGGCGTGTGGCCTCCGTGGCCGTCCGCGAGCAGCCGGAGCAGCCGTAACCCTCGTTCCAGCGTCTGTGCCGACTCGGCCGTCATCATGTTCACGATTATCGCGACAATGAACACGTGAAGTCGGTGATCGTGGTCGGTGCGGGGATCTGGGGACTGTCGCTGTCGTTACGGCTGGCCGAGACCGGCTGGCGGGTCACGCTGGTCGAGCAGTACGCGCCAGGTCACGTCCGCCAGGCCAGCGCGGGACACACGCGGCTGCTGCGCAGCTCGCACGGGTCGGACGAGTGGTACGCGCGGATGGCGCGGCGGGCCGTGGACGGCTGGCGGAGGCTCGGCGAGCGGGCCGGCGAGGAGCTTCTCGTCGAGTCGGGGCTGATGTGGTTCGCCTATCGGGAGGACGGCTGGGAGAGCAGAAGTGCCCAGGTCCTGAAAAATCTGGAAATCCCCCATGAGCTGCTCGACCCCGAGGAAGCCGGACGCAGGTTCCCCGCCTTCCGGGGAGATGACCTGGCGTTCGTGCTCTGGGAGCCGGAGGCGGGCGTCCTCAGGGCCCGCGATGCCACGCTGGCGGTCGCCAGGCTGGCCCGGGCGGCCGGTGTCACGTTCGTCCGCGCCAGGGCCCTGCCGTACGGCGAGCGGACGGGTGTGGTGGCCGACGGCGAGGTGCTGACGGCGGACCGGGTCGTGTGGGCCTGCGGGGCGTGGCTGCCCGGCCTGTTCGACGTGCCGATGAAGGTCACCAGGCAGGACACGTTCCACTTCGCCGTGCCCCGCGAGTGGGCCTCGCCGCCGCTGCCGGCCTTCTGCGACTACGACCTGTCGGCCTACGGGCACGGCGACATCGGCGGGGCCGGCATGAAGATCACCAGCGACGCCGAGGGCGAGCCGTACGATCCGGAGACCGGGAGCCGGCAGGTGCTCGCGGCCAACGAGGAACTCGCCCGGGACTACATCGGCCGGCGGTTCCCCGCGCTCACCGGCGCGCCGGTGCTGTTCAGCCAGGTCTGCCAGTACGCGCTGACCGCCGACGCCGAATGGATCATCGCCGAGGCGGCCCACGGGGTCTGGCTGCTCGGCGGCGACTCCGGGCACGGCTTCAAGCACGCCCCCGTCCTGGCCGAGTACGTCGCCGAGGTGGTGGAAGGCCGGGCCGAACCCGATCAGAGGTTCGGCCTGCACGAGCGGACGTCCGCCCGAGGCCTCAGGACGAGCGGGCTTCCAGCCACACGCCGAACTCCTTGAGGTTGATGAGGCCGTCGTTGTCGGCGTCCACCTTGGCGATCGCTTCCTGGGCGCCGTCGGCGGTGATCGGCTGACCGAGCACGTCCATGAGCCGGACCAGTTCGGCGGCCGAGATCAGGCCGTCGTTGTCGCCGTCGATGAAGGCAAATGTCGTGGTGTAGTCGCTCATGTGGTCCTCCTGGGGGATTGGCGCTCAGCACCCTAGCCGATCAAGTGCCTTCTCCTCAGGTCGTAGCCTGGAACTTGTGGGTGAACCTTCGCCGCGCGGGATCATGCCCCGCATCCTCGTCGTCGACGACGAGCCGCAGATCCTCCGCGCGCTGCGGATCAACCTCGCAGCGCGCCATTACGAGGTCGAGGTGGCGCCCGACGGCGGTGCCGCCCTGAGGTTGGCGGCGGACTGGCATCCCGACCTCGTCGTCCTCGACCTCGGCCTGCCGGACATGGACGGCGTGGACGTCATACACGGCCTGCGCGGCTGGACCAGCGTGCCGATCATCGTGCTGTCCGGGCGGCCGGGGGGCTCGGACAAGGTCGACGCCCTCGACGCCGGTGCCGACGACTACGTCACCAAGCCGTTCGGGGTCGACGAACTGCTGGCCCGGATCCGGGCGGTGACCCGGCGCACCAGCCCCAAGGAGGCATCGGAGGCCAAGGTGCTCCTGGGAGACCTGGAGGTCGACCTGGCCAACAAGACGATCTCCAGTGGCGTACGGCTGACGCCGACCGAGTGGCACCTGCTGGAGATCCTTCTGCGTAACCCCGGCAAGCTCATCAGCCAGCGCCATCTGCTGACCCAGGTGTGGGGGCCCGCGTACCTGAAGGAGACCAACTACCTGCGGCAGTACATGGCGCAGTTGCGCCGCAAGCTGGAGCCCAACCCCGGCCGGCCCGAGCATCTGCTGACCGAGCCGGGGATGGGCTACCGCTTCCAGCCGTAGGGCTTCACTCCATGAGGCGTTCCAGGGCCTCGACGCCCAGGGTGCCGGGCGCCAGACGCTCGCGGGCGAACCGGTCGGACTCCCGCTGGAGCACGAGGTTGACCGGGGTGGGCACGCCATGGAGGCGGCCGAGCAGCACGATCTCCCCGTTGAGGTAGCCGGTCTCGATCGAGCCGGCGCCCCTGGCCAGGCTCTGCCACGACGACCCTCCGCCGCGTGTGACGCCTTCCAGCGGCGCGACCTCGACCGAGTCCCGCCGCGTCGCCCGCTCCTCCTCCCGGGAGGCGTACGGGATGCCGGCGGCGTCGAGCACGGCGCGGCCCTCCTCGTAGGCGCGCTGGACGATCTTCTGCCGGCCGTCCGCGTGGCCGCACAGGGCGTCGACGGCGTTGCCGAGGTTGGTCAGCAGCTTGGCGTACTTCCACCGCATGACGTCGGCCACGGGGAAAGCGGCGAAGTTGCTCGCGGTGAGGTCGGCCGCGATCCGCTCGGCCGTCTCGTCCACACCCTGGGGATAACGGCCGATGGGGAGCATGCCGGACAGCGGCCTGCCGTACGTCGCGACGATCCCGGGCTCGAGGTGCAGAGCGGGCATCCACACGCACATCCCATAGACCCGGGCGAAGCGGCGCAGCGCGACACGCTCGTTCTCCACGGCGTTCTGCGCGCAGACGAGCGGCAGCCGTTCCGCGGCCGTGCCGTCTCCCCCGACCGGCCGGTCCGCCCACGCGTCGAGCGCGCCGGCCGTGTCCTGGGTCTTGGTCGCGAGGACGAGCACGTCGTCGTCGCCGAGCCGTACGGGCCGGTCCGTGACCGGGATCGGCAGGCGGACGTCGCCTTCGGGGGTGATCAGGCGCAGGCCGCCGTCGCGTAAGGCCTCGTAGTGTGCGCCGCGGGCGACGAGGAGGACGTCGTGGCCGCTCTGGAAGAGCCGCCCGCCGATGGTCCCGCCGATGGCGCCGGCGCCGATGATGATGTACCGCACCGCTCGATCCTGGCACGTGCCGCCGGGCCGGGGTTCCGGCAGGTCCCACGACCGAATATGCTGCGTGCGGTTCACATTCGCGCGCGTCATCCGGAGGACGGGTCCATGTACAAGGAGTTCCTCGGCGAGGTCGTCGTCTGGCTGATCCCTGTCGTCGTCCTTGTCGGACTGGCGATCCTGATCACGCGGCCCGCCTGACCGTTTCGAGAATGCCCGGCCACGCCGCGGCGGAGCATGATCCGCTCGACGTGGCCTAGTCGTTCTCCGCCGGCAGAAGACCATCGACGATCGTCTTCTCCAGCAGCCGGTAGGACGTGTCCAGATCCTCCGACAGTCCGAATCCTCCGGCCACTTCCAGTACGGCGAAGCCGTGGACGGCCGCCCGCAGGCAGCGGGCGGTGTGGACCGCGGCTCCGCCTTCCAGCCCGCACCCGCGCAGCACGGCGAGCACGACCTCCAGCAGCCTGCCGCCCGCCTCGGCGAGCGCGGGGTCGATCAGCGGCGCCGGGGGCATGGCCGCGTAGCGGAACGGGTGCTCGACGGCGTAACGGCGCCACACCCGCATCAGCGCGATGACGGCCTCGGGCCCGCCGCGGCCCATCACGGCGGTGCCCACCAGGTCGGTCATCTCCTCCATGACCCGCTGGGCGATCAGCGTCCGCAGTTCGCTGATGTTCCGTACGTGCTTGTAGAGGGACGGCGTGGCCACGCCGGTGCGGACCGCCACCGCGGACAGCGTGAGAGCCTCCGGCCCCTGTTCGTCGATGAGGGCGAGCGCCGCGTCGACGACGCCGGCGGGGGACAGGCCCGCTCTAGGCACTGACGGTCTCCTGGAGGAACTCGCGGATCGCCTCGGCGGTCGGCCCGGGCATGTCCTGGTAAGGGTAGTGTCCCGAGCCCTCGATCATCGAAAGCCGGGCGAGCGGGGCCATCAGGTCGACCGCCAGCCGGGCCTCCTTCTCCGGATCGGGGAAGTCGGGGTCCCTGGTGCCCATGACGACCAGAACCGGGCATCGCACGTCTCCCGTTCGCTCGGTCCAGCGGGTCTCAGTGGGTGCGACGACTCCGCGGGTCGCGGCCATCCTGCCGGGCTGCCGCAGGGTCGTCCTGAGGTGGCGCAGGTGGTCGTCGAGATCAGCAGGCTTCACGGTCGGGAACAGTGACCTGTAGTACATCCCCCACAGCAGCGGGCTGTGCGTGACCAGCCCCTGCGCCGCCCGCAGGACCAGGCTGAGCTTCGGGTCGTCGACGAACGGGCTGATCAGGACGAGCCCGGTGACGTCGACGGGGGAGTCGGCCGCGGCCCACGTCGCGGCCGCCGTGCTGGAAGAACTGCCGACCAGTACGGCCGGCCCGCCGAGGTGGCGCACGAGGGCGAGCAGGTCGCCCGCGACGTGCTCGGGAGCGTAGGACGACCAGCCCGTGCTCGACTCGCCGTGTCCGCGCACGTCGACGACGGCCACGCGGCGCCCCGCATCGGTCAGGAGCGGCGTCAGGTGCCGGTAGGCGGCGCGGGTGTCGCCCATGCCGTGTGCGCACACCACGAGGGGCCCGTCCTGGGGGCCTTCGACGCTGTAGGCGAGCCGCCCGCCGGGCAGGTCGAGGAATCGCGTCTCACTCTTGCTAATGCTCATAGCTGAAAAGCTAATGGCTTTAGCCGTCGTGTGTCAACCGCCAGATCCATACCGGTTTTTGACGTCTTGGGGCTCGGGCCGTATGCACGGCGCTCAGTAGCGTTTCGTGATGTGGCGGCCATGGACAGGTTGCGCTCGTGGCTCCTGGAGGGGCTCCAGCACGCGGACCTGAAGGCCGTGGGGCCGCACGGTCCCGAGGCGCCGCATGCGCGGCACCGGTGGTGGCAGGTGATGTGCCTGACCGGTGTCGACTACTTCTCGACACTCGGCTACCAGCCGGGCATCGCCGCGCTCGCGGCGGGTGCGCTGTCCCCGATCGCCACGCTGTTCCTGGTGCTCCTGACGCTGCTGGGCGCCTTGCCGGTATACCGGCGGGTGGCGGTGGAGAGCCCGTACGGCCAGGGTTCGATCGCGATGCTGGAGCGGCTGGCCCCCAAATGGTGGGGCAAGGTGTTCGTGCTGGTCCTGCTCGGGTTCGCGGCCACGGACTTCGTGATCACGATGACCTTGTCGGCGGCGGACGCCACGGCGCACATCCTGGAGAATCCGTTCGCGCCGCAGGCTCTGCAGGGGCATCGGGTCGCGGTCACTCTTGGCCTGCTGGCACTGCTGGGCGTGGTGTTCCTGATGGGGTTCAGGGAGGCCATCGGCATCGCGGTGGTGCTGGTCGGCGTCTACCTGGCGCTCAACGCGGTGGTCGTCGCGATCTCTCTGCTCCACATCGCCGAGCATCCGCCGGTCGTCGCCGACTGGAGGCGGCTGTTGCTGGCCGAGCACGGCAGCCCGCTCGCGATGATCGGGGTCTCGTTGCTGGTGATGCCGAAGCTCGCCCTGGGGCTGTCCGGCTTCGAAACGGGTGTGGCCGTGATGCCGCTGGTCAAGGGAGATCTGACCCGCCGGATCAGGGGGACGAAGCGGCTTTTGACGACCGCCGCCCTGGTCATGAGCGTCTTCTTGATCCTCAGCAGTTTCGCGACGAGCGTGCTGATCCCGGAGCAGGAGTTCCGCAGGGGCGGGAGCGCCAACGGCCGGGCCCTCGCGTATCTCGCCCACGACTACCTGGGCAACTACTTCGGGACGCTCTATGACGTCAGCACGATCGCGATCCTGTGGTTCGCCGGGGCGTCGGCGATGGCGGGACTGATCAACCTCGTCCCGCGCTACCTGCCCCGGTATGGCATGGCCCCCGACTGGACGCGCGCCGTCCGGCCGCTGGTGCTGGTGTTCACCGCGATCGCCTTCGCCATCACGATCATCTTCCACGCCGACGTCGACTCCCAGAGCGGGGCGTACGCCACGGGCGTGCTCGTGCTGATCCTCTCCGCGGCGGTCGCGGTCACCATCTCGGCCCGCCGACAGGGCAGGCGCAGGCTCGCGGACGCGTTCGTGGTGGTCGACGTGGTGCTCGCCTACACGCTCGTGGCCAACGTGATCGAACGCCCGGACGGCGTGAAGATCGCGTCCTTCTTCATCGTCGCGATCATCGCGACCTCGCTGGTCTCGCGGGTGACGCGGTCGATCGAGCTTCGGGTCACCCATGTGAGGCTCGACCCGGTCGCCGAGGATTTCGTCAACGAGGCGGCCGGCGGGATCCACCTCATCGCCAACGAACCCGGCGCCCGCGACCAGGCCGAGTACAACGACAAGCTGCGTGAGCAGTGGCTGACCCACCGGCTGCGCAGCGAGGAGCCGATCATGTTCGTCGAGGTGACCGTGCCGGACGCCTCGGAGTTCGAGGCCGAGGTTCGGGTCTGCGGCGAGGACCGGTGGGGCCATCGCGTGTTGCGCATGGAGAGCCCGACGGTGCCCAGCGCACTTGCCGCGCTCCTGCTCTACCTGCGCGATCGCACGGGACAGGTGCCGGACATCTACTTCCACTGGGCGGAGGGCAACCCGGTCGTCGCCATGATCCGCTACGTGCTGTTCGGCGGCGGAGACGTGCCCGCGCTGACCCGTGAGGTGCTGCGCAAGACCGAGCCCGACGTCGCCTGCAGGCCACACGTGCATGTCGGTTAGCCACTCCCCGTAACAGCTCGACAACGGCCGTTGATCCCGCCGTAACCCCGCTGTACCGTCGGCGGCATCGGACGGAAACTATCGGATGATGCCCGAAAGTTTCAGAGCCAGAAGGGACCACCGTGAAATCGTTTCGGCGAAGTGCGGCGCTCTGGGCGGCGGCGGTACTGATCCTCGGAGGTTGTGGCGGCACGGGGAGCGATGACGGTGCGGGCAAGAGCTCGGCCGGAGCGAAGGTGACGGTCGAGTTCTGGAACATCGCGACCAACGAACCGCTCAAGACGGTCTTCGCCACGGCCATCAAGGACTTCGAGGCCAAGCACCCCAACATCACCATCAAGAACGTCCCCATCGAGAACGACGCGTTCAAGCCCAAGCTGACGACGACCACCCAGTCGGGCAAGGCGCCGGACGTCTTCCAGACCTGGGGCGGCGGCGTGCTCAAGCAGCAGGCCGACGCGGGGCTGGTCAAGGATCTGACCGCCGACACGGCCTGGATCGGCAACTTCACCGATGCCGCGCTCGCCGCCTACCAACTCGACGGCAAGACGTACGCCATCCCGCACGACATCGGCATGGTGGGCTTCTGGTACAACAAGTCGCTGTTCGCCAAGGCCGGCATCACCGAGCCTCCCGGCACCTGGGCCCAGTTCCTCGACGACGTGACGAAGCTCAAGGGCGCGGGCGTCACCCCGATCTCGCTCGCGGGCAAGGCCAAGTGGCCCGGCCACTACTACTGGGCCTACCTCGCCATGCGGATCGGCGGGCTGGACGCGCTCAAGCAGGCCGGCGACAGCAAGGACTTCACGGCCCCCGCCTTCGTGCAGGCGGGACAGAGCCTCAAGCAACTGGCCGACCTCCAGCCGTTCCAGAAGGGCTTCCTCGGCGCGGCGTACGACACGCCCGACGGTGAGGCGGCGACCATGGGCAACGGCAAGGCCGCCATGGAGCTGATGGGCCAGTGGGCGCCGTCCGTGCAGTCGTCGGCGGGCAAGGGCATCGGCGACGACCTCGGCTTCTTCCCCTTCCCCACGGTGGACGGCGGCAAGGGCGCGGTGACCGAGGCGTTCGGCGGCGGCGGCGGGTTCGCCATCGGCGCGACCGCGCCGGCCGAGGCCGTGGAGTTCCTGAAGTTCCTCACTGACAGCACCGAACACCGCAAGGCGGTCGAGTCGGGCGGCGTCCTCCCCGTCCTCAAGGGCGAGGATGACGCGGTCAAGGACCCGAATCTTTCGGTCGTAGCCAAAAACCTTTCGGGCGCAACCGGATTCCAGCTCTACCTCGATCAGGCGTACCCGCCGGCCGTCGGGCAGCAGGTCAACGACAGCGTGGCCGAGCTCATCGCCGGGACCAAAACCCCTGAACAGATCACCCAGGCCATCACGGAGACGGCGAAGTCGGAGTAGCGCCGCGTGGAGACGACGACAGAGCCGGGCGCGCCGTCCCGCCTCCCCGCCGCTGCGGCGGGGAGGAAGGCGCGCCCGGCCAGCGCCGGCGCGCGAGGCGGTCGATTACGCGGCCTCGTGACGATCGCCCTGTTCCTGCTGCCAGGGCTGGTGCTGTTCTGCCTGCTGGTGGTGGCACCGATCCTGGTGGCGTTCTACACCAGCACGTTCAAATGGAGCGGCCTGGGTGGACCGCCCACGGAATTCGTGGGACTCGACAACTTCACCAGGCTCTTCGCCAATGAGGTGTTCCTCGGCGACCTCTGGCATGGCGCCGTCCTGATCGCCCTGTCGGTGGTGGTGCAACTCCCGCTCGCGCTCGGCATCGCGTTGCTGCTCAACCAGCGGCTGCGCGGCCGGGCCTTCTACCGGCTGGTGTTCTTCGCTCCGTACATCCTGTCGGAGGCGATCACCGCGGTCCTCTTCACGATGATCCTTTCTCCCGACCAGGGGCTGGCGAACCAGATCCTCGGCATCTTCGGCCTGGACGGCCTGGAGTGGTTCGCCGACCAGTCGACGGTGCTGGTCGCCCTGTTCCTGGTGATGACGTGGAAGTACTTCGGCTTCCACATGATCATCTATTTGGCGGGCCGGCAGGGCATCCCGAAGGAGCTGACGGAGGCCGCCCAGATCGACGGGGCCTCCGGCTGGAAGGTGTTCAGGTTCGTCACCCTGCCGCTGCTCGGCCCGACGATCCGGATCAGCATCTTCCTGTCCATCATCGGGGCGATCCAGCTCTTCGACCTGGTGTGGATCATCACCGAGGGCGGTCCCACGCACTCGTCGGAGACCATGGCCGTCACGATGTTCGAGTTCGGCTTCAACCGGTTCCAGGTCGGCTACGCCAGCGCGATCAGCGTGGTGATGTTCCTCATCAGCCTGGTCTTCGCGCTCGCCTACCAGCGATTCGTCCTGCGCCGTGACCTCGAGGGAGCGACCACCGTCATGCGAGACCAGCGATGAACGGCCGGGCGAACCCGGTGATCTCCGGAAGGCTGCGAGGACTCTCCCTGCACCTCGTCGTGCTGGTGATCGCGGCGTTCGTCGTCGTGCCCCTGCTGTACGGCGTGCTCGGCGGGTTCAAGGACACCGGCCAGCTCTCCACGAACCCCTTCGGGCTGCCCTCGCCATGGGTCCCGGAGAACTACACGGACGTCATCATGTCGGCGTCGTTCTGGCGCCAGCTGGGGAACAGCACGTTCATCGCGATCGCGACGACGGTCATCGTGGTCGGCGTGTCCGCGATGGCGGCCTTCGTGTTCGCCCGGTTCGCCTTCCGGGGCAGGGAGTTCCTGTTCACGCTGTTCGCGGCCGGGCTGATGTTCCCGTTCGCGGTGGCGATCCTGCCGCTGTTCGTGTTGTTGCGGACCTTCGGCCTGCTGGACAACCCGTTCGGCGTGATCCTTCCGCAGGCGGCGTTCGGGCTGCCGATGACGATCGTCATCCTGCGCGGATTCTTCCGGGCGATCCCCGGCGAGCTCGAGGAGGCCGCGACGCTGGACGGGTGCGGCGCCTTCGGCTTCTTCTGGCGGATCCTGCTGCCGATGGCCAGGCCCGCGATCGCGACGGTCTCCGTGCTGGCGGTCGTGGCCAGCTGGAACAACTTCATGCTGCCGCTCGTCGTGTTCAACGATCCGAACTGGTGGACCATCCCGCTGGGAGTGCAGCGGTTCCAGGGGCAGCACGCGTCGGAGACGGCGCGCATCCTGGCCTACATCGTGCTCGCCATGATCCCCGCCCTCGGCTTCTACGCCGTGGCCGAGCGGCATCTGATCGGAGGTCTCACGGCGGGGGCCATGAAGGGCTGACCCCAAGACCTTGACGCCGCCTTGGCCCCACGGCGTCCGTCGTCGTGTTTACCCTGGCCATAGAGGCAACGGGATCTTGTCACGGGGAGGCCTCCATGGTCGGCATGACATCTGTGGCCCTGCTCGCCGTACTGGGGACGGGGATCGCCGTGCCCGCCCCGGAGGCGCCGCCGCCGTCGCCGTCGGACTCGAAGGTGAGCGCCGTGATCAAGGATGCGCGCGGGCAGACCGTCGGGACGCTCCAGATCGAGGACAGCGGGAACGGCAAGTCCCTGGTGACCGTGGCGGTCGCGGGCCTGTCTCCGGGATTCCACGGATTACACATCCACAGCAGGGGCGTCTGTGACCCCGACTCGAAGGATCCCGCCACGGGCAGCCCGTTCTTCAACGCGGGCCCTCATCTGGGGGCGGGCGAACATCCGAACCACACAGGTGACCTGCCGAATCTCCTGGTGGGAGAGGACGGGATCGCCGGCGCCAGCTACGTGACGGACCGTTTCGTCGTCAGGCAGTTGATCACCCGGCAGGGCACCTCCGTCGTCATCCACTCGAAGCCGGACAACATGGCCAACATCCCCGACCGGTACAGCCATGACGGGAAGACGGGCCCGGACGCCGAGACGCTGAAGGCGGGCGACTCCGGCAACCGGATCGCCTGCGGCGTCATCGGGAGCCGGAGGTGAGGTTTCCCGCCCCCGGCTGGTGGGAGGCCGGGGGCGGGAAACGCGGGGTGGATGGTTCTTGGTGCGGGCCGGGAAGGGTGTTCCGGCCTATTTCTGGAGGTAGCGCGACGAGGCCCAGCCCGGCCGGCCGTTGGAGGACGTGACCGCGACCCAGCCGCGCCAGGCGCTGCACGCTCCGGCGAAGCGGCCGTCGGCCTGGCCGAGCGTCCCGACCCGCTCGTAGGCGAGGCCCGGCCCCCGCCTCACCTGGAGGTGGCTGCCCTTGCGCAGGTTGGCGACCCGGTAGGTGCAGGAGAGCGCGGGACGCCGTACGACCGATGGGTGGGGTGTGGGGATCCGGTACAGGTAGCCGGCGGAGGCCCACCCGATCCTGCCGGAGGAGGACTTCAGCGCCACCCAGCCGTGGGAGGCGCCGCACGCCCCCGCGAAGCGCCCGTCGGCCACCGTGAGGTCGCCGACGGGCCGGTAGCGGAGGCCCGGCCCCTGCCTGACGTTGAGGAAGCTCGACGGGCGGACCTTGACCACCTGGTAGGTGCACGACAGGGGTGGCCGGTACGGTTCGAGCACGGGCTTGGCGACGGGCGCGACGGCGGCCGGTTCGTCGATGGGCCTGTCGGCGGCCCGGGCGGGCGCGGCGGCGATCATGAGCAACCCCGCGGTGGCGCACAGGGTCAGGGCGGGGATGATCCGCTTGACGATTGCCACGGTGGCTCCCTTCGGACGCGTTATCACTCTGGGTTGTTGACCAGTTACTCTCTGTTTACACGCCGGTCCGTCCGCGCGGGATTTCTTTACCGTTTAATGACGAGCGAGCGGCGAGATGTCCGCGAAAGTCGCCATTCTCGACGGCTCTTTTCTTTGCGGACCACGGTGTTTCCCGGGACGGCTTCCGGGGGGATCCAGACAGCGGCGGCCGCCCAAGGGACGGTCAAGAAGATCTCCCCGGAGTGGCCGCCGCGTCTTCGAGGAGTGGTTGCGACATGCCCTCAGCCGACTGGACCCGCGCCGTGGCGACGATGCTGCCTCCGGTGTCGGGGCGCACCTGGACGGCCGTGCTCCTGGTCTGCGTGTCCACCGTCGCCGGAGCCTGGCTCGCACGGCGCAATTCCCGGCGGCTGACGGCATGGCTGGCGATCACGTCGGCGTTGATGCTGGTCACGGCCCTCGTCGACCTGCTGCCCGACGCATGGAGCGACGCGGTCGCCAGCGGCGTCCCCCTGTGGGCCGTGGGACTGGCGGCGGCCTTCGGCTTCCTCGTGATCACGCACTACAGCCACAAGTCCTGCGCCTGCGACCTGGAGACCGTACGGCAGCGCGTCGCCGAGCACGCGCCCGGGCGGCACCGTCGTATGCGGGACGCGGTCGGCGCCGCCGTCTTCGGCGGAATGGAGACCGCGGCCGCGCTCACCCTGCACCGGGCGATCGAGGGGGCCACTTTGGCGCTGAACGCCTCCCTGGTCGTGGTCGTCGCGCTGATGGTCCACTCAGCCAGTGAGGGGCTGGCCCTGGCGGCACTGCTCGACGTGGGCGGGCAGCGCCTGACTCCGTGGCTGGTCGTCGCCTGCGTGAGCCCGGCCGTGGGTGTCCTCACCGCGACCTTCAGCCCGCTTCCCGGCCAGGTGGTGCCGATCCTGCTGGGCATGGTGACGGGAGTCGCGCTGCGTACGGCCATCGCCGGCATGCAGCACGCCGCCAGCAGGCACGAGCGGGGCTTCCTGTCCAAGCGCCACCTGGACGCGGCGGCCGCGATCGTCGTGACCGGAGGCGTCGTCCTCGTGGCCGCTCACGGCGTGCGCGCCCACCGTGAGCAGGACGGGCATCCGGTGGCGAGCGCCTCGATCACGCCCACGGCCACGCCGGAGAGCACGTCGTCCCCGATGACCCGCGCGGACCTCGGTACCGCCGTGGCCTCCGGCCGGATGAGCCTCGCCGACGTGCTCCGGGACGATTCCGGCGTGGCGGGCCGGGTCGGCGTCCTGTGGATCCTGCGGCATCTGCCCGGCCACGGCTCGGCCGAGGTCGGCGCCCTGCTGGCGGCCATCGGCGTCGACGGCAGGAGCCACGTCGGAGATCTCGACTCCCGCGAGCGCAGTGCGCTGGTGAAGACGTTCCACTAGACGACCGCGCTCTTGGGAGATCCACGACCTAGCCGCCGTGCGCCCCGTGGAACGGCGTGGTGACCCCTTCGTACGCCAGGTGCAGGGCCATGCCCTGGTCGGCGTGGACGAGGTTGTGGCAGTGGTTCATCCACAGGCCGGGGTTGGTGGCGCGGAAGGCGACCTCCCACACCTCGCCGGGCTGCAGGTCGAAGGTGTCCAGCCACAAGGGGCTGCCGGTCGGTGCCCGCCCGTCGCGGGAGAGCACCAGGACACGATGACCGTGCAGGTGCCACGGGTGGATGTCGCGGCTCCGGTTGACCACGGTGAGGCGGACGAGATCGCCGGTCGACACGACCTCGGTCGGGATCGAGGGGAACGCGTGCCCGTTGACCGTGTACGCGTACATCGGCCGCCCACCGGCCAGGGAGAGGCCGCGGTCGAGCACGAGGGTGAACCGGCGGTCGAACGTGTCCGCCGCGGTTATCGGCGTCGTGGCGGGCGTGCCGTACGTGGTGAGATCCAGGTCGGGCCAGCCGGTCGTGTCCTCTTTCGCGTCCTCAGTCGCACTGGCCGTCGCGTTGGCCGCCGTGCCGGCTGTCGCGCTGGCTGTCGTCGACGTCGCGGCGGCCTGCCGCGTGAGCCGTACGGACGGGGTTCGGTCGTCGGTGTTCAGCACGACGTCACGGGCGGCGGGCATGACGAAGGTCAGGTCGTACCGGCCGCCGGCGGGCAGGCGCAGGCCCATCCGGTCGAGTTCGCCCGGGCCGTTCAGGTCGGTGCCGTCGACGGCGACGAGCCGGTACGGCGTTCCGGTGAGGGTGAACCGGTGCGGGGTGTTGTCGGTGTTGATGAGGCGCAGCCGTACCGGTGTTCCAGGAGCGACGCGCTGGTCGAGCGGCTGGTCGTGGTCGCCGAAGACCGTCCGGCCCGCGAACGTGTGGACGGGGAGGGTCAGATCGACGCCCGCCGAGGGTGGGCCGACGACCAGCGTGCCGTACAGGCCCATCCTGACGCCGAGGTCGGAGACCTCATGGGTGTGGTACCAGAAGGTCCCCTGCCGGTCGGCGAGGAACCGGTAGACGAACTCCTGCCCGGGGAGGACCGCTTCCTGGGTGAGCCCCGGCACGCCGTCCTCACCAGCCGGTACGTCGTAGCCGTGCCAGTGCAACGTCACCCCCGACCGGATGTTCGCGTTGCGCAGCCGCACCTCGACGAGATCGCCCACGTTCGCCGTGATCGGCGGGCCGGGGACCTGACCGTTGAAGGTCCACGCGTCGACCTTCCGCCCGGACGACAGGGTGATGGCGGCGGTCTCCGCGGAGAGCGTGTAGCGGCGGACGACGCCGCCCGCCGCGGGTGTGGCCGGCCCTCGTAACGAGGTCACCGGCCGGCCCTGCGGTTTCGCCGGGGAGCCGGCGGCCATCGCGAGATGACCCATGCCACTGTGGCTCAGGGTGTGGTCGAGGCCGTCGTCCATCGCCGGGGAGGGGAAGAAGGCGAGCCCCGTACCCGCCAGGCCAGTCACGAGCGTGATCGCGATGACGATCCGCGGCGATCGGCCGGGACCCGCGACGATCCGCCAGGTGACCAGCATGGCGACGGCGACGACGGCCACGGTGACGAGGGCGGTGCTCAAGGTCGCGGGGTAGCCCATCAGCAACGTGACGGCCAGACCGCCTGCCGCCGCGTATCCCGCGCCCAGCAGCGCCACGACGACGGCGGGCGATCCGGCGGCGCCGGCATCCGCCTGGGAACGGGCCGCCCTGACCAACGGGGGAGCGGCCAGTGCGGTCGCGGCCACCCCGGTGACCAGGAGCAGCGGCAGGGCGACCGTGACCTTCTCCTGGACGAACCACCAGCCGGCGCCGGCGAGCCCGCCCACGACGCCCGCACGGGCGAGCGAGGCGAGCACCGCCGCCGCGAGGAGGGCGAGCGCCGTCCTCGGGCGACGGGACGCGGCCGCCACGCCGGCTCCCAGCCACGTCGCCGCGGCCAGAACCGCGGCGAGCAGGTCGAGCGTCATGAGCAGAGCGGTGGTCATGAGGCGTGCGCCGCCGTGTTCCGCGTGTCGCCCGCAGCCGTGCCCATGGCGAGTCGTCGTGCCTGGCGGAACACCATGGCCGAGACCGCCGCGATCGCCATTCCGTTGATCGCGTGCAGTCCGAGGACCGCGAGTGAGGCAGGGGTGGTGTTGCCCGAGCTGTCGTTCAGGGCGTTCCCGAGCGCGATGATCAAGACCTGCACGATGATCAGCCCGAGCGGGAGGATGGTGAGCCCGATCGTACGGCCGGGCGCCTTGGAGAGTGCCGCGGCCACGGTGGCCAGCAGCGAGAGGATCGGAATGATCATCATGCCGTTCATGCTGTGCAGTGCGAACGAGTCGTCCTCCTGCGGCTTGTCGAACGCGCCGACGGCCGCGAGGTACCACTGCACCATGACGGCGGCCAGCATCAGGCCGGCCAGGCCGAGATAGACCTTGCGCAAGGCGTGCTCCCTTCAACGTGGACCAACAGTGGCGATGGTGTCCCGGCATGGGTCGCCCCGTCGTCCGCCGCCCGGCGACACATCGCCTACTGCCCAAGGAGTACGCCCTCCCCCTCGGCTACTACCCCTCCAGTAGTCCCCCTCCTCTCAGCTGGCCGTGATCATGCACAGGTTCGTGATCACGCCCCCTGACCGGCCACGACCCCGAGCGTGATCATGCACAGGCTCGCCGGCGCGGTGCCTGAGCAGCGGAAACGTATGCCGTGATCATGCGCAGGTTCGGGAATGTGCCGTGTGACCTGCGTAAACATCGTCCGTGATCATGCATTTGGGAAGGCGGCTGCCGGACGCGAACGACATGCGCTCTTCCGGGGCCGCGGTTGAAATCGCGGTCGGGGTCGCAGGTTGTGCATGATCACGGACGATGTTCGTCCAGGTGGTGCCGTAGACAGCCGAACATGCGCATGATCACGAATGGTGTTCGCGCAGGTCGTGCCGTACGTGACCGAACTTGTGCATGATCACGCCGGAGGTCTGGGCAGGTCAGGGCGTGTACGGCCGAACCTGTGCATGATCACGCGGAAGGTTTGGGCTGGCCGGGGGGTGTGATCACGAACTTGTGCATGATCACGCGGGGGGGTGGGGGTTCTGGGTGGGGGGGCTTGAGCTTGAGCTTGATCCTTAGCTTGATCCGGAGGTTGACGCTGAGGCCAGGGCTTCGTCGAGGGTGGGGTAGATGGGGAGGCGGCCGGTGAGGCCGAGTATGTGGAACAGGCGCCGGATGTTGGGCAGCAGGCCGCAGACGGCCACCCGGTCGCCTCGCCCGAGCCGGCCGTACGCGTCGAGGATGACGCGGAGTCCCGCGCTGTCGAGGAAGCGGAGATCGGTGAGATCGAACAGCAGTCGCACCGCTGGCCGGTCGAGGAGTTCGTCCACCTGGGCGCGGAACGCGGGCTCGGTGATGATGTCGATCTCCCCGCTGACGGAGACGACCGTGAACGGCGGGTGCGTCTCAACGGTCACGCGGAAGTCGCTCATATCCATCTCCGCAAACAGGCAGGAAGTCAGGCGGTGCGTCGTACGTAGTAGCGACCACATCCAGATCACAGGCGATCAACGTAAGAGGGGGACGACGGAGTGTCTCGGTCTCCACTCCAAATTGGAACTGTTCTTTTACTTGAATGAATCCAGTTAATTGTTAGAATTGCTGCGTACCCGTTGACTTGTGTCCGGGATTCGAGCAGGTGACGCATCGCCTGGCGTCTGCACCGGGCCGGCGCGAAGGCGGCCTGGAGCCGCGAACACTCGCAGGCGGACCTGGGTCCCGCGTCACGGGTGCGGCGAGGTCATGAACATCGACGGCCGTCGGCATCAGTAAGTCCCTCCCCGTGAAGCCGGATAAAAGAAGATCGCATACAGTATACGGAATACCAAGGAGGAAGTGTGGTGCGCGGAAGGTCCAGATCAATGGCGGGTATACGAGGCCGTCTGGCCCGTATGCGGCCACGGTCCATCCGCGGCCGCATCACCGCCCTGGTCACGCTTCTCGCCGTCCTCCTGCTCATACCGACCGCGCTCGCCGAGGGCGCCGTGGGACGGCAGGCGGTCACGGACGACATCTGGCTGTCGGCCCGGCGCCAGGCCGACCTCACCGCAGCGGCCGTACGCCTCGGGCGGCTGTCCCAGCCTGTGCGGCCGGCGGTCGGGGGCGTCGGCCTCATCCAGGTCGTGAATCCGGGCCATCAGGTCGTCGACGCGTCCCGGCGCGCTCGTGGCCTGCCGGCCCTGAGCCAGGTGTGGCCGACCCCGATCAACCCCGAGCGGGACGTGGAGACCTGTACGTCGGCGGCTCACCTGGGCTGCATCCGGCTCGCCGCTCTCCGCGTCGACCCTGAGGCGGACTCGCCGGTGGTCTACGCGGGCAGGCCGGCGGCGAGCCTGAACTCGACCGAGGTGTTCGGCCGGTTCTTCGGCCTCCAGGACGGCCTGCTGATCATCCTGGCCGCCTGGGCGACCTGGGTGATCACGGGACGCACGCTCAAGCCGGTGAAAGCCATCAGCGCCGACCTCTCCGCCATCAACGGCAACGACTTGAGCACCAGGGTGCCCGAGTGGGCCGGCCAGGACGAGATCGCCCGGCTGGCGCGGACCGTGAACGGCACGCTGGGCCGGATCGAGGACGCCAAACGGGTCACCGACCAGGCGCTCGGCCGGCAGCGCCAGTTCGTCGCCGACGCGTCGCACGAGCTGCGGACCCCCCTTGCGGGTCTTCGCGCCGAGTTGGAGGAGGCCCGACTCCACCCCGCGGAGACCGATCTGCCTGATCTGCTCGACCACACGCTGTACGACGTGGACAGGCTGGAATCGATCACCACCGATCTGCTCCTGCTGGTCCGGGTCGGGGCGGAAGGGGACGCCGAGCGGACCCGGGTGGACCTGTCGGAACTCGTCGAGCGCGAGGTCGTCCGGCGGATCGACCGGCTGCCCGTCCGCCTGCACGTCGAGCCGGGGGTGACCGTGCACGCGGCCCTTCCTCAGATCGTCCGCGTGCTCATGAACCTGGTCGACAACGCCCAGCGGCACGCACGGCATGCCGTTGAGGTCTATCTGCGGCGTGGCGTCGGCTACGTCGAGCTCTCCGTGACCGACGACGGGCCGGGAATCGGGGCGGACGACCGTGAGCGGATTTTCGAGCGGTTCACCCGGCTGGACACCGCGCGGAGCCGGAACCACGGCGGCACCGGCCTCGGGCTGGCGATCGCGCGCGACATCGCCCACGCTCACGGCGGCACGCTGGTGGCGGCCGAGTCGCCGGGGGGCGGCGCCAGGTTCGTCTTCAGGATTCCCGTCTGCGACGACTAGCCCTTGCCGGGGTGGTCCGGCGGAGTCGGAATGGCCACGAGCAGGGACGTCCCGCTGCCGGGCGGGCTCGAGATCTCCATGGTCCCGCCGAGCACCTCGACGCGGTCGCGCAGGCCGATGAGGCCCGAGCCCCGCACGGGGTCGGCACCCCCGATCCCGTCGTCGCGGACGGACAGGCAGAGGCGGGACTTCTCGATCGCGAGATCGACGTGGACGATCGTGGCCCTGGCGTGCTTGGCCACGTTCGTCAGCGCCTCCGACACGATGTAGTAGGTGGTCACCTCGATGTTCTCGGCCAGGCGTCTCGGGGCGCTCACGCTCAGCTCGACCGGTACGGCTGAGCGGCGCGCGAGGGTGCGCAGAGCCGAGGCGAGGCCTCCCCTGGACACGATCACGGGATGCAGACCGCGCGACAGCTCCTGAAGATCCTCGACGACGCCCGCGAGGTCGTCGGAGGCGCAGGACAGCTGCTTCCTGAGATCCGTCATCTCCGGCGAGGTGGCGGCCTCGACCGAACGCAGCCGCAGTCCGAGGGAGATGAGCCGCTGCTGCGTCCCGTCGTGCAGATCACGTTCGATCCTGCGGCGGGTCTCGTCGGCGGCCGCGACCACACGGGCGCGTGACGCGGCGAGTTGCTGGCGCACCTGGGCGTTCGCGATGGCGGTGGCGACGAGCTCGGTGAACTCCAGCATGTGCGCCTCCACACAGGCCGGGGGGTCGGGCTCCGCCGACAGGGCGACCGTCGCGCCCCACAGCCGTCCCTCGACGACGATCGGGATGCCCACCGCCGAATTGACCCCGTGCTTCCTGGACTGCTCGAAGACGGCGCCGGCATTGGTGGCGTAGTCCGTCATCCGGGCCGGTCGCCGGGTCTGACGGACCATGCCGGCCACACTCGGTTCGTCGGCGGACCAGCGTGTCCCTTCAGGGACCACGAAGCCGGGACCGCGAACGCTCCACGAGCCCACCACGATGAACGTTCCGTCGGGGTCGAACCGGGTTATCGCCGTGTGGTCGACCTTGAGGACCCGGCCCATCTCATCGGCGACGGCTCCGAAGAGCTCTTCCGGAGCCACCCGGTGTGCGACCAGCGTCGCGACGCGCCGCAGTGCGGCCTGCTCGTCCGCGACCCGCTGGAGCTCGTCATGGCTCGTCTTCAGGGCCTTCGTGATCGACTCGCGGTCGAGCGCCGCCCGCAGCAAGGTGCTGAGCGAGCAGGGGAGACGGTCGTGAACACGCTGAAGCGCCGGCTCGGGAAGGTCCTTCGGGACGGCCACCCTGCCGAGCGTCCTGCCGCCGTCCCTGAGCTGTACGGCGGTGCGCAGCCGGTCGTCCGTGATCGGTTCCATTTCGATCGTCAGGCCGGGGGCTTCCAGCTCGACGGCGAGCAGGCTGGAGGCGGCGCGGAGGGCCGCGTAGAGATCCTCCGCGTTCAGCAGCAGGCCGCCCAGTTCGGCGGCCAGAGAGGCCTCCCTGCGGCGCTCCTCGGCGTCGACGGCCGCCGAGCGGGCCAGGGCCGCGAAGGACCCGGTCAACACCGCGACGACGAGGAAGACGGCGAGAGCCACCCACTCCGGGCCCGTGGAGATCCTCAGGACGAGGAAGTAGCCGAAGGCGAACGCGCTGGCCAGCGCGGTCAGCGTCCCGAGCCCCCACCCCCATAGGACCGAGACCGCCAGAACGCCGGGCAAGTAAACTATGCTCAGGGAACTCGGTGGCGCGACCTTCGTCAGTGGATTTGCAACAAGGGTCTCCACCGCGACCAACAAAACGCCTATCAGTATCCCCGTCATGAGGGGTGGGCGCGTTGGGCGTAGCAACGACGACAACAGTCGTGCGCGCACAGTCACTGAATATACTCGGGCTCCGCCCGAGGAGATCGGGCGGCCACCTTCTCAGGCGCCGATGCGATCGCCCTCGTGGCACCCGCCCGATGAGGGGTGGCGCAGACCGGTGCGAGACGACGAAATGGCGGTACCTGCCCGGACTCGGATAGCGCTCGCGGACGATGACGTACTGCTCCGTGAGGGGCTGGTGAGCCTGCTGGAACGATCGGGGTTCGAGGTCGTCGGCCAGGCGGGAGACGCCCCCGAACTGATCGACATCGTCAGCAAGCACGAGCCCGATGTGGTCATCGTCGACATCCGGATGCCGCCCGGCCACTCCACCGAGGGGCTCGAGGCGGCCAAGATGATCAGGGAGGACTTCCCGCGGACGGGCATCCTCCTGCTGTCGGCACACGTCGAGGTGGATCAGGCGATGGAGTTGCTCGCCGCCGGCCACCGGATCGGCTACCTCCTCAAGAGCCGGGTGACGGCGATCACGGACTTCATCGAGACGATCAACCGGATCGTCGCGGGCGGCTCGGTCGTCGATCCCCTTCTGGTCCGTGAGCTCTTCGCGGCCCGGCGCCGGAACGACCCGCTGGAACTCCTCACCGAGCGTGAGCGCGAGGTCCTCGCCCTGATGGCCGAAGGGCGGTCGAACGCCGGGATCGCCCACAGGCTGTGGATCACGGAGGGCACCGTCGAGAAGCACGTGCGCAGCATCATGGCGAGGATGCGGCTGCCGGAGACGGCGGACGACCACCGCCGGGTGCTCGCGGTGATCACCTTCCTCGACTCCCGCTAATACGGGCCGGGGTGATGCTTGCCGCGGGCTCTCCAGGAAGAGTGCCCGTTGGGGGAGGCGCCGTCTGGGGAGGTCAGGTCCGGGGGATGCTCGGCGGCCCGGATGATCTCGTTGATCGCCCTGCCCGACAATCTGGCCTTCGGCAGGAAGGCGATGGCGGGACTCGCCGTGATGATGTCCACCAGGTCCCCTTCGGCGTAGGTGGAGATCAGGATGACTCTCGACGTCTCCGCGCTTTCACCCGAGGCGAGGTCCCTGGCGAGATCCAGGCCGGACTCGTCGCCGAGGCTGATGTCGACCAGCAAGACGTCCGGGCGGAGCGTCGCCGCCTGCCTGATGGCGTCGGCCCGGGTGGACGCCACGCCGACGATCTCGATCCCCTCTCGGCCCAGCACGTCGCACGCGACCTCGAGGAAATGGTCGTTGTCGTCGACGATCAGGCAGCGCAGGCCCATGAATCCAGGATCTCGTAGGGGGAGGGCCGGGGCATTGCAGCTAACGGTAATGCCGCAAACTCCGCTGGCCTGCGTCACAAATGGCGGCTGGCACCGAAGACGGCCGGGCTCGCGCCCGGCATCGTGGCCAGGGTAAGCACACTTCGTCCCTGGAGTCGTCATGCGATGGCAGATCAGAGTCCGCAGACCGAGACGGCCGGCAGGCAGGCTCGCGCTGGACCTGCGGACCCCCAAGGGGCGGCTCCTGCCGTACTAGGCCGGGCCCTCCCCGGTCCCGTCCGGCACACCCGGGCCGGGCAGGGGGATGCGCAGGGAAACGGTTCCGCGCAGGTCGAGCCACGCGCTGTCGGGACCGCGGACAAGGCGGAGCACCACCTCGTCGCAGCCGGGGCAGCGTGCCACCATGCCGGGGGCCGGGCCGTACACCCGGAGTGAGGCGACGGGCCCGGCGAGGCCGCAGTGGACGCACTGGCCGGCGGCCGCGGTGACGTCGACGGCGAAGATCTCTCGCAGCGGGCCGGCCAGGGCGTTGCCGTCCTGATAGGAGTCCTGAGCGGGTTCGGTCATGTCACCCTCCGGTGGGGCCGAATCGTTCTGTCTTGATCGCACGTGCGTCGTGGCCCATGGCGAGCAGGATGTCGGAGGCCGTCTCGACGAAGCCGGTCGGCCCGCAGATGTAGCACTCGGGCCCGAAATCCGCAGGCCAGCCGCCGGTGTTCATGTCGGCGATGGTGAGCCGTCCGGCCGGGCGGGCCCACCCGTCGGGGACGGCACGGGTGTAGAGGTAGGTCACGTCCAGGCCGGGGTGCGGCAGGCGCAACTCCTCCGCGTAGTAGCGCTCGCCCGGCTCGCGGAGCGAGTAGATGAGGCGGAACGGCGTGCGGCTGCCGGCCTGCCTGCGGGCGCGGATCATGGCCATCAGCGGCACGATCCCCGAACCGCCCGCGACCAGCAGAACGGGCGCGGTGCCGTTGGGCCGCCACACGAACCAGCCGCCCACCGGACCGCGGATCTCCACCTCGTCGCCGACGGTGAGTTCCTCGGTCAGGTACGGCGAGACCTCGCCGTCGGGCACCCGCTGGACGGTCAGTTCGACCCGTTCTCCGTCGGCGGGAGCGGCGATGGAGTAGCTGCGCTGGGTGCTGTAGCCGTCCTCGGCGGTCAGCCGTACGTCCACGTGCTGGCCGGCCAGGTGGCCGGGCCAGCCGGGGATCTGGAGGACCAGGGTGCGCGCACTCGGGGTCTCGTCACGGATCTCGACCAGCCTGGCGATGCGCCAGACCAGCCTGCGGCTGTTCAATCTCCCTGGTAGCGCTGCTCGCGCCACGGGTCGCCGTAATTGTGGTAGCCGGCCGTCTCCCAGAATCCGGGCCAGTCCTCGTTCATGAGCCGGATGCCCTGGACCCATTTCGCGGATTTCCACAGATAGAGGTGGGGGACCAGGAGCCGGGCCGGCCCGCCGTGCGCGGCCGCGAGTTCCTCTCCGTCGAACTGGTAGGCGATCCACGCCTTGCCGTCGAGCAGGTCCTCGACCGGGAGGTTCGTCGTGTAGCCGCCGTAGGAGTAGACGAGGGCGTACTCGGCGCTCGACTCGACGTCGGCGAACAGGGTGTCGAGGGACACCCCCTTCCAGTCGGTGCCGAGCTTCGACCATTTCGTGACGCAGTGCAGGTCGACGGTCGGGGTCTCGGCGGGCAGGGCCATCAGCTCCTGCCAGGACCAGCGGTGCGTCTGCCCGTCCTCGGTGTCGATGGCGAACTCCCATCGGTCCAGCGGGACCCGCGGAGTCGGCCCGGCCGACAACACCGGGAAATCGTGAACGAGATACTGGCCTGGCGGCAGCTTCACGCCCTCATCTCTGGGCCTGCCGCGAAAGCCGCGTGAAACGAATCCCATTGGTACCTCCCGGCATCACATTAGCGAAATGCCGTAAAAGGCCGGGGACCCGGTGTGGAGATCCACGCCGAGTCCCCGGGGTGTGGTGCTAGAAGACCGGAACGCCTTCGCGCACGAGCTTCCAGTTGGGGTCGGCGAAGGTGGCGGGATCGATGGTGCCGGACGCGGTGGCGTACTCGATCAGCGCCTGACGGATCTCCACCTGGGCGTTGTAGACCACGGGGGCGGTGGTCACACCGGGGAAGCCGCCACCGCCGGACTGGCGGTAGTTGTTGATCGCCACGACGAACTGCTGGTCGGCGGCGACCGGCTGCCCCTGGTAGGACAGGCCGACGATCCGCTGCCCCACCGGCTTGGAGATGTCGATGTCGTACGTCACGCCGGACAACTGGTCGTAGTTGTAGTCCGGGGTGCCGCCGGCGTTGGTGAGGCTCCCGAGGTCGATGGGGGCGCCGGGAGCGACCTGGGCGAAGTACCTGGCGGAGTACTCCAGGTAATCCTTGACCTGGGCGCCGGTCAGCTTCACGCCGAGCAGCGTGTTGTCGTAGACGTACAGGCCGGCCATGTCACGGACGCTCACCGGGCCCGCGGGGAAGACCGCGCTGCGGCTGAACGGCGCGGCGATCGACAACACCGGCAGGGAGGCGTCGGCCGTACCCGCGATGGCCTTGCTCACCAGATCGGTCTGGACCTGCTGGATGTAGTCGAGGATCGGGGTGTCCTTGTACGGAGACTCCGCGGCGGACAACTGCTCCTTCGACTGGGCGATCACCTGGTTGACGTAGGCCACCGTCTTGTCGTGCTGCTCCTTCATGAGCGCGACGATCTTCGGGTCCTCGGGGACCGTGTTGGTGTTCAGCGTGGTGGACGACTTGCCGGAGACGCTCCACCTGCCGCGCTGCTTGGTGAGGGTGAAGTCGACCACCGACAGCCGCTGGCCCCACCTGCCGGGCTCGGTGAGCAGCACCTGCTGCCCGGTGACCTTGTTGGTCACGAACCGCTGCGGCACGTCGTTGTGGGCGTGGCCGAACAGGACGGCGTCGATTCCCGGGACCTGCTCGGCGACGAGGGCCGAGGCGTTCTCCACCGGGAGGTCGGAGCCGTAGGACGACATGCCGTTGTCGCCCGCGTGCGCGGTGACGAGCACCACGTCGGCGCCGAGGCCGCGCAGGACCGGCACCCACTTCTTCGCGGTCGCGACCAGGTCGAGGAACTTCAGCTTGCCCTCGACGTTGGCCTTGTCCCAGATCGCGATGCCCGGGTTGGTGAGCCCCAGCACGCCGACCTTGATCGGCTTTTCGCCCTTGACCTTCATCGTCTTGATGACGAAGGGCTGATACGCCGGAAGGCCGGTCCGCGCGGACACCGCGTTCGCCCCCAGGACCGGGGCCTTCATCTGGTCGATCCACTTGGCCAGGAGAGGGAGGCCGTAGTTGAACTCGTGGTTGCCGAGCGTGACCGCGTCGTACCCGATGGCGTTCATGGCCTTGGCCATGGGATGGATCTTCCCGGTCGTGGTGACCGGCTCCATCTTGGCGTAGTAGTAGTCGAGCGGGGTGCCCTGGATGGTGTCACCCGAGTCGAACAGCAGCGTGTGGTCGGCGCCGCGGTCGGCCCGGATCTGCTTGACGAGGGTCGAGACCTTCGCCAGGCCGACGTCGTTGTGGGCGCTGTCGTCATACTCGGCGTTCTTGAAGTAGTCCCAGTTGACGGCGTTGCCGTGGATGTCGGAGCTGGCCATCACGGTGACCTTCACCGAGTGGCCGGAGGATGAGTGGCCGGAAGATGCGGTAGCGGGAGCGCTGGGGGCCAGGAGCCCGATCGCCGCGACGACGGTGGCGCCGGCGGCCAGGGCCTTGCCGATCTTGATGGACATTTCTGTGACGATAACGATGCGATATCACCGCCGCGTCACAGAGTTCTTAACCGGACATTGAGGTCGAATGTCAAGATTGCGCGGCTATGAGCTCCCGTTGGCCGGAATCGTTGGCCCTGGCCCACTTGGCGAGGAGCCGGAGGGCGGTCCCGGACGGCGAGGCGGGGTCGACGGTGTAGACCAGCAACATCTGGTCCGCGTCCCTGGGGAGGGTGAGCGCCTGGTAGCCGAGGGTGAACTCGCCGGCGGCCGGGTGCCGGTAGCGCTTGACCCCGGAGATGCGTGCGAGCACGTGATGTTCGTCCCAGATCCGCCGGAAGTCCTCGCTGTGCAGGCAGAGCTCCTTGGTCAGCTCGTGGAGCAGGGGGTCCTTCGGATGCCTGCCGATGGAGAAGCGCAGCATGGCGGTGGCGTCGGCGGCCACGATGGCCCAGTCGCGATGGAGTTCGCGGGACCGGGGGTCCAGGAAGACGTATCTGGCCAGGTTGCGTTCGCGGGCCGACATGGTGTCGAATCCGATCATCAGTGCCCGGAACAGCAGGTTGGCGGCCAGGAAGTCCGTGCGAAGACCGATCACGGCGGCCGGCGCGTCGGCACGCTCCAGGGTGTCGAGCAGGACGAGGGTCTCCGGGTCCACGCATTGCTGGGGGACCTTCCCGCAGCGGGCGGGGGTGCAGATGGGGTTGGCCAGGTCGAACAGGTGCTCGCGCTCGGTCTCGTTGAGCCGGAGCGCGCGGGCGATGGCGTCGAGCACCACGGGGGAGGCGTTCTTGCTGCGGCCCTGCTCCAGCCGGGTGTAGTAGTCGACGCTGACGCCGGCGAGTTGTGCGAGTTCCTCGCGCCGCAGCCCGGGGACACGCCTATGTCGCTGGACCTCCATCCCGACGTCCTCGGGATTGAGGCGGGCTCGGCGTGAGCGGAGGAAATCCCCCAGCTTCACAGGGTGGTCCATGTGTCCATTATGTGCTTTACATCACTTTTGGTCGTGATGAGGGTCACTCCGCGTCCTGGCCCATTTCGCGAGCAGGGCCAGAGCGGCGGCGGACGCCGACTCGGGTTCCGCGGTGTGGACGCACATGTACTGGTCGGGCTCCGCCAGCGTCAGGCCCTGGTAGTTGACGGAGAAGTCCCCGGCGATCGGGTGGCGGTAGTACTTGATTCCAGAGGGACGGTCGTGGACGTTGTGAACGGCCCACAGCCGGCGGAAGGGGTCACTGGCTGTCAGGAGTTCCTGGATCAGCTCGCGCAGTGCGGGGTCCTGAGGATGCCGGCCGACGCCGAACCGCAGCATGGCGGTGACGTCGCCCGACACGACGTCCCAGTTCCGGAGCAGCAGACGGCAACGCTCATCCAGGAAGGTGAGCTGCGCCAGGTTCCGATTCCGGGGCGGCCCGTCGTCCCACATCAGCAAGGCCCGATACAACCGGTTGGTGGCCAGGAAGTTCGTGTAGCGGCCGAGCACGCATGCCGGGGTGTCGCCGCGGTCGAGTGCGTCGAGCAACTGGTGGGTCGAGGGATGCACCGCCTGCACAACGGGGGTGTGGGTGTGGTCGAGAACGGGTCCGGCCGGGTCGAACAGGTGCTCGCGCTCGGCCTCGTTGAGCCGGAGCGCGCGGGCGATTTGCTTCACTTTTGGCCGTGGCGAGGGTCGCTCCGCGTCTTGGCCCACTTCGCGATCAGCGTCAGAGCGTCGGCGGACGGAGACTTCTGCGCGGCGGTGGACATGCACAGGAACTGCTCGGGTTCTCCGGGGAGCCGCAGAATCTGGTAGTGGAGGGAGAAATCCCCAGCGATCGGATGGTGGTAGAGCTTGTTTCCCGAGGTGCTCTCGTAGACGTGGTGGGCGGCCCACACCCTCCGGAAATCCTCGTCGTGCAGCAACTCCCCGATCAGCTCGTTGAGCCTCGGCTCGCCGGGATTGCGCCCGACGGCGAAATGGAGGACGGCGGTGATGTCGGCCGCCACGTGCTCCCAGTCGCGATACAGATCGTGGGCGCTCGGGTCCAGGAAGCAGAATCTCGCGAGGTTGCCGCCACCGGCCTGCCTGTCGTCCGGCCAGTTCATCAGGGCCCTGAACGTCCGGTTGGCGAGCAGGACGTCCAGGCACTGGCTGAGCACGCACGCCGGGATGTCGGCGTGCTCCAGCGTCTCGATCAGTTCGTAGGTTATGGGCGGTACCCGCTGCCGGGCTCCCGCCTGGCCACGGATGGGGTTGAGGAGGGGGCTGGCCAGCGCGAACAGGTGATCACGTTCGGTCTCGTTGAGCCGGAGCGCGCGGGCGATGGCGTCGAGCACCGCCGGTGAGGCGTTCTTGCTGCGGCCCTGCTCCAGCCGGGTGTAGTAGTCCACGCTGACGCCGGCGAGCCGGGCGAGTTCCTCGCGCCGAAGGCCGGGGACACGTCTGCGCGCGGAGGCCGCCGTCCCCGCATCCACGGGTTGGAGGCGGGCTCGGCGTGAGCGGAGGAAATCCCCCAGCCTCACGAGGCGGTCCATATGTCCAGTATGTGTCGCACCTCACTTTTCCATGCGTGGGGGGCCGAGGGTGGCCCTGGCGGTCCGTGTCTAGAGAGGGCCTGTTCAGGGGGGTAATTGGCCGCTTGGTGATGGTTGTCTGGAGGGTGGCAGACCGTAGGCAGGGCCCGACCGAGGAAGGAGCCACCGATGACCGGCTCGATCCCACCGACAGACCGTGAGTGCGTCATCGGAGCACCTCCGGATCCTGCGGCGGCCGAGCCGCAGTGCCGGTTCGCCGCCGACGCCGCCCACGAACTCTGCACACCGGTGGCCGCGCTCCGCGTCGAGCTGGAGGAGGCCCGGCTTCACCCGGAGGAGACCGACCTGTGTGAGCTCCTCGATCGCGCGCTCGGGAACGTCGACCGGTTGCAGACGATCGTGACCGACCTGCTGACGCTCGCACGGGCCCAGTCCGCCGCACCCATCGACCGGCAGCGGGTCGATCTGGCGGAGCTGGTCCGCCTCGAGGTCTCGCGGCACGTGGATCGGTATGAGACGTCAGTGGTCCCTGTGGCGGACGGTGACGCCGGGGTCGTCGTCGACGTCGACCGCTTCCAGCTCCGCCGCGTGCTGGCGATCCTGCTGGACAACGCGTATCGGCATGCCCGGAGCTCGATCCGCGTTCAGGCGCGGTGGGACGGTGACGCGGCCGAGTTGTCCGTCACCGATGACGGCAGGGGGATCGCCGTCGCGGATCGCGAGCGGATCTTCCAGCCTTTCGCCCGGCTCGACGCCGCCCGCGACCGTCGTAACGGCGGGGCGGGACTCGGCTTGGCGATCGCCATGGAGATCGTCAGAACTCATGGGGGGACCTTGGATGTGGACGACGCGGCCGCGGGTGGTGCCCGCTTCGTCGTCCGGCTCCCCGCCGCCGTCTCGCCGGAGGAGGAGCGGCTTTCCAGGGACCGGGTGGAATCCCGGCTCGAAGCCCGGCTGGAGGAGCGGATCGGCGCCGTTCCCGAGTGTGGTCCCGGCCGCCCCGATCGCACGTTCGAGGGTCTGCTGGGGCGCGGAGCCCGGAGCAGGTGGGGGCACAGGTGCGGGGCCGCGATCCGTCACTCCTATCGTGCCGGACACGAATGCCCCCGGTGCCGGCGTCCCGAGGGTGCGGTCGCCCGCGAAGCCTCTGTCGGAGACATGCGCGGTCCCCCTGGTGCGGTCTTCCGCCGCTGACAGCGGAAGCCCGCGTCGCCGGGACGACGCAGGCTCCACCCGAACCTCTGGGCCCTGTGTGCCTCTACGGGTAGTTGACCAAGGGGGATTCGAGGTGCGAAGAGTTGGCCGCGTCGCCGGTGTTGTTGATGACGCGGCTGATCGTTCCCGTACCGCCGAGCGAGACGGTGATCAAGCTGTGGAATCTCACGTTCGGCGTGTTCGGCACCTCGAAGGAGCGCGCCTCGACCACGCTCGGATTCACGTTGAAGTACGCGTAGCTGCCGAGCCCCCATGCCTCGTGGCTGGTGACCGAATTGCCCACCTTGTAGGCCGCCCAGCCCTGGGTGGAGCCGTTCATCCAGGCTGACTGGTTGGGCGGGTCGTAGGGGAGCTCGTTCTGGAAGAAGTACGTCCGGCCGCCGTTGCCATTCCAGATCACCTGATACTTCTGGTAATGCTCGACGAACAGGCCGTACATCGTGACGTTGTCGCCGTTCACGATCAGCCCGGTGTCGGCGGGGTTGACCGTCCAGCCGACCGTGCCGGGGTGGGAGTTGTCCGAGTGGTCGGCCCGCCACAACCACATGTGGTCGCCGATCACGTCGGAGCTGTTGATCACGAGACTCTGGGTGGCCTTGCCCGCGATGGGTCCGCCGATGCGGAAGAACACGTCGTGCAGCGACGTCGGGTTGGCCGCGTGGCTCTGCGCCGAACCGGAAGGACCGACCTGCATCAGCAGTGGCGAGTTGGTCGTGCCCGCCTCGATGAGGAGGCCGGCCACCTTCACCCCGTCGACGTCCGCCACGGACATGGCCATGACGCCGTTGTCGGCCTGGAGCGTGGCGAGTCCGAGTCCGAGCACCACCGTGTTGGCCCGGGTCACCCTGATCGTGTCGGTGAGGTGGTAGATGCCGGGGGTGAACAGCAGGTTCTTGCCCTGGGCGAGCGCGGCGTTGATGTCGGCGGCGGAGTTGCCCGGCTTGGCGATGAAGAACTGGTCGATCGGGATCGAGGAGCCGGCCGACGTTCCCGCGGTCCAGGTCGCGCCTTGGGCGTTGGTCCGCAGCGCGGGCACGAAGACCTGGTAGGCGCCCGTCTGGTCGACGTACAGGAACGGCTTCTCACGCACCACCGGCGTCGTGCCGAGCGTGGTGTACGACGGGTTGGGGAAGGTGGTGCCGGGAGCGCCGGGTACGCCCGCGAAGACGATGTTCCAGTTTTCGCCGGTCCAGCTGCCGATCTGGGAGTTACGCGTCAGCCACTGCTGCTGGCTGCCGGAATTGACCTGCCCGTCGATCTTCGAGTCGGACATGAAGCCGCCGCTGGACCATCCGCCGTCGTCGAGCCGGAGGTTGCCCCGCACGTGCATCCTGCGGTACGGCGCAGCCTGCGAGACGGCCCACCTGTCGGTGCCAGACGGCGGGTTGACTGAGAGGTTCTCCGCGCCCCGCCAGAAGTTCTGGGTCGCGTTGCCCTGGAACCAGTCGGCCTCGACGTGCACGCCGCCGTTGATGGTGACGTTGTCGGGGGACATGCCGAGACCGAGGACCTGCGTGTAGAAGCCCACGTTGACGTCGACGTTGTAGGAGCCGGGCCGGAACAGCAGCGCGTAGCGGTTGTTGCCGAACTGGTTGCTCTGCTGCTGGCCGAACACGGAGTTCAGCCTGCTCTGGATGGTCGAGGCGGGCATCGACGGGTCGAAGACGGAGACGTTCGGCCCGAGGTCGGGAGTGCCGGGGGGCGGCGGGGGAGTCGAGGGGGTTCCCATGGTGAAAGACTGCGCCGCCGTTCCGTTGCAGGTGTACTGCCCGAGCTGAACGCTGTCGGCGGTGGAGGCGGCGGGCACGTCCAGGCACTTGCCGCTGTTGCGGTTGACGAAGTGGTAGGCGCCGCCCGCCTCCTCCACGGGCTGCCACTGCTGGTTGTTGCCGCCGCTGTAGCTCCACAGCTGGATGGGGGCGTTGTCGGCGGCGGAGACGTTGGTGACGTCCCAGGCCTGGGCGGTGTTCGTGCTCACGTTGACGCGGTAGTAGCCGCCGCTGGTCGCCTGGAACTGCCACAGCTGGGCGCCGGTCCCGTTGCAGGCGTACTGCTGCACGGCCGTGCCGTTGGCGGTGGCGGCGGCCCGTGCGTCCACGCACTTGCCGCTGCCGACGTTGACCACAGTGGTGAAGCCGGTGGGTACGGCGGCCGCCTTCGCGACGGCGGTGGTGCCGGCGGTGATGCGGGCAGTGGTCCCGGCGGTGGTGCCGGTCACGGTGCGGGCGGTGGTGCCGGTCACGGCGCCGGCGCTCGGGGCCACCGCGAGTGTCAGTGCGGAGGCGGCCAGCGTAGCCAGGACCGGGATGAAGAGCCGGTGCCGGCGGCGGGGAGGGGGATGGATGAGGCCGGTGTCGTCGCGTCCCAGAGTCACGAGATCTCCTCTTGCCGCGGTACGCCCCGCAGTCCGGTGCGCACATGGCGGACGTCGTGCTTCGCCCGTCCGCGGGCGGCAGGAGACGCCCACGGACGGGTGCGGTCGGTGAAGCCCTGAGCTGGTGAAGCCTTCTGAGTAGGTGAAGCCCTCTGAAAGGCAGGCGAATCACCGCCCGGGTGCGCCGTCCGGGCGGGCGGGTACGGCGGCGCCCGGCTTGTGGCCAGGCCGCCGCCGGGAAACGTATTACTGTAAAGTTTCTTTGTCAATAGGCCTGTCAAGTCCCTGTGACAGGCGGTTCCTGCGTTCTGGTGAGGACGACGACGGGGATGACCCTGTCGGTCTGCCCGTGCCTGGTCAGCTCAGCAGGCCGGCCTGCCCCGCCTCGTGGCGGAGCCGTTCGCGATGGTCGGGATGGGCGATCTCGATGAGCGCTCTCGCGCGCGCCGACAGGCTTCTGCCGCGCAACTCGGCGACACCGTGCTCGGTCACGACCTTGTCGACGGTGTTCTTCAGCGTGGTCACGACGCTGCCCGGCGTGAGCCGTACGTTGATCCTTCCCAGTCCGGCGCTCGTGGTCGAGTGCAGCACCAGGAACACCTGGCCGCCCTCGGAGTACTGCACGCCCCGGGCGAAGTCGGTCTGGCCGCCCGAGCCGGACCAGTAGCGCCCGGCGATGGTCTCGCTGGCGACCTGGCCCATGAGGTCGACCTCACTGGTGGCGTTGATCGAGACGAAGTTCGGCTCCCTGGCGATGACGCGCGGGTCGTTGACCCACGCGGCCGGCAACATCGACACGGCCTCGTCTCGCCGAGCCCGATGGGCACGATCACGTCCGCGCCGGGCGGGATTTGGTCGAGCACATCGGCGGGCTGGTTCACGACTCGTCCCTGGTTCACGACTCGTCGCTGGTTCACGACTCCTCGCTGTTCACGACTCCTCCTGGGCGAGCAGGCGGTGGGCCAGTTCGAGCCGCGGCTTGTCGATCATCTGGCCGTCGACGCGTACGGCCCCGCCGCCCGTGGCCGCCTCGACGACCCGGCGTGCCCAGTCGAGTTCGGCGTCGGTCACGGAGAACGCCCGGTTGACCGGCTCGACCTGACGCGGGTGCAGGCAGAACTTGCCGGCGAAGCCGAGCCGGCGGGCGCGCCGCGCGTCGGCTGCCGTCCGCGCCGGATCGGACAGGTCGGTCGTCACCCCGTCGATCGGCGCGGCGATCCCGTGGGCCCGGGATACCACCACCAGACGGGACCGCGCATACAGGAGATCCTCGTCCGTGGCGCCGATGTCGAGGCTGAAGTCGACGTTGCCGAAGGCCAGCCGTACCGTCGCCGGATGCGCCGCGATGAGCGCGGCGTTCTCGAGGCCGGCGGCCGTCTCCACGAGTGCGATCACCGGGACGCCGAGCCCCTCGAGGTCCGCCGGCCCCTCCACCTTGGGAAGGAAGACGCCGAGCAGACCGGGACGGCCGGCGATCGCGGCCATGTCGTCGTCATGCCATGCGGTGTCCACGCCGTTGACCCGCACGTATGCCCCGTGCCAGCCCAAAGCGTCCGCGACGGCGGTCCTCGCCGCCGTCTTGCTCTGCGGGGCGACCGCGTCCTCGAGGTCGAGGATGCCGACGTCGGCGCCGCTCGCCGCCGCCTTCGCGAACCGGTCCGGGCGATCGCCGGGTGTGAACAGCCAGGAGCGCGTTCTCATGATCGGCCCACCGCCCGGAGCGCCTGCTCGTCCCAGACCGGCCGTACGGCCGTCACGTCGGGCCCGTGGCCGCGCCGGTAGACCATCATGGTCCGCTCGAAGACGATGACGATCTCACCGCGCTGGTTGAAGCCGACGGTGCGAACGGTCACGATCCCCACACCCGGACGCGACCGCGACTGTCTGAGCGCGAGCACCTCCGACTGCGAGTAGATCGTGTCGCCCTCGAACACCGGATGCGGCAGCCGTACCTTGTCCCAGCCGAGGTTGGCCATGACGTGCTGGGACACGTCCGTCACGCTCTGGCCGGTGACCAGCGCCAGGGTGAATGTCGAGTCCACCAGCCTCTGGCCGAACTCGGTTTGCGAGGCGTAGTGCGCGTCGAAGTGGATCGGCATCGTGTTCTGGGTCAGGAGAGTCGTCCAGACGTTGTCCGTGGCGGTGATCGTCCGTCCGAGCGGGTGCCGGTACACGTCGCCGACCGCGAAATCCTCGAAGTACCTGCCCGACCACGAGACCTTCTCCGTGGATTCGGTGGTCATGTCGTCTGCCCTTCCCCTCGGCGATGTCCCTCCTTCCAGTCTGGCGAGGCTCTGCTGGGGGGTTCGTCCCGGGTGACCCGGTAGCTCTCTTATTCGCGTATTAGGGGAAGAGGGATTATTTGTCCGGCAGGTCGGTCGGGTGTGATTTACGAAAATTCCGATTTAGTGTAGAACTCGCTGTTTCTCATTATCCTGCCGCCTATTTACTTTCTTCTGATGCCTCGCACCGTGTTGCCGCCTCTTCGGCCGGGTATTCGTGACTCAAATCCCTTCTCTATCAATTCAACTGGAAACGCTGATTTATCGGACATCTACCTGAATGGGGAAAGGTACGTGATCGTTCGCAGCAGCACCGCGGTACCTGGATCGTCCACGGGCGACCGCCTCGCGGCACCCGGATCGTCCACGGGCGACCGCCCCGCGGCGCCGAGAACGGCTTCGCGGGTCGCACCGATACTCGGCCCCGCCTTCGTGGCCGCGATCGCCTATGTCGACCCGGGAAACGTGGCCACCAACCTGACGGCGGGAGCGACGTACGGCTATCTGCTCGTCTGGGTGGTCGTGATGGCCAGCCTGGTGGCGATCCTCGTCCAGTTCCAGGCGGCGAAGCTCGGCACGGCCACAGGCAAGAGCCTGCCCCAGTTGTGCCGCGAACGGCTCCCCCGGTGGGGGACCCGGTTGCTCTGGGTCCAGGCCGAAGTGGTCGTGCTGGCCACCGATCTCGCCGAGTTCGTCGGCGCCGCCATCGGGATGCGCCTGCTGTTCGGGATGCCGGTGGCGATGTCGGCGGCCGTGACCGCGGTGGTGTCGCTGCTGCTGCTGGAACTGCGGCGGCAGGGCCGTACCCGCCGATTCGAGCTGATGAGCGCCGCCGCGCTGCTGCTGGTGGGTACGGGCATCGGCTACGACATCCTCGTGGTCGGAAACCAGTCGGCCGCGGGGCTCGCCGGAGGGCTCCTGCCGGGCTTCCACGGCGCGGACTCACTGGTGCTGGCCATGGGCATCGTCGGGGCGACCGTCATGCCGCACGCCGTCTACCTGCACTCCGCCCTGGTCCAGGGGCGGGGCCTGTCGGCGGAGGCGGCCAGGAGAGACCCCGGACTGGTGCGCCGCGCCCTGCGGCTGGACTGCGTGCTCGCCCTCGGGATCGCCACGGTGGTCAACGTGTCGATGATCGCTCTGGGCGCCGGACTGGGAGCGGCGACGGGCGGGTCCTGGACCGGCGACCTGGTCGCCGCGCACGGGGAACTGGCGAGCAGGATCGGCGGCCTCGCCGCGCTGGCGTTCGCCGTGGCGCTGCTGTCCTCGGGGATCTCCTCCTCCGGCGTCGGGACGCTGGCCGGCGACGTGGTGATGCACGGATTCCTCGGGTGGCGGGTGCCCGCGCACGTACGGCGGATCGTGACGATGGCCCCGGCCGTCCTCGCGCTCACTCTCGGCGTTCCGCTGACCGGCCTGCTGGTCGCCAGTCAGGTGGTGATCTCGCTGGGCGTGCCGGTGGCCTTGTTCCTGCTGGTCTGGTTCTGCCGGGACCGCTCGCTGATGGGCCCGCTCGTCAACGCACCGCTGACCACCCGGATCGCGGGAGCGACGGGCGCTGTCGTCGCCGGTCTCGGTGTCTGCCTGCCGTTCACGCTCTTCTTCTGAGGCCTGAGGGCACTGTCCCGCTGCTTTTCCCGCGCACTGTCCTGTTCGTTTTCCCGCGCACTGTCCCGCTCGTTTTGCCGCACGTCGTCCGCGTGTTGTCCCGCATGTTGTCCGCACGCCAGAAAAGGATGAGCTCGCATGTCTGACCGTACTTTCCAGAACATTCCGCAGCCGCAACGCAACGGGCAGGGCGGCATCGACACGGGCCCTCGAAACATCGAGCTGGACCGCCAGAACCCGGATCTGCTCACGCCGCCCGAGACCGACCACGGCACCCTGCCGAACATGAAGTTCTCCTTCTCCATGGCGCACACCCGGATCGAGGAGGGCGGCTGGACCCGGGAGGTGACCGCGCGCGAGTTGCCGATCGCCACCACGCTGGCCGGCGTCGACATGCACCTCAACCCGGGTGCCTACCGGGAGCTGCACTGGCACAAGGAGGCCGAGTGGGCCTACGTCCTGGAGGGCAGCTGCCGGATCGGCGCGGTCGACCAGGAGGGCTGCAACTTCGTCGACGACGTGCAGAGGGGGGACCTGTGGTTCTTCCCCAAGGGCGTCCCGCACTACATCCAGGCGCTGGACGAGGGGGTGGAGTTCCTGCTGGTCTTCGATGACGGCTCGTTCTCCGAGAACTCCACCTTCATGATCAGCGACTTCTTCGCGCACACGCCCAAGAGCGTGCTGGCCAAGAACTTCGGCTGGACGATGCAGCAGATGGCGAACATGCCGGAGAAGGAGAAGTACATCTTCCGGGGCGAGGTGCCGCCTCCCCTGGAGTCCGACCGGGTGGTCAGCCCCACCGGTGACGTACCCCGGACCTTCAAGCACCGGATGCTCTCCCAGGAGCCGATCCGGTTCGACGGCGGCACGGTGCGGATCGTCGACTCGAGGACCTTCACGGCGGCCACCACCATCTCGGCGGCTCTGGTGGAGATCGAGCCGGGCGGTCTGCGCGAGTTGCACTGGCATCCGACCGACGACGAGTGGCAGTACTGGATCTCCGGGTTCGGCCGGATGGGCGTGTTCGCCAGTTCGGGTCTGTCGCGCACGTTCAACTTCCAGCCGGGCGACGTCGGCTACGTCCCGTTCGCCTACGGGCACTACATCGAGAATCTCGGGAAGGAGCCGCTGGTGTTCCTCGAGATGTTCCGCAATCCGCGTTTCGAGGACATTTCAGCCATGCAGTGGATGGCCAACACTCCGCCGCAAGTCAGCGCCGACACGCTCAACGTGCCGCGGTCGATGATCGAGGCGTTGCCGAAGAGCAAGCACAGCATCGTCCGGTGAGACAGGCGGCCAGACGCCGAGAGACCCCGGGGGAGACCCCGCTGAGACGCCGAAAGGCGCCGTCGGACGCGGTGAGATGCGGCTGAGACACGACGAGTCGCGCCGGACCCCGCGGTCGTGCGGGGCGTGTGCCGCCCGGGTGCCGGGGTGGACCGGTGCAAGGCCGGCGCGCTCACAGCTGATCTTGATACATCGGATGTATTTTCTGACCGGCGTCCGTAACTGTTTGCTGCCGCTAGACGAAATCCGCCCAGATAGCTGGCCGTAGCCCAACAAATGCCCGATTTGGGCCCGTGAATTGGGCGTCTCGGCGTCTCTTGACGCCTCCAGACATCCAATGTTAACTACGCGTAACAGTCTGCAGCTGTGATGGGTGCGACTGGCTCGGGTGCCGAATCCGTGCCGGTTCGCACCGGTCTTCGCTGCGCAGGGGGGCGGTGAAACCGCCGTCGCCGGTCGCCGATCACCGGCGGCGGCGGTGGAGCCGTCCCCCTGCCAGGTTTTGCATCCCTCACACCCTTGATGATCTTGTTGGGGGTGAGTCATGCGATCGATCGAGGTACGGCCAGGCGAGGCCGCTGCCAGGTGGCGTCACAGCAGCAGCGAGTAAGGGAGATCATGTAGATGAGGTTGCTGCGTTCCCTTTCCTTATTACTTCTCGCCGGTTCACTGGCGGCGGGTGGCCTGGCCGCACCGGCGCAGGCCTCGACCACTGACTCGGCTTTCGACCAGACGGCGGGAACGCTCAAGGTCGACTACGCCAACTACATGTCCAAGCACGACATCGTCTACAACCGTCCCAACACCAACCCGTTGTACGGGCTGACCGTCGGCAACGGCCGTACGGGCGCCATGGTGTGGAACCAGAACGGGCTGACGATGCAGGTGTCGGGCGTCGACCTGTCCGAACAGTCGGCGTACGCCGCGGGGACGGCGAACCTGTACACGAACCCGGGCATGGACACCGGATACACGAACTACCAGCAGCGGCTTTCGCTCTACGACGGAACCCTGACCACCAAGTACGACACCAACCGCACCGTCACCATCATGGGATCGCCCAACTCCGAGGTCATGGGCATCCACGTGGACGACAGCCGCGGTGGCGTCTCCAGCGTGGCGTTCGACCTGAGCATGTGGGACCCGGCGACCGTCACGAACATGGCCGACGTGCCGGACCTGAACACCTGGAAGACCATCTCCACGTTCTCCGACGCCAACGTCGCCGGCTTCAGCCGCGGCCAGACCGACGCCAACGGCTTCGGCTACTCGATGGCGGCCACCGTGGAGGGCGCGAACTTCACCACCCAGGTCGTGGACGGGCGGAAGGTGCGGCTGAACATCACGCCCACCTCCAGTTACACGATCTGGCTCACCGCGGCGAGCAGGATCAACGCTCCCAACCGCGACTCGGTGACGCAGGCGCGCAACCAACTCGCCTCGGTCAAGGCCACCGGCTACGCCACGACGTTCAACAACTACAAGAACTTCTGGCACTCGTTCTGGAACAAGTCGTTCGTCCAGTACTCCAACGGCTCCAAGGACGCCGACTACATGGAGAACGTCTACTACCTGAGCACGTACATGATCGCGGCGGCGGGGTTCGGCAACTACCCGGCGCACTTCATCAACGGCGTCTTCCGCGCCACCCAGGACCAGAGCAAGTGGAGCAACGCGTACTGGTACTGGAACCAGCGCGACGTCTATCTGTCCTTCCTGTCGTCCAACCACTCCGACCTGATGGACCGCCACAACAACCTCTACAGCCGTAACTACAACGCGCTGAAGGCGTACACGCAGACGCGGTACGGAGTGGACGGCCTGTGGGTGCCGGAGACCATGGGCTGGGACGGCAACGCGCGCGGCACGACCGGCAGCGACTACACCAAGAACATCCTGTCGACGGGCTACGAGGCCGCCTACAGCATGTACATGCGCTACCGGTACACCAACGACGCGAACTACCTGCAGAACGTGGCCTATCCGTTCATGCGCGAGACCGCGAAGTTCTACTCCGCGATGCTGACGCACGACACGAGCAACGACACGTACTACATGGCCAACTCGAACTCGCATGAGACGTACTGGAACGTCAAGAACGCGATCACCGACCTGGCCGCCGTGCGCAGCATCTTCCCGCTGACCATCCAGGTCAGCCAGCAGCTCGGCGTCGACGCGGGGCTGCGGTCGACGTGGCAGAACGTGCTCGACCGCCTCGTGCCGTACGTCGTGTCCAACGGCGCCTACCAGCCGCACCAGCCGCCGATCTCGCAGACGCGCAACGGCGAGAACGTCTCGTCGGAGCTGATCTGGCCGTACGACCTGACCGGTATCGGCTCCTCCGACTACCAGACCGCGCTGAACACCTGGAACCAGCGGCCGTTCCCGTACGGCAACGTGTGGGCCAACGACGCCGTCCAGGCCGCCCGGCTGGGCCTCGGCGACCAGGCGTACAACGGCATGAAGACGATGCTGCAGAAGTACCAGAACTACCCGAACGGCATGACCAACAACACCAACGGCGTCTTCGAGTACCTCGGCGTGCACCTGACGGCGATGAACGAGTCGCTGCTGCAGAGCTACAACGACAAGATCCGCGTGTTCCCCGCCGCGCCCACGGACTCCTCCTTCGTCGGGAAGTTCACCCTGCTGGCCAAGGACGGCTTCCTCGTCAGCTCCGAGCGCGAGGCCGGCGAGATCAAGTACGTCGGGCTCAAGAGCCAGTACGGCAAGCAGGCCACGGTCGTCAACCCCTGGGGCACCCAGCAGGTCCGGGTCCGCAGGACGTCCGACAACGCGATCATCACGACCAGTTCCAGTGGTGAGGTCACCTTCCCGACCGCGGCCAACACGGTCTACGTCGTGGAGCGCACGGCCAAGCCGCTCAGCAATTACACCTCGACCACGCTGACCGGCACCGCCAACCAGGGCGTCAAGACCCTGAGCGGCACCGCATCGGCTCTGGGCACCGCGGGGCAGACCTCGAACTCGCTGATCAACGACACCGAGCTGACCTACGACGCCAACTGGCACCAGACCACGGCCCGCGGCTACGGCGACTACAACGACGACACCCACCACACCAACACCGTCGGCGCCACCGCCACGTACACCTTCACCGGGACCGGGATCGACTACCTGTCCGAGCGCCACAGCGACATGGGCAACGTCGACGTCTACATCGACAACGTCTTCCAGACCAACGTCAACCTCAACGTCGGCGGCGGCCGCCAGGTCCAGCAGGTCGTGTACAGCAAGACCGGGCTGTCCAACGGACAGCACACCCTGAAGATCGTCAACAAGTCGACCTCGGTCGGCATGGTCGACGCCGTGCGGGTCACCACCGGCGGCGGCTCCGGCGCCGGGACGATCAGCCTGCGCTCCCGGGCCAACAACCTGTACGTCACCGCGCCCACCGGCTCGCCGCTGATCGCGAACAAGACGGCCATCGGGACGAGCGAGCAGTTCGAGAAGGTCAACCTGGGCAACGGCAACATCGCCCTGCGGGCCAAGGGCAACAACCAGTTCGTCTCCGCCGAAAACGCCGGGGCCGCGGCGCTGATCGCCAACCGGCCGACGTCGGGCTCGTGGGAGACCTTCCAGCAGATCAACAACCCGGACGGCACGATCAGCCTCAAGGCGACGGTCAACAACCGATATGTCTGCGCGGACGGTGGCGGCGCCCAGCCGTTGATCGCCAACCGTGACGCGATCGGCCCCTGGGAGTCCTTCGATCTCATCACCAACTGAACGATGCTCCGCGGCGTGCCGTTGGACGCCGGCACGGCGCTGAGCGGCGGTTGGGCGATGGACGCCGGCTGAATCTTGGCCGGACGGCGAGAACGGCCGGTGATTCGGGCCTTATGGCCTGATCACCGGCCGTTCTTGTTCGTTCTGCGGGACCTTGCGGATGCCGGGTTCCGAGATTTCCGCGAACTTCCGCGGTTTCCGGAGGCTCAGCCCTTGCCACGGCATGTCCAGCTTGTGAGGCGTCATGCCCAGCTCGTCACGGCATGTCCAGCTCGCTCAGCCACTTCCACACCGCGTAGGCGTGCCGTGTCGCCTGCCCGCGTTCCTTCGAGGACACGGCCGGTGAGGCGGGCGCGGGGGCCGCTGTCTGCCGCGGGCTGGTACGCCTACGAGAGGCCGGCGTCCGGATGTGAAAACGCATCCACGCAGTCGGCATATATGTCGATTTCATCTGAAAGGCCAAGGGCGTCGAAGACCTTCTTGACCCGAGGAGAGAGACCGCAGACGGCCACGCGGTGTCCTCGGCCCAGGCGGACATAGGTGTCAAAGATGATCTGAAGCCCCGTGCTGTCGAGGAACTCCACGTCGCTGAGGTCGAAGAGCAGCCGCGCCGTCGGATGGTCGAGGATCCCTTCGACCCGCCTGCGTAGCTCCGGTTCTGTGGCGATGTCGAGCTCGCCGTACACGTTGATGACGGTGAAAGGCGGGTGAATCTCGGTCGAGACGCGGAAGTCATTCATTCGGCTCACCTCCGTCGCGTCGCGGAGTCGGTGTCCCTCAGGTGGTGTCCCTCTGAAACAGCAGCCTAGGTCTGGCGTTCCTGGGATCCCATGCGAGGTCCCCATAGGGGATTCTCGCTTTGATCGACTTGCGCGGGATGCCCTATGGAATCGGAGCGGAGGGCATGGGCGGCATGAGGCCTCCGCTCGGAGGCCTGGTGCGCGGTCCGGGTCGGCTCGGTGCGAGAAACGGTTGGCCGGGAGCTGGATCCGCAGCTCAGCGACCTTGCATCGATCGTGTGTTCGATATATGGTTGGGCTAGCCGTTACAGGTGAGCTTGATTGGCGGGCCGTTTTTGGCCGTACGCCGTGTGATGAAGTCGTCGATGCCTGCAGAGAACGTCCCGGTCCGGGCGGCCGGGAACCGCAGTCCGTCGTTTTCGTCTCCGGCAAGGAGGGCCCGCCGTGTACGGCTTGTCGCAGGGGTGTGGGCAGCTTTCCGCGCCGTCCTCTGCCACGCCCTCGGCCCTGCCCTTGGCCGCGCCTCATGTTCCGGCTTCGGCTTCATCCCCAGTTCCAGCGTCGGCTGCGGCCCAAGCTCCGGACTCGGCCTCACCCACATTCACCCCAGTTGCACCGCCGTCGGCCACGCCTCATGTATCGCCCTCGGGCTCGCCTTCCGCATCGTCTGCTTCTTTTGAGTCGTTCTCGCGCGAGTTTCCGAGCGCGCTTCCGGGAGATTCCACGGCGTCGCCCTCGGACAGTCCCGATGCTGCTCCCGGTGGGCCCGGCTGGTTGTCGTCGGGGTGCCCTGGGCTGACCGGCGGTGATCGCGTGCTCCCGCTCCCAATTCCGGCCGGCCTGACCGCGATGCCGGCCGGAGCCGAGTTGGGCGGGATGTTGGAGGGATGCGATGTCGCTCAGGTCTCGGGGTTCGACGCCGTTGAGGTCCTGAAGGCGGCGTATCGGCAGTTGTGCCATGAGCGGGCGCGATTCCTCCAGGTGGTGTTGGAGGTGGGCCTGAGGGAGCCGTTCTCGGGTGATTCGGTGCGCCGGTTGGAGGTCCCGGATGAATTCGGCCCCGATGAGGTGCGGGCGGCGTTGGTCTGGTCGCGGCGCCGGTCGGATGCCGCGTTCGAGCGGGCGTGGGATGTGCATCGGCGGTTGCCGATGTTGGGGGAGGAGATGCTGGCGGGACGGCTGGATGAGCCTCGGGCGGTGGCGTTCATCCGCTGGACGGCCGGGCTGACCAGTGACCAGGCCGCCCGAGTGTGTGAGCTCCTGCTGCCGCAGGCGTCGAGGTGGACGGTCGGAGAGCTGGTCGAGCAGATTCAGCGACTGGTGTTGGCGATCGATCCGCAGTGGGCGGAGAAGCGGTATCGGGAGGCGGTGCGGCGCCGCCGGGTGATCGGGGTTCGTCAGGAGGACGGCACTGCGACCGTGTCAGGGCTGGACCTGCCGATGGATCGGGCGGCGGCCGGGTGCGACCGGATCGATGAGTTGGCGCGTGGCTGCAAGCGCGCGGGCGACGGTCGGTCCATTGATCACATCCGTGTGGATCTGTTCCTGGGGTCGTTGGACGGGTCGTTTGAAGGGCTGACGGACGAGCAGGTGGTGGCTCATGTGCTGGCCCATCCGTTCGTCGACTCGGAATCTCCTGCCGATCCTGATTCCGACCCTGTTCCGTGCTCGAATCAGAACTCGGCTGAGAACTCGACTGAGAACTCGGCTCGTGCGAGCGCCACCGGAGACGCCCGTGGGACCAGGAATAACACCCAAAACGGCCGCGCCAAACGCGCGAATGCCACCAGAAACGGCCCCCGCCAGGGTCGCGCCGACGCCGACGCCGAGCGCGGCGAGAACCAGGGCGGGCGCCAGCCCGATAGTCACGGTGATATTCGGCCGGAGAGCCGTGCCGAGCCGGCCCATGAGGGCGCCGTTGTCGGCGGCACCGGGTCCGGCCCCGTTGATGAGGCCCGTCTTGATGAGACCAGTCCCCGATCCGGGGGCGACCACGGTGATGACGAGCCCTGCGGTGACGCCATCGCGCCGAGCCGCCCACCGGGCGATGGGCCGGATTCGACATCGGCTGCCGGGTCGCCGGAACCGGCCGAGCACGACGAACGGCCGAACGCTCACCGGCGAGCAGGTCCATCTCCCGACGTCAGTCGCAGCGCTGACCCAGACAATGACGGCGTGCCCGGCCGAGAGACGGCGGCGAAGGGGTGGGCGGTCGGTGAGGTACGCATTGAGCTGACCACTCTCCTCGGTCTGGATGAACATCCGGCGGAGGTGCCCGGGTGGGGAATGGTCCATGCCGGCCTGGCACGCCGCATGGTGGCCGACATGGCAGCGGGCGAGTGGCGGTTCGCGATCTGTGGCGACGACGGCCGGCTGTTGCACACCGGGATAACCCGCTATCGCCCAGTCGCCTCTCATGCTCGCCCGCTACGTGACGCTCGGCGCGGCGGCATCGTGGAATTGCAGATCACCAAACGGTGCCTGGACCACCTTGCCCGCGAGCCTGGGGAATTCGGTGAGTGGGCCGGCGTCCTCGCAGATCTCGCCAGGCAGGCCGCCGCTTCAGCCGTGAGAGACGGCGACACTCGATCGAGCGGAAATAGGCGGGAGGGCCGGGCATCGGGCAGGGATCGGCGGCAGGCGGATGCGATGTTACGACGACACATCCAGATCCGCGGCCGGGTGTGCTCCCGGCCGGGCTGCCGCGTGCCCGCGACCAAGACCGACCAGGACCACATCGTCGACTGGGTGGATAGGGGGCCCAGCGACGAGGGCAACCTGCATCTGGCCTGCCGACACGATCATCGTGCCAAACACCAAGGTGGCTGGCTTGTCACCATGGCCGAGCCCGGACTCATCATCTGGACCAGCCCTCTCGGTCATGACTACCCCTCCCGGCTACCGCCGATCATGACTCCGATGCCGCGGCCCGAGCCTCGTAACTGGCCGCACGTTCCAAGCGGGCCACTTGCCGATGACGACGCCCCGATCATGACCACCGAACCTCGACCGGAACCCGATCCCGCCTCGGACGCGGATCCGGACGATCTAGAGGTTGGAGGGGGGAGCGCCGGTTGTGGCGAGGGCGGAAACTCGATAGGGGGTGGAACGGCACCCCTATTGCGGGACGTTCCGCCGTTCTGATCGTGCAGCTGGAGCCCTGCCCGCCTTGTTCGCCTTCGTTCGCCTTGTTTGCTCGGTCCACGTGGCTGGCCGCCTGCCAGAGTGCCGACAGGTTCGCGTGTCACCATGAGCGTCAACGCGATGGCCGCCTGGCCCAACCGGGCGTACCGGGATGACGGAGGTTCGGGATGACGGAGATCAGCGACGCGTACATGCGGGAGCACATGACCCGCTCGCGGGAGTACGCCGTGGTACTGCTCAAAGCGGCCGACGGATATGGCAAGGAGGGCAGCAACGCCATCATCTGGGAGCACGCACGGCGCAACTTCGCCCTGCGGGCGGATGGGCTCCTATCGGTTGTGCTGCCGGTCATGGACGACTCTGAGCTATGCGGCGTCGGAATCTTCAATGGCTCGGTCGAGGATGTACGGGCGCTCATGGACGAGGATCCGGGTGTCCGTGCCGGTGTCTTCACGTACGAGGTGCATCCCGCGCGCGGCTTCCCGGGAGACGGGCTCCCGGAGTAGACCTCCCGGGCGAGATGCACCCTGGACGGGGGGTGTCCGGGACGGGGGGTGTCCGGGGATGAGGAGTGCCGGAATGAGACGCCCCCGGACGAGACGTGCCCGGAATGAGACGCCCCGCACGAGACCCGCCCGGAATGAGACGACCCCCGGAACGAGACGCGCTCGGAACGAGGCTTGCAGGGGGCGAGGCGCGGCCTGGGGCGCCAATGTGAGGAGATGCTCACTTGGTTGACGCGATCGGGAGGAAACGGTACGTTCCGGTAGGTTTTGCGGTTGTCCAAGGGAAATCCGGTGAGATGCCGGTGCGGACGCGCCACTGTATCCGGGACGTCGATCCCGGGAGCCAGGTCGCTTGGCTGCCGCGGCCTCATGTCGTGGGACGCGTCATCCCTGAGGAGGATCCGCCGTGAGTCACCGTGCCGTTCTCCCGAGCTGACGAGGTCCGTATCCCCACGGATCGCCATGTCAATCGGAGGGCAACTCCTTGATCGTCACCTACCCGTTCAGCGCGGTCGTCGGCCTCGACGACCTGAAACTGGCGCTGGTGCTCAACGCCGTGTCCCCTCGAGTGGGCGGTGTGCTCGTCCGCGGAGAGAAGGGCACCGCCAAGTCGACCATCGTTCGCGCGCTGGCTGCGCAGTTGCCGCAAGTCGCGGTCGTGCGCGGATGCCGGTTCTCCTGCGACCCCGCCGCGCCGGACCCGGAATGCCCGGACGGGCCACATGACCTGCAGGAACCCCATGAACC
>NZ_BOOO01000015.1 GCF_016863275.1 Planotetraspora mira
AACCCCACGGGCGGCACGAATCACGCGGCCTACACGAACCGCACGGGACGGAAGAGCCGCAGCAACCGCACGGGCCTGAAGGCGGGTCGACACATCGTCCCGCTGCGCTGGTGGAGCTTCCGGTCGGCGCCTCAGAGGATCGGCTCGTCGGCTCGCTCGACCTGGAAAGGGCGCTGACCGAGGGAGTGAAGGCCTTCGAGCCCGGCCTGCTCGCCGCCGCCCACCGGGGAGTCCTCTACGTGGACGAGGTCAACCTCCTGCACGATCATCTGGTCGACCTGCTGCTCGACGCGGCCGCCCTGGGGACCTGCTACGTCGAGCGTGAGTCCGTTTCGGTACGGCATGCGGCGAGGTTCCTGCTCGTCGGCACCATGAATCCGGAGGAGGGGGAGTTGCGTCCCCAGCTTCTCGACCGGTTCGGGCTGACCGTCGAAGTGAAGGCCTCGCGCGACCCGGGGAATCGGGCCGAGGTGGTACGGCGCCGCCTCGCCTATGACGCCGACCCCGAAGCATTCGCCGCTCGCTGGACCGCCGAGGAGGCGGCACTGGCGGACAGGATCGCCGAGGCGAGGGCACAGTTGGGAAGGGTGCGACTGCCCGACGCCCGGCTGCGGCAGATCGCCACCGTGTGCGCGGGGTTCGAGGTCGACGGACTCCGGGCCGACCTGGTCACGGCGAACGCCGCCATCGCGCACGCCGCCTGGCAGGGCCGCGACGCGGTGACGACTGAGGACGTCCGCGCCGCCGCCCGCCTGTCGTTGCCGCACCGCCGTCGCCGCGATCCCTTCGACGCGCCGGGGCTGGATGAGTCGCTTCTGGAGGAACTGCTGGCCCGGGCGGCAGACGACGATCCCGACGACCCCGATGACGGGGGTTCTCACGGCGATCAAGACGGCCCTGATGGTGCCCCGGACAGTGGGGATGCTGGACCTGACGATCGATCGGCCACATCCGACCCGGCGGACGGGAGGGAGAAGGCCGAGGACCCCAGTGCGTCCGGCGACACGGCACGCGACGAAGCGGGCGGCAAGAAGCCTGACGGCGACGCGCGCGACGGGGCTGCCGAGGACGAGGCTGCTAAGGACGGGACTGCCGAGGACAGAGCGCGAGAGGAAGCGCGCGACAGGACGCGCGACGACGGGACGTCCCGCGACCCCGCATCCCCTGATCAGGACGGATCGGACAGCGGTGCGGAGCAGATCGCCGTGGCGGGCCGGCCGTACAGGGTGCCGATCATGAAGGTGCCCGGCCTTGGAGAGGGAGCGTCGGGGAGGCGGTCGCGGGCGCGCACACCGCACGGCCGCACCACGGGATCCCGTGTGCCCGAAGGCCGGCTGACCTCCGTCCACCTGACGGGCACGCTGCTCGCCGCCGCGCCGTACCAGCGGGAACGCGGCAGGACCGGGCCGGGGCTCGTGATCCGCGAGGGCGACCTGCGCGAGGCCGTACGCGAGGGCAGGGAGGGCAACCTCGTGCTGTTCGTGGTCGACGCCAGCGGTTCCATGGCGGCGCGCAAGCGGATGACGGCGGTCAAGACGGCTGTGCTGAGCCTGCTGCTCGACGCCTACCAGCGGCGCGACAAGGTCGGGCTGGTCACCTTCCGCGGCTCCGCCGCTCACCTGGCCCTGCCGCCCACCTCGTCGGTCGAGGCGGGCGCGGCGCGGCTCCGCTCGCTGCCGACCGGTGGCCGTACGCCACTGGCGGAGGGGCTGACGCGCGCCGCCGAGGTCCTGCGGGTCGAGCGGTTGCGTGATCCCTCGCGGCGGCCGCTGCTGATCGTGGTGACCGACGGGCGTGCCACCTCCGGCGGCGACGTCGACAGGGCCGCCGGGCTGCTCAAGGGGGTGGCGAGTGTGGTCGTCGACTGCGAGACCGGTCCGGTACGGCTCGGCCTGGCGCGGCGGCTCGCGTTCCGGATGCGGGCCCAGGCTGTCCCCCTCGACTCGATGGCGGACCTCGGCGCCCTGGTGCGCGACTACAGAGGCGACAGCAGGGGCGCGAACCGGGGCGCAAGCAGTGGCGTAAACCGGGGCGACGGCAGCGGCGTAAGCAGAGGCGCGAACAGAGTCGGCAAGAGACTCGACGACAGAGGCGAAACCGGGCGCGACTACAGGAAGGCGGTCTGACATGCCGCAGGGCAAGCCGGCCAGTGTCCCCGACGACGGTCTCACGACGCGCCAGCGGCGCACCCGGCCGCTGCTGATGGTCCACACCGGTCCCGGCAAGGGCAAGTCGACGGCCGCGTTCGGCATGGCCCTCCGCGCCTGGAACCAGGGATGGCCGATCGGCGTGTTCCAGTTCGTGAAGTCGGCCAAATGGCGCATCGGCGAGGAGCGTGCGCTCACCGTGCTGGGCGAGACCGGCGAGGGCGGCACGGTGACCTGGCACAAGATGGGCGAGGGCTGGTCCTGGATCCAGCGTGCCGGGACCGAGGAGGACCACGCCGCCGACGCCCGCGAGGGCTGGGAGCAGATCAAGCGCGACCTCGCCGCGGAGACCTACCGGTTCTATGTGCTCGACGAGTTCACCTATCCCCTCAAGTGGGGCTGGCTGGACCTGGACGACGTTCTGGAGACGCTCGCCGCCAGGCCGGGCAGCCAGCACGTCGTCATCACCGGCAGGGACGCTCCGGAGGGCCTCATCGAGGCGGCGGACCTGGTGACCGAGATGGGCAAGGTCCGCCACCCGATGGACGCCGGTCAGAAGGGCCAGAAGGGCATCGAGTGGTAGCTCGGCCGACCGGCGGTAGCTCGGCCGACCGGCGGCGCGTCCGCCGGCCGGGCTGAGTCGTCCGCAGGGCTGAGTCCGTCGGGCTGAATCGGTCGGGCTGAGCCAGTCAGGCTGAGTCGTCCTCCAGGTCGCCTTCCGTCTTGAGGTAGACCTCCTGGAGGCCACGCAGGATCTCCGGGTCCGGGTGCTCCCACATTCCGCGTTCGGCCGCCTCCAGCAGACGCTCGGCGATCCCGTGCAGCGCCCAGGGGTTCGACTTCGTCATGAACGCCTGGTTCTCCGGGTCGAGCACGTACGCCTCGGTGAGCTTGTCGTACATCCAGTCGGCGACCACGCCCGTCGTGGCGTCGTAGCCGAACAGGTAGTCGACTGTCGCGGCAAGCTCGAACGCGCCCTTGTAGCCGTGCCGCCGCATCGCGGCCAGCCAGTTGGGGTTGACGACCCTGGCGCGGAAGACACGTGAGGTCTCCTCCGACAGGGTGCGCGTGCGCACCGCGTCGGGGCGGGTGCTGTCCCCGACGTAGGCGGCGGGAGCCGTACCGGTGAGCGCGCGGACCGTCGCGACCATGCCGCCGTGGTACTGGAAGTAGTCGTCGGAGTCGGCGATGTCGTGCTCGCGGGTGTCGACGTTCTTGGCGGCCACGGCGATGCGCCGGTAGGCGCTCTCCATGTCGGGCCGTGCGGGGACGCCGTCGAGGTCGCGGCCGTAGGCGAAGCCGCCCCAGACGGCGTAGACCTCGGCGAGGTCGGCGTCGTCGCGCCAGTTCCCGCTGTCGATGAGAGGCAGCAGTCCGGCGCCGTACGCACCAGGACGTGAACCGAAGATCCGCATCGTGGCCCTGCGGGAGTCGCCGTGAGTCTCCTGGTCGGCGGTGACGTGGGCGCGGACGTAGTTGTCCTCGTCGGCCTCCTCAAGCGCGGCGACCAGCCGTACGGCGTCGTCGAGCATCGCGACCACGTGCGGGAACGCGTCGCGGAAGAAGCCGCTGATCCGGACGGTGACGTCGATGCGGGGACGGCCGAGCTCCTCGAGCGGGATCGGCTCGAGACGGGTCACCCTGCGCGAGGCCTCGTCCCATACGGGGCGGACCCCGAGCAGCGCGAGCACTTCGGCGACGTCGTCGCCCGCCGTACGCATCGCGCTGGTCCCCCAGACGGACAGGCCGACCGAGCGCGGCCAGTCGCCCGTGTCCGTGCGGTAACGCTCGAGCAGCGATTCGGCCATCGCCTGGCCGGTCTCCCAGGCCAGTCTGCTGGGCACCGCCCGGGGGTCGACCGAGTAGAAGTTGCGGCCGGTCGGCAGCACGTTGATCAGGCCGCGGAGCGGGGAGCCGCTCGGTCCCGCCGGGACGTAGCCACCGTTGAGGGCGTGGAGGAGGTGGTCGAGTTCGTCGGTCGTGCGAGCCAGGCGGGGCACCACCTCGGTGGCTGCGAACGTCAGCACCTGCTCGACGAGCTCCTGACGGGACCTCCCCGCCGCGTCACCAGGCGTGGTGCCGTCCAGAGCGGTGCCGTCGGGGGTGCCGGCAGCGGTCGTGCCGTCAGGAGTGGTGCCGGCAGGGGGCGTGCCGTCAGGAGTGGTGTTGTCAGGAGTGGTGCCGTCAAGGGACGTGTCGTCGAGGGTTGTGCCGTCAAGGGTGCCGGCAGCGGTCGTCTCGCCGAGGACCGTCTGGGTGACGTCGCGGACCGCGGCCGGCTCCCAGCCGCGTTCCTCCATAGCCTCGATCAGGGCGCGGGCCAGCGACTCGGCTCTGTCGACGCTCGCCAGCGCTGCGGTGCCGTCCTCGGTCAGGCCGAGCGCCTCACGCAGGCCGGGCAGGGTCTGCCTGCCCGCCCACATCTGCCTGGCACGCAACATCGCCAGAACCAGGTCGACGCGGACCTTCCCGACCGGCGCCTCACCCAGCACATGCAGGCCGTCGCGGATCTGCGCGTCCTTGACCTCGCAGAGCCAGCCGTCCACGTGCAGCAGGAAGTCGTCGAACTCGGTGTCGTGCGGCCGGTCGTCCAGCCCGAGATCGTGGTCGAGCCGCGCCGCCTGGATCAGCGTCCAGATCTGCGCCCTGATCGCCGGCAGCTTGGCCGGGTCCATCGCGGCGATCGAGGCGTGCTCGTCCAGGAGTTGTTCGAGCCGTGCGATGTCGCCATAGGTCTCCGCGCGGGCCATCGGCGGCACCATGTGGTCCACCAGCACCGCGTGCGTCCGCCGCTTGGCCTGCGTGCCCTCTCCCGGGTCGTTGACCAGGAACGGATAGACCAGCGGCAGGTCGCCCAGCGCCGCGTCGGGACCGCACGCCGCCGACATGCCGGCCGACTTGCCGGGAAGCCACTCCAGGTTGCCGTGCTTGCCGACGTGCACCATCGCGTGGGCGCCGAAGTCCGCGGCGAGCCAGCGGTAGGCCGCCAGGTAGTGGTGGCTCGGCGGCAGGTCGGGGTCGTGGTAGATGGCGATCGGGTTCTCCCCGAAGCCGCGCGGCGGCTGCACCATCACCACCAGGTTGCCCGCCCGCAGAGCGGCCAGCACGATCTCTCCGTCGGGGTCGCGCGACCTGTCGACGAACAGCTCACCCGGGGGCGGCCCCCAGTGGCGCTCCATCCCCGAGCGGAGATCCTCAGGCAGCGTGCCGTACCACTCGCGATAGGACGCCGCCGAGATGCGCACGGGGTTGCCCGCGAGTTGCTCCTCGGTCAGCCAGTCCTGGTCCTGACCGCCCGCGGCGATCAGGGCGTGGATCAGGGCGTCGCCGTCCTGGTCGGCCACGCCGGGCAGGCCCTCGCCCAGGTCGTAGCCCGCCTCACTGAGCCTGGCCAGCAGCTTGACGGTGCTGGCCGGGGTGTCCAGGCCCACCGCGTTGCCGACGCGCGAGTGCTTGGTCGGATAGGCCGAGAGCATGACGACCAGGCGGCGCTCCGCGGGCGGGACGTGCCTGAGCATGCCGTGCCGTACGGCGATGCCCCCGACGCGTGCGGCGCGCTCGGGGTCGGCGACGTAGACGGTGAGACCGTCGGCGTCGATCTCCTTGAAGGAGAACGGCACGGTGATGATCCGGCCGTCGAACTCGGGGATGGCCACCTGGGAGGCCGCGTCGAGAGGGGAGAGGCCGTCGTCGTTCTCCTCCCATGTCTGCCTGCTGGTGGTCAGGCAGAGTCCCTGGAGGATCGGCACGTCCAGGTCGGCGAGGGCGCCGACGTCCCAGGCCTCGTCGTCGCCGCCGGCCGAGGCGGTGGCCGGCCGCGACCCGCCGGCCGCGAGCACCGTGACCACCAGAGCGTCGGCGGTGCGCAGGGTGTCGAACAGGTCGGGCTCGGCCGTACGGAGCGAAGAGCAGAAGACGGGCAGCGCCTGGCCGCCCGCGTCCTCGATCGCCTGGCAGAGCGTCTCGACGAAGCCGGTGTTGCCGGCCATGTGATGCGCGCGGTAGTAGAGCACGCCGATGACGGGCCCCTCCGTACGGCCCGGCGTGCGCTCCAGCGGACCCCAGGTCGGAGTGGCGGCGGGCGGTGCGAAGCCGCGGCCGGTGAGCAGAACCGTGTCCGAGAGGAACGCGTGCAGTTCGGTCAGGTTGGCGGAGCCGCCGTGGGCCAGGTAGGCGTGGGCCTCGGCGCAGGTGCCGGCGCTGACCGTGGACAGCTCCATCAACTCGGCGTCGGGCGCCTGCTCGCCGCCGAGGACCACAACCGGACGCGGGCCTGCCAGTAGGGCGTCGAGGCCCTCCTCCCAGGCCCTCCTGCCGCCGAGCAGCCGGACCACGACGAGATCGGTGCCTTGGACCAGTTCGGGCAGGTCCTCCGCGGTCAGTCTGGCGGGGTTGCCGAGACGGTAGGACGCGCCACTGGCCCGGGCGCTCAGCAGGTCGGTGTCGGACGTCGACAACAGCAGGACGGTGGGCGACACCGGGCCGGTCGCATCGCCGGTCGCGGGGCTGGACGCATCGCCGGTCGCGGGGCTGGACGCATCGCCGGTCGCGGGGCTGGGCGCATCGCCGGTCGCGGGGCCGGATGTGGGGGCTGGTGCTGTGAGGCCTGGCGTTGCGGGGTCGGGTCCAGTGCCGGTTGCGGGGCCGGACGGCGTGGGATTGGGCGGCTCAGGGCGCACGGAGATTCCTCCCTCGGGGTCCTCGCCCCGGTCGTGGGTGTCGCGACGGCAGGAGTCTCCTGGCTCCCAGATCGACGCTCACCCCGGCCTTCCCGTCCGTAGCCGGACCGTGGCCCGTGATGGGGGTCGCTCCCTGGTCACAGTGGCGGGACCGCGCCGGCTTCACACCGGCTTCCTCCCTGTGCCGTCGTCTCCGATGAGACTACGGCAGCCGGATGGAATGCAATAACTGGCGTTAACATCCTGTTCGTGGCGATTGGCGACTTTTCCGGACGCGCGCACCTCGACGCATGTCCGGGGGCGCTGCAGGTGCACACTGCCGCCGACGGCGGCCTCGCCCGCATCCGCGTGCCCGGAGGCGCCGTCTCGGTGGCCCAACTGCGCGAGTTGGCCGCCTGCGCGGACGAACTGGGCTCGGGTGTCATCGAGCTGACCTCACGGGCGAACGTCCAGGTGCGCGGGCTCGAGTCCGCCCCGGCCTTCGCCGAACGCATGGCCGCCGCCGGGCTTCTGCCGTCCGACACGCACGAACGGGTGCGCAACATCATCGCGTCCCCACTCTCCGGCCGCTCCGGCTCGACTCTGCTGGACGTGCGCCCCCTGGTCGCGGCGCTGGATCTGGCCCTGTGCGCCCGGCCGCGGCTGGCGCAGCTGTCCGGGCGCTTCCTGTTCGCCCTGGACGACGGCACCGGCGACGTGACCGGCCTCGGCGCCGACGTCACGCTCGTCGCGAGATCGAGTACGGCATGGGCCGTCCTGCTCGCCGGTGTGGAAGCCGGGACCATCCAGGTGACGGACGGTTCCGCCGGGGTGACGGACGACCCTGCCGGACCGGGTGACGGGTCAGGCATGGCGGATGATCCTTCCGCCCAGGCAGTCGATCCGGTCGGCGTCATGGTGGCGGTCGCGGAGGCGTTCCTCGACGAGCGGGCCGCCCAGGGCGATGCCGCGTGGCGTCTGTCCGAACTCGAAGACGGTCCCGCACGCGTCGCCGCCCGCCTGCGACTCGACTCGGCGGCGGTGAGCAGCCTCACACCCGGTCCCGTACGGACGACCACGGCGGTGCGGGAACCGAGGCTCGTGGAGCAGCGGGACGGGAGAGTCGCCCTGGAGGTCGTGGTCCCGCTCGGCAGGCTGTCCGCCCCCCAGGCACTGCTCCTCGCCGATGCGGCGGCGGCCACCGGTCAGGTCGGACAAGTTGCTGGTCACGTTTCCGGGCAGGCCGACCAGGTTCCCGGGCAGGTTGGTCGGGCCCCCGGAGAGCCCGGTCAGGCTCCCGAGCAGGTTGGTCAGGCCGGTCAGGTTGCCGGGCGGCGCGTTGCGCCGGTCGACGGCGCCGGCGGTGGAGACGAACCGCCTTCGGTACGGCTGACGCCGTGGCGGACGGTCGTCGTGCCGGACCTGACACGGGCCCAGGCCGCCATCTGGACGCCGATCCTCACCCAGGCCGGCCTGGTCGCCGACCCGTCGTCGCCATGGGTCGGCGTGAGCGCCTGCACCGGCACGCCCGGCTGCGCCAAGTCGCTCGCCGACGTCCAGGCCGACGCGGCGCTCGGAGCGGTCGAGGCGGTCCGCGAACGAGGGCTGCCCGTGCACTGGGTCGGGTGCGAGCGTCGTTGTGGACGGCCACGCGGACGGGTCGTCGAGGTGGTGGCGACGGGCCGGGGATACCGGGTCGAACTGGACGGCGACAGCCGTACCTGCTCCGGCATCGACGAGGTGGCCGCCGCCGTGGCGGTATTCAGCGCAGCCGAGACCAGCGCAGCCGAGACCAGCGCAGCCGAGACCAGCCCGGCAGAGACCAGCGCGGGCGGAACCAGCGTGGCTGCGTCGAGTGCGGGTCCGTTGACTGCGACTCGGTCGAGCGCGGCCGCGTCGGGCGTGCCTGTACCGAGTTCGCCTGCATCCAGTGCGGCCGCGTCGAGCGTGCCCACGTCCCGAGGGGAAAAGTGACCGACTACGTACGCGACGGCGCCGAGATCTACCGCCGGTCGTTCGCCACGATCCGCGCCGAGACGGACCTCACCCGGATGCCGCCGGATGTTGCCCAGGTGGCGGTGCGCATGGTGCACGCCTGCGGCATGACGGACCTGGTCGACGACCTCGGCTGGTCGCCGGCCGTCGTGGCGTCCGCGCGTGCGGCCCTACGCGGTGGCGCCCCGGTCCTGTGCGACGCGGCTATGGTCGCCTCAGGCGTGACGAGACGGCGGCTTCCGGCGGACAACGAGGTGCTGTGCACTCTCGGCGACCCCCGCGTCCCCGATCTGGCCGAGCGGCTGGGCACCACCCGCAGCGCCGCGGCACTGGAGCTGTGGGGTGACCGGCTCGGCGGCGCGGTCGTCGCGATCGGCAACGCGCCGACGGCCCTTTTCCGCCTGCTGGAGTTGATCGCCGAGGGGGCGCCGCGTCCCGCCGCCGTGCTCGGCATCCCGGTGGGCTTCATCGGCGCCGCGGAGTCCAAGCAGGCGCTGGCGGACAGCGATCTGGAGTTTCTGGTGGTCCACGGCCGCAGGGGCGGCAGCGCGATGGTGGCGGCGGCGGTCAACGCCATCGCGAGTGAGCAGGAGTGAACGCGATGACAGGTCGGCTCTACGGTGTCGGGCTCGGCCCGGGCGATCCCGAGTTGGTGACGGTGAAGGCCGCCCGCCTGATCGGTGAGGCGGACGTGATCGCCTACCACAGTGCCAGGCACGGCCGGAGCATCGCCCGATCGATCGCTCTGCCGTACATGCGGGAGGGCCAGGTCGAGGAGCTTCTGCAGTATCCGCTGACCACCGAGACCACCGATCATCCCGGTGGCTACCAGGGCGCGCTCGACGATTTCTACGCCGTCTGCGCGGAGCGGCTCGCTGCCCACCTCGACGCCGGCAGGGTCGTCGTCGTGCTGTGCGAGGGAGACCCGCTCTTCTACGGGTCGTACATGCACATGCACAAGCGGCTCGCTCACCGCTATCCGACCGAGGTGGTTCCGGGCGTCACCTCGGTCAGCGGGGCGTCGGCCGTGCTCGGCCGCCCGTTGGTGGAGCGGGACGAGACGCTGACCGTCCTGCCGGGCACGCTTCCCGCCGACGTGCTGGCCGAGAAGCTGCGGAACACGGACTCGGCCGCCGTGCTCAAGCTGGGCCGGACGTTCGAGAAGGTCCGTGACGCGCTGGCGGAGGCCGGACGTCTCGACGAGGCGTGGTACGTCGAGCGCGCCACGACGAAGGGCCAGCGGATCGCCCCCCTGAAGGACGTGGACCCGTCCGAGGTTCCGTACTTCTCGCTCGCGCTCATCCCGAGCCCCGCCGAGCGGACCTTCGTCCCGGAGCACCCCGGGCAGATCGAACAGGACCGGCAGACGGGCCAGCCCGAGCAGGCGGGCCAGACAGGCCAGTCAGAGCGGCCCGGGCAGACGGACCGGACACAGCAGTCTGAGCAGACCACGTCGATCAGGTGGACCGGCGGGGAACGCGGAGGCCAGGTCACCGTCATCGGGCTCGGTCCGGCAGGGCGTCCGTGGCTCACCCCGGAGGCCCAGGAGGCTCTCGCCGACGCGACCGATCTGGTCGGATACGGACCCTACGTCGACCGGGTGCCGCCGAACCCCCGCCAGCGCCGCCATCGCACCGACAACCGGGTGGAGGCCGAGAGGGCCAGGCACGCCCTGGAGATGGCGCTCGAGGGCGCGCGGGTGGCGGTGGTGTCCTCGGGAGATCCGGGGGTCTTCGCCATGGCCAGCGCGGTGCTGGAGGCGGCCGGCGAGGAGCGCTACGCCGGGGTGCCCGTCCGGATCGTGCCGGGACTCACCGCGGCGCAGGCGGTGGCCAGCAGGGCCGGTGCGCCGCTCGGCCACGACTACTGCGTGATCTCGCTCTCGGACCTGCTCAAGCCGTGGGAGGTCGTCGCGGACCGCATCTCGGCCGCGGCGAAGGCCGACATGGTGCTGGCCGTCTACAACCCGGCCTCGCGCAGCCGTGCCTGGCAGGTGGGCGCGGCCCGCGACCTGCTGCTGGAGCACCGCGAGCCGGGGACGCCTGTGGTCGTCGGGCGTGACGTCGGCGGGCCGGAGGAGAGCATCACGATCACGACGCTGGGCGCGCTCGACCCGTCGACGATCGACATGCGATGCCTGCTGCTCGTCGGCTCCTCGACCACGCGCGTGGTCGAGCGCGAGGGCGGTCCCGTGGTCTACACACCGCGCCGCTACCCGTCGTGACGCCGGCCCACGGCCGGGTCACCGCGCTCGGGATCCCGCCGGCAGCCGCCTCAGAGTCGGCCTGCGGGAGGCTCATCGCGTCCGGGCCGCGCCTGTCACCTGCCGCCGAGCCAGCCGACGGCGGCGTCGACCGTGCTCACGAGTCGTACGCCATCGGGCAGCGGCGGCCGGTCCACCATGACCACGGGCAGGCCGAGTTCGCGGGCGGCGACCAGCTTCGCGGTGGTCATCGCGCCCCCGCTGTCCTTGGTCACCAGCACGTCGAGGCGGTGTTCCCCGATGAGCTCGCGTTCGCCCTCCACGGTGTACGGGCCCCGGGCGAGCAGGATCCGTACATTGGCCGGAATCGGAGGTTCGGGCGGGTCCACCGAACGGGCGAGGAACCACAGGCCGTCGATCGCCGTGAAGACCGGGAGGCTCCTGCGTCCGGTCGTGAGGAACACCCTCCGGCCGAGAGAGGGCAGCAGGGCCGCCGCCGCGTCGAGCGACGCGACGCGATGCCAGGAGTCGCCGGGACCCTCCGTCCAGCCGGGACGTCGCAACACCAACAGGGGGACGCCGGTGCGCTCGGCCACCTCGGCGGCCGACGCGCTCATCCGCGCGGCGAACGGGTGGGTCGCGTCGATGACGGAGTCGATCGCGTTGTCGTGGATCCAGGCCGCGAGGCCCTCCGGCCCGCCGAAGCCGCCCTCGTGCACCTCGCCGGCGGGCAGGCGCGGATTGCTCACCCGCCCGGCGAGCGACGACACCACGTGGATGCCCGGCTCAGGGTCGAGCGCGGCGGCCAGTGCCCGCGCCTCCGCGGTCCCGCCCAGGATCAGCACCCGCATGCCGTGTCCCCTTCCGTCCCGTGTCATGTCCTGCCGGACCGTCCCACGCTGCCGGTCGTCCGCGGCCGGGTCGTTCGCGGCGCGTTCGTCCGTGGTGTGGTCGTTCGTGGCGCATCCGTTCGCGGCCCGTTCGTGTGCGGCCGGGTCGTCCCATGAGCGCCCCGCTGCGGCACGGCTGGACCACCGGCGCGTGCGCGACCGCCGCCACCACCGCGGCCTATACGGCTCTGCTCACCGGCGAATTCCCCGATCCCGTGACGATCACGCTGCCCAAGGGCCGCACGCCCGCCTTCGCGCTCGCGCGTGAGTCGCTCGGCGACGGCTTCGCCGCGGCGTCGATCGTGAAGGACGCGGGTGACGACCCCGACGTGACGCACGGGGCGCTGATCTCCTCGTCGGTACGGCCAGGCCCTCCGGGAAGCGGTGTGACCTTCATCGCCGGACCGGGCGTCGGCACGGTCACCAAGCCGGGACTGCCGCTCGACGTGGGCGAACCGGCCATCAACCCGGTGCCGCGCCGGATGATGCGGGAGCACGTCGCCGAGGTGGCCGCGGCGCACGGCGGCACCGGCGACGTCGTGGTGGAGATCTCGGTGGAGAACGGCGAGGAACTGGCCCGCCACACGTGGAACCCGAGGCTGGGCATTCTCGGCGGGTTGTCGATCCTCGGGACGACGGGAGTGGTCGTGCCCTACTCGTGCTCGGCCTGGATCGACTCCATCAGGCGCGGAGTCGACGTCGCCAGAGCCGCCGGGCACGTGCACGTGGCCGGATGCACGGGAAGCACGTCGGAACGTGTCGCCGCCGAGTTGTACGGCCTGCCCGACGACGCGCTGCTCGACATGGGCGACTTCGCGGGAGCGCTGCTGAAGTACCTGCGCCGCCACCCCGTGCCTCGGCTCACGGTCGCGGGGGGCGTCGGCAAGCTCTCCAAGCTGGCCGACGGGCACCTCGACCTGCACTCTGGCCGCTCGCAGGTCAATCCCGACCTGCTCGCGAGGCTCGTGCTCGACGGGGGAGGCGCCGCCGACCTCGCCGAGAGGGTCCGCGAGGCCAACACCGCGCTGCACGCGCTGCGCCTGTGCCAGGAGGCGGGCCTGCCCCTCGGCGACCTGGTGGCGGAGCGGGCCCGCGCCACGGCGGTCGAGGTGCTGCGGGAGGCCCCCGTCGAGGTCGACATCGTGGTGATCGACCGGGCCGGCGTGATCGTGGGACGGGCGGGCGGCCGCGTCTGAGGGCACGGCGACGGTCACGACCGGCGGCGGCCGGCCGAGTAGAGGTGGCTGTCGGGGAACTGCGACGCCGCGAGCACCCGCCCCACCACGATGACCGCCGTGCGCTTGACCCCGGCCTGCCGTACCTGGTCGGCGATGTCCGCGAGCGTGCCGCGGAGGATCACCTCGTCGTCACGGCTCGCCCGCGCCACGACCGCGACGGGGCAGCCCGCGCCGTACGAGGGCAGGAGTTCCGCGACGACCTCCTCGATCCGCTGGACGGCCAGGTGCAGCACCATGGTCGCCGTGCTCGCCGACAGCGTCCCGAGGTCCTCGCCCTCAGGCATCGGCGTCGCCCGCGCGGACGTGCGCGTGAGGATGACCGTCTGGCCGACGCCGGGGACGGTGAGTTCCCGGCCCAGCGAGGCGGCCGCCGCGGCGAAGGCGGGGACTCCCGGCACCACGTCGTAGGGGATGTCGAGCGTGTCCAGCCGGCGCATCTGCTCGGCCACCGCGCTGAACACCGAGGGGTCGCCCGAGTGCAGCCGTGCCACGTCCAGCCCCGCGTCGTGCGCGGTGGACATCTCGGCGATGATCTCGTCGAGCGTCAGATCGGCGGTGTCGACCAGCCGGGCTCCGTCAGGACAGGAGCCGAGCAGCTCACGGGGGACCAGCGACCCGGCATAAAGGCAGACGGGCGAGGACTCCAGCACCCGCAGCCCACGTAACGTGATGAGGTCGGCCGCCCCCGGGCCCGCGCCGACGAAGTGCACCGTCATGAGAGATCTCCATCGTCAGCCGACGCCATGTACACAGGTCCCCCGGCAGTCGAGAACCCTTCGCCCGCCGGCGCTCCGACGACAGGTCCTCCGGCCGCCGGCCAGGCAGCCTCGGATCCTTCGCCCACCGGCTCTTCGACCGCCGTGCCGGCGATCCCGGATCCTTCGACCGCCGCGCCGGCGGTCCCGGATTCTTTGACCACGGACCAGACGGTCACCGGCATCATGGCCCGCCACCCGGTGAAGCCGCCGACAGGGGAGGCCCGTTGCACCGAGAGGCGCACCAGGTCGCCGCCGAGCCTGCCGTACCACCGTCCGATGGCCGCCTCGGACTCCAGGGTGACCGCGTTCGCGACGAGCCTTCCACCGGGACGCAGCGCCGTCCAGCATGCCTCGACCACCCCGGGCACGGTGACGCCGCCGCCGACGAACACCGCGTCGGGCGCAGGCAGCCCGGCCAGTGCCGCCGGGGCGGTCCCGTCCACCACGCGCAGCCCCGGCACGCCCAGCGTTTCCGCGTTGCGGCGGATCCGCTCGCCGCGGTCGGCCCTGCCCTCCACCGCGACAGCCGTACAGGACGGGTGCGTCCGCATCCACTCGATCGCGATGCTCCCCGCGCCCGCGCCGACGTCCCACAGCAGTTCGCCGGGGAGGGGGGCGAGCCGGGAGAGGCTGACCGCCCGCACCTCGCGCTTGGTGAGCTGCCCGTCGTGCTCGAACGCCTCGTCGGGCAGACCCGGGACGAGGGCGAGCGGCCGGGTGCCGGGGTCCGCCGCGCATTCGACGCCGATCACGTTGAGCGCCGGGGAAGCGGAGTGCGGCCAGCGCGCCGCGAGGCCGTCCTGCCGCGACTCGGCGTCCGAGCCCAGATCGGACAGAACCGTCATGCCGCTCGCGCCGTAGCCGCGCGCGGTCAGCAGGGAGGCGACCTGGGCGGGGCCCCCGCCGTCCGCGCTGAGCACGATGAGGCGCCGCCCCGGTGAGACGGCGGCGTTGACGGCCGCGAGCGGGCGGCCGACGAGGCTAACCACCTCGACCTGCTCGACGGGCCAGCCGAGCCTCGCGCAGGCCAGCGAGAGCGACGAGAGGTGGGGCAGCACGCGCACCCTCTCGGGGCCGAGCAGGCGCACCAGCGTCGAGCCGACGCCGAAGAACATGGGGTCGCCGCTGGCGAGGACGCAGACGGCCCGGGCCGCGTACGCCTCGATCAGACCGGGCAGCGCGGGCAGGAGGGGGGACGGCCAGGTGATCCGCTCACCGGTGAAGCCGGGGACCAGTTCGAGCTGTCTGGATCCGCCGATCAGCACCTCGGCGGCTTCGACGGCCGCACGGGAGGAGGGGGAGAGACCGGCCCATCCGTCGGCGCCGATCCCGACGACGGTGATCACACGTTTCCCAGCACACGGGTCACCCGGATCTCCAGCACCACGCGGGCCGGGTTGGGACGCGGCTGCTTGTAGCGTTCGGCGTACCGGCGCTCGGCGTCGGCGATCTGCTCCGGCTCGGTACGCAGGACCGCCGTGCCTTCGAGCGTCGACCACCGGCGGCCGTCGACCTGACAGACCGCGACCGGTGTGCCCTCGGGGCCCGCGGCGGCGACACGGCGGGCCTTGTGTGAGGCGCCCGACGTGATCACCCGGGCCGTCGCCGAGTCGAGGTCGAGGGTCACGCCGACCGGCACCACGTGGGGCGTGCCGTCGGGCCGGACGGTGGTGAGCGTGCACAGGTGCCGCTCCCGCCAGAACCCGGCGAAGTCCGTGCCGCGCTCGACCAGATTCACGCCGTACCCTTTCGTCCCGTTTCGGCCATCGTAGTGGCCGGGCGCCGAGGGTCGGCGATGGACGAGCAGGCCGTCGCCGTGGGTTCGGCCCGGCCCGGTCAGGACTTGTGTCCGAGCCCGGCCTGGCGGGCGCGCACGATCGCCTCGGCGCGGTCGGCGACCTGGAGTTTGGCGAAGATCGCGGAGATGTGGTTGCTGACGGTCTTGGGGCTGATGACGAGACGCCGGGCGATCACCGCGTTCGCGTGACCGGCGGCGATGAGGTCGAGGACCTCACGTTCCCTGCCGGTCAGCTCGGGGAACGGCTCGGTGGGCGACGCGCTCCGGCCGCCACCGGCGAAGAAGTCGATGATCCGACGTGCCACCGTCGGCCCGAAGACGGCGTTACCGCCGGCGACGGAGCGAACGGCCGCGACGATCTCGTCCTGCTGGGCGCCTTTGACGAGATAGCCGGAGGCGCCCGCCCGCATCGCGGCGAAGACCGACTCGTCGTCTTCGAACATGGTCAGGACGAGCACCCGGGTGGCGGGCGCGACGCGCAGGATCGACCGGGTCGCCTCCACACCGTTGACCCCGGGCATGTGCAGGTCCATCACGACGACGTCGGGTCGGGTGAGCTGCGCCTCTCGGCAGGCGGCCTCGCCGTCTCCCGCCTCGCCGACGATCTCGATGTCGGTCAGGGAGGCGACGAGGGCGCGCATGCCCTCGCGCATCATCGGATGGTCGTCGACCACGACCACGCGGATGGCGGCCTCGGTGCTCAATTCGGCTCCAGTGGCAGAAGGGCGTGGACGCGGCCACCACGATCGGTGGGTCCCGCGCTGAGGACGCCCCCGAGTTCGGCGGCGCGTTCGTGCATGGACCGGAGGCCGACTCCATGCTGCCACGCGGTGACGCCGTTGCCGCCGTCGTCGCGCACCTCCAGATGCAGGGAGTGGTCGGCCCGCAGCGAGATGACGCACGAGCCGGCGCTGCCGTGGCGCAGGGCGTTGGTGACCGCCTCCGTGGCGATGCGGTAGGCCGCGACCTCCACGGCCGCGGGCAGCGGAGGAAGGTCGGCGGGGGAGTCCACGGTGACGACGAAGCGGCCGTCGTCGCGGCGCCAGGACTGCTCCGCGTGCTGGCGCAGGGCCCCGAGCAGCCCTAGCTCGTCCAGGTCGGGCGGCCGCAGGTTGTAGACGAGACGGCGGATGTCGGCGATGGCGCCGGTCAGGTCGGCGCGCAGGTCGAGCAGCAACTGCCCGGACCGGGCCGGATCGACGGCCTGGAGGTTGTGCGCCGCGTCCGCCTTGAGGGTCACGGCGGTCAGTGCGCTGCCGAGACCGTCGTGCAGGTCACGGCGCAGCCGCCGGCGTTCCTCTTCCCTGGCGGCGACGATGCGGGCACGCGACTCGCGCAGTTGCTCCGACAGGAGGACCGCCTGGAGCGCCACTCCGACGGGCGCGGCGAGCAGTTCGAGCGCCCGGCTGTCGGCCGCCGACAGCCGGGACTCGCCTGAGCGCAGCCCCACCAGCAGGTCGGCGGGCGTGCCGTCCGCCACCTCCAGTCGCACGGTGTGCCGCACGTCTGGCGCCGCACCGAACGTGGCGACGAGCCGCCCGTCGGCGCTGACCGCGGCGTACGGCAGGCGCAACGCCTCACAGACCGCCCGGAGCACACCGTCCAGGCCGGCGCCGAGCCGCAGGCCCACGCTGGCGGCCGCCGCGGCCGGATCGTGCCGCCTGCCGTACATGAGCCGGTCCACGGCGGACTGCACGGCGGCGCGGGCGGGCGCGAACGCCAGCGCCACGACTCCTGTCGCCACCAACGGGCTGTCCAGACGTTCGCGGGCCAGCGCGCCGAGACCGGCGACGATGCCCAGATAGGCGCCGATCACGCCCACGGTGAGCACGCCGTAGACGATGGACCGGTTGACGACCAGCCGGATGTCGTAGAGCCGATGACGGACGATCGCGATCGTCGCGGCGGCCGGGATCAGCGGCAGGGTCAGCAGGAACAGGATCGGCCCGTCGGTGGTCACGACGCGCTGGACGTTGAGGACGAGGAAGACGGCCACCGCCCAGAGGGGCCACATCAGCTGGAGCCGTTGCTCTCCGCGTGAGCGCCTGACCCGCAACCACAACGCGACGACGCTGGCCAGCAACACGATTCCCACGAGGGCGATGGCGACGGGGACGATCGCCCCCACGACGCGCCCGACCGCGTCCGGCAGGATGGGGCTGCGGTCGGCGATGGGCTCTTTGTCGATCCCTCCCGGTTGCAGCGTCAAGGCGGGGGTGAGCACGAGCAGGGCCAGGGTGACGGCGGCCAGCGGCCGCCACCGCGGCGACAACACCGTTCCGTCGGGGAAGAGCTGCAGGATCAGCGGCAGGCAGACCACCGGGGCCGGGATCCACACGGTGATGCCGATCACGTCGATCAGGCGCTCCCACCCGGAGGTCAGCGGGATCACGCCCGACAGCAGGCCCAGACAGGCCACGCTCGCTGTGTAGAAGGCGCCGAACGCGACGAACAGCCGCCCGATGCGATGCCGTGGCCGGTGGGCCAGCACGAGGGCTCCGAACGCGGTGAACGTCACGGCCATCGCCGAATTCGTCAGCAGGTACGTGTCCGCCGCGTCGCGCAGGCCGTAGTCACCGGCGAACCACGACGCCCACGCGGCCGCGATCACCGTGACCGTGATCGTGAACGTGGTGATCGGCACTGCCCGGCTGGCTGACATGCGACCCATCATCGGGTCCTGCGACTCCCAGGGCCATAGGAGCGGACCCCCATCCCCGCGGAGCACCGCCCGGGAACGGATGGGGGGGCGTGCCCACGAATACGGGACCTCCGGCGGCCCACTCTCGACGAGAGAACACGATCACAGTCATCGGAGGATCCATGGAACACGAGTCCCGTACCGAGACGGCGAACCGCGCGGCGGCGCCGGCGACCGGGAGGCCACTGCGTGACGTCCGCACGTTCTGGCGGATCCTGCTCGCGGTGATCACTCCGTTGCCGCTGCTCGCCCAGGCCCTCTACCAGCTCCTGATGCCGGGTCCCGCCGACGGCGACTTCGCCGGCACGCTGGACATGGTCGCCGGAGGCCAGGGGACGGTGGGCGCGCTCCAGTGGGTGGGAGCCGTGTTCACCATTACGCTCATTCCGGCCACGTGCACGGTGGCGTGGGTCGCCCGGCGCGGCGCTCCCCGGCTCGCGACGGCCGGAGCCCTGTTGTCGCTTCTGGGGTTCCTCGCGTCGGCGCTGCTGCCGAACGACCACCTCCTCGCGCTGGTCACCCTGGGAGAGGGGGTCGACCGAGGCGCGGCGACCACGCTCGACCAGGCCCTGTGGGCGAACCCGGTCGTGTCCGCCGCCTCAGGCCTGTGGATCCTGGGGCTCACCATCGGCCTGGCGCTCGTGGGCGCCGCGCTGTGGCGCAGCCGCGTCGCGCCCGCCTGGATGGGCATCGCGCTCATGATCGCCGGACCCACACACCCCTTCATCCCCGGTCAGATCGGCAGCGCCGCGGGCCTGATCGTCGGCGCCGTCGGCATGGCCGGAGCGGGTGTCGCCCTCCTGCGCATGCGCGACGACGAGTTCGACCTGCCGCCCGGGCGACGGTCCTAGGCCCGGCGACCAGGGAAGACGACCAGGGAAGACGAGCAGGGGACACGAGCAGGGAACACGCGTTGACGCGCGGTGGGCTGCGGCCTGCCGCGCGTCAGCGTCCGTTCGAGAGGTGGGTGTCGGACAGGCGCAGCAGGGTGAGGTAGCGCTTGACGATCCGCCCGCCGTACCGGCCGTCGATGAGGGCGGCGATGCAGTCGAGCAACCCGGCTCTGGCGTCGGCGGGCAGCGCCCGGTGGCCGGAGTAGGTGGACAGCACGTCGAGGTATTCGGCCGTGGTGTAGCCCTGTTCCCACTCGAACCGGCGGAACCGCGAGACGCCGAACCGGCCTGAATCGTCGATCTCGGCGCTGTCGGACGGCAACGCGACGGCCGGCAGCAACGTCTCGCCTGGCGGGGTGTCCGGGTCGAACTTCTCGTAGCACCGCTGCGAGTCCGCGAAGAAGGGGACCGTCCCGCCCTTGATGTGGTGCGTGGATATGACGGCGAGGGTGCCTCCGGGGCGCAGCGCGTCCGCGGCCTTGGCGACGCGCACGGCCGGGTCGATCCAGTGGAAACTGGTGGCCGCCAGGACGACGTCGAACGGCTCGGGCGGCAGCGGCCAGTCCTCGAAGGCGGCGTTGACGACCTCGACGCCCGGAAAGCCGGCGAGCTTGCGGCGGGCGATACGGGCCATCTGTTCGCCGAGCTCTATCGCGACGATCCGGCACCCGCGCTCGGCGAGCGGGACGGTCGCCTGCCCGGTGCCGCAGCCGATCTCGAGCACCCGGCTTCCTCGCGGGACCTCGTCGAAGAGCTCGGCGGGATAGCTGGGCCGGACCCTGTCATAGAGCTCGGCGTCCTCAGTGAACGTACGGCGAAGCCTTTCCCGGTCCGCGGCCATAACCGAAGGCTACGCGCGCGCCGGACGGATCAGCGTTTCCCGAGCATTGCCGGCGGATACTCGCGGACGTATACTCGCATACGAGTAATCGTCTACGAGTACTGGAGAGGTCATGGCCAAGCGTCGAAAGGTCGGCAACCTGCTGGCGCTCGCCGTCCTCTCCGCGGTCATGGAACGGCCGATGCACCCCTACGAGATGGCCTCGGTGCTCCGAGAGCGGGGCAAGGACCGCGACATGGACATCAAGTGGGGCTCCCTCTACACCGTCGTGCGGAACATGGAGAAGCACGGCCTGCTGGAGGCGACGGAGAGCGTCCGGCAGGGCGGCCGCCCCGAGCGGACGGTTTACCGGATCACCGACGCCGGCCGTGAGGAACTCGTCGACTGGGTGAGTGAGCTCATCTCCACGCCCGAGCGCGAGTTCTTCAGGTTCGAGGCCGGACTCTCGGTGCTGGTGGTCCTGCCGCCCGACGAGGTGGCGACTCTGCTCGGACGGCGCCTGAGCCTGCTGGAGGCGGAGATCGCCGAAGGGCGGGAGTCGCTGGAGAGGGTCACCGGCGAGATCCCCCGGCTGCTCCTCCTCGAGGCGGAGTTCGACCTGGCCATGCGCGAGGCGGAGGCGACGTGGGTCCGCTCCCTGCTCGGTGAGCTGACCTCGGGTTCGCTGCCGGAGCTCGAGCTCTGGCGGCGGTTCCACGAGACGGGGCAGATTCCCCAGGAGGTGCTCGACATCGCGGAGAGGAGCAGTGCGAAGGACCAGACCTGAGAAGGACACCGGCGAGGGTGCTGCAACACCCCCGCCGGCGTCCTCGGCCTCGAACCGAACCCGTTGAAAGGGAAACCAGCCCGAGGTGGCAACCGCAAGGATAGCTGGGCTTCATTTCACGGGCCGGTTCGGACGATCAAGATCCGAAACCGGAGGAATCCATGCAGACCACGGCGATGAACGCCGTCGAGGCCGACAGCCTCGTGAAGACCTATCCCGGCGGCGTGAAGGCGCTCGACGGGTTGTCGATCACGGTCAGGCCGGGGGAGGTGTTCGGGCTGCTCGGCCCGAACGGCGCCGGCAAGTCGACCACCATCAAGATCCTCACAACTCTGGCCCGGCCCGATTCCGGCACCGCGACCATCGCGGGCCACGCAGTCCTGAGCCGCCCCGACCGGGTGCGCCGGGTCATCGGCGTCGTGTCGCAGCGCTCGGGCGCCGATCCGATGGCGAGCGGGCGCGACAACCTGGTGTTACAGGCACGCCTGTACGGCATGCGCGGAGCCGAGTTGGCGCGCCGCGTCGCGGAACTGCTCGACAGGTTCGACCTCGGCGACGCCGCCGGCCGCCAGGTCAGGACCTACTCGGGTGGCATGCAGCGCAGGCTGGACGTGGCGCTCGGGCTGGTGCACCGGCCGCGCGTCCTGTTCCTCGACGAGCCCACCACCGGGCTCGACCCCGAGGCGCGGGCCGCCATGTGGGAGGAGATCGCCCGCCTGGCCGGTGACGACTCGCTGGCGATCCTGCTCACCACGCACTACCTGGACGAGGCCGACCGTCTCGCCGGGCGGCTGGCCATCGTCGACGGCGGCCGGGTCGTCGCGGAGGGCACTCCCGAGGGGCTCAAGGCCGAGTTGCGCGGCGACGCCGTACATCTCGAGTTGCGCGAGGCGCCGGACGAACAGCGGGTGCGGTCCCTCATCGGGGCCCTTCCCGGCGTCCGGGAGATCGTGTTCGACGGGCGGCGGCTCAGCGCCCGGGCCGACGACGGCGCGGCGGCCGTGCCGATCGCCATCGCGGCGCTCGACCAGGCCGGAGTGCCGGTCGCGGCGGTCACGGTGGCCAGGCCGTCGCTGGACGACGTCTACCTGCGTCACGCGGGCCGCCGGTTCGCGCAGACCGACGAACCCGTCGCGGCCGGAGTGGGAGGCGCCCGATGAGCGGCCTGTTCGTGCACACCTGGTGGATGTCCCACCGCCGCCTCAAGGCGTTGCTGCGCAACCCCGGCCTCGTGGTCATGACGCTGGTGCAGCCCGCGATCTGGCTCTTCCTGTTCGGCGGCCTGTTCAGGAAGGTCGCGGAACTGCCGGGCTTCGGCGCCGCGTCCTACGTCGACTATCTGGTTCCCGGCGTCGTCGTGATGAGCGCGGTGTCGTCGAACATGTGGTCCGGCATGGGCGTCATCGACGAGATCGAGCGGGGCACGCTGAATCGTTTCCTCGTCTCACCGGTGAGCCGCAGCGCCATCCTCAACGCCGGGGTCATCGAGCAGGCGGTCAGCACCGCGGTCCAGTCGCTGATCATCATCCTCCTGGGACGGCTCGCGGGCGCGTCGTATCCCGGGGGCGTCCTCGGCGTGGTGGTGCTGGTCGTGGCGTCGATCCTGCTCGGGGCGATCTTCAGCGCGCTGTCGAGCACGATGGGCCTGCTGGTGCGCCAGCGGGACACCATCATCGGGTTGAGCGTCTTCCTCCTGCTGCCGCTCACGTTCCTGTCCTCGGCGTTCATGGCCAAGAGCCTCATGCCGTCCTGGATCCAGAACGTGGCGGCGTTCAACCCGCTCAACTGGTCGCTGGACACCGCGCGCGGCGCACTGGCCGCCGACCCGGACTGGCAGGCCGTCGCCGTCCACGGCGGCTGGCTGCTGGGCCTGGCGGCGTTGATGATCTGGCTGTCGACGTCGTCCTTCCGGAGCTACCAGAAGTCCATCTGAGTACGGCCCGGCCGGCCCCCGCGTCCGTGGGGCCGGTCGGCCCGTTCCGGGAGATTGGACGCTCGTTTAGGGAGATTACAGTCGGATCCTCCCGATAGAAGAGGAGTTGACCATGCTCGAGGGGCTCGCGGCACACGGTGCCGAGGTCGTCGCGGCGGGCGGGTGCGCCTCGGTCTCCGTCGCCGTCGCCCAGGGGGACTCCGTGGTGCACGCCGAGGCGTTCGGCCTGGCCGACGTCGCCACGGGACGCCGGGCCACCACGGACACCGCCTACCTGGTCGCGTCGGTGACCAAGCCCATCACCGCGACCGCGGTGTGCGTGGCGGCCGACACGGGGTCGCTGGATCTGGACGCGTCCGTCGAGGACTACCTGTCCGGCTGCCGGCTGCCCCGGTTCCGTGAGCACCGCACGCCGACCGTGCGCGAACTCCTCCAGCATCGCGGCGGGCTGGGGACCCACTACGACTTCTTCTACGCGGACTCGCCCGTGGCCAGGCCCGCGGCCAGGCAGACCGTGGAGCGGTACGGGACGCTGTACCGGGAGCCGGGCACCCGCTTCGAATACTCCAACCTCGGCTACGGAATCCTCGACATGGTCCTGGAATCGGTCACCGGGCAGGATCCGGCCGACTACGTCCAGGAGCAGGTCTTCGGCCCTCTCGGGCTGACGAGCTGCCACATCGGCCCCGCCTATCACGGGTCGGCGCAGGAGGCGCTGCGCTACACCGCCGACGGGCGGGTCTACCCGGTCTACGACAGCACCCACCGGGGCGCGTCCCTCGCCTGGGGGACGGCGGCCGACCTGGCCGTTTTCGGCCTGTCGCAGGCGGGCGGCCGAGGGGTTCTCCGTCCGGGAACCGCCGCCGAGATGTCTGCGGCGGCGCCGATCGACGACCGGCTCGGGTACGGCCTCGGCTGGTTCGTGTCGTGCGGCGGCCGCCACACGGTGCTCAGCCACAGCGGGAGCATGGGCGGGGTGGCCGCGTTGCTGGTCGTCGTCCCGGACCTGCGGTTGTCGGTGTGCGTGCTCACCAACCAGAGCGGTGGGCGGGCGCGGACGTCGGTGGCCGAGCACGTGCTGACCGAGCTCGTCGACGGCTTCACGCCGGGCTGTCTTCCTCCCGGCGACGATCGTGAGCGGCCCGTGGCCGTGCCTGCCGGTTCCTGGGAAGGGCGGGTGCGGGTCGACGGCGCCGCCGACGTCTCCATCGCGCTGCGGCTCCACGCGGACGGACGCGCCGAGGTCGGCGTGGACGGCGGCGAAATGACCGAGGCGCCGACCATCACCGCCTCCGACTACTGGGACCTGCGCGTCGGGGTGCCGCTCCAGCTCCCCACTGTGGACGCGCTGGTGAACAGCCCCTACCTCGGGCTCGAACTCGACCTGCGCGGAGGCGCTCTGGCCGGCGCCGCGCGGGCGATGAAGAACGGCGAGGGCGACGGCCTGCTCGGCAACTGCTACAGCCACTGGTGCGAACTGGAACCGCACCGGGGCTGACAGCCCGAACGTGGATAAAACAACTCGCTATCGCGCCGCCCCGAGCGGCAATATCAGGTGGTCACCGCCAGTCTCACCGGCCGTACGGCGCCGGCGTGGCGTCTCCGCGGCCCGGCGAGACGTGGCACGAACAAGCGTGGTCCTGCGAGAGGACGCCCCCGTGAGAAAGATCCCGACCATCTACGACCGCGACTGGGACGGCAACCCCAAGTTCGTCACCCGCGAGGAGAACCCGGAGTGCTCCTGGGTATTCGCCGGTGCGGGGACCCCCACGCTGAAATGGGACGGGACCTGTGTGATGTTCGACGGGACCGACTGGTGGGCGCGTCGTGAGGTCAAGCCGGGCAAGGCGGCCCCCGCGGGATTCGTCACCCTCTCCACTGACGAGGAGACGGGCAAGACCGTCGGCTGGGAGCCCATGGTTCAGTCCGCCTTCGCCCGCTGGCACGCGGAAGCCGAGGCGGCGGCGACCGAGGCGTTCGAGCCGGGCACCTACGAACTGCTCGGCCCCAAGATCAATGGAAATCCGGACGGGTTCCCCGGGCACGCCCTGATGCGCCATGCCTTGGCGCCGGGCACGCTCGACGCGGACGTCAAGACGGCGCCGCGGGACTTCGACGGACTGCGCGACTGGCTCCACGCACGTCCGTACGAGGGCATCGTCTGGCACCACCCGGACGGCCGGATGGCCAAGATCAAGGCTCGTGACTTCCCACGTGCCGGGTCTGGCTCCTGACAGCGGCGCGCCCGGCTCCGGTCACTCCGGGAACCGTCTTCTGAAACACCCCCGCCTTACGACCGGCCGGACGCGCTCGACGCGGACGGCCGGTCTGGCCTCTGCTCCCCTCGGCGTAGGGCGTACCTCGATCGGTGTAGGCCCGGGTGACGGTCGACGGACGACGCGGCTCGCGTACGGCCCGGCCTAGCGTTGCGCCTCGCCCCTTGAGGAAGGATCTCCGCATGGCCGAACCGTCTCCGCAGCGTGAACCCGTCTCCGGCCGCATGGCCGAACCGTCTCCGCAGCGTGAACCCGTCTCCGGCCGTACGGCCGGACCGTCTCCGCAGCGTGAACCCGCCTCTGTCCGCCACTCCGCCAGGATGGTCGACGGCGTGCTCGCCACTCTCACCGTGATCGGCTTCACCATCGGCGCTATCGCAGCCGGGGTGCACTCACCCTGGCAGGGCACGATCCCCCTCGCCCTGTTCCTCGGCGGCCTCCTGCTTCTCAGGCGCCGCCGGCCGATGACCGTGTTGCTGCTGTCGATCGCCGGGATTTTCGTCTACCGCCTGACGAGCGACTTCGAGGGCGGCTGGATCTGGCCGGCGTCGGTCGCCTACTTCACCGCCGCCGCCTCCCCCCGCGTGCGCTGGGTAGCCGTCATCGGCGTCGCCCAACTCGTCTACTCCGCCGTCGACTTCCGGTGGGTCCTCGACAGGAGCACCGGCCGCTTCGTCATCCACATCGCCGGCGAGGGGTTGCTGCTGGCGTTCCTCCTCGCGGCAGGTGTCGCCTACGCGGCCGCGCAGCGTTGGCGCGAGCGGTTGCGCGAGACCGACAGCCGAGCCCGCGACGCCGAGGAACGGCTGCGGGTCTCGCGTGAGGTGCACGACATCGTCGCCCACACCCTGGCTGTCGTCGGCGTCCACCTCAACGTCGCCGCCGACACACTCCAGGAGGAGCCGGCCGAGGCGGCCGCCGCGCTGCGCATGGCCCAGGAGGTCAGGAACCGGGCGATGGCCGATCTCGCCTCTCTTATCGGCGTCCTGCGTGAGGGTCCCGACGGCACCGCACCTCAGCCCGGCCTCGCCTCCCTCGGCACGCTCATCGCCGACGCCCGCGCGGCCGGGCTGGGGGTGATCTTCGATGAGCGCGGCACCCCTTCGGGCGTCCCCGCCGTCACCGCCGTCGCGGTCTACCGCATCGTCCAGGAGTCCCTCGCCAACACGCTCAAGCATTCGGGGGCGTCCAGGGCCGAGGTGACGATCGGATACCAGCCGCGCTCCGTCACCGTCGAGATCGTCGATGACGGCAGGGGAGACTCCGGCAGCGCCGTACATGAGGGGCACGGCCTGGCCGGCATGCGCGAACGGGTGAGAGCTCTGGGGGGCGCGCTCACCGCGGGGACGGTCCCCGGCGGCTTCGCCGTGAGGGCCGAGATCCCTGTGGCAGGCTCGGCACTGTGACGATCAAGGTGCTTCTCGCCGACGACCAGGCACTCGTGCGGGCCGGCTTCCGCAGCCTGCTGTCCCGCTCCCGGGACGTCACGGTCGTCGGCGAGGCCGCCGACGGCGACGAGGCCGTACGGCTGGCCGCGAGTACCCGACCGGACGTCATCCTCATGGACATCCGCATGCCCGGCACCGACGGCATCACCGCCACCCGCCGCATCGTCACCGGCCAGGCCACTCCGGGCTGCCGTGTCGTCATCCTCACCACCTTCGACACCGACGAACACGTCTTCGCCGCGCTGCGCGCCGGAGCCAGCGGCTTCCTCACCAAGGAGGTCGAGCCGGCTGAGTTGCGCCGTGCGGTCGCCGCCGTCGCAGCCGGAGACGCGCTCCTGTCGCCGGGGGTCACCCGCCGTGTCGTCGAGCAGTTCGCCCATCGGCAGGACCTGACTCCCGGCGCCGGCCAGCGGTTGGCCGTCCTCACCGCACGAGAACGGGAAGTGGTCCGGCTCGTGGCGCTCGGCCTGTCCAACGACGAGATCGCCGGCCGTCTCGTCATCAACCGCCAAGAGCCCACATCACCAGGGCCATCGCCAAACTGGACGTGCGTGACAGGGTCCAGCTGGTCATCCTGGCCTATGAGAGCGGCCTGATACGGCCCGGCGGTTGAGCGCCCCCAGGGCAATTCCTTGAACGGCATTCAGCCGTACGCCGATGCCTTGGGCGCGTCGAGTGCCGTTGTGACAACAACGGGCTGACGCGGCGAAAAGTGCCCGATATTCGCATTCCTTTTGTTACTTACAAATGCCTGGTTATCAGGCAATAATGCATACGTCTCAGGGGGGACGAACGTAAAACGGTGGGAGTCGATGGGGGATTTCGTCGGCACGGCGCTCGGGTTTCCGGCCGTCCTGTTCAGCTTCATGTTGGTCGTCGTCATCGCTTATTGGGTGCTTGTTCTGCTCGGCGGGCTCGGGCTGGACCTTCCTGACGACTTCCTGTCCGGCATCGGCCTGCGTGGGCTTCCCGCGGGCGTCGTGCTCTCGCTCATGGTGGCGATCGCCTGGTTCGTCAGCCTCGTCGGAGTGACCCTGGTCGACGGGACGCCCGCCCGGATCGGCGTCCTGCTGGTCGCGCTGCTCGCCGCCTGGCTGCTCACCCGCCTTTTGGCGCTGCCGTTCCGGCGGTTCCTGCCGCCGATCGCCGCGCCCTCGCGGAACGACTTCGTCGGCCGGATGTGCGTCATCCGCACCGGACGGGTCGGGCGTGACTTCGGCCAGGCCGAGGTGACCGCCGAGGACGGCTCCTCGGCTGTCATCCAGGTGCGGCAGACCGGCGAGGACGACCTTCGCGCCGGCAGTTCCGCCCTCATCTTCGGCTATGACCCGGAGGGTGAGTTCTTCTGGGTCATGCCCTATGAAATGCACTGACAGGGGACCTTGCGAATGGATGTCATCACCACTGGAATGGGCGTGCTCTTAGGCGTCATCCTTCTCGTCGTCATCGGCATGGTGTTCGTCATCAGCCGCCTGTTCCGCAAGGTCGACCAGGGCAAGGCCCTGATCGTCTCCAAGGTACGGAAAGTCGACGTCACGTTCACCGGGGCGGTCGTCCTGCCCGTGCTGCACAAGTCCGAGATAATGGACATCTCGGTGAAGACCATCGAGATCACTCGGACCGGGCAGGAAGGGCTCATCTGCCGCGACAACATCCGGGCCGACATCCGCATCACGTTCTTCGTCCGAGTCAACAAGACCGTCGAGGACGTCATCAAGGTCGCCCAGGCGATCGGCACCGCCAGGGCCAGTGACGAGCAGACGCTGCAGGTGTTGTTCAACGCCAAGTTCTCCGAGGCGCTCAAGACGGTCGGCAAGCAACTCGACTTCGTCGATCTCTACACCAAGCGCGACGAGTTCCGGGACCAGATCGTCCGTGTGATCGGCACCGACCTGAACGGCTACAGCCTCGAGGACGCCGCCATCGACTACCTCGAGCAGACGCCCATGGCCCAGCTCGACCCGGCCAACATCCTCGACGCCCAGGGCATCCGCAAGATCACCGAGCTGACCGCGATCGAGCACGTCAGGACCAACGAGTACCAGCGCAACGAGGAGAAGGAGATCACCCGCCAGAACGTCGACGCGCGGGAGGCCATCCTCGAGCTGGAGCGGCGGCAGGCCGACGCGGAGACGAAGCAGAGGCGTGAGATCGAGACCATGCGGGCGCGCGAGGAGGCGGAGACCTCCAAGGTGCGGGCCGAGGAGCGACTCAAGGCGCAGACGGCCAGCATCCGCACCGACGAGCAGCTGGGCGTCCAGAACGAGAACCGGGCCAGAGAGGTCGCCGTCGCGGAGAAGAACCGCGAGCGCGTCATCGCGATCGAGACCGAGCGGATCGAGAAGGACCGCATGCTCGAGGTGATCGCCAGGGAGCGCGAGACCGAGCTGTCGCGCATCGCCAAGGACAAGGAGCTCGAGGTCGAGAAGCGGGCCATCGCCGAGGTGATGCGTGAGCGGATCGCGGTGGACAAGACGGTCGCCGAGCAGGAGGAGACCATCAAGCGCCTGCGGGTGGTCGAGGAGGCCGAGCGCACGCGCCAGGCGATCGTGATCCAGGCCGAGGCCGAGGCACAGGAGAACCTCGTCAAGGACATCAAGGCGGCCGAGGCCGCCGAGCAGGCCGCCAAGCACAGGGCCCGCGAAGAGGTCGTCCTCGCCGAGGCCCGCCAGCAGGCGGCCGAGCTGGACAGCCGAGCGAAGATCCGCCTCGCGGAGGGGCTGCAGGCGGAGGCCGCGGCGGCCGGGCTCGCCGAGGTCCAGGTGCGCGAGCGCGACGCCGAGGCCATCGAGAAGGTGGGCCGCGCGGAGGCCGCCGTCGACAGGGAGAAGGGGCTCGCCGCCGCCCTGGCCGTCGGCGAGAGGCTCAAGGCGGAGGCCGAAGGCGAGCAGGCGAAGGCGCTCGCGGCCGCGGCCGCGGTGGGCGAGAAGCTGAAGGCCGAGGCCGAGGGCCTCACCGAGAAGGCTGCGGCGATGGCCGCGCTCGACGATGCGAGCCGCGGACACGAGGAGTACCGCCTGCGGCTGGAGGCGGACAAGGAGGTCCGGCTCAGGAGCATCGAGGTCCAGCGGGAGATCGCCGAGTCGCAGGCGGTCGTGCTGGCGGCGGGGCTGGAGAAGGCCGACATCGACATCGTCGGCGGCGACACCGTCTTCTTCGACCGGCTGATGAGCTCGATCTCGATGGGCAAGAGCGTCGACGGCTTCATCGAGAACTCCACCGTCGCGAGTGCGCTCACCCGGCCGTACCTGGACGGGACCGCCAGTCTCACCCAGGACCTCAGCCGGATGCTCGGGTCGCTGGACACGGCGGACGTGCGGAACCTCACACTCTCCGCGCTGCTGGTGAAGCTCATCAAGGCGGGCGGGCCCGACACCGACAAGCTGCAGGCGCTGCTGAACGCCGCGCAACGGCTCGGCGTCGCCGAGCAGCCGGTGGCGGCGCTGGACGCGGCGAAGCACTGACGCAGGGACGCCGGTGCATGAGCGCTGACGCGGAGACGGCGGCGAACATGCACCGGCGAATGGACATCGACGAAGAGGCATCGACGAACCCGTGACAGAGGTTTCCGTGACAGAGGCCGCCGGGACAGACACCGCAGTGACCACCGGTGCGGGGACCACCGGTACAGAGACCACCCAGATCGCCGCGACGCGGGCCGGGCTCGACGCGGGCACCTACGAGGTGCTCAGAGCGCGGCTGGCCGAGCAGGCCAAGGAGCTCGCCCGCCGCGCCGAGGCGCTCAACGCCGACCGGCTCGAGGTCTTCGGCGGCACAGAGCTCCGGCTCGTGGGCACCGATCGCGTCCGTACGGAGAACAACTGTGTGCCCCGCGACATCGTGTCGGCGGACGGGGTCATGTTGTTCGGCTACAACGTGTTCATCGGGCTGAAGTCCGAGACGACGGTCTCCGACGTGTTCTCGGCTCACCGGTTCACCCGCGACGGAGACGCGTTCCGGTTCGACGACGCACCCCTGCCGATCGGCGGCGACGCGCAGTTCGAGCGGGACTTCGGCGAGCTGTACCGGTACTACAAGGAGACCCGGCTGCTGCAGCTGCGCCGGCTGGAGGGCAGGCTGCTCGCGGTCTTCCAGACGGGCCCGCAGGACATCCGGGTGTTGCGGTGGACGGTCGCGCCCGACGGCTCCATCGGCTACCTGGACAACCGCGGCGAGCGCGACCACGTCTTCCCGCCGTCGCACGACTTCGAGTGGACGCGGACCACCAGGGACGACCACGTCCTCGGCCGCCATCCGCACATCTCGATCGGAGACGAGGTCTTCGTCGAGACCGTCGGCGGCGACCTCACCATCAAGATCGAGAACAACACGGAGAGCGGGGAGGGCGTCTACCGCGAGCCCGTCGCCGAGCCGCTGCAGAGCCTGGCCGACGCCGACGTGCACTACGCGAGGGTCGGCTCGCTCATCCTGCTGCGCATCCGGCCCTACAACGAGGCCGACTGGCGTCATCTGGTCTTCAACACCAGGACCAAGGCCGTGGTCAGGCTGGACGGCATCGGCCAGTCCTGCCTGCGGCTCCCCGAGGACCAGGGCGTCGTCTTCCCCGGCGGCTACTACCTCGCCACCGGCACGGCGAAGACCTTCGACACCGACGTGGCGAGTCTGGAGTTCGAGCGCGTCATCCGCTCGCCCAACGGCGAGGACGTGCTGTACGTCTTCCACGCGCGGGCGGAGGGCCGGACGCTGCTCCTGCCGTACAACGTCATCCGCAAGGAGGTCGCCAACCCGATCACCTGCCACGGCTACTCGCTGTTCGACGACGGCACCCTCATCGTGTTCCGGGAGACCTCCGCCGAGCCGACCCGCGTGCACCCCATGCAGGTGTGGCAGACGCCGTTCGTCTCGGACACCTTCGCCGCGGCCCAGCCGGTGGGCACGGGCCCGCTGGAACGGATCGGCAACGCCGAACTGGTGCGCGGGATCTCCGACTGTCTGTCCGTCGTCCGGATGGTCGGGGAGATGGCGCCGTCCGTGCCGGTGTTCGAGGCGCTGATCGCCGCGTGCGTCCGGGCGTTCGACAACTATCACTGGCTGAACGACCACGGTCTGCGCACTCCGCTCGCCGACGTCCGCGCGACGGCCGAGCAGGTCCTGGACGAGTTCGAGAAGGTCCAGTCGCTCACCGAGCAGGCCGCGTCCGCGTTGGAGGAGGCCGCGGGGCGGATCGCCTCGCTCGTACGGCAGGCCCGGGGCGAGTCGCCCATGACGGCCGACGCCTGGGTGCGGCAACTCGCCGAGCTGCGCCGGGCCCAGGGCCGTCTCGCGACGTTGCGGGAGATGCGGTACGCCGACCTCCAGCGGGTCGACGCGCTGACGGCCGACCTCGACACCGAGATCGGCACGGCCGCGCGTCGGGCCGTCGCGTTCCTCCAGGGCGACGACGCGTTCACCGGCTACCACGCCGACGTGGAACGGCTCACCGAGCAGGCGCGGGCCATCGGCACCGTCGCGGAGTCCGCGCCGATCGCCGAGCGGCTCGTCGAGCAGGGCGAGGGCCTGTCCATCCTGACCGAGGTCGTCGGCACCCTGGACATCGACGACGCGACGGTGCGCACCGCGATCCTGGAACGGATCGGCGAGGTGCTCGGGGGGATCAACCGGGCCAGGGCCACGCTCACCGCGCGGCGCGAGGAACTTCTCGCGAGCGAGGGGCGGGCCGGCTTCGCCGCCGAGTTCGCCGTGCTCGGCCAGACGATCACCGGCGCGCTCGACGTGGCCGACACCCCCGAACGGTGCGACGAGCAACTCGGCCGGCTGATGCTCCAGTTGGAGGGGCTGGAGTCGCGATTCGGCGAGTTCGACGACCTCGTGGCCCGGTTGGAGGACAAACGGGAGGACGTCTACGAGGCGTTCTCCTCGCGCAAGCAGGCGCTGCTCGACGAGCGCGCGCGCCGGGCCGACCGCCTCGCCGCCTCCGCCGACCGGATCCTGAGCAGCCTGGGACGTCGGGTCGCGAGCCTCGGGTCACTGGACGAGGTCAACACCTACTTCGCCTCCGATCCGATGGTGGCCAAGCTGCGCGCGGTCTCCGGCGAGCTGCGTGAGCTCGGAGACCAGGTCAGGGCCGAGGAGCTCGAGGGCCGGATCAAGGCCGCCCGGCTCGACGCGGGCCGGGCGTTGCGCGACCGGCTCGACCTCTACGCCGACGGCGGCGAGACCATCCGGCTCGGCCGGCACCGGTTCGCCGTCAACACCCAGCCGCTCGACCTCACACTGGTCCCGCTGGACGGGCGAATGGCGTTCGCCGTCACCGGGACCGACTACCGGGCGCCGGTCGGCGACGAGTCGTTCGACGCGACCCGGCCGTTCTGGGACCAGTTGCTCGTCTCCGAGTCCGCCGACGTCTACCGCGCGGAGCACCTCGCCGCCGCGATCCTCGCCGACGCCGAGACGGGCGGACCGGCTCAGGGCCGCGAGGCTGCGGGCATCGGGGGATCGAGCGAGAGCGGGACCTTCACGTTCGACGCCCTCCAGGCGGCCGCGCTCGTCGACGGCGGTCTCCTCGACGTGGTCCGCCGCGTGGTGGAGAGCCGCTATGACGAGGGCTACGAGCGCGGTGTGCACGACCACGACGCCGCGGCCGTCCTCGACGCCCTGCTGCGCCTCCACGCCGGCGCCGGCCTGCTGCGTTTTCCGCCGGAGGCGCGCGCCGCCGCGCAGTTCTTCTGGGCGTTCGGCGCAGGCGAGGCCGCCCGTTCGACCTGGACGACGCGGGCGCGTTCGCTGGCCAGAGCCCGGGCCATGTTCCGCCAGGGTCCCGCGGTCGGCGAGATCCGAGCGGAGCTGGCCTCGGCCGTGGACGCCTTCCTGCGGGACACGGGCCTGCCGGGCGGTGAGACCGGCCTGGCGGGGGAGTACCTGTTCGAGGAGCTGTCGAGCACGCCCCCCGGTTTCGTGACGAGCGCCGCCGCCCGAGGCGTCCTCGACGGTTTCCGCAGGGTACTCGGCGGTTCCGTGAAGGAACTCGAGGCCGATCTGCGCGCACTCGGCGACGATCTGAAGGCCCGGCACCAGCTCGTCGAGGCCTGGCTCGGGGCCTACCTGGGGGCTTCCGACGAGCGGCGGGCCGTACCGGCGGGAGATCTGGCCGAGGCCGTGGCCGTGCAGCTGTGCGACCTCCCGCGCCACGACTCGTCGGCGGCCCTGACGGCCACGGTCGAGAACCTGCTCGGCACACATCCCCGGCTGACCGGGCGGAGCCTGGGCCTGCGTCTCGACGAGGTGCTGGCCCGGACCCGGCGGTTCAGGACCGAGCGGGTGCCCGCCTACCGCGCCTACCAGCGGCGGCGCGCTGAGCTGGTCGAGCGTGAGCGGGCGCGGCTGCGGCTCGAGGAGTACCGGCCCACGGTGATGAGCGCGTTCGTGCGCAACCGGCTGCTCGACGAGGTCTACCTTCCGCTCATCGGCGACAACCTGGCCAAGCAACTGGGCGCCGCGGGGGACGACAAGCGCACCGACCAGATGGGCCTGCTGCTGCTGATCTCCCCGCCGGGATACGGCAAGACGACGCTGATGGAGTACGTCGCGAGCCGGCTCGGCCTGGTCTTCGTGAAGGTCAACGGCCCGGCGCTGGGGAACGCGGTCACCTCGCTCGACCCGGCGCAGGCGCCGGACGCGACCGCGCGGCAGGAGATCGAGAAGGTCTCGTTCGCGCTGGAGTGCTCGAACAACGTGCTGCTCTACCTCGACGACATCCAGCACACCTCTCCCGAGCTGCTGCAGAAGTTCATCTCCATGTGCGACGCCCAGCGCCGGATGGAGGGCGTCTGGAACGGCCGGACCCGCACCTACGACCTGCGCGGCAAGCGCTTCGCCGTCTGCATGGCGGGCAACCCGTACACCGAGGCGGGCAGGCGGTTCCGCATCCCCGACATGCTCGCGAACCGGGCCGACGTGTGGAACCTCGGCGACGTGCTGTCGGGCAAGGAGGACCTGTTCGCGCTCAGCTACGTCGAGAACGCGCTGACCTCCAACCCCGTCCTCGCGCCGTTGTCCACGCGCGACCGCGGTGACATCGAGTCGCTCGTACGGCTGGCCCGAGGCGACTCCGGCGTGCGCGCCGACCAGCTGAGTCACCCGTATTCGAAGGTCGAGCTCGACCAGATCGTCGCGGTGCTGGCCAAGCTCCTCCAGGTCCAGGAGATCGTGCTGTCGGTCAACCAGGCGTACATCGCCTCGGCCGCCCAGGCCGACTCCTCCAGGACCGAGCCGCCCTTCCAGCTCCAGGGGTCGTACCGGAACATGAACAAGCTGGCCGAGCGGATCATCCCGATCATGAACGAGGCCGAACTCCAGGCCGTGATCGACGACCACTACCTGGGAGAGGCCCAGACCCTCACCTCGGGGGCCGAGGCCAACCTCCTCAAGCTGGCGGAGCTGCGCGGGACGATGACCCCCGGCCAGGCCGAGCGCTGGGCCGAGGTGAAGTCCGGCTACCTGCGGTCGAAGGCCCTCGGCGGAGACGGGGACGACCCGATGGCCCGTGCCGTCGGCGCCATCGGCCTGCTCGCCGATCGGGTGGGAGGGGTGGAGAAGGCGATCGAACGGGCCGCCGAACCGGGTCACTGACCAGCCGTTTATATCGAAATGTCAGCCCGTGATGGCATCCTTGGCTCGTGACGGCTTATCGGGGGATTAGCACCATTTTGGCGGGACGTGCCCGTGAAGTCGCTTTCATGGAGGCGGCACTCGAGGAACTCCCGGCGGCGCTCCTCCTGGGCGGGGAGGCGGGGGTCGGGAAGAGCCGGCTGATCCGGGAGTTCCTCAAGCGCCCCCGAGGAGAGCACGGCATCCGCGTCCTGGTCGGCGGATGCCTCCAGATCAGTGCGGAAGGCCTCCCCTTCGCGCCGTTCAGCGCCGTCCTCCGCCAACTCGTCCGCCAGATCGGTGTGGAAGGCGTGACGGCGCTGCTGCCCGGCGGCACGCCCCGGGGCCTCGCCCGCCTGCTGCCCGAGTTCGGCGTGCCGGACACCGAGTCCGGCACGACCGAGGCGCGCACGCGGCTGTTCGACCATGTGCTGCTGCTGTTCGAGCGGCTGGCGTCGGAGATGCCCGTCGTCCTGGTGATCGAGGACGCGCAATGGGCGGAACGCTCCACCCGCGACCTGCTCAGCTACCTGATCGGCAACCTCCCGCCGGGCATGCTGATGATCGTCACCTACCGGTCCGACGAGCTGCACAGAAGCCATCCGCTCCGGCCGTCGCTCGCCGAGCTCAGCCGCGTCCCCTGGGTGCGCCGGCTCGAGCTGGACCCGCTGTCCCGCCGTGCCGTGGCCGAGCAGGCGAGGAGCATCCTCGGGCATGATCTCGATCCCCGGCTCCTCGGCAAGGTGTACGAGCGCAGCGAGGGCAACCCGCTGTTCGTCGAGGCCCTGCTGGGCGCCGGCCGGATCGACGGCGAACTGCCGGAGTCGGTGCGCGACCTGATGCTCGGGAGCGTCCAGAAGCTGCCTGAGGAGACTCAGGAGATCCTCCGGCTCGCCAGCGCCGGAGGCGACCGGGTGGAGCACGCGCTGCTCGCCGCGGTCAGCGGGCTGGACGACGCCGGGCTGTCCCGGGTCATGCGGCCCGCGGTCGCGGGCAACGTGATGGTCGTCGACGGCGAGGCGTACGCCTTCCGGCACACCCTGGTCCGCGAGGCCGTCCACGGCGACCTGCTGCCCGGCGAGCACACCCGGGCGCACCGCAGGTTCGCCGAGACGCTGGAGGCCGACCCCTCTCGCGTGCCGCCCGGCCGGGCCGCCGCGGAGCTGGCCTTTCACTGGTATGCCGTGAGGGACACCGCCGAGGCCCTGGTCAGCGCGTGGAAGGCCGCCTCCGTCGCGATGGAGGCGGCGGCCTACACCGAGTCCCTGCACATGCTCGACCGTGTTCTCGAGCTGTGGGACAAGGTGCCGGACGCCGCGGAGCGCCTGCGGGCCGACCACGGCTCCGTACTGGTCAAGGCGATCAGGGCCGCCGACCTCGCCGGCGAGACGGAGCGCGGAATGGCGTTCGCCAAGGCGGCGCTGAAGGAGATCGACGATCCGGTCCGTTCCGCGGGCGTGCTCGAACAGCGGGGCAGGCTGAAGATCCGCCTGGGCGACCACACCGCCCTGGACGATCTGCGCGAGGCCGCCCGGCTCGTGCCCGCGCAGCCGCCCAGTCTCGCTCGCGCCCGGGTGCTGTCCACTTTGGCCCAGCACCTCTACCTGATGCCGACGGGCCGGGAGGAGGCCCGGACGCTGGGGGTCGAGGCGCTGGCCATGGCTCGCGAGTTCGGCAACGCGACCGTCGAGGCGCACGCGCTCATCACGCTCGCCGGCTGCGACTTCCTCGAGGACGCCGAGGAGCATCTGGCGGCGCTGGCCGGGGCGAGAGAGGTCTACGAACGCGGGGCCGACGATTCGGCGATGCTCCGCGTCGCCACGAACGAGGCGCATCTCCTCGAGGGCATGGGCGAGCACGAACGCGCCGTCGAGGCGGCCCGGCGCGGCATCGCGCTCGCCGGGCGGCACGGTCAGGCCCGCACCTCCGGGGCCTTCCTCACGATGAACCTGGCGGAACCGCTGATGTCGCTGGGCCGCTGGGACGAGGTGCTGGAGGTGGTCGAGCACGCGCTGGAGCTTTCCCCGCCGCGGCTGACCCGCGCCTCCCTGCACTGGTTGCTCGGCGTCATCGCGGTGGCGCGCGGCGATCTCGAGTCCGCGGACGACGCCATGTCCGCCCTCGACGCGGTGATAGCCCCCGCCCATTCCCTGGTGCAGGAGCTGTTCCCCGCTGAGCGGCTGCGGATCGATCTCCGGCTGGCCCACGGAGACCGATCCGGCGCCCTCGACGCCGTCGAGCACGTGCTCACTCAGCTCGATCCGTCGGTCAGCTCCCGGTACGGCTGGCCGCTGCTGGCGAGCTGCGCACGGGCCTGTGCCGAGATGCCCGGCGAGCGTGCCCTCAAGATGCTGGCCGAGGTACGCACCCAGGCCGGCAGGACCCCTGCCGGCGGACGCCCGGAGCAGGCGCACGCGCTCGTCTTCGACGCGGAGGCGGAACGGGCCGAGGGCCGCTCCCGGCAGGCGGCGTGGCAGGCGGTGGCCGCCGGCTGGGAGGCGCTGGGCGAGCCGTACCCGGAGGCCTACGCGCTGTTCCGGGCGGCGGAGGCGGCCGGCGGGCAGACGCCGGGCAGGGAAGCCGCGACACGGCTCCGCCGGGCGGCCGCGCTGGCTCACGGACTCGGCGCCCGGCCGCTGCTGGAGGAGATCGAGACCTGCGCCCGCCGGACACGTGTCGCGATCGGCACGCGTATCGGCGACGACTCGCTCGGGCTGACGCCGCGGGAGCGGGAGGTGCTCCGCCTCATCGCCGATGGGCGGAGCAACCGTGAGATCGCCGGAGCCCTGTTCATCTCGGCCAAGACCGCCAGCGTCCACGTCTCGAACATCCTCACCAAGCTTCAGGTGGCCGGGCGGGGAGAGGCCGCCGCCGTCGCGCGCCGCCTCGGCGTCGTCTAGGAGCGCCGACGGGACGTCCACCGCGATGGCGTACGGTCGAACCTTTGATCCGTATGTCTCGTCTAAGGACCACGCTGATGAACACTCGTGTCCGTGCGGGCCACCTCGTGGCCGCCGCGATCGCCGTCGCCGGGCTCGCGACCGCCTGCTCGTCCGGCGACGGCACGACGGGCGCCGCCTCCTCGCCCGCAGCCAAGGTTCCCGCGCCGGCCGCCTCTCCGGCCGTCTCCGGCTCCGACGCCCCGGCAGCCGGTGAACCCGTCGTCGGCGGGCCGGTCGGCACGTCGACGTCGCCGCTCGGGTTGATCGTCGTCGACGGAACAGGGCGGACGGTCTACGCGTACGACAAGGACAAGACCCATCCCGCGACGTCCGACTGCTACGACCAGTGCGCCGTCGACTGGCCGCCCGTGCCCGCCACCACCGACGTCGCGGGCATCGACTCCGGCCTGGTCGGCTCGGTCGCCCGCAAGGACGGCTTCAAGCAGCTCACCATCGACGACCACCCGGTCTACCTGTTCGCCGGGGACAAGGCGGCGGGCGACGTCAAGGGCCAGTTGTCTGAGGGCACCTGGCACGCGATCACCCCGAAGGGCAAGGAGATCACGAAGAAGGCCGGCTGATCGCCGGCTGAATGCCACCGGGGGCCGGTGGGCCTTCCGTCATGCCCCCGGTGGCAAGTCGCGGTTTCAGCGGTCGCGCTGGACGAGCCCGAAGCTGTGGGCGACTTCGCCGTCGTCGACGATGTAACTGCCGACCGCCCACAACCGGCTCGTCCCCCTGATCGGGGCCAGCCCGGTGACCGTTTCGGCCCGTCCGCCGGCGGGCAGCCTGCCGGCGACCGTCCTCCAGGACCTGCCGTCGAAGCGCCAGTAGAGCGGCGGCCCGGCGAAGCCGGCCGGATCGCCGGTGACCCACACCTCGCCGCGGTTGCCGCTGATCGCCAGCGGCCACTGCCCCTCGTCGGGCATGCGGACGTTCTTCCAGCTCTTGCCGTTCCAGTGGAGGACCGTCGGGGTCCATCCCTCGCCGACGGGGATCAGACCGGTCACCCAGACGCTCCTGCCGGACTGGGCCCAGATGTCGTTCACACCCAGGTTGTCGGCCGGCATCTTCACCGGCTTCCAGGCATGGCCGTTCCAGTGCGCGGTGTAGGGCTGGAGGCCCTTCTCCGCCGAGTAGGCGGTTCCGGCGATCCACGCGTCGGTGGCCGAGCGGGCGTCGATCGAACTGATGCGCACGCCCTCCGGCAGCGTCTTCGTCTTCCAGCCTCCGTGGACGCGCCGCGACACCCAGGTCTCCCCGGCAAGCCACGTGCCTCCGCGTACGGAGGCCACCTCGGCGTAGGAGACGGGAGCACCTTCAGGAAGGTCGGGGAAGGCGACCTCGCGCCATTTCCTCCCGTCGAAGTGGGCGACCCCCGCTCTCTCCTCGTTCCACCCGTAGATCCACACGTCGTGAGCCGAGGACGCGCTGACGGAGTACCAGTACTTCATGTCGGGGAGCGAAGAGGGAGGTACCAGGCTCCAGCCGCGGCCGTTCCAGCGCAGGACGGCCGCATGGCCGTGTCCGTCCTCATCCTGGTACTGGCCGACCGCCCACGCGCTCGACGGGCTCGGCGCGGCGACCGAGTGCAGGAATCCCTCGGTGAGCCTCCCCGCGTAGAAGATCTTCCACTGGGGTGGCGTGCGGGGTGATGCCACCGCGGCCGGAGATGCCGGCGCAGTCTGGGATGCAGTCTGGGATGCGGCCTGGAGTGCCGGCGCGGCCTGGGCCGGCCCGACCGCCGTGGTCAGAGCGATGATCATCGCGGCGGCGGCGAGGCCGTACAGCGATCGTGTCCTCATTGATCGTCCTTCCGCCGGGCCGACCGAGGCTCATGCCGTCCCCGGGTCAAGGACCGAACTGTGAGAAGAGACGGCGAAATCAGCGATGCGGTTTGTGGCCTTCAGGCGACATTCCAGTGGATTGTCGAGCGTGGCCCCGATGTTCTCGGCCGCGGTCCACGGAGAGGTGGCGCTGTCATGGCCTTCTCCGGGTAGGGGCGAGCCCGACCGAGGAGGGATCATGAGCAATTCCTACGTCGTCACCGGGGGCGGCCAGGGCATCGGACGTGCCATCGCGGAACGGCTGCTCGGCGACCGGGACGCCGTCGTGGTCATCGAGTTCGACCCGGTGGCGCTTGCGTGGACCGACGACCACCCCGCCGGGTCACGCCTGACGGCCGTGGCCGGCGACGCCGCGGACGAGGCCGTGACCGAACGGGCGGCCGACCTGGCGGAGTTCCGTGGAACGCTCGCGGGGTGGGTGAACAACGCCGCGGTCTTCCGCGACGCCGCGCTGCATTCGTCGGCGGCGCGGGACGTCCTCGACCTCATCACGCTGAACCTCGCCCCGGTGGTGACCGGCTGTGGCACCGCGGTCCGCCGGTTCCTGACGGGCGGCCGGGGCGGTGCGATCGTCAACGTCTCCTCACATCAGGCGCAGCGTGCCGTGCGAGGCGCTCTGCCGTACGCGACGGCCAAGGCCGCGACGGAGGGGCTGACACGAGCGCTGGCGGTCGACTACGGCCCGTCGGGCGTCAGGACCAACGCGGTCGCGCTCGGTTCGATCAGCACGGAGAGGTACGAGGACTTCCTGGGGAGCCGGGATCCTGCGGCCGCCGCGCGGATCGAAGGCGAGATGGGCCGGCTGCATCCGCTGGGCCGGGTCGGGCGGGCCGACGAGGTGGCGGCGGCGGTGGCCTACCTGCTGTCGGATGACGCCAGCTTCGTCAACGGCGCGATCGTGCCCGTCGACGGCGGCCGCTCCGCTTCCGGCCGCGACCCCGAAGAGGCCTGATCGCGTCTCTTCGCAGCTCGCCGTGAACTGAGGACAACAGATGCGATATTCGGATAGAACCGGAGCGTGACCAACGATCTCGCAGGCGAATCAGTGGCCGAGGCCGTTGAAGCGGGTCATGATCCGATCGAGCGCAATCCCGACTTCCGCCGTGGCGTCGATGCACTCGAGCAGGGACGGCTGCGTCGTGCGGACCGAAGCTTCTCCGCCTTCCTCGAGGCCACGCCGGAGGAGGACTTCGCGGACACGTGCCTGACCGTTGCCGAACTCTTCCACGATCAGGACCATTCGACACGCGCCGTGGAGTGGGTAAGCCGGCTGCTGACCGTACAGCCCGCGCACCCACGGGCGCTGGAAGCGCGGATCGAGTACGCCACCGCGGGGGGACGGGACTTGGAGGCGTTCGCGGCCGCCCGCGACGCGGTCAACCGGTTGCCGGGAGATGCGCACCTCTACCTGTTGCTCGCGGATCGTGCGCTCGAACTGAACCTGCGGGCCGAGGCGTTGGGCGCGGCCGAGGCCGGATTGGAGCTGGATCCATCGGCTGAGGATCTGCGGCGGCGCAAGGTCGAGGCCCTGCTCAGCCTGCGCCGGGTCGGCGAGGCCCGACAGGTGACCCTGAATCTGCCCGCCGCCGAGGTGGCCCAGATCTACGACGACCATGACGAGTTCGACATGGCCCTGGAGATCCTCGAATCCGAACAAGGTGCTGACGCGCTGCGCCTCCGCGTGGCGATCCTCAGGCGAAACGATCGCATGGCCGAGGCTCTCCTCGCGGCTCGCGAAGCCGTCGAACGCGTGCCGGGCGACGTCAGGCTGCAGGTGGCCCTTGCCGAGCTGCTGCTCAGCCACGGCCAGGCAATCGAGGCGCTCCGGCAGGCGGAGCGGGCGATGGCGACGGACCCTGAGGAAGCGAACGCGAGATCGCAGCGAGACAGGGCGCTGCGGGCTCTGGGCCGTGAGGCGGCGTCGGACGACGGTTGGGCGGCATTCCTCCCTCCCGCGTCGGGACTTGGACAGCGCAGCAGGACGGCGCCGCCAGCCGCTGAGGCCGATCGGCGGATCAGCGTCACGACTGCGTTCCCTCTATTGCGGCGCGCGTGGGCGCATTTCAGGCGGCCCCGGCGCATGTACATGCGCAAGCTGGCCATATATGGAGCTCGCAGCCGAATCGGTGAGCTCGTCGCCGCACGCCGGCTGCTCAGAGTCGATCCAGGGAGTGTCCTCGGCCGGGAGACCGAGGTCTCGGCGCTGCTGCGGCTTCGTCTACGCCGTCGCGCGTTCAAGGCCGCACAGCGCGCGGGCAGGCCCGGGCTCCTTCTGGATGTAGCGGATGCATACGCGGAGAAGCGGAGGGAGCGAGCGGCGCTGCGCGTGCTCGGACGGCTCCCCAGACTTGATCCTGAGCCGCCCGACCTGACGGAGCGGCGAGCGGATCTCCTTTACAGACTCGGACGGTACGGCGAGGCGGCGATCCTCCTCGCTGAGTTCGCGCAGCGCCGTCCAGACGATCCGGACGTGCTCCTGGCCGCGGCGTCGGTGGCCTCGCGCTGGGACCGCGATGATCTCGCCGCCCGATATGCCAAGACGGCCACGGAACTGGCTCCCCGCCATGCGACCGGGCACAGCAGTCACATCAGCTACTTGCGCTGGGCGGGCCTGCGGGAGGAGGCGGCGTTGGCCGCACGGCAGGCGGTCACGGCGGTGCCGAACGACCCGGAGCTGTGGTGCCTGCTGGTCGAGTTGGTCCCGGGGACGGACGCGATGGCGGTCGTGGACGAGGGGCTCAGTCGCTTCGACGCTCAACGGCACGCCGAGATCCTGATCCGTATGGCCGACATGGACCTCCCGAACGAAGTGGCCTATGTCTGCCTCCAACGTGCCCATGAGCGCGTGCCCGGCGACGTCGGGGCCGTCACTCGTCTGGCGGCCCATCTTGGCAACCTCGGTGGTTACCGGGAGGCCATCAGACTGCTCGACGCGCATCCCTCACTTCAGGCCACCGATGCTCTGGCCGGGATCCATAGGCAGATGGGACTGTTCACGCTCGCGCGTGATGCGCGAGAACTCTCCGATCTCTCGCGGGACGCCGCTTCGAGGCCGCCGTCCGGTCCGGTGCGGCGTGCTCGGCGGGCGTTCGAGATGAGCGTTCTGACCTCATGGGAGTTCTGGGCGAGAGACGCGAGCCGGCTGGATTCCTTGAGCAGGCCGCATGGTCTGCGAACAGTGGAAGCCCGTGGAGGGTACGAATCGTTTCTGCTCACGTTGGTGCGGCAGGGGAAGCAGGAGGATCTCGCCCACACAGCCATACGAGTGATCGCCGCCGTCCTGGGCGCGCTCCTCGCGTGGCTCGTCGTCAGGAGGGGAGCCTCCCTGGCGGGCCCATGGACGTGGACGAGTGAGACGGTCGTCGCCTCGATCGCGGCCCCGCTCGGTCTGGCCCTGCATCTGCCGATCAGAGCGATCCGGAACCGGTGGTACATGATTCGCACGATCACACGGGCGCTCGGCGAGATGGGAGGCATCCTGGCGCTGGCGGCCGTGCTCCTGTACTTGGACGCGGGTCCTGTGGTCGCCATGATCGGCTTTACGCTGCTCAGCACAGAGATCGTCCTGGTCGCGCGCTCCGCGGGAGCGTCGACGGCCACGCTTGTGGCGAACCTGCGTACCAGCCTGACCAGGCGCCGCAACGCGCGATGGGCCATCGTGGGCGAGCTCCTCCAGGCCGTGGACTACATCGACGGACCGGGTGGTGAGGTACGACCGGAGCATCGGGTCTCCTGCGCCACGAGAATCGAGCGGGCGGCGCAACTGGTCGAGCGGGATCTGCCGCGCGAGATGCCCGGGGGCGACCCGATCACCACCGAGCGGATGACTGCACTGGCGCGGGACGCGGCGCACGCCCTGCGTGTCATGAAAAGCCGGGTGCTTGCGGGCCGGGGCGCCGTGAGCCATGTCATGGCGGAGCTCAATCAGGCCGCCGGGGCGATCGCCGCAGGCGAGTACGGAAGGCTGCGTCGTATCTCGCGGCCGCCGGAGCCCATGCGACGGCGGGGGTGGCAGGCGTACGTGTTGCCGGTGTCGCGAGCGGTGGCCGTCATGGGGCTTCCGATTCTGCTCGTCGTGGCGTTGCACCCGATCATGGGTTTGGCCGGCGACGCCTATCGGACGGCGGTCTGGGTGAGCGTCGCGTGGGCGGGTCTCTACCTGCTCCTCGCCCTCGATCCGGCTCTGCGGGAGAAGATAGAGACGGCTCGCGGACTGCTGAGCGCCTCGTCGGGCCCGCCCAAGCCCGAGCAGAAATCCGAGCCGAGGAACGATCCGTGAGCCTGCGCTCCTGAACGTCGGTGATGGTCAGGCGGCATCCGGCCGAATGATGCCCGTGTGATCGATCTCATTTCTCGCCCGAGGTTGATCATTTGAGTATCCGTTCCGCCCCGGTCTTTATGGAGGGACTACGCGGCTGTCGCTACGGTGCCGAACGCCACACACCCCGAGGTCTGAGTAGTTTGCTTACTTGATTACTCTTCTACAGAGGCCTTCGGCTGACAAAAGCGTTCCCCGACGAGGTGACAGTTCGTGATCGTCCAGTACGTCCGCTATCGCGTCCCATCCGAGCTGAGCGACGATTTCGTGGAGGCCTACCAGCGGGCGGCCGCCTGCCTCTCGCGTGCCCCGGAATGTGTGGACTACGAGCTCTCCCGCAGCACGGCGGAGCCGAGCTCCTACATCCTGCGCATCACCTGGACATCGGCGAAGGACCAGCTCGAGGGCTTCCGGAACAGCGACCTCTACCAGGAGTTCTCCTCCGCGACCGCCCCGTTCGCCGACGACGTCGAAGAGGCGAGCCTCTATCAGCGGACCGCCGTGCGCGGCGCCGGAGGTTCGATCCCGTCGTTGTACGACTGGGTGGGCGGCACGGAGGCGCTGGAACGGCTCATGGAGAGGTTCTACGACCTTGTCGCGTCCGATGACCTGATCGGGCCCCTGTTCAAGGGGATGGACCCCGGCCATCCGCGCTATGTCGCGATGTGGCTGGCCGAGGTCTTCGGCGGTCCGGCCAGGTACACGACCGAGCGGGGCGGTTACCACCACATGTTGACGATGCACCTGGGCAAGGCCATCACCGAGCCGATGCGGCGCCGCTGGGTGAGCCTGCTGATGGACGCCGCCGACCAGGTCGCGATCCCCGGCGACCCCGAATTCCGCGCCGCTTTCGCCGGCTACATCGAGTGGGGCACCCGGCTCGCGTTCAGCAACTCCCAGCCGGGAGCCGATCCCGTTCAGCAGGCGCCCGTCCCGCACTGGGGCTGGGGCGTCGCCCCGCCGTACAACGGCTGAGGCGGCCGGTTCTCCAGCGATCCGAGGGGCCGGGGTGCAGTCTGTTCAAGGGTCGGCCATGGATTCGCCAATTGTTGGGCATGCCCGCTACCTGCGAAAGTTCGTCAGAAGGTAGACAGAGGGGATAAGACGGGTCAACAAGGGCGGCGTTGGATCGGGGGGATCATGGCGCGTGCTCACAACGCGTGGGAGATCTTCCAATCCGGGGGGGAACCCACCGGTGTCCACGGGGAGATCGTCAAGTCCTGGCGACGATCCCAGTACAGCGGGGTGAACCCCGAACGGCTCGATGTCGGTCACATCGAGGTCGACTCGGGCTCCGCGTTCGTGCGGACCGCCGCCCCCGTGTTGTCGAAGCTCGGCGACGTCCTCGCGGGCAGTTCGACCTGCCTGGCACTGGCCGACACGAGCGGCAACCTGAGCTGGCGCTGGGTCTCCGAGCGATCACTGAGCCGTGCGCTCGATCAGTACCAGTTCGAAGAGGGAGCGCGCTTCGGCGAGGAGCACGTCGGAACCAACGCGATCGGGGTCTCCCTCGAAAGCGGCCGCCCGGCGATGATCGTCGGCAGGGAGCACTACAAACAACCGCTGCACCCCTGGGCGTGCGCCGCGGCCCCGATCGTCCATCCGATAACCGGCCGGGTCGTCGGCGCCGTCGACGTGACCTGCAAAGCGGCCGATGCGAACCACCTTCTGCGGATGGCGGTGCAACTCCTGGCGGAGGAGGTCAGATCGGCGCTGTACGCGGCCTCCACCGCCAAGCAGCGCCGCCTGCTCGACGTCTTCCTCAACTACCGGGCGTCGACGGCCAGTCCGGTCATCACGCTTTACGATCACATCATGATCGCCGATGAGACGGCGACGACGCTCAACCTGGACCAGAGTCGCCTGTGGGCGGCGGTCAGGGAGGCCGGGCCGACGGCGACGACGATCCGTCTCAGCGGGACGGTGACCGCCCGCATGTTCCCTCTGACGCCGGGAACCCTGGCCGACGGGGTGGTGCTCCTTCTGGCCGGAGTCTCTCCCATCGGCCGGCGTGCCGACGGCGTCCTTCCCGGGCTGTCCGCCGACCCGCAGCCGGTGGGGCTCACCCCGATCGAGCGTGCCGAGGCCGAGATCATCTCGAACGTCCTCACCGAGTGCGCGGGCAACAAGTCCGCCGCCGCCACCAAGCTGGGCATCTCCAGAGGCACGCTCTATCAGAAGCTCCGGCGCTACCGGCTGACGTAGGTCCGCCGGCGGGGCCGGGCTGAAAGGTCCACCGGCCGGGCTGGTAGGTCCATGGCCGGGCTGGTAGGTCCACGGCCGAACCGCCCTGGTCGTCTGCCGGCGTTTGACCGCCGCGAGGCCCCGCCGTACGCACTCCCGGCGAACCTGCCCTGTTCAATTGCTCTCGCCGTACGCGAGAGATCGTCCGCCGGTACGGCCATGCCGGCGTTCACCGTCGTGGCCGTACCGGCGAACCTAGACAGCCTCCGCTGACCTGGTCACCTGGAAGGATCGTGTGCTCGCCGACGCGACCGGACCTGGTGGACAACAGGCGGTCACGATGACGAGGGAATCCTGTGGACCCCAGGGGCCGGTCACCGACTTCTGCCTCAGACGCTCCCACAACCTGACGGGTCGGTCGGGAGGGTCGGCCAGAGGAAGCCGAAACACAAAGGACGCGCCGCCACCGGCGGCATCCGCCACGCGGAGGGTGCCTTCGTGAGCATGTGCGATGTCGCGGGCGATCGCCAGGCCGAGGCCGGTGCCCCCGCAGTCGCGGCTGCGGGCGGTGTCGAGCCGGCTGAACCGCCTGAAGATCCTTTCCCGGTCCGGTGCGGCGATTCCAGGTCCGTCGTCGATGACGTGGAGTTCGGCGCAGTCGCCGTCGCGGCGGACCCGGATCTCGACCATGGTCCTCGCGTGCCGGTGGGCGTTGTCGAGCAGGTTGGCGAGCAACCGGTCGAGCTGGCTCGGGACGGCCTGGACCACCACTCCGCGCTCGAGCCGGAGCCGCACCTCGTGGCCGCTCGCCCTCCGGGAGACCTCGGCCCGGACCGTCTCGGCCAGGTCGATCTTCTCTCGCTCGGCCGGCGTCGTGCCCGCCGCCACCCGCGTGAGCAGGAGCAGGTCGGTCGTGATCGCCTCGAGTCGGTCGACGTCGTGCAACAGGGCGGCGAGGAGATCGGGGAGCTCGGTCTCGTCCTGGTGCAGCAGCGCCTCCTCCAACTGGACTCTCAGTGCGGCCAGAGGCGTACGCAACTCGTGTGAGACGTCCGCGGCGAACTGGAGTTGCTGGGCGAGTATCCATTGCGTGCGTTCGTCGCCATGCTGATCGCAGTTGACCGGCGCCCGAGCGGCGAGGTCGCCAAACTGCGTCGTCATGCTGGATCCTCCTCCGTCGGCCACCAGGCAGTCGCCCGCCGAGGGTCCCGAGCGGCGTCGTCGACGCCGGCCGGTCTCGCCGGGCCGGGGGGTGTCGCCCCGGTACTTGGAGATCCTGCGTCCTCACGGAAGTGGGCCGCAACACATTGTTCAGGAATTGAACACGGCTCATCGAGCCTTGACGCGCAGGTCACAACCATGATCGCCCCACCCTGCCGGATTCGGGGGTCATACCGGTCGCATATTCCTTGTCGAGGGCGGTAATCGGGGCCCGCCGGGAGGGAGTACTGGGTGTGAACGATCCCCAAGAACGCTTCACCGACCTCTACGACCGGCACTATCGCAGCGTGCTCGGCTACGCGCTGCTGCGCGCCGGGCGCGAGACGGCGGAGGACGTGTCGAGCGAGACGTTCCTGGTCGCCTGGCGCCGCCTGGACGAGCTCCCCGACCCGCCGCTGCCGTGGCTGCTCGGGGTGGCCCGCAACCTGCTCGCCAAGCAGCGTGACGTACGGCACCGCGGCCAGGCCCTGATCGACCGGATCGCGGTGCTCACCACGGCCGCGGACCAGACGAGCTGGGACGTCGCCGAGCACGTGCTGGACCGGCAGAGCGCGCTTGCCGCGCTGGCCTCGCTCCGCAAGAACGATCTCGAGGCGATCACGCTCGCCACCTGGCACGGCCTCACGCCCGACCAGGCCGCCGCCGTCATGGGCTGCTCGGCCCGCACCTACAACGTGCGCCTCCACCGTGCCCGCACGCGCCTGTCCAAGGCGATGCGGGCGGAGACGCGAGTCGCGCCGCCGTACCGGGCCGCCGCACGCCCGTCCTTGGAGGAGATCTGATGCCTGACCCGTCCAGAGACCCCCATCGGGAGCACGACATGACCGACCGCATGGTCACCCGGCTCAGGCCGGCGCAGTTGGACGATCTGACCGACGACGCCTATCGGCGGCGCCGGTCCGCGGATCTGGCCAGCGCGTTCGAGACCCCCCGACCCCCCCTGCAGACCCGAAGGATCACCTTGTCACAGCGCCGCCCCCTCTTCCTGATCGCCGGCACCGCCGTCGCCGGACTCGCCGCCGCGGCGATCATCGTCCCCGGCATGGTCTCCGGGGACGCCGTCTCCGGAAACGGCCGGTCCACGACGCCCGTCGCCGCGGCTCCGAGTCCTTCGGCGACCCGGTTGGACGCCCACTCGATCCTGCTGGCGGCCGCGGCGACCGCGGCACGCGAGCCGACCACGACCGGTCGCTACTGGTACACCCTCGAACGGGAGACCTCACGGGTCGACCGGATCGTGACCAAGTCGGGATCGGGCAAGAGCCCGAAGGTGCGGATGCTGCCGTTCACCGCCTCCGTCTCCACCTCGCAGGAGTCCTGGTCGGCGCGGAGCCCCAAGGACCGCAGCCGGACGATCACCGGCATCGATTTCGCGACGGCCTTCGACTCGCCTGCCGACGAGGCCAAGTGGAAGGAGTTGGGCGCGCCCCCGCTCACCCTCCACACCGGCGGCTCGACCAAGCCCAGGGTCAACAACTACGACATGGCGCTCAACTTCATGATCGGCCAGCAGCAGCTGAGCATGGCCGAGCTCGCGAAGCTGCCCACCACTAAGGACGGGCTGGAGAAGGAGCTGAAGCACAGGTACCAGGCCGACGTGAACGACCCGAAGTACCCCCTCAAGGGCAGTTTCCTGCAGTACGTCTGGTCGACGGCGCAGGACCTGCTGGCAGGGCCGGTCACACCGGGGACCCGGGCGGCTCTCTACCGCGTCCTCGCCGACCAGCCCGGCCTCACCGTGGCCGGAGAAGTGAAGGACCCGTTCGGCCGCTCCGGCATGGCGATCGAGATGACCGTCAAGGGGAACCCCGAGAGGGAGTCATTCCGGCTGATCGTCGATCCGGACACCGGACGGCTGCTGGCCTACCAGGCAGCCTTCGGCGAAGGATCGAAGCCTCTCCTGACGATGGCCTACAAGTCGATGGGCTGGACGAACAGCCTCGGCGCCCGCCCCTGACCGCGGCCGCGTAGGGAATCCGTACGGCAGGGGCGAACGGGGGCTCCTGCCGTACGGTCAGTCCGACCGGGTGTGCACCGAGCTCCAGTTCAGGTGCCAGGTCACGCCGTCGTCGTAGGAGAAGCGCTGCTCCCATCGCGCGCCTTGGGGGCCGAAGTCGTCCCAGTCCCATTTCACCCGCACCTCGTCGCCGTTGATGATCTCGACGGCGAAGAACTCGCCGTGCGTTCCGCTGAAGCGTCCTTCCATGGGGTTGTCGTCGAGCAGCCCCGGTTGCCGGGGGGAGATCCACCAGATCCGCCAGTTCCCGGTTCGCGGGTCGAACAGCCGCAGCGTCATGGCGTCGAGCGGTTCGCCGGAGGGCGGCATGGCCGGCGCCGAGAAGGGTTCGACGTTGCCCAGCCCGCCGAGAACGGGCTCGCAGCGCAGGGTCGAGTCGAACTCGACCCAGGTCGTGCAGTCGCGATCGAGCACGTCGGCCAGCTTGCGGTTGCGCGTTCTCCAGTGGCCGTGGAAGAAGTCGAAGTCATGGCGGCCGTCTGAGTGTGTGTTCTCCGTCACACCGTGAACGCTAGGCCGGGTTCACTGACACCCTGTGTCAGTGGATCCGGCGGGAACGGGGACGGGCGCGGGAGCGGCCGTTCGGCGGGCGATCATCGGGGCCAGGGCTCCGACTCCGAGAGCGGAGCCGATGCCTGCGAAGGCGCTGAACCACCAGATCACGGCGGGACCGGCGGTCGCGTAGACGGTGGTGCCCACACCCAGGGTGATGAATCGGGCGATGCCCCAGGTCCACTGGTAGCTGCCCTGGTAACGGCCGCGAGCGTCGGCGGGGGCGAGGCTCGCGACGATCGCGCCGGGGATGCCGCCGACCATCGCCTCGCCGATCGACCAGAGGACGACGGTCCCGCCGTATGACCAGGTGTCGTGCGCCACTCCGGTCAGAGCGATGCCGGTCGAGGCGAGCGCACTGGCGCACACATAGACAGGGATCTGCGGGAACCGGGCCAAGAAGTTCGTGGCGATCGGTTGCAGCACCACCACCAGGGCGGCGTTGAGCGTGGCCATCAGGCCGAGTGTGGTGGGGGGCAGGCCGTGGTCACGGATCGCCAGGGGCAGGCAGACCTCGGTGAGCGAATAGATCGCCAGTCCGATGCCGAGCAGCGGGAGCAACACCCGCATCAGCGGATCCCGGAACACGACTCCGTAGCCCGTCCCGCTGCCGGAGCCGGCGGTCCGCACGGCGCCGGTCTTCGCGCCGGGCAGCAGCGCGACGACGATGAGTGCGAACGCCAGTGAGGTCGCCGCGTCCAGCGTGAACAGCAGCCAGTAGCCGTGCGTCGCGAGGAACCCGCCGAGCATTCCGGCCACGGCGGTGCCGATGTTGATCGCCCAATGAAGCAATGAGAAGGCGGTGCGTTGCCGCTCGGCCGGCACGGTGTCCGCCAGCAGCGCGCCCGAGGCCGGGCTGACCATCGAACCCGCCGCGCTGAGGAGCGCCGCCGCGAGTGCCAGCGTGACCACGTTCGGCGCGGCGAACAACAGGCCCTGTGCGAGAGCCGTTCCGATCAGTCCCGTCAGCATCGTGGGACGCCGGCCCACCCGGTCGGCGAGCAGGCCGCCGACCACCGGGCCGATCAGGTTGCCCGCGCCCAGCGCACCCAGGACGTACGGGGTCTGCGTGGTGGGGATGCCGCGCGACCCGAGGTAGAACACGAGGAAGGGCGTGACCACGTAACCGAGCCGGTTGACCACGGTGCCGGCGAAGACGACCCAGGCGGTACGAGGCAGCCCGCTGAAGGTGGAGAGCATGTCGGAGATCTTGCGTCCGCCGTACACTCATGACCATTGATTAAGTCCAGATCGAATCTGTGGAGCCGTGATGTTCTCCGAGCTGGTCTTCTCGGCCGACGATCTGGCCCTGACCCGGTTCGCGGTCTCGCCGATGTGGCAGGTCGTCACCAGCTTCCGGTTGCTGGCATCGGGCGCGGCGAATCCCGTACACCGTCCCTGGATCGATCAGGTTCGGCCGCGAGTGGCCGCGGCCAGGCTGGACTCAGGCTCCCTGGCCGAATTGATCCCGGCTACCGCCTATCTCCCCGACTTCCTCACTCCGTCACCTGGGGAACCGACCCCCACCCTCGACACCGAACTCGCCGTCATCCGCGCCACCCCGGCCGATCAGGTTCTGGCGGATCTCGACATGCTCGGTTGTACCGGTCCCCACTGCCAGGCTCTGCGCGCTGACCCGGAAGCCCGGCTGGCCCGCGTCACGGAGGAGATCGAGCTCTACTGGGAGCTGGCGCTCGCCCCCTACTGGGCGAAGATCCGTGTGGTTCTGGACGCGGACGTCTTCCACCGTGCCCGGCAGGTGGCCGAGCACGGCGCGGGCCACTTCTTCAACGACCTGCATTCCACGGTGAGCTGGGACGACAACACCCTCCGGATGGTCCGCAAGCATTGCGGGATCTCCCGGGAGACGACCGGGCCGGGGTTGCTGCTGATCCCCTCCGCCTTCGCCGGGGGCATGCTCACCTGGTCGCGCCCGCCGGAGCCGCCCCAGTTCGCCTACCCCGCCCGCGGCACCGGCACCTTGTGGGAGCATCGCCCGATTCCGCGCATCGACGCGATCGCCGGTGTCCTCGGCCGCTCCCGGTCCGTCATCCTGGCCGAGTTGGAAGCCCCGGCCTCCACGACCGAACTCGCCCGCCGTACCGGCATCTCCCCAGCTGGGGTCTCCCAGCACTTGAGCGCGCTCCGTGACGCGGGTCTTGTCAGCGCCCACCGTGCGGGCCGCTCGGTCCTCTACGCCCGTACGACCATCGCGGAGTCCCTCCTCGCCGCGACGGCCTGAATCGCTCGAGGCGTCAGCGGGCGGCGCGGACGGCGGTGACGACGGCGGCGACGGCGCCGAGGGAGAGGGCGACGGCGAAGCCGATCATCGTGGGTTCGACGGCCGCGTGCTGGATGACGAGGCTGAAGGCGATCGACGGCAGTCCCATGCCGAGGTAGGCGATGACGAAGAAGGTCGCGAGCACGCCCGCTCGGGAGGCGGGGACGGCCGAGAGGGCGCTCTGGGTGATGGCGCCCTTGAAGAGGAGGCCGGCTCCGGCGCCCGCCAGGGCGGCCGCGACGAGGAACAGCCAGAGCGCGGGGTGGTAGAGCGAGAGCGCCGTGAGCGCCAGGCCTGCGGGGAAGAGCAGGGTGCCCGTGATGAGCAGGCGGTGCAGGGGGAGCCTGCCCAGCGCGAGTTGGGCGACGGCGGACGCGGCGAAGACGGTGAAGGGAGCGAGGCCGATCACGAACTGGGAGGTGATGCCCAGCTGGCCGCGGACGATGATCGCGCCGAGGGAGGAGAACAGGCCCATCACGGCGAAGGCGAAGAAGCCGACCCCCGCCGCGCCGCCGAACGCGGTGCGACGGCCGGGAAGCAGGGCGAACCTGCCCGGCCGGTCCTGAGCCTTGAGCTCGGTGTCGACGGTCTCGGGGGTGACGAGCACCAGCCCGAGCAGGACGGCCATGAGAGCGGCGAACAGGATGTAGGAGGTGGTCAGCGGAGCGGGGGCCCACTCGGCGAGAACGCCCGCGACAAGGGGCCCGAGGGCCAGCCCGCCGAGATTGGCGGCGGTCGCGACGAGCCCGGGAACGGGGGAGCCGGCTCGCTCGGGGCGGGCCTGGTGATAGAGGTCGCTGATGTAGGCCGTGGCGGTGGAGGCCATGAGCCCGACGGCGACGCCGGTGAGCAGCCGCCCGGCGATCAGGCCGGGAAGCGCGGGCCAGGCCGCCAGGACGACGGCGGACACGATGCCGACCAGCAGCGCGGGCACGATCACCCGGCGGCGCCCGAGCCGGTCGGACAGATGCCCGAGGGCGAGGAACCCGCCGGCGGCGCCCACGACCATGACGGCGAAGGCGACGGTGACCGTGGTCGCACCGAAATGGTCGCGGTCCTGGTAGAGGGGCCACAACGGAGTCGGTACGGTGCCGAAGGCCATCAGGGAGGTGAACGCGGCCGCCACCGCCCAGAACCCGGAGGTGTGCGAGACACGCATGCGCCCGCCGGGTGCCTCACGAGCGGGCGAGGGGGCGTGGCGGGGGACCCGCGCGGTGGTGCTCATCTGTCGCCTTTCAGGCCTGAATTCCATGGTCGCCCGGCCGGGACGATCCGGCGGGCCGCATCGGGACAACGAGCTCCGTGCGAGAGCTCTTACCAGCTCTGCCGTACCTGGCGGAGATGAGTTCCATCTCCTGTTGAGATACTCGGCCGATGGAGCTCCGTCACCTGCGCCACTTCGTCGCCCTCGCCGAGGAGCGCAGCTTCACTCGCGCCGCCGCGCGCGAGCTGATCGTGCAGTCCGGTCTGTCGTCCTCCGTCCGAGCTCTGGAGAAGGAGGTCGGCGCGTTGTTGTTCATCCGGGGGACCCGTCCGGTCCGGCTGACGGCCGAGGGGGAGGCGCTGCTTCCCGCCGCCCGTCACACGCTGGACGCGGCGGCGGCCGCCCACCAGGCCGTCCAGGAGGTCCACGGAGTGCTCTCCGGGCGACTGCGCATCGGCGCCCTGCAGACGATCGGGCACACGCTGCCCTTCGCCACGTGGCTCGCGGAGTTCTCGCGGGCCCACCCCCGTGTCGACATCGCCGTACGGCAGTTGCCCGCCCTGCAGATGCTCGCGATGGTCACGGCCGGTGAACTCGACTGCGCGCTCGTCACCGTGGTGCCCGACCACACGGAGGGCCTCGACGTCGTGCCTCTCGTCGCGGAGCCCCTCGTGGTGGCCTGCGCCCCCGATCACCCGCTCGCGTCGGCCGAGGTCCTCACGCTCGACCGGCTGGACGGCGAGCAGTTCGTGGAGACCCATCCCGAGTGGGCGATCCGGGTGCTGATCGACTCGGCCTTCCGGGACGCCGGTCTGACCCGCCGCATCGTGTGCGAGGTCAACGAATGGACGATGGTGCTCGATCTCGTCGCGGCGGGTGTGGGCATCGCGCTCGTGCCCCAGGGGCTGGACTTCTCCCTCCACCCGCGGCCCACCGGTTCGCTCCGGCTCGTCCCTCTCACGGGCGTCCGCCTGGAGCGCCGCGTCGACCTCGTCCTGCCCAAGGGGCACGCGGCCAGCCCCGCCGCCCGCCGATTCCTGGATCACGTACGGCATGCGGGTGCTCCGGCCTGAGCCGTTCAGCGCCGGCCGTCGGGGAAGGGCCCGCGCCGGGTGGCGGCGGGGCTCGGGGCCGTACGGGGAATGAAGGGCAGCAGCAGGTAGGACGGCCGGTCTGGCCCGGAGACGAGTGTGGTCGTGCCGCCGTAGACGTCGGCCGGACGGTCGCCGGGATCGGTGTGGAGGAACATGCCGTGCCCCCTCATCGCGACGCCGTAGGAGCCGGGCCACGGGCCGTCGCCGGGGAACTCGAAGTCCCGGCCCTGGACGGTGACCGCGAGCCGGTGGCCGGGCGGCACGACCACCGAGGTCGGCCAGATCTCGATGTCCAGCGGTACGGTCTCGCCCGGCGTCAGCGGCTCCGCGTGGTCGTGGGGGTGCCACGGCCGGTACGGCAGGCTGCGCTCGGGATCGACGGCGCGGTGTGAGGCCCGGAGCCAGCCCATGCCGACGACGCCGGCCGGGTCCAGCGCGCTGACGAAGGTGACGTCCCCGCCGTCCGGGTCGAGCACGCGCAGCGTGAGGAAGAGGTCCGTGTCGGCGGTCGTGGAGGAGATGAAGAGCCGGGCGGCCGCAGGCCCGGTGATCTCGACCTCGTCGGCGAAGGGCTCGGTGACGAAGGTCAGGCCGTCGCCGAGCGCCTCGAAGTCCGCGCTCGTGTCATCGGCCGTGTCATCGGCCGTGTCGCCGGCCGTGTCGCCGGACGGGGGCCGCTCGGTCAGCGCGCCGCTCCGCGTGTCCAGGTAGAGCCGGGTCCACTGGGTCCGGGCGAGCGGCCACTCCTGCTCCGGCCGCAGTTCGAAACTTCCGTCAACGTGGCGGACGTTGAGCTCCACCGGTGGTTGCCGGTCCCAGCCGGTCTCCTCGCCCTTCAGGAAGTGCCCGAAGAACCGCTTCTGCAGCGCCAGTCCGTGGCCGGTGTAGAACTCGGTGACGTGCCCGAGCCCGTGGACCTCCAGCCACTTGTGGTCGGAGGCGGCGCGGGTGTAACCCTCGAACCCGCCACGAGTGTGCAGGTGGTGGGCCCAGTTGGTGGCCGACAACACCGGCACGGTGATCTTCTCCAGTTCCGCCGAGCGTTGCCGGTAGTACTCGTCGTCGTGGGGGTGGGACCGGAGTTCGGCGGCCACGTCGGCGCGTCCGGCGGCCAGTTCCTCGTCCGGCAGGGTCTCGGGTCCGGCGACGGGCTCTCCCGTGTTCGGGTTCACCGGCCCGCGTGCGCCGACGCCGTGCTGCACCGACGTCACCTGGGCCGGATACCAGACGGAGGAGAAGATGTTGAGGAGACCGCCGTGGTGGGTGAACTCCCGGTAGTAGTCGCTCGCCCCCTCCCACGGGCAGATGGCCGCGAGGTGCGGCGGCCGCAGTGCGGCGACCTGCCACTGGTTCACCGCGTAGTACGAGATCCCCAGCAGGCCGACTCTGCCGTTGCTCCACGGCCGGGTGCCCGCCCATTCGACGCACTCGTAGTAGTCGCGGGTCTCGCGCGGGGAGAAGATGTCGAGGCGGCCGGGGGAGCGTCCGGCGCCGCGCGAGTCGACGCGGACACAGACGTAGCTGTCAGGCACCCACCTCTCGGGGTCCGCGGTCTCCCAGTTCTGATACCTGTTGGACGATCCGGACAGAACCTCGGGGTGATCGGCCGTAAGAGGCTTCCACATGTGCGGGAAGCCTTCCTGGAACGCCAACCCTTTGGCGTACGGTCCATGACTCATGATCACGGGATACCGTCCGTCCTCGACGGGACGGAACACATCAGCCCGGAGGATCACCCCGTCGTCCATCCGGATCGGCACGTCCCAGTCCACGCGCATGCCGTCGCGGACCTCGCTCCTGTACTGGACCATGGTCTTCGTCTTTCGATGAGCCGGTGCGCCCGGAGGCGGCGGCGAGGATTTCGCCGCACATGGATGCCAACGAGCGCGGTACGGTCCCACCTACCAGCTTTGCCGGACCGGAAACAGATGCATTCCATCTCTCATGCAGATGGGCGGCTCTATCGTCCGACGCGCGGCTCAGGTCCGCCAGGGCATGTGCTGGAGGGTCCAGGTGTTGCCGTCCGGGTCGGCGAAGGCGGCGTAGAAGACACCGCCCAGGTCCTCGACCGGCCCCACGTCCGCGCCGCGCTCGACGAACGTCGCCCGGGCCTGTTCGATGTCGCTCACCACCAGGTGCAGGCCGCGCAGTGTCCCGACGGGCATGTCGAGCGACGGGACTCCCTCGCTCAGGACGATCGAGCAGGCCGATCCCGGCGGGGTGAGCTGGACGATCCGCACCCCGTCCGCCGGTCGCACGTCCACGTCCGGGTGGAAACCGAGCGCCACATAGAAGGCCTTGGCCCGGTCGATGTCCTCGACGGGCACCGGGACGAGTTCGAGCAGGAACATCCCGGGGCGTACGGGCGGCATGGTGGGGTCGGCCGGGATGTCGGCGACGTCGGCCGGAATCTCGGTATGCGTGGGACGCAGGTCGACGGGCTGGGAGTCGGTCATCGGTGATCGCCCTTCAGGGTCGTCAGGGTCGTTTCAGGGTCGTTTCGCTGAGCACCTCGGCGAGCCGGTCGTAGGCCTCGCCCGCGCCGCGTTTCATGGGGGTACGGAGCACGCTGTCGCGGATCTCCCGCGAGGAGTAGCGCACGGTGGTGTTCATCGTGGTCCGGCCGTGCAACTCGTCGAAGACGGTGGTGACGAGCGCCTCACCCTCTTCCCAGCCGGCGTGCAGTTCGGTCTGCACCAGCCGGTACGGCGGTTCGACCTCGTGGTACACCCCGCTGAGGCCCATCTCGGCGCCGTCCGGCCCACGGGACACGAAGCGCCACGCGCCGCCCGGACGCAGGTCGATCTCGCAGACGACGAGATGCCAGCCGCGCGCCCCGTGCCACCGCCGGAGCAGTTCCGGCCGGGTGAACGCGTCGAACACGAGCGGGCGGGACGCGGCGAACGTCCTGGTCAGAACCAGTTCGGTGTCGGACGGTGTCGTCACGGACAGGCCCTGCTCCGGCCGTGACATCACAGGGCCTCCCGCTCGCCGGCGCCGGACCTGCCGGCCTCGAGTTCGCCCAGCAGGTCGTCGAGCCGCTGGTAGCTCTCCTCCCAGTAGGAGCGGTAGTCCGCCAGCCAGTCCATCGCGGTCTTGAGCCGGGTGGCCTCCAGCCGGCACGGCCTCCGCTGTGCGTCGCGGCCCCGGGAGATCAAGCCGGCGCGCTCCAGCACGCGCAGGTGTTTGGAAACGCCCGGCTGGCTCATCGCGAACGGTGCGGCCAACTCCATCACCGTGGCCTCGCCCTGCGCCAGCCGGGCCAGGATCGCCCGCCTGGTCGGGTCGGCCAGTGCGGCGAACGTCGCGTCGAGAATGTCGGGAGCCACGCTGATTACCTTCCAGTTCTATAACTAGATGGTTTTATACGTGCGTGGTTCCGTCCCTGTCAAGGGCCGTCCCGCCCACCGCCCGCGCCCGTATCGGGATGAGGGGATGCTGGCTCGGGCGGCGACTTGCACAAAGTTCAAGACAACTCTTGCACTTAGTTCAAGGACGGGTCTACGCTCCACTTGAACATAGTGCAAGTGGATGGGGCGCCGGAGGGCGCCGATGAAAGGAGACCTCCCGTGAACGTTTTCGTCGCCGTCATGCAGCTGCTGGTCGCCGCGGCCTTCCTGAGCATCCCGATCGGCCGCCACCGTTACGGAGCCGCCGCGACGGCGAGCGCGGAGGCGGAGCTGGAGCGTCAGGGCGTGCGGCCCACCGTCCTGGCCGAGAACGGGATGAGGTTCGACGCCGGAGGCCATGAGACGGCGGTCCCGGTGACGGTCGCCGCGGTCATGGCGGCGCTCGCCGGGCTCAACCTGTACGGCGGCGACCTGGCCCGACCCTTGACCTGGGTCTTCCAGACGATCGTGATCCTCGGCAACTGCCTGATCCTGTACAGCAACCTCACCGCCGCGAAGTCCGTGCAGGCCGCCTTCCGGCGCAAGGGCGACCCGATGCTGGCCCGCGTCGACGTCCGCGCCCTCCTCAAGGCGGCCGAGGACGGCTTCCCCGCCTGGACGTGGATCCTGCAGAACGTCCGCCACGTGGTGGTGTTCGGCGCTTCGATCCTCGCCCTGGCAGTGCCGTTCGCCGTCTGACCTCCCAGACCGCCGCTCCGTGGAGGTGCACCATGCCGCTCGCCGACACGCCACGGCATCCGGCTCAAGGAACAGGCCTGGGAGCCCGGGCCGGTCTGTGGCCGTGTTCGGCCCGCGGTGGCGAGTGTCGGCCTGGGTCAGAGCTGATGCGCGGTGTTCCAACTGGCCAGGATCGGCAGGACGCGGGCGGTGGGGGAGTCGGGCTCGGCCGTGTAGACGACGAGCCGCTGGTCCGGTTCGTGCGGCGCGCAGACGATCTCGATGGCGAAGGAGAGCGGGCCGGCGGCGGGGTGCTGGACGCGCTTGGTCACCGACGCGTAGTCGCGGACGGCGTGGTCGTCCCACCACCGGGCGACGTCGCCGTCGGTCGCGCGCAACTCGTCCATGAGCGCCACGAGGCGGTTGTCGTACGGGCGGCGGGCGATCTCCCGGCGCATCGTCGCGACCGTGGCCGAGGCGAAGTCCGCCCAGTTCACGATCCGCTCGCGGGCGACCGGGTCCTGGAACATGAAGCGGACGAACGACGTCCCCGGCTCCAGCGGACGGCCCAGCACCTCCACCAGCAGGGCGTTGCGGGCCAGTACCTCACCGCGATGACCGAGCAGCAGCACCGGGACGTGGTCGAGCGTGTGCATCAGCCTGAGCAGCCCGGGATCGGGACGCTGGACCATGTGCGGGGTCGCGGCGCGGCGCCGCGCGGTGGGCGCGGCGAGGTCGTGGAGATGCGCGTGCTCGACCTCGTCCAGGCGCAGCGCCCGGGCCAACGCGTCGAGCACCTCGGCGGAGATGTTGGCCTGGCGTCCCTGTTCGAGCCGGCTGTAGTAATCCGGACTCAGGCCGGCCAGCACGGCCAGCTCCTCCCGCCGCAGCCCCGGCACCCGCCGGGCCCCGGGGAAGGCTGCGACGCCCGCCTGGGAGGGGGTGAGGCGGTCCCGGCGGGAGCGTAGGAACGCCCCGAGCGCGGCGCGGTCGCGTGGCATTTCCCCAGGATAGGTGGCCTGCCGGCGTCCTGGCTGGTCCTGCCGTGCCCAGGTTGATCCTGCCCTGGCCCGGTACCCGGGGGCCGCCCTAGAAAGGGGCCCATGACTTCCCTTCACATGAGTGACAGCACAGCCGGCGTCCCCGCCTCCCGGCTGGCCGGCCGCACCGCCGTGATCACCGGCTCGACCAGCGGGATCGGCGCGGCGATCGCCCGCGTACTGGCCGGAGAGGGCGCACACGTCGTCGTCAGCGGCAGGCAGGCGACCCGCGGGGAGCGGGTCGTCAGGGAGATCAGGCAGGCCGGCGGGCGTGCCGACTTCGTCGCGGCGGACCTGGGAGCCGGATACGAGCAGCTGCGGGCCTTCGCCGCACAGGCCACGGACGTGCTCGGCGGACGCGTCGACATCCTGGTCAACAACGCCGGCATCTACCCGGCGACGCTGACCGAGGACCTGCCGGACGCGGACCTCGACGCCATGCTCGCGGTCAACGTCCGCGCCCCCCACGTCCTGGTCGCCGCGATGGCGCCGGCCATGGCCGAGCGGGGCAGCGGCGCCATCGTCACCATCGGCTCCTGGATGGCCCGGGTCGGTAGCCCCTTCGCGGCGATGTACACCGCGACCAAGGCGGCTGACGAGCAGCTCACCCGCAGCTGGGCTGCGGAGTACGGGCCGCGTGGCGTCCGGGTTAACACCGTCGCGCCCGGGGCGACCCTCACGCCGGGCAACGAGGCGGGCCGCGCACAGCTTGACGCGATGACCGCCGCCACCCCGGCGGGCGTCGTCGTCCGGCCGGACGACATCGCCAACGGCGTTCTGTATGTCGTCAGTGACGACGCGGCCATGGTCCATGGCATCACGCTCTATGTAGACGGCGGGATCTCCGCCACTCGCCTGTCCTGACCCTCGGCCGGCGAACATCCAGGCCTCGGCCGCGTACGGCGAGAGCCGCCCACAGGTGAAGACCTCGTGAGCGGCTCTCGATTGTGCACGCCTACTTCGACGGGGGCGCGTCGTCGCTCCAGGCGGCCCCGGTGATGAGGGTGTAGCTCATGAGCTTGTCGCGAGCGCCGAGGTGCCAGGACTCTTCGGCGAGCGCGTGCCCGGTCCGCGGGTCGATGATCAGCCGGGTCTGGGCGCGGGCGCCCGCGTCGCCGCGCCGGGTGTACGCCACGGCCACGCCCTTACGGCCGTGCTGGTCGGTGACCGTACCCAGACTGGTGATCCCGTCGAGTCCGGCGATCAGCTTGTAGGCCGCCGCACGCACCTCCGGCGTCACCGGTAGTTCGAGCACGAGCGCGTCGGCGCTGTTGAACAGGTAGTCGTTCCTGCCTTCGAGGCCGCCGGTGTCCTTGTGCTTCCTCACCAAGTAGGCCTTCAGGGCCGCCGGGTCGTCCGGGAGGGCGGACAACGCGGCCGGGGAGATCGGCTGTCCGCCCAGAAGGTAGTCCCTGGGGCCCATGCCACCTGGAGTCCTGAGCCGGCGGGGCCCGCCCGCTGCCGCGATGACGATCGGTTTCATGCCCTTCGGCGCCGGCTCGGTCCACTGGGCCGGCGACCCGTCCCGCTTCCATGCCTCCTTGTCGGCCGCGGTGGCCGGCGCGGCGCCGAGGCTCTGGTAGAACTCCCAGCTCTTGTCCTTCGGGCTGGACGCCATCCACCTCTCTGCGGTCATCCTGAGGACGATGTCGTACGGCCCGGCCTTCGGCCCGACCTGGCGGGTCTCCCCGTGCTCGGTTGTGGTGGTCCAGTAACGACCGGTGGCGGCCTCGCCCACGGCGACCTGCTCGGCGGCGACCAGCAGGAACTGCTGCGCCGTTGCGGGCTTGTCCGCCGGGGCGGTCCGCTGCGAGAGGGTGGGCCGAGGTGTCGGGGCGGCCGGGTTCTGGGCGACCGTCACGGCCACGGCGGCGGCCGCCGCCACTGTGGGCACGAGTCCGGCGGCCAGCACCAGCCGGCGCGTGTTCGTCTTACGGGTGGGAGCTTCCTGCGGGAAGGCGGTGATCGTGGTCAGGTCGATCGACAGGCCGCGGTCGAGCTGCGCCGGCCGGGCCTCGGACAACAACTGCACCACGTCGCGATGCCGGCTCATCGGCTGAACTCCTTCAGATCGAATGTGGACGGTGCTTCTCCCATGGCCTCTTCCAGCCGTTTTCGAGCGCGGTGCAGCCGGACGAAGAACGTGGCGACCGAGCAGCCGACCACGTGCGCGGCCTCCCGGTTGGACAGGCCCTGCCATGCCACCAGCGTCAGCAGTTCGCGGTCGCTTTCGCTCAACCTGGCCAGAGCGGCGAGGACGGCTGACCGTTCGGCCACTCCGTCGGCCACATCCGCGTCCGCCTCGTCGACCCAGGCGCGCAACTCGGCCGCCAAGGACGCCTGCCGTATCTCGGCCCGATATCGCCCGTGCACCACGTTCCGGGCCGTCACGAGCAGCCACGGCAACGGTGTCTCGGGGACCGCGGACAGTCGCCGCCACGCGACGAGGAAGGTTTCGCTGACCACGTCGTCAGCGAGCTGCCGGCCCGCCCGGCTCACCGCGTACGCGTACACCTGCTCGTGGTGTGCCGCGTACATCTCGGTGAACCGGGCGCCCGCATCTGGTTCTGTCACTGGCTCTACTCCTTCGTCCGGGGAAGGTGTCACCAGGTAATGCGCGTCGGGTGTCCGTTCTTACCTCAGGCCGGGGGCCTGACGACGCTGTACGCCCGTCGCCGCTCGCCGTACACACCACGAGGGCGCCCGTGCCCGTCGCCGGACCCGGACGCCCTCGGTCGTCGTGCGTCACGGATTCACAGGTCGCGGACCTGTGTGATCAGTGCCGTCGCGTCCCGGACGGGCGCGTCAGGCGCCGCCGTGCCGGTCACGCGGTACGGAGAGTCGGTTTCAGTGTCTGGGGGCGCGCAGCGCGGCCATGTTGTCGTAGCTCACCTCGGAGAACTCGAGCGACTGGTTCGGGTTGGCCGTGCCTCCGGGCGCGTTGTCCTGCTCGTACATCGGGTTGTGGTAGCCCTTCGCCCCCATCTGGGAGAAGAACGTGGCGTAGTCGATGTCGCCGGTTCCGAACGGCACCATGTCGTAGCCGTTGCCGGTCGCCGGGTTGGACTTGCCGTCCTTGGCGTGGAAGAGGGGGAACCGCTTGGTCTGCTTCTGCACCACGCGGAGCGGGTTGAAGACGTTGGTCCGCGTCGAGCCGTCCGGCGCGGTGAAGGTGCGGTATTTGTACTGGGCCACGTGCGCCCAGAAGATGTCCATCTCCAGCCAGACGTGCCTGGGGTCGGTGATCTTCAGGAAGTACTCCAGCCGCCGGATGCCCGACGAGCGGGTCGGCCGGCCCTGGTCGTCCAGTGGGCCCGTGTCGAGGAGGAAGCTGTAGGCGACGTCGTGGTTGTGGGTGTACAGCTTGAGCCCGGCCGCCGAGGCGATCCTGCCGAGCGCGTTCCACTTGTCGGCCGCCACGTCCCAGTCGGCCTTGTAGGCGCTGCCGGTGGGGTCGTTGCCGGTGCCCACGTGCCCGAAGCCGAGGATGTTGGCGATCTCCAGGTGCTGCTTGAACCGGTCGAGGTCGGGCTGGGTGAACGGCCAGGAGCCGGGGATGAAGCCGTGGTTGCCCTCGGCCTCGAGACCGTTGTCGTCGAGCCACCGGCGCAGCAGGCGGGCGCCCTCGACGGTCTCCAGGTTGGCGCCGCCCTCGCTGTTCGCGTGCTGGCCGTAGCCGGCGAACTCCACCTGTCTGTAGCCGATCCGGGAAAGTTCCTCGAGCACCGGGCGGAAACCGGACGGCAGGGTGGTCGACAGAGGGTCCCGCGAGATCGCGTCGCGGACGGTGTAGAGGATGATGCCGCGCTTGCTCGGCGCCACCAGTGCGCCCTTGTGGCCGTGGTCATGACCGTGGCCATGTCCGGAGGCGGCTTGGGCCGCCGACGCGAGCGGACCGACGCCCGCCACGGTCGCCGCCGCTGTGAGTCCTGTGGTGGCTGCGAGGAATTGACGCCGGTTGAGGCCTAACCTGCGGTGCAACGCACCGGACTGGAACTCTTCTTCGTGTGCAGTCATCGTCTTTCGACTCCATTGGGTGGACGAATCTCTTGATCCCCCGATGACTCGGCCGAGCCGCCACTGCTCCTTTCCGGCGTCGGACCGGGCTCGTGCAGCGGCCGTTCCGACGGCCGCCGCAGCCGGCTCGCCGTTGGACTCACACCGCTCTGACTGGTCCTGTGTGAAGATCTTGACCTGGAAGTTACGTCACTTTTCGCCCAATTGGAACAAGTTTCGTCCACATTGCTGGAACTTTGGGTTGATCGCGGACAAAGTGTCAGCCTGATGCCCGTGGCCACCAGGGCTTCCCTCAGGGTGATCTTCCGGACGCCGGTCGCGGAATCCTGGAGGGGGCGCCGTCAGACAGGCGCGGAGAACACGTGGTCACTGATCAAGCCCGCGGCTCGCCTGCTCGAACAGATGCTAGAAATTTGCGGGAATCGTCGCCGCAGGGTCCTATAGTGCCGGCCTGTGAGCGATCTTCAGCCTGGCGTCTATGAGCACCTGGTCACTCGTGAACTCGGCGCCTTGATTCGGGCATTGCCCGACGATGGCCTGATCGACCGGCGTTCCCTTGATCCGGCGGATGCGCATGAGGCGTTGGCCCGGCACCTTGCCGCGCTGACCAGACGTGCGTTACGCGCCGTTCGAGGCGAGACGGATGCGGCGCAGCTGGCGCAACAGGTCGAGATCGCCAACAAGGTCGCCGAGTTGGTCGGCAGTCTGGTTCCTGACGCCGCGGCGCCGGATGAGCTGGTGGAGGCGGCGCAGGAGTTGCTGGGCGTCGCCCGAGGCCGGGATGCGACCGGGCTGGTGAGGTTCCCGCCGCGCCCGGTGATCCCGTTGACCACCAGCGCGTTGCTCGTCGCCGGCCGCGGGCAACCGGAGATCGGCCACGAACTCAAGCGTGAGCTGGCCTCTGCCGATCATGTGGATCTGCTGTGTGCGTTCGTGAAGTGGAACGGCGTACGGGTGCTGGCCGAGGCCATCGAGGAGTTCATCGCCCGTGGTGGGAAACTGCGAGTGATCACCACGACTTATATCGGTGCCACCGATCGTTTGGCGTTGGACCGGCTCGCCGCGATGGGCGCAGAGATCAAGGTCTCCTATGACACCCGGACGACCCGCCTGCACGCCAAGGCATGGCTCTTCCACCGCGCATCGGGGCTGTCCACCGCGTATGTAGGCTCCTCCAACCTTTCCAAGACCGCACTCAGCCACGGCCTTGAATGGAACGTCCGGCTCGCCGAGGCTGAGCAACCACACCTGATCGACACCTTCGCGGCGACCTTCGACGATTATTGGAGTGATCCGGCTTTCGAGTCGTACGACTCGGCACGGGATGCGGAGCGGCTGGACCGCGCGCTGGCGAATGAGCGGGGCGGCTCATCGGACATCGTCATCGACTTTGCTCATGTCGATGTACGGCCCTACTCATACCAGCGCGAAATCTTGGATGAGCTCGCGGCTGAGCGACAGGTACACGACCGGTGGAGCAATCTGGTGGTCATGGCGACCGGTACCGGTAAGACGGTGGTCGCCGGCCTGGACTACCGGCGACTGCGTGGGGCCGGGGAGGCCGAATCACTGTTGTTCGTCGCGCACAGGGAGGAGATTCTGCGGCAGAGCCTCATGACTTTCCGCCAGGTTCTGCGCGATGAGACGTTCGGTGAGCTGTTCGTCGGTGGTGCCCGGCCTGAGCGGTGGCGGCATGTGTTCGCCTCGATCCAGTCACTTCACACGCGGCCGCTTCCGTCGCCCGAGGCATTCGACATGGTCATCGTGGACGAGTTCCACCATGCCGAAGCTTCGACGTACCGGCGGCTGTTGTCGGAGGTGAGGCCGAAGGTCCTCCTCGGACTGACCGCCACCCCTGAACGGGCGGACGGACAGGACATCAAGCATTGGTTCGGTGGCCGCATCGCGGCCGAACTGCGCCTGTGGGAGGCCCTCGAACGAGGCCTGCTCGCTCCATTCCAGTATTTCGGCGTCCACGACGGGGTGGACCTGCAGGAGGTCGGCTGGCGACGCGGTCAGGGCTATGACGTGAACCAGCTCTCGGGTGTCTACACCGGCAATGACCGTCGCGTCGCTGTCGTGTTGGAGACTCTCAACCGCAAGATCGGCGATGTCGGCGGTATGCGCGCCATCGGCTTCTGCGTGGGCATTGAGCACGCTCGATTCATGGCCGACCGCTTCACTCGTGCCGGGATCCCCTCGATTGCGATCACGGCGAGCAGCCCGCCCGCTGAGCGCTCGCAGGCTTTGAAGGACCTGCGAGCCCGGAAGATCAATACGATCTTCACTGTCGACTTGTTCAACGAGGGTGTCGACATCCCAGAGATCGACACTGTGCTGTTCCTGCGTCCCACCGACAGCGCCACGATCTTCCTTCAGCAGCTTGGTCGTGGCCTGCGTCTCGCCGACGACAAGCCATGCCTGACCGTGCTGGACTTCGTTGGTCACCAGCACAAGCAGTTCCGCTTCGACCGCAAATATCGCGCCCTGACCGGCGCCAGCCGCACCGGCATCGCCCGAGAGGTCGACGAGGGCTTCCCCACCTTGCCGGCCGGCTGCGTCATCGATCTCGACCGCGACGTGCGCCGACTGGTGCTGGACAACGTACGGCAGGCACTCAGCCTCAACTGGAAGGACCTGGCCCGCGAACTGCGCGAGCTGGGAGATCTGGCTCTGCCGCAGTTCTTGGAGGAGACCGGCCTCGACCTGGAGGACCTCTACCGGCGTCGCGAAGGCTGGACCGCACTGCGCCGAACCGCGGGCCTGGAGGGCGAGGCGTCTGATCCGCGGATCGACAGGCAACTGGGACGGGCCTTCGGCCGCATGCTGCACATCGACGACGTTGAACGGCTGAGCTACATGCTCAAGGTGCTGGACGGTCATCTGCCCGAATCACCACGTGAACGGCGACTGCTTGCCATGCTGGACGCTGCGCTGTGGGGCGGCACCGCCTCCGTCGCCGAGATGGAGTCTCGGCTGCAGCAGTTGCACGGTGCACGTGGTGCCGAACTGAAGGCCCTGGCCGGCGTGCTGCGCTCTGGGATCCATCGTGTGGCTCCACCACTCGACCACCTGGTGCCCCTTCACGTCCACGCCCGCTATACCAAGAACGAGGCACTTGCGGCGTTCGGCGTCGACAAGCCTGCCCATATGCGCGAAGGCGTGAAGTACGTAGAAGAACACAAGGCCGACCTGTTCTTCGTGACCATCGACAAGTCCGAGGACCACTTTTCCCCAACGACGCTGTACCACGACCGCGCCGTCACCGAAGAACTGTTCCAGTGGGAATCCCAGAGCGGGCTACGCTCCAACACGGCCACTGCTCGTCGCTACATCTCCGGCGAGTCCACTGTTCACCTGATGATTCGCCAAACCAAACGCGACGAAGGCCTGGGCGCTCCCCCTTACATTTACGCCGGGCCGATGCGCTACGTCAGACACGAGAACGAACAACCGATCCGTTTCGTGTGGCGCCTGGACCACCCGCTCCCACCAGCGGTCTTCCACTACGCCAAGGCCACCGCAGGCTGAAAAGTTCTGTTACGTGATCAAGGTGTGGCGGGACGCCCGGGATGGCGTCGGTCATGCCGATGCCGATCAGGCTTGAACGCGGTGGTCGGACAGGTGGGCGAGGACGGCGTGGTTGGCTTCCCAGCCATCGGGGAATTTGACGGGCACGTTGAGCTGGACGCGCCCCGTGGACGGATGGTTGTCGAGCAGTTCGGCGATTCCCGCGCGGGCGACGACGATGCAGGCGTGGCGGTGGCGTGAGGTGAGCACGCAGAGGCGGCCGGATTCGAGGTGGAACGCGGTGGCGTCGCGCCGTCCTGACAGTGGGTGCAGGACGATCGTGACGTCGTATTCGCGGCCCTGGAGCCGGTTGGCGGTGTCGACGGTGATCCCGGCCGGCACGCCGGCGGCGCGGATGGCGGCGACCTGGTCGTTGTGAGCGCAGCCGATGGCGATGCGATCGGGGCTCACGGGATGAGTGTCGTTCTCGTCGTGGGCCACGGCTCCCCGTTGCAGGAGACGGGTGGCCAGACCGGCGCAGGCCTGCACGGCTTCGGCGTCGGTGCGGATCGTGTGCCGGTTGGGCAGTTCGTGGAGCGCCCATCCGGTGGCGGCGGCCTCGTTGAGCGTGCGGTCCCAGGCCACGGGGAATCCGGCGGTGGCGAGCTTAAGCTCGCGGTCGGCGGCAGCCGTACCGGATCGGAACGGCGCGAAGGGATAGAACGCCTCGGAGACGAGCGGGGCCGCACTCGCGGGCAGCCGCCAGGAGACGGGCAGTCTGTGGACGGGCAGGTCGTTGAGGCGTCCGATGACGGCGACCGCGCTCTGCATCGGGTCCCAGGCGAGGCCGGCCCAGCGTTCGGTGTCCACGACGGAGAAGGGGTCGAGTTGGCCGGGGTCGCCGACGAACAGGGCCCGGTCGAACAGGGCGGCGATGGCCAGCAGTTTGTCGGAGCGCATCTGGTAGGCCTCGTCGACGATCGCCCAGGGCCAGGTGCGTTCGGACACGTAGGCCCATTTGTCCGCGGTGGCGATCACGACCGTGCAGGCCTCGACCTGGTCGATCTTGTTGGAGGCTGTGACGCCGGGGTGTCGCGTCACGCGGGACGGGACGGTGAAGCCGTCGCTGTGCAGGCGGCCGATGGACAACCCGGGAGCCTTGGACGCCAGTTTGTCGGTGAGGTCGTCGACCTGCTCGTTGGTCTGAGCCACGATCATGAGCCGTTCACCCGAGCCCGCGAGCGTCATGGCCGCGGTGACGACCAGGGTCGTCTTGCCCGCCCCGGGTGGGGAGTCCACGATCACGCCTCGGTGCGGCCCGCCGGTGAAGTCGGCCAGGATGGCTGCGGTGGCGTCGGCGGCCGCCTGCTCAGGAGTCAGCGCAATCAAGACCAGGCCTCCTGGGCGTCTTCGTCTGTGGGGACATAGGGCGTGGGCGGTCCACCGTGGGTCCAGGGGGTGTCTTCTCCGCTGGGCAGGCGTGGGCGTTGTCCGCCGCTGGGGTCGAGTTCGGCGTAGCAGACGATCTCGCCGACCTCGGGGACGCTGCCGGGGGCCGGGGTGGAACCGCGCCCCATCTGGTCGTTGATCTGGATGACGACGAGGTCGCCGGCGATGCTGACGATCTCGGTCTTCTGCTTGCGATTACGGCTGGAGGAGAGCCTCTTGCCGGGCGAGAGCCTTACGGGGTCGCTGGTGCGGATCGTGACGAGGGGCCGAGGCGCCGCACGGGTCTTGCCGGGAGGGACGATCCGGCGGGTCGCGTCCACGGCGACGACCTCGCCGGAGAAGGCCTTTCCGGCCACGCGGTGCTCGGCCATGACGAGCGGGTCGTCGAAGGCCCGCTGTGCTTCATAGGTCTGCAGGGCGGATTCCAGGTCGGCCAGGCGGATGGCCGCGCTGACGGCGCCGTCGATGCGGCCCCGGGGGAAGCCGCCGTCGGCGAGGCGGGCGGTCTCACGGGTGAACTGATCACGATCCTTGGCCCACCGAGCGTCGACGGTCGCCGCTTCGGGAAGTTCACGGAGCAGTCGGACGGCCTGCCACATCAGCGTCCAGGTCGGTTCCAGTTGGGTGCGTAGAGCTTCGCGGACCTGAGCCGGGGAGCTTGAGGTTTCGTAGGCGCGGATCGCGTGGTCCAGGACCTGACCGTCGAAGTCGGGATGCGTTTCGGGTCCGGCGGGCGGAGAGGTGAGTGGGTCCTCCGCGGCCAGGGCCGCCTCTGGACCGTTCTGCCCTGCAGGTGGAGCGATCCAGGCGAGCTGTGTGGCGAGGTTGGCGTCCTCCATCGGGCTCTGCCCGGTGGCCCAGTGGAGGGCGAGTGCCTCGGTCATGGCGACCAACGCCGACGACCCCGCGTATTCGGCTCGTTCGGCGAGGAAGGTCAGCCATTGGCCGAGGACCGGCACGGACGGGTGCACCGGATAGGGGCCGTCGGCGCGACGGAAGCGGGTGGAGCGGCCGAGCAGTTTGGTGAAGGCGATCCCACCGCGGTTGGGCACCAGAAGTTGCGGTGCGTCGGAGGATCGTTCGTACGGCGTCTTCGCCTCCACCGTCTCGGTGACTCCGGCGAAGCTCTCGACGTACGGCAACATGACGTCGGCGAGTTCGGCCATGAAGGCGAAGCGCAGGTCGCGGTTACGAGGTTGGGGGACGACCAGGAGCCGTGGGTTCGCCGGGTCCGTGCCGACCAGCGCCGCCAGCGGAGCCGCGGCCTCGCCGGCGAGCTTCAACGGGATGAACACCATCGGCGTGGCCGACAGATGCACGTGCCGGACGGTCGCGACGGGCTGAGCCCGCCCGGTCTGTACGGCTAACGCGCGCGCGTAGGCGCTGATGACGCTCATGCGACCGCCTCGGTGTAGATCCGCCGGACGTACCGCAACTGTTCGGCGATCTCGGTCTGCTCGGGGGAGGCAGACCGGCTGCCGTCGGCGAGGCCGAGCGCGGTGGGGATGGACTCGACGCCACCCAATTCGTCCCGCGCGGTCCGCCCCAGCATGTCCGTCGACCCGCTGTCCCGAGCCTCGGCGCGGCAGAACAGCGCCATCTCGCAACTGGAGAGGCATTCGGGCGCGAACCGCGCGTCGACGGTGCTGACCGCCTTGGAGGGCTCGTCCGGGGACTGCGTCTCGATGTCGAAGGTGATCCCGACGGGCAGTTCGTCGAGGATGCGGTCGATGCGGGTCAGCCGGGACAGTTGCCGGTCGAGTGCGGCCAGTTGCTGGCGGACGTCGAGCAGCGTCGCGGTCGGATGGTTGGCGAAGTCCTTGGGGCAGACCAGCACGACATCGTGGGAGACGCGGTCGGGATCGAGGCCTTCGGACGCGAACAACGCACGCAGCGCGTGGACGTAGACCGCCGACTGGCGGGCCGCCGCCGCGACCTGTCCGGCGTCGGCCTGGTCGTCGATGACGGCGAAGGATTTGATCTCCACGACGTGGAAGCGGCCTTCGATCTGGAAGGCGATGATGGCCGGCTCGAGGTAGACCTGATGGCCCGCGACGCCGAGTTTCAGCAGCGGGTGGTCGAAGAGGGTGCCGGCTCCCTCGCCGTCGGTCGCGGCACGCTTGAGCAGCGCGCGCGTGCGGGTGTGCCGTACCTGATGGTTGTCGTTGCCGCCGACGTCGGAGATGTCGGAGTAGGACGCTTCGGAGATCGACAGGCCGAGCGTGTGGCGCAGCAGACGCAGTAGGTGGGCGCACCCGTTCGCCTTGACCAGGGCGTCGAAGGACTTGGCCCGGGTGATGGCGAACGGAGACTGCCCGAAGGGGGCGGGGTAGCCGAGATGGGTGGCCGTCTTCTGCTTGTCGATCCCCGCGGCGTCCAGGAGGGCACGCCGGTCGCAGCCGGGGTTGACGGCGAGCGCGGCGATGGTGCGGGCGTTGTGGTCGAGGGGCGCGGCGGGGCCGCGGAGCGTGTCGAGACGGGTCACGCGGTCCTCGCTGTCTTCAGTCCCGCGCCGAAGAGCCGGGTGACCTCGTTGAGCTGCTGTTCCGCGCGTTGGGCGGCCTCGCCGCGCTCGTCGGTGTCGCTCTCCTCGTGTACGGCGAGTTCGGCGCCCGCGGCGGCGATCACTTGGGCGGGATCGGCCTGGTCGAAGCCGTCCACAGCTCCCGGGATGTTCTGTGCCATCCGGGTCAGCAGGCGGTAGGCCGACGGTGAGGCGTCCTCACCCGCGCCGGTGAGCCGCATGATGTGCTCCGCGATACGGGTGGCCGAGGTCAGGAAGTCCGCGCGAGGGCTGAGCGGCCCGATGATGCGGCTCGGCAACGGCCACGTGCTGACGGCCAGCAGCCCCCGTGCCGGGGACAGCAACTCCGAGGTCAGCGCGGCACACAGATAGTACGGCCGGGCATAGGGCGAGGTCCGGAAGGACTTCTCCTCGTCCCGGCGCAGGCTGGTCAGCTGGCTGGTGGTGATGTGACCGGCGAAGAAGGCCTCGTTGACCGTCACGATCATTTTGGCGGCCGTCGGGACGCCCAGCAGGGTGAGCGCCTGATGGACCTGCTCGCGTACGGGGAGCAGAGGGGCCTTGGCCGGCTCAGGCTCGGGCTCCAGCGCGTCGTCCCAGGCCCGCTCGGTCTTGCGGAGCTCGGCACGCAACGACCGGACGGTCGCGTGATCCCCGGCCGCCTTGGCGGCCCGTATCTCCGAGCGAAGCCCGGCGATGCGTTTTTCCAGAGCGTCTAGTTCCACGGTCCCGCAGAGTATCAGAGGTCCCACGGGAAACCTAGAGATTCCACTTGCTTCCACGGATTTCCAGCATTACTGTTTCATGGCACAACGCTGGTGATGGGAGTGAGCGATGCGATCTCTGCGACAGGGACGTGCGATCCATCTTTTGGACATCGAGAACCTGGCGGGCTCCGCCCGTCCCGACACGGCGGGGGTCGAACAGGTCATGGCCGCCTATCGGCGGCTGGTGCCGATCGGGGAGATGGACCAGTTCGTCGTGGCGGTCAATCACAACGCGCTCGTCGGGGTCGGCCTCGCGTTCCACGGCGTGCAGTTGCTGATGCGCTCCGGCCCGGACGGGGCTGACAGCGCGCTGTCCGAGGCGGCGCTCGCCGATCGGGTGGATCTGCGGTTCGAACGCGTCGTCATCGGATCGGGCGACGGCTACTTCACGGACCTGGCGCGGTGGCTCGCCGATCACGGTGTGCGGGTGACCGTGGTCGCCAGGACCCGCAGCATCAGCTGGCGTCTGTACGTGGCCGTTAGCGACGTCGCCTACCTCGACCCCGCTGCGCCCCGGGCCGCCTGACCACTGAGTGGCAGGTGCACATGAGCGGACGAGCCGTCCGGGCTCGTCCGCTCCGATCTGTTCGGCTATCCGGAGATCTGGCTGCCCAGCGCGGCACGCGCCTCGTCCATCTTGTCGACGGACAGCGCCATGACGGCACGGCCCTGGCAGATCGACATCGGCACCAGCCACTCCACGTTGACGTTGGCGTTCGCCAGTTTGCGGGCGAACCTGCCCCCCTCGCCGGGTTCGTCGACGCAGGTGATCTGAAGCGCGGGGTGGGCCGTGTAGTCGATGCCGGCGCCCTCCAACGCGGCGACGGCGGCCGACTCGTCAGATGCGGTGAAGCAGACGACCCCATGATCGCCCGCGGTGACTCCGGCCAGTTCGACGTTGACGCCGTCGCGGCCGAGCACCTCGCATACGTGGGCCAGTTCCCCGGGCTGGTTCTTGAGTTCAACGGTGTAGATGTTCATGGCGACTCCCCCTGGTCGTGGCCCAATCACATCTCCATTGCGACGTTACTCCCGCCGCCGGCCGCGGCCGAGGCAGGGCCCGCCGCGTCGTCCCCGGACATGAAATGGGCCCCTCTTACTCAGAGGGGCCCGGACATCAGTTGCCGGTGGGTGGTGGCAACAGGGCGGCTGCGGCCACGGCCAGGGGATCGAGGCCGCTGCCGGGGGCACCCGCGTCGGCGATCAGCTTGGACCGCATCCGGGGATCCCAGAAGGTCCGGATGTGGTTGGCGATCTCCTGGGATGCGGCGGCCGGGTCGTGCCGCTGGAACTGGGCCGCGATCTCGTTCGCCAGGCGGATGTGAGGGGGAGTGTGCGTCGACGTCACGGTCTCACTCCGCCATCGCCGGAGCGGCCGGCGCCGGGGCCGGATTCCTCAGCGCCACCTCGACCGCGGTGACCTTGTACTCGGGACAGTTGGTCGCCCAGTCCGAATGCTCGGTGGTCACCACGTTGGCACCCGTCACCGGGTGGTGGAAGGTCGTGTAGACGACTCCGACCGGCATCCGGTCGTCGATCTTCACTCGCAGGCTGGTCTCCCCGACCCGGCTGGTCAGCGAGACCGTGTCGCCGTCGCGGACGCCGCGTACCTCGGCGTCGTGCGGGTGCATCTCCAACAGGTCCTCCGGATGCCAGGCCGTGTTGCCGGTGCGCCGGGTCTGGGCACCGACGTTGTACTGGGACAGGATGCGGCCGGTGGTGAGGATCAGCGGGAACTTCCGGGTGCTGCGCTCCTGCGTCGGCACATAGACGGTTTCGATGAACCGGCCCTTGCCCCGGACGAACTCGTCGATGTGCATGATCGGCGTGCCCTCGGGCGCCCCGTCGTTGCAGGGCCACTGCACGCTGCCGACCTGGTCGAGCTTGGCGAACGACACACCCGAGAACGTGGGTGTGGTCATCGCGATCTCATCCATGATCTGAGCGGAGTTGTCGTACTTCATCGGGTAGCCCATCGCCTGAGCGATCTCACACACGATCTGCCACTCGTGTTTGCCGGTCTTCGGCGCCATCACCGGGCGCACCCGGTTGATACGGCGCTCGGCGTTGGTGAAGGTGCCGTCCTTCTCCAGGAACGACGTGCCGGGGAGGAAGACATGTGCGTACTTGGAGGTCTCGTTGAGGAAGAGGTCCTGCACCACGACGAGATCCAGGGCCGACAGGGCGGCGGTGACGTGCTTGGTGTTCGGGTCGGACTGGACGATGTCCTCCCCCTGCACGAACAGCGCACGGAAGGACCCGTCGATCGCCGCGTCGAACATGTTGGGGATGCGCAGACCCGGCTCGGACTGCAGCGTGCGGCCCCACAGCGTCTCGAAGACACTCCGCACCGCGTCGTCGGACACGTGGCGGTAGCCCGGCAGTTCGTGCGGGAAGGAGCCCATGTCGCACGAGCCCTGCACGTTGTTCTGGCCGCGCAGCGGGTTCACCCCGACGCCCTCGCGGCCGATGTTGCCGGTCGCCATGGCGAGGTTCGCCATGCCCATCACCATGGTCGAGCCCTGGCTGTGCTCGGTGACGCCCAGGCCGTACATGATGGTCGCGTTGCGCGCGCCGGCGTAGAGGCGGGTCGCGGCCCGCACCTCGGAGGCGGGGACGCCGGTGATCTCCTCGACGGCCTCCGGGCTGTGCTCGGGGCCGGAGATGAACCGCTCCCACTCGGAGAAGTCCTCGCAGCGTTCGGCGACGAACTCGCGGTCCACGAGCCCCTCGGTCACCACGACGTGCGCCATGGCGTTGATCAGTGCCACGTTCGTGCCGGGCATCAGGCGCAGGTGGTGCTGGGCCTCGACGTGCGGGGATCGCACCAGGTCGATCTTGCGCGGGTCGGCCACGATGAGCTGGGCGCCCTGGCGCAGCCTGCGCTTGATCCGCGAGGCGAACACCGGGTGGGCGTCGGTCGGGTTGGCGCCGATGACGAGGATGACGTCGGCCTTCTCGACGGACTTGAAGTCCTGGGTGCCGGCCGACGTGCCGTAGGTCTGCTTCAGGCCGTAACCGGTCGGCGAGTGGCAGACCCGGGCGCAGGTGTCGACGTTGTTGTTGCCGAAGGCCGCGCGCACCATCTTCTGTACGGCGTAGACCTCCTCGTTGGTGCAGCGGGAGGAGGTGATGCCGCCGATGGCACCCGCACCGTGATGGGTCTGGATCTCGAGCATGCGCCGGCCGACGTACTCGACGGCCTCTCCCCACTCCACCTCACGCCACGGGTCGGTGATCCGCTCGCGCATCAGCGGCTTGAGCTGACGGTCGGGGTGGGAGGCGTAGCCGAAGGCGAAGCGGCCCTTGACGCAGGAGTGTCCCTCGTTGGCCTTGCCGTCCTTGTACGGCACCATGCGGACGACCTCGTCGCCGCGAAGCTCGGCCTTGAACGAGCAGCCCACGCCGCAGTAGGCACAGGTGGTGAGCACGCTGCGGGTCGGCATGCCCAGCTCGACCACGGAACGCTCCTGGAGCGTCGCCGTCGGGCAGGCCTGCACGCAGGCGCCGCAGGACACGCAGTCGGACTCCATGAAGCTGCCGCCGGCTCCTGCGGCGATCTTGGTGGCGAAGCCGCGGCCCTCGAGCGTCAGGGCGAACGTGCCCTGCACCTCGTCACAGGCGCGCACGCACCGCGAGCACGCGATGCACTTGCTGGCGTCGTAGTCGAAATAGGGGTTGGAGCTGTCGGTCGGCAGGTCGAGGTGGTTCTCCCCGTCGAAGCCGTAGCGGACCTCGCGCAGGCCGACGACCCCCGCCATGTCCTGCAGCTCGCAGTCGCCGTTCGTCGGGCAGGTCAGGCAGTCCAGGGGGTGGTCGGAGATGTACAGCTCCATGACCCCGCGGCGCAGCTCGGCCAGCTTGGGCGTCTGGGTGCGCACCTTCATGCCGGGCGTGCAGGGCGTGGTGCACGACGCGGGGGAGCCCTTGCGGCCGTCGATGTCCACGAGGCAGAGCCGGCAGGACCCGAAGGGTTCGAGGCTGTCGGTGGCGCAGAGTTTGGGGATGTCGATGCCGGCCTCGGAGGCGGCGCGCATCACCGAGGTCCCCTCCGGGACCATGACGGTCGTGCCGTCGATCTCCACGGACACGGTCGCCTCGCCCGGGCGGGCCGGCGTGCCGTAGTCCTGCTCCTTGATCAGGCTCATCGGCCTTCCTCCGTCGTCGTTCCGAAGTCACCGGGGAAGTGCGCGAGGGCGCTCTTCACCGGCATCGGGGTCAGGCCGCCCATGGCGCACAAGGAGCCTTCGGTCATCAGGTCGCACAGGTCGTCGAGGACTTTCAGGTTCTTCTTCCGGTCCACACCCGCGACGATCCGGTCGATGACCTCCACGCCTCGTACGGCGCCGACCCGGCAGGGGGTGCACTTGCCGCATGACTCGGCGGCGCAGAACTCCATGGCGAACCTGGCCTGGCCCGCCATGTCGACGGTGTCGTCGAAGACGACCACGCCGCCGTGGCCGACCATCGCGTCCGCCGCGGCGAAGGCCTCGTAGTCCATCGGCAGGTCGAACCGGGATGTGGGCAGGTACGCGCCGAGTGGACCCCCGACCTGGACGGCCCGCACCGGCCGTCCCGAACGGGTGCCGCCGCCGTAGCGCTCCACCAGGTCGCCGAGGGTGATGCCGAAGGCGGTCTCCACGATGCCGCCCCTGGCGATGTTGCCGCCGAGCTGGAAGACCTGGGTGCCGCGCGAGCGGCCCACGCCGAGATCGGCGAAGGCCGCCGCGCCGTCGGCGAGGATCATCGGCACCGAGCCGAGGGTGAGCACGTTGTTGACCACGGTCGGCTTGCCGAACAGGCCCTCGAGTGCGGGGATCGGCGGCTTGGCACGAACCATGCCGCGCTTGCCCTCCAGGCTCTCGAGCATGGAGGTCTCTTCGCCGCAGATGTACGCGCCCCCGCCGACGCGGACGAACAGGTCGAAGGAGAGCTCGGAGTCGAGGACGCGCTTGCCGAGCCAGCCGTGGTCGTACGCGGTGGAGATGGCCGCCCGCAGGGTGGCGATCGCGTCCGGATACTCCGAGCGGACGTAGATGTAGCCCTCGCTCGCCCCGGCCGCCCACGCGGCGATCGCCATGCCTTCGATGAGGGTGAACGGGTCACCCTCCATCAGCATGCGGTCGGCGAACGTTCCGCTGTCGCCCTCGTCGGCGTTGCAGCAGACGAACTTCAGCTCGGACTTCGCCTCACGGACCGTCTTCCATTTGATGCCCGCGGGGAAGCCCGCGCCGCCGCGCCCGCGCAGGCCGGACTCGGTGATCTCGGTGACGACCTGTTCGGGGCTGAGCGACAGCGCGCGGCGCAGGCCGGCCAGTCCGCCGTGCGCGACGTAGTCCTCGGCGGAGAGGGGATCGACCACGCCCACCCGGGCGAACGTGACGCGCGTCTGGTCGCGCAACCAGTCGATGTCCTCGGTGAGGCCCAGGCGCAGGGGGTGGTCCGCGCCGTCGAGCATGCCCGCCGCGACCAGTTCCCCGACGTCTTCCGGCGCGACCGGGCCGTACGCGATCCGGCCGGAGGGGGTCTCCACCTCGACGAGCGGCTCCAGCCACAACATGCCGCGAGAGCCGTTCCGGACGACGCGCAGGGGCCGCCCGGCCTCGGCGCCGATGGCATCCGCCACCTCGTCGGCGCCCACGGACCGGGCGGCGGAGTCGCGGGGCACGTAGACGGTCGTGACCCCTCCGGAGGTGCTCATGCGCTCACCTCGATGATGCTGTCCAGCCGCTCAGGACTGACCCGGCCGTACAACCGTCCGTCGACCTGGACCGACGGGCCGGTCGCGCAGTTGCCGAGGCAGAAGACCTGCTCCAGCGTTACGGCGCCATCCGCGGTCGTCTCACCGAAGCCGATGCCGAGCCGTGACGTGGCCCTGTCCGCCAACTCGGCCGCGCCCACCGCCTGGCACGCCTCGGCCCGGCAGATGCGTACGGTCCTGCGACCGGGTGGGGTCTGCCGGAAGTCGTGATAAAAGGTGATGACGCCGTACACATCGGCCCGCGACAGGTTCAACTCGTCGGCCAGGATCGGGATCGCCGCCGGATCGACGTGCCCCATCTCTTCCATGACGGCGTGGAGAATCGGCAGCAGAGCACCGCGGTCGTCACGATGTGACGCGACGATCGATCGCACCCGATCTTCCAATGATTGCGTGGGCAACGACGTCATGGACAGCCTTTCCGAATCGCGGGACCCCTATAAAGGAACCGTCCTTTCATTTCGACGGCAGGTCCAATCGAAATCCGCTATCGCCTGATAGGCGCTGACTATCAGTGCTGGCCAAGCCGGATTTTCGCTAACACAACGTTTCTTCGTCATTCGGATGCCGGACCGCGCACACCGGTCGATCCCGGTTTCCGGCGAGGCGTGTGTTCCGGTCCGAGGAGACGGGGAGAGCCGCCAGGACGGGGAGAGCCGCCAGGACGGCCTCTATGCGGGGCGGGTGACGGCTTCCTGCAGTTCGGTCACCCAGGTCGCGGGGTCGCCGTCGCCGTAGTGGAGATACACCTCGCGGGCGACTCCGGAGCTTTGGTGGCCGTTGTCCTCGATCCACCGGGCGAGCTGCCCGTACGTGCTGCTCACGTCGTCCATCGGCCCGTGGTGGATGACCGTGGCCGCCTGCTCGATGGCGGGCAGGTCGACGACGTCGAAGTCATAGGACTTGCCCGGCTCCATGTTCACCGGGGCTCCGGCATGCACCCGCACGCCTTCGGGGACCGGCTCGTAGTAGGCGACCGCCGGGCCCGTGATGACGAGTCCGGCTTCGCCCAGCCGTCTGGTCAGGTCCCCGTACAGAGCCTGGACCACGGGGCCGATCTTGTCGGACTCGTAGCTCTCCGCCGTATCGCTGAGCTCGGCGAGGCGGATCGCGGGGACACTCTTGATCACGACGTCTGCGGGCATGACGCCCTCCGTTTCGATCATCCGGAGCCTCGCCTCGACTCTGGCCAGCCGGGCCGTGTCGTCGGCCACCTGGGCCTCCAACTCCGCCTGGCGGAGCCGCAACATGCCCCGCAACTCGTCCGTGCCGACCTTCTCCTCGAGGATCCGCCCCACCTCATGGAGGCTGAGGCCGAGGTCCTTGAGCGCGAGCAGCCGGTTGAGCCGGGACAACTGCCCCGCCTCGTAATGGCGGTAGCCGGTGACCCGGTCGACCCGGGCAGGCCGCAGCAGTCCGAGCGCGTCGTAGTGGCGCAACATGCGCACGGACACGCGGCCGAGGCGGGCGAAGTCTCCGATACTGAACATGACGCCTCCGGTCTATGGCCTCACACTGTGTCAGGGTCAACCGTGCCGGGGGCGACCCGCTCAGGTCTCCCGGTGACGCAGTCCGTCCATCGTCAGGTCGAGAAGGCGTTCGGCCTGCTCTCTCTGCTCGGGCTTGTGGGATGCGAGGGCGATGCCGGTGAGGCTCGCGAGCATGTCCGCCGGGGTGATGTCCGACCGGATCGTTCCGGCGGCGATGCCGGCGTCCAGCAGCGAGGAGATGGACTCCAGCATCATCTCCCGGCTGTGGGCGTAGGGGTTCCCGCCGGAGTCGATGACGGCTCGGAGCGCGTCGGCCATGCCGAGCTTGGCGGTCGCGTAGTCGATGAACCGGCCCATCCACGCGCGAATCGCTTCGTGCGGCGGCATCCTCATGAGGAGATCGGGTGCGGCGTCGCACAACCGGCTGAGCTCGTTCCGGTAGGCCGCCTCGACCAGGGACTCGCGAGTGGGGAAGTTGCGGTACAGGGTTCCGGCCCCGACGCCCGCCTCCTTCGCGATCTGGTCGAAGTTCGCGCCGAGCCCCTGTTCGGCGAACACGCGCACGGCGGTGGACAGGATCTTTTCCCGGTTCCGTTGCGCGTCCGCTCGTAGCGGGCGATCCGAGTCGAGGCTCCTGACCACTCCGTGCTCCCTCGTTGACCCATTTGCTAAGTGGAGGCGTGTCCACTTAGCATGACGGTAAGTGGAGGCTCCTCCACTTTATTTCATAGAGCGACCCCGTGCGATCGCGCCCCTCTTGCGGTCGCGGGCTCACGCTCGGAAGAAGGATTCACACGTGTCACCTCGGATCGACGAGCAGATCAGTGACGGCCGGAGCCGAGACGGGCGACCGGCCTGGCCGATGAAACCCGTCAATCAAAGGGCCGTCATCGTCAGCCTCGCATTCACCGGCCTCGTCGCGGCGTTCATGATGACGTTGATGACGCCGCTGGTCCCCGAACTGCCGGTGATTCTCGGCGCGTCACCGCAGGACTGCCAATGGGCGCTGACCGTCACGCTGCTCGCCGCCGCCGTCTCGACTCCCATCGCCGGGCGCTTCGGCGACCTCTACGGCAAGCGGCGGGTGGTCCTCGGTCTTCTCGCGCTCGTCGTGCTCGGTTCTGTGATCGCGATGTTCGCCTCCTCGCTCGCGCCGCTCATCATCGCGCGCGCACTCCAGGGAACCGGCCTGGGTGTCATCCCCCTGGGGCTGAGCATCCTGCGCGACGTGCTCCACCGCGACCGGCTGGGCGGCGCCATCGCGCTCGTGAGTGCGACGCTCGGCGTGGGCGGAGCGGTGGGCCTGCCGATCTCCGCTGTCGTCGCCCAGTATCTCGACTGGCACTTCCTCTTCGTGCTCTCGGGCGTGTTGAGCGCCGCGGGATGCCTGCTCGTCTGGCGACTGGTGCCCGCCGACACGTTGCGCGGCGAAGGCTCGTTCGACGTCGTCGGTGCGCTCGGACTCGCCGTGGGCCTGGTCGCGTTGTTGCTGGGCATCTCGGAGGGCAACACGTGGGGCTGGACGAGTCCGGCCACGCTCGGCCTCCTCATCGGGAGTGTGCTGGTCTTCGTCCTCTGGGGGCTGTTCGAACTGCGAACCGAGAGCCCGCTCATCGATCTGCGCGTGGCCGCTCGCCGTACCGTGCTGTTCACGAACATCGCCTCCATCACGGTGGGATTCGGATTCTTCGGCACGGCCGTGATGTTCCCGCAGCTTCTCGAGGCTCCGGCCGTCACCGGCGTGGGGCTGGGGCAGACCATGCTGATCGCGAGTCTGTGCCTCGCGCCGAGCGGTCTGGTCATGTGGGCGATCTCCCCGGTGGCGGCTCGCCTCACCAGGGCGAGGGGCGGCCGGGTGGCCCTCCTTCTCGGCATCGGCATCCTCGCGGCCGCGTACGTCCTGAGCATCCTGTTCATGACCGCGGTGTGGCAGATGATCCTGGTCACGACCGTGATCGGGCTCGGGGTCGGCTTCGCCTACGGGGCGATGCCCACCCTCATCATGGGCGCCGTCCCCGCCACCGAGACGGCCGCGTCGAACGGTCTCAACGCGGTCATGCGCACCCTGGGGTCGACGATCGCGAGCGCCGTACTCGGTGTCGTCCTCGTCGGCGACGTCGTCTCGGCGGGCGGCGTCACCACCACGAGTACGGCCGGCTTCCGGCTCACCTTCGTGATCAGTGCCGGCGTGGCGATCATGGGTGTTGTGGCCACCGTTCTCATCCCGCGCCACCACCCGTCCTACCGCGCCGCGAGCATCCCGGACGCCGACGACCTCTCTGAGAGGACGCCCTCGGCCGCCTGATGTGCGCCGGCCGGCGCCGCCTTCGCACTCGCACCGTCCCCGACGTACGCGAATCAGCCGGTACGACGGCGGTGATCGGGTTTCCAGACCCCGTCGGGGCAGATCCACGACGCGGCGGCGTCCGAACCGGGGGACGAGCGGAGGTCGACCGCCTCCAGGAACAGGCGTGCCCGTTCCGCGGCGGGAAGCCCGACGTGATCACGTGTTCCGGCGGGGGGAGGGTCTTCGAGGAATCGCAGAATTCCGTCGCCGAACTCCGCCGGCTCACGGAACCCCGCCTCCATGTCTTCGAAGACACCGGGAGTCTCACCGCGCAGAGAGCCGTCTCTCGCGACGACGGGAAGCCCCGCGAGGGACGCCTCCCACGCCGCGATCCCCTGGGTCTCCGTCACCGAGGCGGTCGCGAACACGTTCACCCGGCGATAGAGGTCCAGCAGAGCCCTGCGGTTCACGCTGCCCGTGATGACCAGGTTGGAGCCGAGGCGTGCCTTCGCGGCGTCCAGCCGGATTCCGGTCGCGCGATCCTTGCAGGGGCCGATGAGGATCAGCGTCGCGTCGCCCCGCCGGGCCATCACGTGGTCAAACGCGTCCAGGAGGAAGTCGAGCCCCTTCTCCCGGCTCATGCGTCCGACATAGACGATGCGCGATCCCGGTGGACGATCCTCGACGGACGACCGGACGTCTTCCGGCAGTGTCTCCCCGCTGATCTCCGACACCTCGACACCCGTCGGCAGGATGAACACCGGGGATTCGACGTCCAGCAGGTCGGTGTACTGGGCCGTCTTCGCCGACGGGACGACCAGCAGATCGGCCGCGTCGGCCCCTCGCGCGAGGATCTTCCGGAACGCGTGAGGCTCCCGCCGGGCGCTCGCGGACAGGATCTCCCGCCGCGACGGGCGGCCCCGGTCGTTGTCCACGCTGAGAGCGGCCGGAAGCGCGAACAGCCACCCCAGCGGATACTTCTCGACGTAGGCCTCGAAATCGGTGTGCCAGGACAGGGCAGCGGGGATCCGGGTCCGCCGAGCGGCGCGTAGTGCCGCGACCCCCAGAGGGCCGATGGTCTGGATCGAGATCACATCAGGTCGGAACTCGCGGATCTTCCGGGCGATCCACGCCACGGACACGAGGGACAGCGGGTAGCCGTCCAGAGGTGTCCGAAACGACCGCACATCCCATCGGACGACACCGCGCGCGTCCGTTCTGCTCGTGTGACGCCGGCCCGGTGCGATGACCGCGACGGCGCATTCCTCCTCGACGAGGCCACGGACCATCGAGTCGGTCGAGGAGGCTATCCCGTCGACGCGGGGGGCGACGGAGTCCGTCACCACGAGGACGCGGCGCCTGGAATCGGCCACATGGTCATCGACGTCGGTCACGGTGACTACATCCCTCGATCGGGGGCGGATGTTGTCAGATCGAACGATCAACTCCCTGGGATCGTAGCCGTTCGCCCGTCGCCACGAAGGCGGCCGCGGCGTCGTCCGGGGCCCGCTGACGCCATCAGGAGTTCCCGCGGAGCCTGCTGACGGCATTGGGAGTTTCCCGGCCGGATCCGGGGCATCGGTGGCATTCTGACCGGAGCCCCGGAGATCCTTCGGGCGTGAGCCGGGAGGACGCGGATGTCGCAACCCACACTCGTGGCCCGTGCCGAGCAGCCGTACGTGGCGATCAGGCGCCAGGTCACCATGGACACCATCGCCGAGATCGCCGACCGTTTTCCTGAGATCTTCGGCTGGATGGCCGCCCGCGGGCTCGCGCCCGCGGGAGCCCCCTTCTTCAGGTTCAACGTCATCGACATGGACGGGATCCTGGAGATGGAGGCGGGCGTGCCTGTGACGGACGTCGTGCCGGGCGACGACGTGATCCTTTCGGGTGTGCTGCCCGCGGGACGGTACGCCAGCGTCACCCACGTCGGCCACCCCGACGACCTGATAGACGTCACCGCGGAACTGCTGCGGTGGGCCGCGGATCGCGACCTGCGGTGGGACATGGCGCCGACCCCCGAGGGCGACCGGTGGGGGTGCAGGCTCGAGCTGTACAAGACCGATCCCGCGGTGGAGCCCGACATGGGCAAGTGGGAGACCGAGCTCGCCTTCCGGCTGGACGACTGACCGCGTCACGCGTCTTCTTACAGCCGCCGGCAAATCACCTTTGACCGGCTCCTGCGGCCATGCGGGCTTTCGGCGCGCGGAAATTCTGCGGGTCTGCGAGAAATGATGGGTTCGGTCCGCACATAGGGAGGGTGTCCGCATTTCGCGCTGACACAGGGGAGACCTCTCGTGGGAACCGCTTATGGATGACGAACGGCCGGCCAGATTCGAGGCCGTCTACAAAGGGGCATACGGCCAGATCACGGCTTACGCCGCGCGCCGCTGCGATTCGCCGCAGGACGCGGCGGACGTGGTGGCGGAGACCTTCGCCATCGCCTGGCGACGGATGGACGAAATGCCGCCGGGACAAGAGGCCACGCTCTGGCTGTACGGCGTCGCCCGGAACGTGCTGGCCAACCACCGGCGCGGTGAGGTTCGCCGTCAGGCGCGCAGCGTCGAACTCGACGCCGAGATGGCCGACCTCTACGGGAACTCCCCGGACAGCGGAGTGGAGCTGGCGGCGATCGCCCAGGTGTTCCGCACCCTGCCCGACGACGACCGCGAGCTGTTGTCACTGGTCGCGTGGGAAGGCCTGGACCGTCAGGAGATCGCCACGGCTCTCGGGCTGTCTCGCAACGCCGTACGCATCAGGCTCCATCGCGCCCGCGGGCGCTTCTCCCGCGCGCTCACCGAGGCGGGTGTGCGTGTCACCTCCGAGAGCCGGCTGATCCCGGCGGAGAGGCCACTGTGAAGAACGTCGATGAGATCGAGATCATGATGAGAACCCTGCCCCGGGTTCGGCCCGGAAGGCCGGGAGGCCGCCCGTCCGACGCGGGGGCGCGGACGTTGCTGGCCTCGATCATGGAGGAGGAGCCCGGCGCGACCGTCGTGGAGCCGCGAGGCCGGTACGGCTTCCGACGCCTGGCCGTGGGACTGGCCGCCGCCGCACTGCTCGCCGCGGGCATCGTCGTCGGTCCGAGCCTGTTGCGGGACGGCGGAGGGGCTGCGAGTTCCTACGCCAGCTCGGAGATCGAGATCCAGCGGGAGGGGGACGAGTACGTCGCCCGCATCAAGGATCCCTTCGCCGACCACCAGAAGTTCAGCAAGGCGTTCGAGGCGGTCGGCCTGGATGTGGAACTGCTCATCGTCCCCGTCCCTCCAAGCCAGGTGGGGTCGGTGGTCTCGGCGGGCTTCGAGACCCCGTCGACGGAGTGGACCTCGGCGATGGTGGACCGGGACGAGAAGGTGTGCAAGGCGGGTGAGAAGGGCTGCTATCTGCTGCTCCGGCTTCCGGCCGACCTGACGGGGAAGTCCTGGTTCAAGCTGGGACGCCAGGCGCGGGCCGGTGAGACCTACGACAACCCGGGGCGGGCCACAGCCGCGGTGACCCCGGTCCAGACCACGAGGCGCACGCCGCGATCGTCGCCGCAATCCGGGACCGAGACCCCGGCACCGCCGCCGAGGCCGGCCGAGCCCACCTGACAGGACTGCGGCACTCTGGTAGGCACTCGAGGCGGCCACCAGGGCCTGCGGATCAAGGAATGGCGTGGGCCGGCCGGGTCACGACGTGGTGGAGGTGGAGAACCACGCCACCCATCGACGTTGCCAGGGTGTCTCGACCGCCCGGTGGTGGTAGTTCGCCCGGGTCCAGCTGACGGCCTCGCCGGGCGACAGGCCTGTACGGGTGGCCAGGCAGGCGATGGCGGTGCCGGTCCTGCCGACGCCCCCGTTGCAGGCGACTTCGACGCCGAGGCCGGTCCGTGCGCGGTCGTGCAGCCGGATGATGGAACGGGCGGCGGCATTCCGATCCAGGGGGAGCAGGAAGTCCGGCCAGGAGACCCATTCGTGCGGCCAGGTCAAGGCCGCCTCGTGGCGCCGCCGGAGGACGGCGGCGCCGAGGTAGAGGCCGAAGTCGGGTACAGGCCCGTCGGGCAGGGGATCGCGGAGTCCGCGACCGCGGATCCAGACGCCGTCGGGCAACCGGACCGCACCTGGGAGCGATGCCATGCGCTCTACGACTCCGTCCTTCTACGGTCGTTCACGACGTCCGGTCGGCCCCGGTGCCGTCCTCCTCCGAGACCCGCAAGTATCCCGATCGTCTCAGCCCGCGTCCACGCGACGGGGAAGCACATCGCCGCACGGACCGGCGGGGCGGCACTCAATCGGCACCTCGCCGGTCCTCACCCGGTGAACCTCAGGACGTCTGCCCTGCCCGGTCCACGATCGCGATCTTGAGGACCGCGGTGGAGTCGAGCACCTGACCGGCCTTGAGCCCGTCCTGGTTCCGAACCTGGGTCGAGCGCTCGCCGAGGAAGGCGTGGGTGCGCGCGTCGAAGATCAGCTCGGTCCTGGATCCCTGCACCTGGGTCAGCGCCACCGCGACCCCGGTACGGCCGGCCTCGTCCTTCACTTCGCCGACCACCGTCACCCCCGGAATCCTCGCCACCGCGTCGAACACCGCGGCCAGCGAGGCGGGAGCGACGTACGCCTCGCGGATCAGGTCGCCTGCCGCGTTGAACGCGTCCTGGTCCCGGGGATTCTTGGTGTCGCCGCCGGCCCGGCGGAGCTCGGCCAGCATGCCGTCCGCGTCCGTCGGCAGATCCCTCCTGTAGTGGGCCTCCGGCTCGCACGGCTGGGTGCCCACCTTGCCGCCCTTGGTCCAGACGCGGATCCCGTCGCGGCAACCCGGCATCTCCATGACCTTCGCGGTGCCGCCGCCGGACCTCGGCCGTTCACGGATCATTCCGTCGCCCGTGCCGTCTACCGACAACCAGGCCTGGCGCCGCTGGGCGATGACGGTCATGTCTCCCGGGTCGCTGTCCTGCCCCTGGGGCATCCCGATCGCCGTGGTGATCGACTCCGCGTAGACGAACTGGTCGCCCCGGACCGCCACCGCCGGCCGGTTCCGCGCCTCCGACGCGGCGCCCTGCAGGATGCGCACCGCCGCCGAGGCGGTCGACGCCGGCGGGTTTCCGCCGACGTTCACCACCTGGGTCGTCAGCACACCGGCCGTCAGAGCGGCGGCCAGGCCGCCCGCCGCGGCGATCCGCCAGCCCATCGGGGGCATCGCCAACCGTGGCAGCCGGAAGCCGGCGCGGCCCGTCTCCCGGGCCGTCTCGGCCAGCACCCGCTGCCTGAGCCGCTCGGGCGGGGAGGCGGAGGCCGGATCCAGTGCCGTGCCCAGGTCGTCCAGAGTCTTCAGCTCGTTCATCGAACCTCCTCGATCGTTGTGGTGGGGTTGCTTCCGCCGAGTGCTTCCCGGACCCGTCGCCGCGCCCGGTGCAGTCGCGAACGGACCGTGCCGATCTTGATCTGCAATGTCTCGGCGACCTCCTCGTACGTGAACTGACTCCAGGCGACGAGCAGCAGCACGTCGCGGTCGGCGGGGGACAGCCGTCCCACGGCCTGGGCCAGTGGGCCGCGCAGCGCCTGGGCGGTCACGGCGGCGGCGACCTGGTCGGCGAATCCGTCGACGACCTCGCCGGAGCCGGACCGGGCCAGCGTCCGGTACCGGGCCTCCTCGGCCCGCCGTCGCCCGGCGATCTCCCTGGTGACGATGCCGAACAGCCACGGCCGGGCGTCCGGCCTGCTGAGGTCGTACTTCCGGCGTTGCCGGAACGCGGCGAGGAAGGTCTCTGCGACGACGTCCTCGGCGTGCTCAGGGCCGACCCGGCGATAGGCGTACCGGTAGAGCTGGGCCGAATACCGGTCGTACAGCACGGCGAACTTCTCGGTGTCCCGCCAGGACGCCTCGATGACGGCGGCGTCATCCGCATCCCGCGCGACCGCCGTCGTCACCACAGCGGAGCGGCCTGATGTAACCGGTTCATTGACTTCCTCCCGTCGTCGCGACATCGGACACCCATGTCTCTGCGGCAGGGCGGTTTCGAGTTCACGCGGATCGTCTGCTCGGCAGCGGGCCGGAGATCCGCGTCGCGGCGCGAGGAGGGATGACGACCGAGCCGGACGCGAGTGCCGTGGGCGGGGAGACGGTCGTCCCGCATGGCACGGGCGTCCGGGACGGGCTCAGCCGTCCGGGCCGGGCTCAGCCGTCGGGGCTGGGCTCAGCCGAGGATGCCCCGCTCGTATGCGACCGCGACGGCCGCGGCCCGGTCCTTGACCCCCAGCTTCCCGTAGAGGTGGGTGAGATGGGTCTTGACGGTCGCCTCGCTGATGAACAGCACAGCGGCGATCTCACGGTTGGACGTGCCCTTGGCGACGAGGATGAGCACCTCACGCTCGCGGGCGCTCAGGGGCTCGTTGCCCGGGGCTCTCACGCGCGAGACCAGGCGTGAGGCGATGGCCGGCGACAACACCGTCTTGCCTTCCGCGGCCGCCCGCACGGCGGTGAAGAGTTCGTCGCGCGGCGCGTCCTTGAGGAGGTAGCCGGTGGCGCCCGCCTCGATCGCGGGAATGGTGTCGGAGTCCGAGTCGTACGTGGTGAGCACGAGAACCTCGCAGCGCAGGCCGCGACGGGTCAGCTCGGCGATGGCGTCGACACCTCCGCCGCCCGGCATCCGCAGGTCCATCAGGACCACGTCGGGGTCGAGCAGGCCGGCGAGCGTGACCGCTTCCGTTCCGTCGGAGGCCTCGCCGAGGACTTCGAAGTCGGGAGACGCGGCGAACATGCCGCGCAGCCCGTTGCGCACGACGGGATGGTCGTCGACGATCAGGAGGGTGATGGTGCGCTCAGCCATGGCGCACCAACGGTACGCGAGCCGAGATGGCCGTGCCATGTCCCGGCTCGGACTCGATGTCGACGGTCCCGGCGATGCGTTCCGCGCGGGCGCGCATGCCGCCGAGGCCGAAGCCGCGGGCGGTCTCACGCCGGGGCAGCGCGTGCGGGTCGAAGCCGCGGCCGTCGTCGCGGACGTCCAGGCTCACCTCGTCGTCCATGTAGGACAGGGTGACGCCGACCCGTGTGGCGTCGGCATGTCTGCCGGCGTTGGCGAGTGTCTCCTGGGCGATGCGGAGCACGGTGGCCTCGACCTCCTCGTGTAGCGCCTCGACGGTGCCGGTGACGGTGAACTCGGCCCGTACGCCCGTCGACTCCGACCACGTCTCGACGATGTTCTTCAGTGCCTCGGGGAGCGTGTCGTGCTCCAGCGCTTCGGGGGCGAGGTCCTGGACCGAGCGGCGGGCCTCTCCCAGGCTGTGGCGTGCGAGGGCCGCGGCGCGCTCGACGTGGTCGCGGGCGACCGCGGGGTCGGCGCTGTCGGTGGCCGCCTGGAGTTGGGTGATGATGCCGGCCAGGCCCTGGGCGATGGTGTCGTGGATCTCGGCGGCCAGCCGCCGGCGTTCGTCGTTGACGCCCGCCTCGCGGGCCTGGACGAGGAGTTGGGCGTGCAGCCCGGCGTTCTCCTCCAGGGCCTGCTCAAGACGGGCGTTGGTGCGCTCCAGCTCCGTGATGGTGGCCGCCTTGGCGTTGGCGTTCTCAAGTTCTTTGGCCCCGAGCCGGCCGAAGAAGATGACGAGCGAGGCGTTGAGCAGGTAGAGCGCGCCGAAGGCGATCCACTGCAGGCCGCTGGGAGGAGGCAGCCCGCCGGACTGGGAGCCCGCCATGGTCACGGCCGTGGCGAGCAGTCCGACGCGTACTGCCCGGCGCGGCAACAGGCGGTCGGCGTCGAAGTACCCGACCACCGCGTACACGGCGAAGAACGGGTTCAGCCAGGTGAGCGCGAAGCTGAGGGCGAACCGGACCCAGTAGTAGGTCCCGCTCGCCAGGCTGCGGAGTGGCAGGCCTGGGCCGATCTTGCTCCAGGCCAGCTGCAGGGCGAACGCCGCCGCGGTGAGCACAGCTGTCGGGTACATCTCATCGCGGCTCATCACCGCGTCGCCGGAGGCGAGCGCGATCAGCGCCCCCAGGCTCAGCAGGGCGTACGGCCCCCAGCGGGAGTAACTGGCCCACCACTCTTCGATCACTCGGTCGCCTGACACGCCGTTCAGTCTCCCTTTTTGTCACTCCCAGCGGAACCAGCGTGCCGCGGCACCGACCAGCACCACAGTCCACAGTGCCGTGACGCCGAGGTGCGACCAGCTGGGCCAGTCGCCCGCCACCGCCTCGTTCAGCGACTGCGAGGCGGCACCGAACGGGGTGAACTCGACGATGCGCTGCAAGGTGTCCGGCATGGCCTGGACCGGGAGCCAGACGCCCACGGTGAACATCGACGGGAAGAAGACGGCCGTGCCGACGGCGGTGGTGATCTTCGTGGTGCGCGAGACCGCGGCGATCGTCGCGCCCGCCGCGAGCGCGCCGAGCGTGGCGAGGACCAGCGCCAGCGCGTAGCCGAAGAGTTGCTTGGGGAGTGCCACGTCGTAGACGAGACGTCCCACGGCCATCGCGATGACCGCCGAGCACAGGGCGGCCGCGGCGTGCAGGACGATCTGCGTCGTCAGCAACGACACGGGCCGCACCGGGGTGGTCGACATGCGGCGCAGGATGCCGCGCTCCCGGTAGCCGGCGAGGACGGGCGGCATGGCCTGCAGCCCGGCCATGATCAGGGAGAGGAGCACGACCACGGGGACGTACAGGTCGATGACCCGGATGCCCGAGTTCGCCGGGTCGGGCTCCCGGAAGGACGGGATCAGGCCGAGGATCACCAGCAGCACCGTGGGGAAGGCGCCGATCCAGAACAGGCTTCCCGGCTCGCGGCTGAAGAGCCGTGCCTCGGACTTCAATACAGCGACGGATGCGGACATGTCAGGCCTCCTGCTTGGTGAGATCCACGGCGCGGCCCGAGGTCGGGTCCGTCGGGTCCGTCGGGTCTGTCGTGTCCGTCGGGTCTGTCGTGAGGTCGAGGAACGCGTCGTCCAGCGTGGCGTCGACGACGCGCAGCCGCTCGGCGGTGATCCGGTGCCGGGCGAGCAGCGAGATCACCGCGTTGACGGTCTCGTCGGTCCCGTTGATGACCAGGCGGCCGTCCTTCTGCTCCACGGACGCGGCCGCGGGCAGCGCGGCGAGATCGGCGTCGTCGAGCGGCCGTGAGGGCGTGAACGAGATGACCGTCGACGACGCGGTGCGGCTGATGAGACCCGTCGGGGTGTCCAGGGCGGCGACCCGGCCCGCGTTGATCACGGCGACGCGGTCGCACAGGTGCTGAGCCTCCTCCATGAAGTGGGTGACCAGCAGGACGGTCACACCCGAGTCTCGTACGTCCTCGATCAACTTCCAGGTGTCGCGGCGGGCGCGCGGGTCGAGACCGGTGGTGAGCTCGTCGAGCACCACGATCCTGGGGTTGCCGATGAGGGCCAGCGCGATGAACAGCCGCTGCTTCTGGCCGCCGGAGAGCTTGCCGAAGCGGGCGCTGAGACGGTCGGTGAGGCCGAGCCGTTCGGCCAGGGCTCCCCAGTCGGCCGGCTTCGGGTAGAAGGCGCTGTAGAGCTCCAGCGCCTCACGCACGGTGAGTTTCGGCTGCAGGTCACTCTCCTGCAACTGCGCACCGAGGATCCTGGTCACCTGGGCGTGGTCGGAGACCGGATGGAGACCGGCCACCTTGACGGTGCCGGAGTCAGGGACCCGCAGCCCCTCGACGCATTCGACGGTCGTCGTCTTGCCTGCGCCGTTCGGGCCGAGGATTCCGAAGATCTCGCCTTCTTCCACGGCGAAGGACACCCCGTCCACGACGGGTCTGCCCCCGTAGGACTTTCTGAGGCTGTTCACTTCGATAATCGCCATGTCCCCGATGATCCCGGCGGGCGGCACTCGAGTACATCGCCTATCACGTCATGACGGCCTCATCCGATCGGTTGATACGGGCCTACGACCGAACCCGGCCGCTCCGTCGCGGAAGGTTCTCATCAGGGACGAAAAGGGAACACGATCAGCGAATCCGAAATAGTCCGGCGGGGGTGATTCGATGCCGTATTCTTCGCCATTTCAGGGGTTTCGGCTGGCCTATGACCGGTACGGTTCCGGCCGGCCTGTGGTTCTTCTCCATGGGTGGCCGGGAGACCGGACCGATTACGACGAGCTCATTCCGCTTTTGGTGGATCACGCCGATGTCATCGTCCCGGATCTCCGTGGATTCGGGGAATCGGACAAGCATCCCGCCGATGCGGAGGATTTCTACTCCGGCGCGGGCCAGGCGGCGGGTGTCGGCGCCCTCCTCGACGAACTCGGCGTCACCGGCGCGGTGCTGGCCGGATATGACATCGGCAGTTTCATCGCGCAGACGACCGCCCGGAATCGCCCCGACCTCGTGCGCGCTCTGGTGGTGTCGCCGCCGCTCCCCGGCGCCGGCGAACGCGTTCTCGACCTGAAGGCGGTCACGGAATTCTGGTACACGTCATTCCACCAACTACCCCTCGCGGAGAATCTGATCGACGGTGATCGGGCCGCCGTGCGTTCTTACCTCGAGCATTTCTGGAACCACTGGTCCGGGCCGGGATACACCGTGGACGATTCGCGAATCGACCATTTGACGGATGTCTACTCCGCGCCGGGAGCGTTCATCGCGTCGATCATGTGGTATCGGTCATCGGGAAATCCGGTCACGAGCTATGCGCACGAGCAGACGCCGGAGAGGAACGACCGGCTCGCGACTCCCACCAAGGTGCTCTGGCAGGAGCACGATCCGATCTTCCCCGTCGCCTGGGCGGACCGGCTCGACGACTTCTTCGCCGATCACCGATTCGAGCCGTTGCCCGGGGTCGGCCACTTCACCCCGCTGGAGGCGACCGGTGCATTCGCCGCCGCGATCAGGGCGTTCCTCGCCGGCTGACAAGGACCTGTCCGCCACGAGTGACGCACGGGGCCTTCGGCGCACGGGCGACTTGACTGCATTCGCAACAAGGCTGTAACGCTCGGGGGTTGACCTCGGCCGAAGGTGCGTAGATAACTGTCCCGGGGGGTCCAGCACACCCGTACCTTGGAGCGGTCGATGAGCAGCGTGCCCTCTCCCGCACTGGTCGGACGCATCTCCGAGCTGCGGATCCTGACCGGCGCGATGACCCACCCCCCGGCGGTCGTGCTGGTGGAGGGCGAGGCGGGCATAGGGAAGACCCGGCTCGTCCGCGCCGCGCTCGGCCGGCTCCCCGCAGGTGACAGGGTCGTGCTCCTCGGTTACTGCCATCAGATCCGCGAGCCCTTTCCGTACGGACCCGTCTTCGAGGCGCTGCGCGACGTCGCGGGCCGGTTGCCCTCGGCCCAGGCGCTCAACCCGGTGACCGGGGCGCTCCGCGGCCACCTTCCCGAACTGGCCGACGTGTTGCCGCCCTATCCGCAGCCCCTGGACGACCCGCGGGCCGAACGGCACCGGCTCTTTCGCGCGATACGCGCGCTGCTGGGCTCCGTCGGGCCGGCCGTACTGGTCATCGAAGACCTGCACTGGGCCGACGACGGCACCCGTGATCTGCTGCGGTTCCTGACCGGGCAGCCGCCCGAGGGGCTCGCGGTCGTGGCGACGCACCGGCGAGAGAGCCAGGGCACCGCCCGCTCGCCCCTGGGACGCGCCTACCGGCACCAGCCGGACACGACCAGCGTGGTGGTGTCGCTCGCCCCTCTGGACATGACCGATGTCGGGAATCTCGCCAGCGCCCTGCTGGACCGCTCCGACCTGCCGCACGAGTTCGTCGCCCGCCTGCACGAGCGCACGGCGGGCATCCCGTTCGTGGTCGAGGAGATGGTCAGGTCCCTGCCCGACGCGGAGGAACCCGACGCCCTCGACCGCGCCGGGGTCCCGCTTCTTCTGCGCGAGGCGATGGCCGAGCGGATGGCGGGCCTGTCCGCCGCCGCGGCGGGTGCGGTCCAGGCGTCGGCGGTCCTCCGGCTGCCCGCAGGCGAGCAGCTGATCACCGCGGTCGCCGGTCATTCCGCCGGGCTGGGTGAGGCGCTGCGGGCGGGAGTCCTGCACGAGCATCCCGGCGGCAGGTACGGCTTCCGCCACGCGCTCGCTCAGCAGGCCGTGTACGACGCCGTCCCCGGCCCCGATCGCCGTTCGGCGCACGAGCGCGCGATGACCGCCCTCGGCGCCATGGACTCGCCGCCGCTGGTGCAGCTCGCGTTCCACGCCCGGCAGGCCGGGGACATCGAGGCCTGGCTGCGCCACGGAGCGGCCGCGGCCCAGCACGCCGCCGCGCTCGGCGACACCGCGCTCGCCGTCGAGGTCATCGAGGGCATGCTCGGCGATCCGGACCTGCCCGCCTCCCACCGGGTGCCCCTCGCGCTGATGCTGAGCCGCTTCGCCGCCACCGGCCTGTCCCACCAGCGGGTGGTGCGGCTGCTGCGGCACGTCCTGCGCGACGGCTTCCTGTCCCGAGACGCCCGCGGCGAGGTGCGGCTCAACCTCGGAGTGGTGCTGTCCAACCAGGCGGGCGACACCGCCGCCGGACGTGCGGAGATCATGGTCGCCCTCGACGAGCTGAGCGAGCGGCCGACGCTCGCCGCCCGCGGCTGGGCGTTGCTCGCCATGCCGGCGTGGGGGACCGAGTCGCTCGCGACGCACGAGGAGTGGATGTCGCGCGCCGAGGCGCTCGTCGCCTCGGCCGACAGCCCCGAACTCGCGGCGGCGGTGCTGGCCAACCGCGCCTCCTTCGAGATGCGGATCGGCTCGCCCCGCGCGTTCGCCGTCGCCGCCACGCTGCCCGTCGCCGACCCCCGCACCGCCGTACGGCGGCAGGTCGCGCGTGCCTACTGCAACATCCACGACTCGCTGATCACCCTGGGCCTGTACGCCGAGGCCGCGCGGTTCGCACAGGAGGGCAGGCGGCTCGCCGTGGAGACGGGCGCGCAGTACCCCGCCTACCTCCTCGACGTGTCGGCGATCCGCGGAGACTGGCTGACCGGGCGGTGGGACGGTCTGCGCGACCGGGCCGCGTCCCTGGGGGAACTGGCCACAGAGACCCCGCTGATCGCGGTGGACGTCTGGCTGGTGCTGGGCCTGCTCGCCCTGGCGAGGGGCGAATGGGATGAGGCGACCGAGCACTTCCACACCGCCGGGCTCGACGCGCCCGACGCTCGGTACGTGCCGATCGTGACGGCCGCCTCCGGAGGGCTCATCGACCTGCGCCTCGCCCGCGGCGAGTTCGACGCCGCGCTGGCGGAGGCCGAGGCCGCCGTCGCGCGGTTGCGCCGCAAGGGCGTCTGGGTTTGGGGCGCCTACCTGGTCCCCTCCGCCGTGACCGCGTTCGCCTGCGCCGGACGTGTGAAGGCGGCGGCGGACCTGGTCGCCGAATACGCCCACGGGATCGCGGGCAGGGTCGCGCCCGCCGCGCACGCCGCCCTCCACATGGCCCAAGGCGCGCTCGCCGCCGCGGAGCGCAGGCACGGCGACGCCGCCGGCTGCTACGCGCGTGCTCAGCAGGCCTACGCCGTCCTGCCCCAGCCGTACGCGGCGGCGCGCGCGGGCGAAGGCGAGGCGCGTGCCAGGCTGGCACTCGGGGACGGCGGCGCCGCGGCGGCCATCATGGAGTTGGCGGAGCGGTTCGCCCGGCTCGGCGCGACGCATGACGCCGCCCGCTGCAGGCGTGCGCTGAGGGACATCGGCGCCGAGGTCCCGCTCCCGCGCGGCAGGAGGGGGAACGCCGGCGCGCTCTCCGAGCGGGAGAAGGAAGTGGCCAGGCTCGTCGCGCTCGGCCGTACCAACAGGGAGATCGCCGATGTGCTCTTCCTGTCGACGCGCACGGTGGAGAGCCACGTGGCCACCGTGCTGCGCAAGCTCGGTCTGCGGTCGCGGACGCAGGTCGCCCCGCCCGCTTGAACGGCCTTGAACCGCTGATCGGCTCCCGGCCGAACCGTCCACGGGTGGAACCAGCTCGGCATGACGAAACCCCCGGGACGGGTGGTCCCGGGGGCTGGCCGCCGTTCTGCGCCGGTCTGTCAGGACCGTTCTGTCGGCCGCGCTAGACGGTGATGCTCCAGGTGTCGAGGACACCGGTGTCGAGGCGGTACTGGTCTGTCACCTCGAGGACCCACTGTCCGGACGCCTGCTGCGAGACGGGCGCCGTGTAGGTCCTGGTGCCGTACTGCGTGCAACTGGAGCCGCCGCTGGTGTCGAGCGTGTAGTACGTGCCGTTCGGGCCGCGGAGGCGGATCCGCAGGTCCTCGGCGCAGGTGTGCGAGATGGTCACGCTCACCCGGACCGGGGAGACCGCGGTGCCTGTCGCCGTGGACGTGACCGGGCTGGTGATGGTCGTGAGGTCATTGATCGTGAAGTCGGTTCCGTTGGTGAACGTCCTGGCGCCGCCGGAGCCCTGCACGGTCAGCGAGAACGCCGCGGTGTGAGTGCCGGTCGATCCGGAACCCGTGACCGTCACGGTGTAGGTCCCTGCGGGCGTCGACGTGCCGGTGCTGATCCTCAGGGTGGAGGAGGCTCCCGAGGTCACCGACGTGGGGGTGAAGGTCGCCGTGGCTCCCGAGGGGAGGCCGGAGGCGCTGAAGGAGACCGTCTGCGCGCTGCCCGCGGTGGTCTGCGTGCCGACGGTGGCGGTGGCCGCTCCGCCGGGCGTGACAGAGCCGGAGGTCGGGTTCAGCGACAGGGAGAAGTCGTTGCTCGACGAACTGCAGGTGGGCTCGCCCGACTGCGCCGGGACGCTGACCGCGTTCCAGGCCGCCTTGGTGGCGGCGCACTCGGGGCTGTTCGCGCCGTACAGTTCGACCGCCGCGGCGAGGGACGCCGACCTGACGTTGGCGTACTTCCAGGTCGAGGTCTTGCGCTGCAGGGCGCCCATGTAGATCTTGCCGGCCTTCTGGATGGAGATGCCGGTGACCGACGAGGGTCCGCCCGAGCAGATCGGGCTGTTCGGCTTGCCGCCGCCGGGGGAGGAGCCCTCGGCGAGCAGGTAGAACCAGTGGTTCAGCGGACCGGCCGCGGAGTGCACCTCGGTGCCGGGGATCGACGTCGACCAGCAGTTGGGGTCACCGGCGAGCGACGGGTTGTACATGTACCGGATCGGCCCGTCGCCGACCAGATCGACCTCCTCGCCCACCTGGTAGTCCGGGGGGTCGTTCGGGTTGTTGGCGTAGGCCTCGGTGAGCGCGCCGAAGACGTCGCCTGTGGCCTCGTTCAGGCCGCCGTTCTCGTTGCCGGAGCCCGCGCCGCCCGGTGTGGTCTGGAAGATGGCGTGGCCGAACTCGTGCGCCACCACGTCGATCTGCGTGGCCTGGCGGGCGTTGTCCTGCGAGTGGCCGAAGTTGGTGTAGCTGCCGTTCCAGTACGCGTTGACGTCGGCCAGGCCCACGCGGGCGGGGAAGCCGCCGCCGTTGCCGTTGATGCCGTTGCGGCCGAGCCAGGAGCTCAGCATGTCCCATTCCCGCTGCACGGCGTAGAGCGTGTCCACGCAGGCGGTCTCCAGGTTGGTGCCCGAGCCGTTGCCCCACGCGTTGTCGGTTCCGGTGTAGGCCGAGCCGTTCTGGCCGCCGCAGCGCAGGCCGCTGCGGGTGGGGTCGGTCATCGAGTACGAGGTGCCGGAGCCGCTCGTGTCGAGGGTGACCTGGCCGTAGTAGTAGCCGTTGCCGGTGCCCGCGCGCACCTCGTCGTAGCTGTCCGCGACCTCGCCCGTGCTCGCGTCGACGAAGACGTGCTGCTTGCTCGGCTTGCCGTCCGAGATGCCGGACACGAGGCTCTCCCACGCCAGTCGCGGCCCCGCGCCCCAGGCGAGCACCACCAGGCGCGGCGCGGCGCTGTCGTCGACTCGGGACAGTTTCGTCTTCGCCGCCTCCAGTGCCTGGTCGGCGGTGATCGTCGGAGAGGTCGTCACGGCCTTGGTGGTGGAGGCCGCCGCCGCGGTGTCGCGGACGTGCCCGCTGGAGTCGGTGACGACGACCGCGTCGCCGCCCACGACCGGCAGGCCCTTGTAGGAGCGCTCGTAGGTGACGTAGTACATGCCGCCGCCGCTCGGAGTCACGGCGGTGCGGCGGTAGCTCTCGTCCGATCTCTTGCGCAGCTTGTCGAAGCCGCTCGCCACGGCCTGGTCGGCGGCGGCCGTCGCGAGTTGGCGGGGATCGGACAGGCGGGCGGTGCTCGCGGCCGGGGCCTTCGCCGCCGCGGGAGTGGTGGGTGCCGCCACGGCGACCGTGGCCAGGGCCGCGGTCACCGCGAGGAGGACTCTGCGCCTCATGGGCGTCTTCCTTTCTCTGCCTCCCACGCCGCGTTCCGCTTGTGAGCGGGCTCGGCGGGTCACGCCGTCGGATGGCACCCGGCCGCGGACGGTGGGAGTCGGGGGGTGATGAGAGAAATGGACGGGGTTCTCGCCGGCGTCGGGCACGGCCCTCTCATCCGGCGGGCATGTCTCACATGGCGGGCGCGGCGGCTACGGGGGCAGGCGAGGGGAGGTCACGGCGCTCCTTCTGGGGAGGGGCCGGGCGAACCGGTCTGGGCGCGACGCTAGGTCCACTGCCAGGAGTTGAGTATCCGTAGTGAGATCCGTATATATACGGAAAAAGTGTTGAACCAGCGTCAAACGCACGGCTCTGTCGTGAACGCGGCACCCTGAACAGCGAGAACGCCCCGGCCGTGTACGGCCGGGGCGTCGGGCACGCGCGTGACCGCCGCGCGCATCGAGGAGCACTGGGCGCAGCGGACGAGCCCGGAGGAACTGGAGGCGCTGTGCGCCTCGCTCCCGCGCCTGCTGACGGAACTCGAGGCCCGGTAGGTCCGGCGCGCGCCGCCTTCAGTCGGCGTGACGTGCCGGTTGCCTGACCTCGTATGGGCATGTGCGGTCCAGGGGTGATCTACCGTGGTGTGATCGGCCCTTGGACCCCACTTGACGTGCTCGAACGATGGGCGGGCAGGCTTTGGTCAAGCCCTTGGTAGCGTGACCGATTACGGCATGGAAAGGGGGTGTCTGTGTCTGTTGCGCGAGAGGTCACGGATCGTCTGCTGGCCGCTCTGAACGATCACGACCTGGACGCCGTGGTGCGATGTTTCGGGCCCGAGGCGGTCTACTTCAACGTCGCGGGCATGGCGGAGGGGCATGACCAGATCCGGGCGTACTACGCCTACATACTCGCCGCGTATCCGGACATGCACTACACGGTGCAGAGCAAGGTCACGGACGAGGATGCCACGGTGACCGAGTGGCGGTTGACGGGCACACACAGCGGCATCCTCCTGGCGCCTGACGGCGAGACCATCGAGCCGAGTCATCGCCGGATCAGCCTGCAGGGATGCAGCGTCAGCACGGTCGAGGACGGTGTGATCGTCAGCTACCGCGTCTACTTCAACGAGTTGAGCCACTACGCGCAATTGGGTGTGCGCATCCGCTTCGGCGACGTCGCCTGACACATCCCTCCGATCTTGGTGGGGCGATAGCCGTACGAACCGGGTGTAAAGCGACGTCACCCGGACGGTCGGCGGGCGGAAGCGGCTCGGGCACGGTCTCGCTGGTCACATAATGGTTTCCGATGGAGACGGAGAGTGACCACCAGGTCGATGTCAGCGTGCTCGTGCTCGCGCGAAACTGCCGCGCGCACCTCGACCGGTGCCTGACGTCCCTGCTCGTCCAGCGGGTCGACAAACAGATCGTCGTCGTGGACGACGGCTCATCCGACGGCACCCGGGAACTCCTCGACCTCTACGCCGCGCATCATCCCGGTGTGATCCGGGTGATCCATCAGGACCGCCGGGGCGTGCCCGCCCGCTTACGCAACCGCGCCCTGGCCGAAGCCACGGGACGGTACGTCTTCTTCTGCGACGGAGGCGACCATCTCGGGCCCGACGCCCTCCGCCGGATGGTCGCGACGGCCGACGCGAACACCTCGGACATCGTCCTCGGCAAGATCGTCCGCCGGGGAAGGGCCGCAGGCCATCCCGTCCGCCTCCCCGAGTTCGTCTTCCGCGACGACGCCGACGTGGTCGGCCTGCTCGACGGCGCCTACGAGAGCCTCTCCTGCTTCAAGCTGTTCCGCCGTGCGTCGCTCGAACGGCACGGGATCCGCTTCGACGAGACCCTGACGACCGGGGACGACCTGGCCTTCTCCGTCCACGCGTACTGCCATGCCGGCGTCGTCTCCGTCGTCGCCGATCACGACTGCTATCACCTGGTTCCCCGGCGGGACGGCGGCGTCCCCATGGCCGAGACGGCCGGTCTCGACCCGCTCGCCTGGCTGCGGATGATCCGTACGCCTCTCGAACTGATGGCCAGGCACATCCCCCCCGGCCCGCTCCGCGACCATCTGCTGCTCCGGCACTTCAGGCTCGACGTGTTGGCCCAGCTCGGCGCGCCCTTCCTGGCCGCATGCGAGGCCGCGCGCGAGAAGATCGTCATGGAGGTCGCCGACATCTGCGCGGAATGGCTGACCGACGGCGTCCGCGACCTGTTCGGCGACCTGGAGCGGCTGCGCGTCGAGTCGTTGGACGACGTCGACCGGCTCGTACGGCTGGCCCGCGTCGAGACGGCTCCGCTGCGCCACCGGCTCCTGGGGCTGGACTGGATCGGAGGCCGGCTGGAGGTCTCGGGGAGCGTCTCGCTCGCGGGGTTCGACGGGGAGGCGAGCCTCGTCCTGCGCGAGCGGACCGCGCAGGGGGAGCGGCGTGTTCCCGTGACCCGGATCGCCGACCGGTTCGGCGCCACGATCGAGGTGACCTCGCTCCCTTCCGGCATATGGGACGTCCACGTGGCCGTGGAGTGTGAGGGGGTCCGCAGGCTCGCCCGGCTGCGGGCCGAACGCGACCCCGCCATGGTCGCACCGGCTGCCCGGTTCTCCTCGGGTGTCGTGGCGGTGCCCTTCCTCACCCGTTCGCAGGGCTACCTCGCTCTCGACGTCGGCGGCCATCTCCTGCGGGTCCCCGGCGCCGTACGGCTGGCGCGCGCCGAATGGGCGGGCCGGCGGCTGCGGGTCGAAGGCCAGGTGCATGTGGGCAGCACACCGGGCGCCGTGGCCGTACGGCATCTGGTCTGGCGCGAGCGGGCCTCGGGACGGGAGCGGCGCCAGCCTGTCGTGGTGACCGGCTCGCACACCTTCGTAGCGGACGCGGGAGGCTTCTCCGCCGGGACGTGGGACGCCTATCTCGAACTCGACGTGGGCGGTCCGCCGGCCCGGTTCCCCGTCAAGGTCGACAGGCCGGAGGAGCTCGACGGGACCATGCGCTGGTGGTCCGGCCTCATGCGGTGGACCGTCCGTCCGTACGCCACCGCGGTCAACCGGCGTCTCAGCACGTCGGTGCATGTTTCCACGCCGTTCACCCTGCTCGGTTCCGCGATGCGGAAGTTAGGGCCGAGTTAACTGCAATCTATTTGCAACTGCGATTAGCTCCTCTAAGGTGAGGGCGTATTCCGCCATCGTGGAGGGGCTTGTCCATGCATGTGCCTGATGGGTTCTTCAACGTTCCCGTGTCCGCCGGAGCCGGAGTGGTCGCGGCCGCCGGTGTCGCGGTCTGCCTGCGGCGGGCCCGCCAGGAACTGGACGACCGCACAGCCCCGATGGCCGGTCTCGTGGCCGCCTTCATCTTCGCCGTCCAGATGCTCAACTTCCCCGTCGCGGCCGGCACCAGCGGTCATCTGCTGGGAGGGGCGCTGGCGGCCATACTCGTGGGTCCCGCCACGGCCGTCCTGTGCGTGGCCGTGGTCCTGCTCGTCCAGGGTTTCTTCTTCGCCGACGGCGGTCTGACGGCGCTCGGTGTCAACATCACCCTGATGGCGATCGTCACCTCCCTCGTGGGCTGGGCCGTCTTCCGGCTGGTGAGCCGGAGTGCCCCGCGGAGCCGTACCGCGGTGATCGTGGGGTCGTTCCTGGCGGCGCTGGTCTCCGTGCCCACGTCCGCGCTCGTCTTCACCGCCCTGTTCTGGCTCGGCGGCACCGCGCCGATCGAGTTGTCGTCCGTCGCCGCCGCGATGGGCGGCGTCCACGTGCTGATCGGCCTGGGCGAGGCGCTGATCACCGCCCTCACCGTGAGCAGCGTGCTGGCCGTACGGCCCGACCTGGTGTACGGTGCCCGCGGCCTGGCGGCGCCCCTCGTGCTCCGCACGGCCGACGGCGAGGTCGCGGTCGAGAAGCCCGCGACCGAGCCCGCGACCCCGCCCGCGCCGAAGCGTGGCCCCCGGCCGATCCTGCTCGGCGGCGGACTCGTCGCCCTTCTGCTCGCCGGGGTCGTGTCGTTCTACGCCTCGAGCGCACCCGACGGCCTGAACAAGGTGGCCGCCGACAAGGGGTTCAACGCGTACGAGAGGCCTCACGACCTGGAGAACGGGCCGCTGGCCGGATACGGCGTCAGCGGCGTCGAGGACGAGCGGCTCTCCGGCGGCCTCGCCGGGATCGCCGGCGTCGGGATCACCGTGCTCGTCGGAGGTGCGATCTTCTTCACGGTGCGGCGGAGGCGTCAGGACAAGGCCGTCGCATGAGCGCTGAACGCCGCCGCGGAGTTCCTCGCAGGCGGGGCCGGGGGAGTCGCGGGTGAGCGCGGGTCATCATCACGCCCTCTACCTGCCGGGCGACACGCCGGTGCATCGTCTGCCGCCGCAGTGCAAGCTGATCGCGGCGATGGGATTCGCCGTGGCGGTGGTGGCGACTCCGCGCGAGGCCTGGGGGGCGTTCGGCCTCGACGTGCTGCTGCTGGCGGTGGTCGCGGCGGTCGGGCGGATCCCCCCTGCCCTCGTCCTGCGCCGCATGGTCGTCGAGGTGCCGTTCGTGTTGTTCGCCGTCGCGATCCCGTTCATCGGCCTCGGGGAGCGGATCGAGGTGCTGGGAGTCTCCCTGAGCCTGCCGGGCCTCTGGGCGGCCTGGAACATCCTGGCCAAGGCCACGCTCGGGGTGGTCGCCTCGATCCTGCTGGCGGCGACCACCGAGCCGCGCATGATGCTTCTCGGGGCGGAGCGGCTCCGACTGCCGGCGCTGCTCGTGCAGATCGCCATGTTCATGCTGCGCTACATGAGCGTGATCCTCGACCAGGCGCGGCGGATGCGGATCGCGAGGGAGTCGCGCGGGTTCGTCGCCAGGGACATCCGCCAGGCGCCCGTGCTGGCCAGGTCGGCGGGCGCGCTCTTCATCAGATCGTACGAAAGGGGAGAGAGGGTGCACCTCGCCATGCTGAGCCGTGGCTACACCGGCCAGATGCCCGTCATCGATGATCTGCCGGCGTCGTGGCGGCAGTGGAGCGCCGCCGCCGTCCTCCCGGCGCTGGCCCTCATGACGGCCGTGGTCGCGCGGAGCCTGGCATGACACCGGGAAGTGACTCGGGAACCGCCGTGTCGCTCCAGGTGAGCGGTCTCGCGTACGCCTATCCGGACGGAACCCAGGCGCTGTTCGGCGTCGATCTGACCATCACACGGGGTGAGCGCGTCGCGCTGCTCGGGCCCAACGGCGCGGGCAAGACCACGCTGGTCATGCATCTCAACGGCATCCTCACCGCGGGCCACGGGACGGTCGAGGTGGCCGGGCTCCCCGTCCGTGCCGACACGCTCCGGGAGATCCGCCGCCGGGTCGGGCTGGTCTTCCAGGATCCCGACGACCAGTTGTTCATGCCGACCGTGCGCGAGGACGTCGCGTTCGGGCCGGCCAACCTGGGCGTCCGGGGGGCCGATCTGGAGCGGAGGGTGACGCACGCGCTGGACCGGGTCGGCATGCTGGAGGCGGCGAACCGGCCGCCGCACCATCTGTCGTTCGGTCAGCGGCGGCGGGTGGCGGTGGCCACCGTGCTGGCGATGGAGCCGGAGATCCTCGTGCTGGACGAGCCGTCGTCGAACCTCGACCCCGCCTCACGTCGCGAGCTCGCCCAGATCCTGAAAAATCTGGATGTGACGGTGCTGATGGTCACGCACGATCTTCCGTACGCGCTGGAACTGTGCGAGCGCTCCCTCATCCTCTCCCAGGGGGTGATCGCCGCGGACGGGGCCACGCGGTCCCTGCTCGCCGACGACGAATTGCTGGCCGCTCACCGGCTCGAGTTGCCGTACGGCTTCGCGCCGTCTGCTCACCCACGGTGATGCGCAAGTAAAGTGGGCCACGCGGAGGAGGTTCAACGATGAAGCTGCGACTCGCGCGCCGGTCGGCCTCAGGCGCCGTCGTCGTGGCGGTGGAAGGTGAGCTCGATCTGTTCACGGCCCCGTTTCTGCGGGACGAGGTGCGTGATGCGATCAAGCAGGACGGGCCCACGCTCGTGCTCGACCTCGCCGCCCTGTCATTCATGGACTCGAGCGGGCTCAGCGTGCTGATCGAGGCGTACCGCCTGGCCGCGAGCGAGGGCGGCGGCGTCTGCCTGGCCTCACCCCAGGCTCCGGTGGCCCGGATCCTGCGGACCACCGGTCTTGACCGGCGCATCAAGGTCTACCCGGATGTCGACACCGCGATTTTGCGCCATCCCGAGTAGAACTTCATTCGGTTCTCGCGTTAAGGTCCGGCTATGGACCTGAACGGAGCAGCAGTCATCATTTCGGGCGGTGCCAGTGGCCTCGGTGAGGCCACGGCCCGCGAGCTGGCGAGCCTCGGCGCGACCGTGGTCATCGCCGACCTGAACGCCGAGCGCGGCAAGGCGCTCGCCGACGAGTTGGGCGGCGTGTTCGCCCAGACCGACGTCTCGGACGAGGCCTCGGTGCAGGCTGCCGTCGACGTCGCGGTCGCCACCGGCAAGCCGCTGCGCGCCGTCGTCAGCAGCGCCGGCATCGGCTGGGCGTCCAGGACCGTCGGCCGTGACGGCTCCCCCCACGACCTCGCCACCTACCGCAAGGTGATCGACGTCAACCTGATCGGCACCTTCAACCTCATGCGCATCGGTGCGGCCGCCATGGCGAAGACCGAGGCCGTCGACGCCGACGGCGCGCGCGGAGTCGTCATCAACACCGCGTCGGTCGCCGGCATCGAGGGCCAGACCGGTCAGGTGGCGTACTCGGCCTCCAAGGGCGGGATCATCGGCATGACCCTTCCCGCCGCCCGTGACCTGGCGGCGATCGGCGTCCGCGTCCTGACCATCGCTCCCGGCATCATCGACACCCCGATCTACGGCACGATCGGCGACAAGAACGCCGAGGAGTTCAAGGCCAAGCTCATCGGGCCGGTGGCCTTCCCCAAGCGGCTCGGCCGGGCGTCGGAGTTCGGGCACCTCGTCCGCGCGCTGATCGAGAACGACTACATGAACGGCGAAGTCATCCGCTTCGACGGCGGCATCCGCTTCCAGCCCAAGTAGGTTCGCGTGCTCGCCGTATCGCTGGTCCCTCCCCGTGCCTCCGTGCGTCGGAAGACGCCCGCCGATGGCCGGGCATCGTTGAGGGACCAGCCTGATCGCCGTAACCCCCGACTCTGGAGACGCCATGTCTGACGAGGTTCTGCTAGAGGTCGACGGCGGGGTCGCCGTCATCACGATCAACCGGCCGAAGGCCAGGAACGCGGTCAACGGCGCGGTGGCGCGCGGCATCGCGTCGGCCGTCGACGAACTGGACGAGCGTAAGGACGTCGCCGTCATCGTCCTCACGGGCGCCGGCGGCACGTTCTCCGCGGGCATGGACCTCAAGGGGTTCCTGACCGGCGACTTCCCCGTGGTCGAGGGCCGCGGCTTCGGCGGCCTCACCGAAGCGCCTCCGCGCAAGCCCGTCATCGCCGCGGTGGAGGGCTACGCGCTCGCCGGCGGTTTCGAGCTGGCTCTGGCGTGCGACATCGTCGTCGCCTCCGAGGCGGCCACGTTCGGCCTGCCCGAGCCCAAGCGCGGGCTGGTGGCGGGCGCGGGCGGGATCATGCGGCTCCCGCGGCGCATCCCGTACCACGTCGCCATGGAGATCGCCCTGACGGGCGACCACTATCCGGCGTCCCGGCTCTACGAGCTGGGGCTGGTCAACCGGCTCACGCCGGCGGGCGAGGCACTGGCCGGCGCACTCGAGCTGGCCGCCAAGATCGCGGCCAACGCGCCGCTGGCGCTGGCCGCGACGAAGCAGGTGATCGTCGAGTCGGCGGACTGGTCGCGCGAGGAGATGTTCAAGAAGCAGGGTGCGATCATCAGCCCCGTCTTCAGCTCCAAGGACGCGATGGAGGGCGCCGCCGCCTTCGCCGAGAAGCGGCCGCCGGCCTGGAAGGGCGAATAGCCGAACTTCCCCGGTCCCCGCGCGAATGATCATGCGGGGACCGGGCAGTTTTCCCACTCATGGGCAGAACAAATTACGGTGAAGCCATGAGCGATTCCGGGAGCGGCCTTTCCCCAGCCGGCGGATCGATGAAGGACCGTACGGCACGGCTCCTCAACGGAGCGCTCGGCAGCGCGATCGTGATGATCGTGCTCCTGTCCGTCATGTGGGTCGTGGAGATCGTCGACTACGTCCAGAACGGCAGCCTCGACCACTACGGGATCATCGCGCACGAGCCGGACGGGTTGCCGGGCATCTTGTTCGCCCCGTTCCTGCACGCGGGTTTCGCCCATCTCATGGCCAACTCGGTGCCGCTGCTCATCCTGGGCTTCCTGGCGGCGATCCGGGGGATCAGCCGCTTCCTCACCGCCAGCCTCGTGATCATCCTCGTCAGCGGCTCAGGCGTGTGGCTCACCAGCCCGCCGAACACGCTGACGCTCGGCGCGAGCGGCCTCGTTTTCGGATATTTCGGCTATGTCGTGGCGCGCGGGTTGTTCGACCGCCGGGCCCTGGACATCGTCCTCGGCGTGATCGTCGCCGTTCTCTACTACTCGATCCTGTGGGGCGCGCTGCCGAGCCAGCCCGGCATCTCGTGGCAGGGCCATCTCTTCGGCCTCATCGGCGGCGTCGTCGCCGCCTGGTTCCTGCGCCGCCGCCGGGCCTTGTGAGCCGGCCGCCGGAGAGGCGGGGAGAAGGGCGTCGGGAAGCCGGCCGTCCGCCGGTCTCACCTGGCTGGCAACGCACCGCCCCCAGCGGTCCCGGACCTGCTCAGGGTTAGTGTGGGACGTCTCCTGGAGCGGCGCGAGGTGGTCCTCGCGCCCCGCCGCCATCGATCGCGCGCGTGTGATCGGCCGTGAGGTCCTCGATGGGGCGCGGGCTCCGGTGTGAGCGACGTCACAGGAACCGGCGGTGCGCGGTTGGCAGAACTAGATATGGATCCTGGGTTCCGCGCCCGTGTTCGGGCGGGTGACGAGACCGCGTTCGTCGTCCTTTTCCGGGAGCACGGGACGGCGGTGTACAACCACTGCTTCCGGCTCACCGGAGATTGGTCGGTGGCCGAGGACTGCACCTCACTGGTGTTCCTGGAAACCTGGCGCCTGCGGGAGAAGGTCGAGCCGGAAGGCTCCAGCCTGTTGCCGTGGCTGCTGGGGATCGCCACGAACGTGGTGCACCGCCGGCGCCGGGTGGCCCGCCGTCACCAGGCGCTGATGGAGCGGATGCCGGCTCCCGGGCTTCTGCCGGACTTCGCCGATGAGGTGGTGGGCCGCCTGGAGGACCAGGAGAAGATCGCCGCTGTGCGCCAGGTCCTGGAGCGCCTGCCCAAGGCCGATCGCGATGTGCTGGCCTTGTGCGCGTGGGCGGGGCTCGACTATGCCGCCGCCGCCCAGGCGCTGGGAGTCCCCGTCGGGACGGTCCGCTCCCGCCTGTCGCGAGCCCGCCGCCGCCTGGAGAAGCTCGCCGATAAAGATCTTCGCTGGAACATGGAACCCTCGCCCGCGGGCCGGCAGCTAACAGGTGACCGCGACAGTGCGGTCCGGCCGGATGAAAGGAAGCACCGATGACGTCAGGTCCAGACGACGACCTGCGGGTACTGCGTCGGATGTTGCCGGTGCCCGCCGAGCGGGACTTCCCGCCCGGCCGACGACACCAGCGTGAGGAACACCTGATGAGCACCTTGTTGCACGCGGGCGAAAGCGCCGCCGCCAAGGAACCGGCCAGCAGGGCGCCGGCCCGGATATTCCGCCGACGGGGACTGGCGTTGGCCGGAACCCTCGCCACAGTCGGAGCACTCACCCTCAGCCTGACCCTGGTCACGTCCGGGACCGGCGGTGCGCCCACCCCTGCCGCGGCGGCCGTCGCCACACCCAAGCTGCTGACCTATGTCCAGGACGCTCCCGCCCAGGACGCCCCCGAGATCCTCGGCCGGCTCGCGGACACCGCCGCCCACCGGCCGGACACCGTCGTCACGGGTACCGAGCACCTCAAGAATCGCGGCTGGTACCTCAACAGCAGTGTCGACGACGGCAGGACCACCTCCGCGGTGGTCCCGACCGAACGGGAGTCGTGGATCGACCCGGACGGCTCCGCACACTCCGTCACGCGCACCGGCGCGCCGGAGTTCCCCACGGTGAAGGCCCGCGACTACTGGAAGAAGCAGGGCTGGTCCACCAAGCCCGGCAAGCCCGAGGTGAAGGACACGCAGGCCGGAGTCGAAGGCCGGATGTGGAAGGACCGGCCCCCCACCGACCCCGAGGCCCTGAAGACCTGGCTCGAGCAGGGCCATCCGGTGAAGAACGGCCCGGCGGAAACGGTGGTCGCCATCACCGACCTGATCGGGGAACGGGTCCTCAGCGCTCCGGAACGCGCCGCGGTCCTGCGCGTGCTGGCCACGGTTCCCGGCCTCAGGTACGAGGGCACCACCACCGACCGGGCGGGCCGCACCGGCAAGGCGTTCTCCTTGGACAGCGACCACGGCGGCCTGCCGAACCGGAAGACCTTGATCGTCGACCCCGCCACCGGGCGCATTCTCGACGACGAGGAGACGCTCACCGAGACCGCGGGCAAACTGGGCGTGCCGATCCCGTCGGTCATCTCCTACACCGTCTACCTCGCCGCCGACACCGCTCCCAGGCCGTAGACCGCGAGGTAGACCGTACGACCGAGCCGGCGCCTCTCCTCAGCACGTGGGGCCGCACCCTGTCCGGGTGCGGCCCCCCGCGCATGAACCCGAAGGAAGGGCTCAAGAGCCGTACGGCCGGACGGGTGACTAGAGCCGCTCGACCACGTAGTCGACGCAGGTGGTCAGCGCCTCGATGTCGGCCGGGTCGATGGCCGGGAACATCGCGACGCGGAGCTGGTTGCGCCCGAGCTTGCGGTAGGGCTCGGTGTCGACGATGCCGTTGGCCCGAAGGATCTTCGCGACCGCGGCGGCGTCCACCGAGTCGTCGAAGTCGATCGTGCCGACCACGTTGGAGCGCTGCGCCGGGTCGGCGACGAACGGCGTGGTGTACGACGTCTTGTCCGCCCAGGTGTACAGCCGGGAGGCGGAGTCGGCCGTGCGGGCCGTCGTCCAGGCCAGGCCGCCCTGGGAGTTCATCCAGTCGAGCTGGTCGGCCAGCAGGAAGAGGGTCGCGACCGCGGGCGTGTTGTAGGTCTGGTCCTTGACCGAGTTGTCGATCGCCGTCGGCAGGCTGAAGAACTCGGGCACGAACCGGCCGCTGTCCGCGATCTCCGTTACCCGGGCCAGCGCCTTGGGCGAGAAGAGGGCGATCCAGAGGCCGCCGTCGGAGGCGAAGCTCTTCTGGGGCGCGAAGTAGTAGACGTCGAACTCCTCCGCGGACACCGGAAGGCCGCCGGCGCCGCTCGTGGCGTCGACCAGCACCAGGGAGTCGTCCTCGACGACCCGCTTGATCGGCATCGCGACGCCGGTCGAGGTCTCGTTGTGGGTGAGCGCGTAGACGTCCACGCCCTCCTCGGCCACGGCGACCGGGTGGGCGCCCGCCTCCGCCTTGATCACGGTCGGCTCGCCCAGCCACGGGGCCTTCTTCGCCACCGTCGCGAACTTGGACGAGAACTCGCCGAAGTTGAGGTGCTGCGACCTGTCCCGGATGAGGCCGAAGGAGGCGATGTCCCAGAACGCCGTGGTGCCGCCGTTGCCGAGCACGACCTCGTATCCCTCAGGCAGGGAGAACAGGTCGGACAGCCCGGAGCGGACGCGCGCGACGAGGTTCTTGACGGGCTTTTGGCGGTGGGACGTGCCCATCACGCTCGCACCGGCTCCGGCGAGCGCCGCCAGTTGCTCGGGGCGCACCTTCGAGGGCCCGCAGCCGAAACGGCCGTCAGCGGGTTTGATGTCAGCGGGAATCACGATGTCAGCCACCTAACCAAGGGTAGTTAGCCGGGCTTGCGCTCGTTCCACGGGTCCGCGATGTGAGAAATGCGCGATCTATAGCCAATGCGGGAGTCCGGATGCGACTCTGATCCTTTCCACTGGGACCACCCCTCGATCCGCTCCCGGAGAGGCGTCTGCGTCGTGGCCGATCTGCACGCTGTGATCGAGGGGCTGGTGCGCAGGCCGCTGTTCTGGTTGCCCGATCCGCCGCTTCCGATCCTGTTCGTCACCGGCGGGGACTACGGCGCGTTCGACGTGGCGGACAAGCTCGCGGAGCCGTTCGAGGACTCCCTCCCGCACGCCTCGGTGCGGTCGGGCGAGCACGCCACCCTGCGCGACCTCGTGGACGAACTGGCCGGTGAGCGCGGCCAACTCGGCAAACCGGTGGGCGGGTCCTTCCTGCCCCCGCCCCGCTTCCCGCTCGTCCAGTTCGTGTTGTGGGCGCGGCGCCAGCGTGACGAGCCGCCGTCCGCGGACGCCCCCGCCGCCCGGCGCTGGCCGCCGGACCCGCACTCGCGCACGGGCCAGGAGGAGTTCAAGGAGCGGCTCAAGTCCTGGAGGAGGGGCCGGTACGGCGGGGACAGGGGTCGCAGGACGGCGGCGGACTTCATCGGGCGGGCGGCCTACACCTGGGTGCCCCTGGGAACCCTCGCCGCCTGGTGGGTGGGAGGGGCGTCCGACCTGGTCGGCCTGATCCCGTGGGCGCTCGGCGTGCTCGTGGCCCTCGGGGGGACCGTGGTGCAGTCGATGCTCTCCATCAGGGGTTCGTTCTTCAACGGGTGGTTCAGGCGGCAGCCGTACCTGCCGAGGAAGCGCTTCGAGCGGCTCTGGAGATACGCGCTGCGGCTGGCCGACGCGAGCGACGACGACATTGACTGGCTGCTGGTTCACGCCCTGTGCCAGGACCTCCGCCAGGCGTACCAGAAGTGGATCATCCCGTGGCCGAGCTGGGGCCGCGGCCTGTACGGCCTGCTGGTCCTGGAGGCCAGGGAGCCGGGGGAGGCCAACGAGCGGTTCCTGCGGCTGCTGGAGGAGACCACGGACCGGACCGGGCTCCTGGCCCCGGCTCTGGTGATCGCCGCCGTGCCCGAGGGGCTCGCCACCGGCCCCCGTACGGTGGCCCCCGTCGAGCTGGGAGAGCTCCCCGTGGCGGTCCGGGGCTGGCGGGACGCGGTGCGGCGCCGGGTGCCCCGGCTGGGCGTGGTGATCGGCGCGTCCGGCGACCTGGGCGGCGGCGACTACCGGCCGCGGCTCCTGCCGAGCCGGATGCGGGCGATCGGCTACTGGTGCGTGGTGGCCCTGCTGCTCGTCGGCCCGGCGTTGTGGCTCGTCCGCAACCAGCAGGACAGGAGCGCTCATTGCGGCGGCCTGGACTGGGTGGAGCGGATCGACGGCCAGTGCGTCGGCATCGTCAACGCCACGGAACCCACCCCTGAGGGCCTGTACGACGGCGAGGTCGCCGACGTGGTCAGGAAGATCGACAGGAACAACGCCTCGGCCAGGAACTCGGGCGGGTTCGTGAGCGTGGTGCTGTTCGGGGACTTCGCGATCAGGGACGCCGACCCCGACGACGGCAGGCTCGCGGGCGCCGTGTCCGAGCTGACCGCCATGGAGGAGTTCCAGCGCACGGTCTCCAGCACTCCCCGCCTCCAGGTCCTGATCGCGGACTCGGGCGACGACTTCGCCCATGGACGCAGGAACGCCGAGCTGGTCAGCGGGCTCGCCGAGCAGGATCCGCACGTGATCGGAGCGGTGGGGCTGGCGCGGAGCGTGCGGGGCGTCGAGGACGCGATCGGGGTGCTGCACGCGGCGAAGATCCCGATGGTGGGGACCACCGGGACCGCCGACCGCCTGGGGTACATCGACGACGTCGCGATCGACGTCGACGGGCGGAACCGCACGCCGGGCTACCCGTCGCCGTACTACTTCCACGTGGGCCCGACGAACTTCCGGCAGGCGACCCTCGCCGCGAGGTTCGCCCGCCGCACGCTGCTCGCCGGAGTGGAGTCGCCGTCGGCCGTGATCGTCCAGGACGGTTCGCCGGGCGACGCGTACACCAACAACCTGGCCGACGACCTCGTCACCGCGCTCGGCGTGGAGAAGGTGACGTTGCACGATCCCGTCTACTACAGCGTCCAGGGAGGAGGGATCTCCAAGGCGGCCCTGGACGCCTGCCAGGAGCGACCCGACGTCTACTACTACGCGGGACGGGCGCCGGAGTTCCTCGACTTCCTCAGGGCGCTGGAGGGCAAGTCCTGCGGGCCCGGGGCGGTGAAGGTCATCGCCGGTGACGACGTGATCAAGGTGGTCGCCGACCACGCCGGTGAGATCAGGGACCTCAGAAGGGTGGAGGTCTACTACTCGGCCCTCGCGACACGGGAGATGTGGCGCGACAACCCCACGCCGCCCACGGCGTTCGTCTACGGCCTGCTGGGCGGCAGGCATCCGAACGCCTCGGAGGACAACCTCATCCTCACCTACGACGCCGCCAGCGTGTTCTACCAGGCGGCCAACACGGCCTACCGCTCCGGCGGCCTGCCCAGCAAGGGGGACGTCCTCTACGAGCTCGCCCGCACGTCACGGGGCTCGGCCTGGAACGGCTCGAGCGGTGTGATCAACTTCGCCGGCACCGAGCGGCACGACCCGGTCAACAAGTCGATCGCCATCATGAGGATGGGCGAGAACGGCCCCACCGTGCCCATGGTCCGCTGCGGGCAGCTCAACATCGAGGAGGATCCTCCGGCGGACCCGCTCTGCGCGAACCTCCCCGACGCGCCCACCGGCTGAGGGACGGGGCCCCTCACGAAGATGGCCCGCTCGTGAGGAGCGGGCCATCGATCATGCGTCAGGTGTATGCGGTCAGACTCTGCCGACCACGTCGGCGGCGCCGGAGACGTCGTTGACCGAACGCTGCGGCGGGCCGACGTAGGTGGCGCTGGGGCGGACCAGCCTGCCCGTGCGCTTCTGCTCCAGGACGTGCGCGGCCCAACCGGCCGTGCGCGCGCAGGTGAACATGGACGTGAACATGTGCGAGGGAACCTGGGCGAAGTCGAGGATGATCGCCGCCCAGAACTCGACGTTGGTCGCGAGGACCCGGTCGGGCTTGCGGGCGTGCAACTCCTCCAGCGCCGCCGTCTCCAGCGCGGCCGCCACCTCGTAGCGCGGCGCGTCCAGTTCCTTGGCGGTACGGCGGAGCACCCGGGCCCGGGGGTCCTCGGCGCGGTAGACCCGGTGGCCGAAGCCCATGAGCCGCTCGCCCTTGTCCAACTGGCTCTGGACGTACTTCTTGGCGTCGCCGGTCTGCTCGACGCCCTCGATCATGTGGAGCACCCGGGCGGGAGCACCACCGTGCAGCGGGCCGGACATGGCGCCCACCGCACCCGACAACGCCGCGGCCACGTCCGCGCCGGTGGAGGCGATCACCCGCGCGGTGAACGTCGAGGCGTTCATCCCGTGCTCGGCGGCCGAGGTCCAGTAGGCGTCGATGGCCTTGACGTGCTTGGGGTCGGGCTCGCCGCGCCAGCGGATCATGAATCGCTCGACGATGCTCTCCGCCTCGTCGACGCGCTTTTGGGGGACCATGGGAAGGCCCAGACCGCGAGCGGACTGGGCCACGAAGGAAAGGGCGGTTACGGAGGCCCTGGCGAGATCGTCGCGGGCCTGGTCGTCATCGATGTCGAGGAGCGGGCGGAATCCGAAGGCGGGAGCGAGCATGGCCAGCGCGCTCTGCACATCGACACGGATGTCGCCTGAGTGGACGGGAACGGGGTACGGCTCCGCCGGGGGGAGACCCGGCTGGAATTCGTTGTCGACGAGCAGGCCCCAGACATGTCCGTAAGAGACATGGCCCACGAGCTCTTCGATGTCGACGCCCCGATAACGCAGGGCGCCCCCTTCTTTGTCCGGTTCCGCGATCTCGGTCTCGAACGCCACCACGCCCTCGAGACCGGGTTTGAAGTCGGACATTCTCGGCTGCCTCTCTCTTGTGAAGTCCAAAGCCTTGATGTCGAGATACCGGCGGGTCAATTTAACCCTCAGGGCGTCACTGGTCTGCCCCCGGTCCCTCTCAAACGCCGTTGTCCCAGGTAGGGGGTGCTGCGTTCGACACCAGCCAAGCGCGCAACAATATCGTTCCGTGGACAGCGCATCGCAACTCCCCGGTCTCCGGCGCAGCTATGAGGGCCGGCCGCTGATCGAGGCCGACCTCGCGGACGACCCCCTGGTGCAGTTCACCCTGTGGTTCGCCGACGCCGTCGCCGCGGGTCTCCCCGAGCCGAACGCGATGATCCTCGCCACCTCCTCGGCGGGGGGCCGTCCCTCCGCGCGGACGGTCCTCCTCAAGGGCTTCGACGAGCGGGGCTTCACCTTCTTCACCAACTACGAATCCCGCAAGGGCCGGGACCTGGCCGAGAACCCCCGCGCCTGCCTCCTGTTCCCCTGGCACCCGATCCGGCGCCAGGTCCGCGTCGAAGGCCGGGCCGTACGGCTGTCGCGCGAGGAGACCGCCGCCTATTTCAACAGCCGTCCGTACGGCTCCCGCATCGGCGCGTGGGCGTCGCGGCAGTCGGCCGTCGTCCCGTCGCGTGAGGAACTCGACGCCCGCTATCGGGAACTCGCGGAACGCTGGCCCACCGATCCGCCGGTGCCGGAGTTCTGGGGCGGCTACCGTGTGCTGCCCGCGGAGATCGAGTTCTGGCAGGGGCAGACCGACCGCATGCACGATCGCATCCGCTACCGGCTCAACGGAGGGACCGGTCCGAGCGCCGTCTGGCTTCGCGAACGACTGGCCCCCTGAGGGAGTGTCCGCCACAGAGCATGATTTTCCCGACATGCTCGATCTCCGCCGTCGTCGGTTTCTGCTGGATTCTTCGCTTACCGCGTGGTTCGAACGTGAAATGCTTGTCCCCATTCGTGACATAGACGAAATCGCGGTCGATCCCCGCTTCCTCCGGGCCCCTGTCGAGCATCCGGCCCGCCGGTCCGACGAATGGCGCTCCGCGGCGATCCTCCTGATCACCGGGCCGCTCGCCCGCGAACATGTACGTGGCGCCCTGCCGTCCCGCCCCGAAGGCCGTCTGCGTGGCGTTCCGGAACAAATCGCAGCCCTTGTAGGACCGAGCCGCCTCTGCCGACTCCGGCAGGCTGAGCCGGGCCGGAAGGAATCGGTCTGCTCCGATGTTTGTCACCCTAGGATCGCTTCCCAGACACAGTCGGCTGCGAACGCTTCGGGAGGTCGTAGCATCGATACAGAACTGGAGGAACCGTGACGGCACATGGCCTGATCGACACGACGGAGATGTATCTCCGTACGATCTTCGAGCTGGAAGAAGAGGGAATCGTTCCGTTGCGCGCGCGCATCGCGGAACGGTTGACCCAGAGCGGGCCCACGGTGAGCCAGACGGTCGCGAGGATGGAACGTGACGGCCTGGTCAAGGTCGAGGGCGACCGCCACCTGAGCTTGACCGACCTCGGCCGCAAGCTCGCCATCAGGGTCATGCGCAAACACCGCCTGGCCGAGTGCCTGCTGATCCAGGTGATCGGGCTCCCCTGGGAAGAGGTCCACGTCGAGGCCTGCCGCTGGGAACACGTGATGTCGGAGTCCGTCGAGACCCGGCTTCTCCAGTTGCTCGACCACCCGACCGTCTGCCCGCACGGCAATCCCATTCCCGGTCTCAGCGAACTGGGCGAATCACAGTCCGGTTTGACCAAGGATGAGGTCGTGTCTCCCATGGCCGATCTCGCAGGTCCGGCGATGGTTCCGGTTGTCGTTCGCCGAATTAGCGAACAAGTGCAAAGCGACCCCGCCCTGATGCTTAAACTCAAGCAAGTTGGGATACAACCCGGACGCGAGGTGACGCTCGCGGCTAGCGACGACGGTGTGCGGGTGACAGGGGACTGCGATGCGGACAGCACTTCCGCGGAACTTCCGCGTGATGTCGCGTCGCATGTTTTTGTCACCAGACGATGACGGAAAGAGTCGAGACTGGTTGAATCCCCATCGGGAGCCCCTCCTCTCCCGCGACACCCCACCCCCCCAGGAGCGCCCGTGGCCGGCATGACGAACGTCCCACTCCCAAGGGTGGTGCTGGGATGAAACGTTGGGGGGATCTGACGCAGGACACCGCGGACCATCTGACCGCGGCCTCCGTCCTGGACCAGGCGGAGATGGCGGTGGTCGTCACCGACCGTTTCAGCAACGTCCTCTACTGGAATCCCTTCGCCGAGCAGTTGTTCGGCACCCCCGGCTCCACCTCCGGCCGGGAGTCCCTCCTGTCCCTCGGCATCATGAAGAAGGACCACCCGCTCGCCGTCGAGCTCGCCAAGCACGTGTTGCGGGGCGGTGTCTGGGAGGGGACCTTCGACGTCGTCCGCGGCGACGGCACCATGATCTACGTCCGCGCGCAGGCCGTGCCGCTGCGGCACCAGTCGGGGTCCGTCACCGGGATCGTGATCACCGCGCGCGAGGCGATGCGGAGCAACGAGCGGGAAAAGGATCGTTTCGGCCTGCTGGAGCGCATCGGCGAACGGCTCGCGGGCTCGCTCTACGTCGAGGAGACGCTGAACCGGGTCGCCGAGATGCTGGTTCCCCAGTTCGCCGATCACTGCTTCATCGAGCTGGTCGAGAACGACCGGCTCATCCGAAAGGTCTCCACCCACGTCAACGGCTGGACGCCCCCCGCCGGCACGTGGAAGCCGGTCGGCGAGGAGATCAAGTATCCGCCCGGCCACTACGCGGAGACCGCGCAGAGCCGCCAGGAGACCATCCTGGTCGAGGACTTCTCCCAGGTCAGCTTCCCGTCTCCCAGCGAGGGGGCGGCCCGGATCTGCGGCGAGGTCGGGATGACCTCCGCCATCGTGGCGCCCCTGTGCGCACGCGGCGAGATGCTCGGCCTCATGTACCTCGGCCTGTCCAACCTGACCGACCGGCGCTCGCCCCACTACGACGCCTTCGACCGCGACTTCGTGGGCGCGATCGCGACCCGGGTCGCGGTGGCCGTCGACAACGCCCTGCTGTTCGAGGAGGAGCGGCACACGGCCGAGTCGTTCCAGAAGCATCTGCTGCCCCGCGAGCTCCCGCGGCTGGACGGGCTGGAGATCGCCGTCCGGTACTTCCCCGCGGCGCCGCTGGCCTCGCACGGCCAGGGCATCCAGACGCAGGTCGGCGGCGACTGGTATGACGTGATCCCGCTGTCGGCGGGCCGCGTCGGCATCGTGATAGGCGACGTCGAGGGCAGGGGAGCCAAGGCCGCGGCGGTCATGGGTCAGCTCAGGGCCGCGTTGCGCGCGTTCGCGCAGGATGACAAGCCGCCGGCGGACATCCTCGCCCGCCTCGACGAGTGGACCAGGGTCGTCGCCCATCCCGAGCGTGACGACTTCGGCGCCGACATCACCAACCCTCCGCTCGTCACCTGTCAGTACCTCGTGTACGACGCGTGGTCGCGTCAGCTGTCATTCGCCAACGCCGGCCACGCGCCGCCACTGCTGATCGTCGACGGCAACGTCGCCGAGCTGGACATCACCGAGGTCGGCCAGCCGCTCGGCGTCCGCGCCAAGGGCGTGCACGCCGACCTGGTCTACAAGGAGGAGACGCGGACGCTCCCGCCGGGCGCGACCCTGTTGCTCTACACCGACGGACTTGTCGACCGGCGGCCGGCCCGCGGCTCCGAGGCCCCCTCGCTCAGCGACGACGAGGCGCTGCGGATCCTCTCCGAGAAGGTCGCCAAGCTCTCCGGGGAGCCCGTCGAGCGGATCGCCGACGCGGCGACCGTGGCCGTCCCGGGCGAGATCGACGACGACATGGCGATCCTGGTCGTCCGGTCGGTCGCGATGGAGCTCGAGGTCGAGGAGCGCACGTTCCCCGCGCAGCCGATCATGGTGAGCGAGGCGCGCCGGATGGCGTCCGAGGCATTCTCCGACTGGCAGGTGCCGGACGAGCGGGCCGACCTCGCCTGCCTGCTCGTGTCCGAGGTCGTCACCAACGTGGTGCTCCATGCCGCCAGCGCGAGCATTCCCCGCAGGGAACTCGTGCTCGACGGGCCGCCGCTGCCGTTCGACGAGTCCTGGGAGGTTCCGGGCTTCGAGGAGGAGATCGCCGGCGACAAGGAGTTCACTCTCCGCCTGCGCCGCGGCAAGGATTCGATCTGGGTCGAGGTCTTCGACCAGGATCTCCGCCTGCCCCGGATTCGCAGCGCGGGGGAGAACGACGAGGGCGGGCGCGGTCTCTACCTGGTCGACCAACTGGCCAAGCGCTGGGGCTCCCGTCCCACCCGGGAGGGCAAGGCCGTCTGGTTCGAGATCCCCATCGGGGGTCGCTGAACCGGTCCGCGTCGCCGGCCCGATGCGGGTTCGGGGACGGTCCGCGTCGCCCTTCGGGGTCGGCTCGCGGCGACGGTCCGCGGATCCCGTCAGTGCGGCCGGGCGGGTGCCGGACCACGGATGTATCCGTCGCCGCAGGTCATCGTGGCTGATCAGCGCGCCCTTCAATGTGCCCGCCTACTGGTTCCGGGCGGCTTCGGGTGCTTGACTCGCAGGTATGGAGCTTGCCTACGACCGGCGCGGCAGCGGATCTCCGCTGGTGTTGTTGCACGGCATCGGGCATCACCGGCAGGGGTGGCGGCCCGTTCTCGAGTTGCTGGCCGAGCGGCACGACGTCATCGCCGTCGACTTCCCCGGGTTCGGGGAGTCGCCGCCGCTGCCCGCCGGACTGCCGTACACCACGGAGACGCTGGGCACGGCGGTCGAGGAGTTCTGGACGTGGCTCGGTGTGAAGGATCCGCATGTCGCAGGCAACTCGCTCGGCGGATACATCGCGTTGGACATGGCCTCGCGCGGAGTGGTCTGCACGGCCGCCGCACTCTCGCCCGCCGGGTTCTGGTCGCGGACGGAGCACCTGTACGCGCGGACGGTCCTGCGGTTGTTGCGAGCCACGGCGGAGGCCACCCGCGGAGAGGGCGCCGCCGCGCTCGCCTCCTCGAAGGCGGGCAAGGCGGTCGCGCTGGGGCTTCTGATGGCCAAACCGTCCCGGGTTCCCGCCGACGCGATGCTCGCGGCGGTCGAGGCCCTGCGCGGGTGCGTGGGTTTCGACGCCACCCTCGACGCGTGCGCCTGGATGGGGCCGCCTCCTCCGCCCAAGGTGCCGATCACCATCGCCTGGGGCGAGCACGACCGCCTGCTGCCGCGCCGCCAGGCGGTGCGGGCGGCGCGGTGGTCGCAGGAACGCGTCATGTTGCTCTCGGGGTGCGGTCACCTGCCGATGAGCGACGATCCCGCCCTCGTCGCGCGGGTCATCCTCGATAGCAGTCGCGACTAGGGTCCGCGATCGAGCAGGAACCAACGCATACTGATCAGCATGGACTCCGGACTCATCCTTCTGATCTTCCTGGCGTTCCTGTTCGCGTGGTTACTGAACAAGGTCCGCAAGTTCTTCCGGCTGAGCCCGGTGGCCTACGCGGGCGTGATGATCGTCTTCGTGCTCGTCATGCTGGCCGTCTGGGGTCAGCAGTTCCGCTGAGCGGGAGCCGTACCGGCCGGTCTAGAAGCCGAACGACCTGCCGATGATCTCCTTCATGATCTCTGTGGTCCCTCCGTAGATCGTCTGGACGCGGCTGTCCAGCCATGCCTTGGCTACCGGGTACTCCAGCATGTAGCCGTAGCCGCCGTGCAGTTGGAGGCAGCGGTCGATCAGCTTCGTCTGCAGCTCGGTGGTCCACCACTTCGCCTTGGCGGCGTCGACGGCGGTGAGCTCTCCGGCGTTCAGCGCGACGATGCACTTGTCCACGTAGTGGCGGGCGATCTCCACCTCCGTGGCCAGTTCGGCCAGCAGGAACCTCGTGTTCTGGAATTGGCCGATGCTCTTGCCGAAGGCCTTGCGGCTCTTGCAGTACTCGATGGTCGTCTCGAGTACGGACTCGGCGGCGGCCACCGCGCCGACCGCGATCGACAGGCGCTCCTGCGGGAGGTTGTGCATCAGCTGGACGAAGCCCTGGCCGTCCTCGTCGCCGAGCCGGTTGGCGACGGGCACGTGGACGTTCTCGAAGAACAACTCGGCGGTGTCCTGGGCGTGCATGCCGATCTTCTCGAGGTTCCGGCCTCGGCTGAAACCCGCCATCCCGCGCTCGACGACGAGCAGCGTCGTGCCCCGCGCGCCGGCCGACGGGTCGGTCTTGGCCACGACCACCACCAGGTCGGAGTTGATGCCGTTCGTGATGAACGTCTTCTGGCCGTTCACCACGTAGTGGTCGCCCTCGCGCAGGGCCGTGGTCCTGATGCCCTGCAGGTCGCTTCCGGCCCCCGGCTCGGTCATGGCGATGGCCGTGATCAGTTCTCCGGAGGCGAACCCGGGCAGCCAGCGCTGCTTCTGCTCCTCGTTCGTCAGATCCACGAAATAGGGGGCCATGACGTCGTTGTGCAGGGAGAAGCCCAGGCCGGTCGCGCCGATGCGAGTGATCTCCTCCAGGACGACCGCGTTGTAGCGGAAGTCGGTGATGCCGGCCCCGCCGAACTCCTCGGGCACGGAGAATCCGAACATCCCCAGCTCGCCGGCCTTCTTCCAGACCTCGCGGGGGACGATGCCGTCCTTCTCCCACTGGGCGTGGTGCGGGACCACTTCGCGCGTCAGGAACTCACGAACGGTCTCGCGGAAGAGCAGGTGCTCCTCGTCGAAGAGGTCTCGCCGCATCGGTACGCCTTCCGGCTCGGGGTGTCATTCCGTCACCAGAATACGATTCTGTTACCGGCGGGTCGATTGCTGTCGTCACTCCCTGCCGATGGTGATCACGTCCTCGGTGCGGCTCGGCGAGCCCGCTCCGTCCTGGTGGTCAGACGTGCGTGCGCCGTCCGGGACGCCGTCGTCAGGAGCCGTGCCGTCCCCGGGGCCGGAGTCCGCCGTGCGGCCCGGCCGTACCCGTGCCCGGGCCAGGCGCTGGACGAGGAGCGTCGCGCCGATGGCCAGCACGGCTGTGAGGACCAGCAGGTACGGCGAGGACTCGCCGGCGGCGGCCTCCGCCTTGGGGGACGCGGGTGCCGCCGGAGCGGCTGCGGGCTGCGGGAGTTCGCCGGCCACTGGTGCGACGGTGGCGGGAGGAGCGGGCGGTCGGGACGAGGTGACCGTGCCGTCCCACGGGAAGCCCGGAGGCTTGATCGATCCCCAGTAGTCGACGACCTCGGTGCCGACGCCTATCACGAACTGCGGCGGGGCCAGGGCCAGCCCGCCTGGGATGTCCATGGTTCCGATGTCGTACGGCATGAAGATCCCCTGGATGCCCTGGAGCCGCCATTGGCCGTCCGGGATCTTGATGGTCACCACGTAGTGGGCCGGCTCGGGGAGGGGCGTGCCGGTGAAGTTCAGCGTGGTTCCGCCCGACGTGCTGATCAGGCGCAGACCGGTCGGGCCGAGCTCATTTCCGGCGACGTCGAACGGATGGGTCCCGTGCTGGAGGACCCAGTATCCGATCGTGTACGCCTTGCCGGCCACGAGCTTGTCGGGCAGTGGATCGAGTTCGGTCGTCGCCCAGCCGCCCGCACGGGTCTGCGCGTGGGCGGGAAGGGTCAAGGCGAAGATCATCGCCATCGTGCCGAGTGCCACCAGTAGTCGTCTCATCTGAGCACCTCCGGTCCTGATACACCGGGGCCGTCGCGAAGGTTCCCCGCGAACGCGGGTGGACGGAGTTGACCGGATCGTGAGGAAATGGGAGCCGGATTTGCCGTGTGGGGCGGCGATCCGGGGTCGCAGTACATAGGATCTCTACCGGGTCATGACCGTACGGTGGAATCCCGGTGCGGCTGTCGATACGGGGCACTGGATGGGAGACGGGTCGGTGCGGAGATCGCAGGCACGACGTCGAACGGTCATCGGAGCGTCCGCGGCCGGAGTGGCCGGTGCGGTGGTCCTCATCGGAGGTCTGTCCGCGATCGGCGCCAGTGCCGACACCAGGACCGTGGCCTATGTCTGCCTTCCGTCGGCTCCGGCGACCGCGACGGCCTCGCCCGATCTCACCGCCGCGCTGAGCGGGCCGTCCGGCGTCACGCCCTCACAGGCGGTCACGCTGACCTGGACGAACCAGCAGCCGTCCGGCACCGAGGAGATCATCACGGCGCCCACGGAGATCGCCACCACGGACCGCATCGTCATCGTCGGCGACCTGGTGGTCTCCGGGCCGGGTTCGAGCGCGAAGAAGACGATCCAGGCGACCGCGACGGGAACTCCGGGCACGGCCGTCCCCAGTGGGTCCGCCGTCCCCCTGCCGACGCTGACGGCGGTGATCACGCCGACCGCGACCGGCACGGTCGGGGTCAAGGCCGACGCGTTCACGCTGAAGGTGGGCCCGGCCGACGGCACCCCGGCGACCTGGTACGACTGCTCGATATCGACGACGGCGGCGGCGAACACCAGCCCCGCGGCCCTGTCGATCAAGGTGACCCCGGTGGCGACGCGGACCGTCTATGAGACGGTGACCGCCCAGGTGAGCGAGACGCCGGAAGGCGGGGCCGCCACGGGCGGCGGCGCCGACGCGGGGCCTGACGGGCGTGTCCTCGTCCTATCTGGATCAGTGCTCGTCCTGGCCGCCGCGGGTGGCGGGCTCCTGCTCCGCACCCGCCGCCGTGCCGTACGGCACTAGCGGCAGACGGCGTCAGGGACGGAGCCGTGAGCGGGCGAAAAGGACGACGGGAGGGCCCGGCCGGGCAGGCGGGGCCGCCGGTCGATCCGCGGATGACGGCGGATCATCCATACCCTGTGTACGGCCCGCCGCCGCAGTTCTTCCAGCCCGTCATCCTGCCCCAGCAGGAGCCCTGGCCCGAGGCGGAAGGGCCGTCGGGCGGCGGTCCGGCGGTGCTGCGCGGGACGCTTCTCGTCGCCGCCGTGGCAGGTGTGGTGACCATCGTCTTCGGGCTCGTCCTCATCCTGAGGTCGCCTGAGGAGTACGAGTCCCCGGCGCGCTCCGCGCTGAAGGTGCAGGCGCTGGCTCCGACGGTCGGGCCCGGTGGCGCGGCCCCGCTGAGCCAGGCGGACCCCACTGCGCCGCCGCCACGCCCGGCCGATCCCGCGGCCGCGCCGATGCTGCCGTCGACGCCGAAGCGGCTGATCATTCCCCGATTGGGCGTCAACGCTCCGGTCGAATCGGTCGGCACGGACAAGAGCGGCGCCATCGAGACGCCGTCGATCAACGATTCCAACCTGGTCGGGTGGTACCGGGGCGGTCCCACCGCGGGAGAGGCCGGCCCCGCCGTGATGCTCGGGCACAAGGACACCGTCACGCGGTCGGCCGTGTTCACCCGTCTCCACGAGATCCGCAACGGCGACAAGATCGAGGTGGTCCGTCTCGACGGGACGACGGCGATCTTCACGGTGGGCGGCGTCGAGCAGGCGAACAAGCAGACCTTTCCCACCGACCGCGTGTACGGGCCGAGGGACGACGCGGAGCTGCGACTCATCACGTGCGGCGGCACATATAACCAGACGACTGGTCACTATGTGGATAACATCATCGTTTATGCGTTGATGACCGGCACGCGCCCTGCTGTGGGGAAGTCCTGAGCGCTGGCCGGTTCCGGTAAGGGCCCGTGGGACGTGATTCCCGGGGGCTATCGTCTCTTCGAATCTTCACGAGGAGGACCCTGTGGGCTGGTTGACGAATCTTCTGCTGCCGGGCCGGTTGCGTACGGGACCTACGGCGCTGCTGCCCGAAAAGCCGGATCCCAAGACCCTGCTGGCGATCGCCCAGCTGGCGGATCCGGACGCACGTCTCGACGGCGACGACATCCTGGCGGGCGGGTCGCGAATCCTTGCCGCGATCGAGCTGGACGGTGAGACCTCAAGCAAGCTCGGGGTGACGGGCGAGGAGCAGGTGTGGGCCTGCAGGCTGTCCGCCGAGACCCAGTTGCCGATGGACTACTTCGACAAGAGCCTGGCCGAGGGCGTCGCCTATCGCCTCGGCGGATGGTCCATGTGCCGCGGGGAGCCGACCGACCTCGCCGACAGCGACCTGCGCACCGTGCGCGTCTACCTGCCTGCGGCGCCGTCTCCCGAAGAGGTCGTCTCGCTCCTTGGCGAGGTGCTTCGCCCGGCGGCGGACGCCGGCGGCCGGCCGGACGGTGAGCCCGCCGACGGCGTCGTCCACATCACGGTGGACGGCGGGGTGGTGACCGATGTCTACGCGGGCGCCGACATGATGATCACCCTCGAGGAGGGCAACAGGATCCCGCCGGCCGCCAAGGCGCACTGGCCGTACCTGACGGAGATCGTGATCATGCGGGTGTCCGCGATCGACGAGGCGGCTCTGGCCGCATTCGGCGGCCGGACCGCGGCAGCCGAGGAGGCCACGGGAGCCGCAGAGGCCGAGGAAGCCGAGGAGGCCGCCACGGCCGGGACCGGAGCGGAGAACGCGGCCGAGCCCGAGGCGGAGACCTCGTCGGAGAATGCGACGACCACGGGTGGGCCCGAGGCCGACGCCGAGATCGCCGACGCTGAGAGCGCCGACGCTGAGAGCGCCGACGCTGAGAGCGTGGACGGCGAGACGGGAGACGCCGAGACCGTGGCCGGTGACGACACGGACGGTGCCGGCGTGGTGGGCGCGGACGCCGATGACACAGCGGCTGATGACACGGTCGGCGAAGTCGCGGACGAAGGCGCCGATGAGGACGCCGATGACGGTGTCGATGAGGGCGCCGACGACACGGCACTGGTGGAGCGGGCCGCGGTGGCCCTCGTGCTCGCGAACCGCCTTCAGGGAATCGCCACCGACCAGGGCGGCTTCCAGCTCGTCGAGGCGGAGGACGTCCTTCCTGGGCGCTATGCCGGGCAGCGGTGACTCCTGCGAGCACGGCGCCCAAACCATCCTTATCCGACCGAAACGTGGTGTAGCCGGACACCCGTCGATGGAGGTTCTGAGGTAATCTCTCACTAACCGAACAATGCTCGGTTTCTTCTGGAGGGCACTGTGGCAGAGGCGTACATCGTCGGGGCGGTTCGTACCCCGGTCGGCAAGAAGAAGGGCGGGCTGTCCACCGTCCACCCCACGGATCTGGCCGCGCACACTCTCTCGGCACTCGTCGAGCGCACCGGCGTCGACCCCTCCGCGGTGGAAGACGTGATCATGGGCTGCGTCATGCAGGTGGGCCCGCAGTCGATGGACATCGCCCGCAACGCCTGGCTGAGCGCGGGGCTCCCGGAGACCGTCGCGGGCGTCACCATCGACAGGCAGTGCGGCTCGTCGCAGCAGGCGATCCACTTCGCGGCGCAGGGCGTGCTGTCCGGCACGCAGGATCTCGTCGTGGCCGCCGGCGTCGAGTCGATGTCGATCGTCCCGATGGGGGCGAGCATCACGATGGCGCTGGAGAAGGGCATGCCGTTCCCCTTCGGCGACAAGTGGGTCGAGCGGTACGGCAAGCAGGAGATCAGCCAGTTCCGCGGCGCTGAGTTGATGGCCGACAAGTGGGAGCTGAGCCGGGAGCAGCTGGATCAGTACGCCTACGAAAGCCACCAGCGGGCCGCCAAGGCCGTCGCGAACGGCTACTTCAAGGACCAGATCGCCCCTCTCAACGGGGTCGAGGACGACGAGGGGCCCCGGCCGGACACGACGCTGGAGAAGATGGCCGAACTCAAGACCCTCCGCCCCGACGGGAAGATCACCGCGGCGACGTCGTCGCAGATCTCGGATGGTTCAGGCGCCCTGCTGATCGCCTCCGAGCAGGCGGTGCGCGACCACGGCCTGACCCCGCGCGCCCGGATCGTCACGTTGGCGCTCACGGGCGACGACCCCGTGTACATGCTCACGGCTCCCATTCCGGCGACCCACAAGGCGCTGAAGAAGGCCGGGCTGAGCATCGGCGACATCGACGTCATCGAGATCAACGAGGCGTTCGCCCCGGTGCCTCTCGCCTGGCTCAAGGAGATCGGTGCCGACCCGGAGCGGACGAACCCGAACGGCGGCGCGATCGCCCTCGGACACCCGCTCGGCGGAACCGGCGCGATCCTGATGACCAAGCTCCTGCACGAACTCGAGCGCACCGGCGGCCGTTACGGCCTGCAGACGATGTGCGAGGGTGGCGGGCAGGCAAACGTCACCATCATCGAACGTCTCTGATCTTCGTACGGCTGTAGCGTGGCCGTATCCCAGTACGTGAAGGGCACCCAGGTCGGCGGGTGCCCTTCACTCTTTCCCGGGCGGTCCATGTCGCGGGCACCCGTGGTGATCCACGAGTGCCCGCGTCTTCACGCGTGGCGCGTCACTTGGACCGCGGCAGCCGGCGTGGCTGCCGCATCGGGCGGACGGGCTGCCGGGGCGGCAGTGCACGGCCGGGCATCGCCGGGCGGCCGCGCCGCGGCTGAGAGATGTCGGGCAGGTTCTTGTCCTGCTTGCCGGATGGTCGGGTTCGCATGTGGGATCTCCTCGGACGACGAGAACGCGGCACCGAGGTGCCGTTCACTCAGCTGCCGCGTCAGGAAGGACAGGCCAGAGAGCTGAGTCGCGCGTGATCAGCCGACTCGGGCTGATCAGCGGTCGCGGTACAGAATCCACATGGGTCCGACCGTAACAAGGCGGCCGGTTCCCACCAACAGGTTTTCCATCCGGGGTGACGTACGGGAAGGCCGCCCCGCGACCACGAGGCGGCCACCCCGGTCATCCGGTGCCGGACGTCAGCGGACGTGCCGGTGGACGTCCTCGGCCTCGGTGGGCCCCGGTGTGGCCGGGGCGATCCAGGGGCCGTCAAGCGAGGGGTCGAGGATTCCGTCCTCCACGAACGTGTAGCGCCCGTCCAGGACGAGCCTGGCCAGCCGTACGTCGCGGGAGTCGGAGTTGTCCCACAGCCGGGCGAACAGGCCCTCGGCCCGCAGCCGCGCCTGGTCGCAGAAGGTGTCCGCGATCTCGTACGGCCGGCGGCCGAGGTGGGCGGCGTCCTCCTGGGCGCGGACGCAGACCGCCGTCATGGCGAACAGTTCGGCGCCGATGTCGACGATCCGGGACAGGAAGCCCTGCTTGTGCTCGAGCTTCCCCTGCCAGCGGGACATGCCGTAGAAGGTGGCCCGCGCCAGCTTGCGGCTGGTCCGCTCGACGTACCGCAGGTGGTGGGCGAGCGCGCCGAACTCGGAGTAGGCCGTCGGCAGCTGTCCCGGTCCGGCGAGCAGGCTCGGCAGCCATTTGGCGTAGAAGCCGCCCGCCTTGGTGGCCGCCCGCCCCTTGGCCCGGAGATCGGCCTTCGGATCGATCAGGCCGCCCGCGACCGACAGGTGCGCGTCCACGGCCTCCCGGGCGATCAGCAGGTGCATGATCTCGGTGGAGCCCTCGAAGATGCGGTTGATCCGCAGGTCACGCAGCATCTGTTCGGCGGGGACACCTCGCTCGCCGCGGGCGTGGAGCGACTCGGCGGTCTCGTACCCCCGCCCACCCCGGATCTGCACCAGCTCGTCGGCGACCTGCCAGGCCATCTCCGAGCCGTACAGCTTGGCCAGGGCGGCCTCGATGCGGATGTCGTTGCGCTCGTCGTCGGCCAGCCGCCCGGCCAGCTCGACGACCGCTTCGAGGGCGTAGGCCGTACAGGTGATGAAGGAGATCTTGTGTGCGACCGCCTCGTGCTCGCCGATGGGCCGACCCCACTGCACGCGTTCCGACGCCCACTCCCTGGCGATCTTCGTGGCCCACTTCGCGGTGCCGGCGCATGTGGCCGGGAGTGAGAGGCGGCCGGTGTTCAGCGTGGTCAGGGCGATCTTCAGGCCCTGGCCCTCCCGGCCGATGAGATTGTCGGCCGGCACGCGGACCTGGTGGAACCTCGTGACGCCGTTCTCGATGCCGCGCAGGCCCATGAAGGAGTTGCGGCGCTCCACGGTGATGCCCGGAGAGTCGGCCTCGACCACGAACGCGGAGATCTTCGAACCGGTCCTGGCCATCACGACGAGCAGGTCGGCCACGACGCCGTTGGTCGTCCACAACTTGACGCCGTCGATGACGTAGGTGTCGCCCTCGCGCACCGCGGTCGTGGCCAGCCGCGCCGGGTCGGAGCCCACGTCGGGTTCCGTCAGCAGGAACGCGGAGATCTCGCCGCGGGCGCATCGAGGCAGGAACCGCTGCTTCTGCTCGGGCGTCCCGAACAGGCGCACCGGCTGGGGCACGCCGATGGACTGGTGCGCCGACAGCAGCGCGCTGAGCGCGGGGGAGTACGACGCGGTGAGCTGCAGCGCCCGCGTGTAGTAGGTGTGGCTCAGCCCGAGCCCGCCGTACTCCTCGTCGATCGTCATCCCGAATGTGCCGAGCGCGACCAGGCCCTTGATCACCTCGTCCGGCACGACGGCGGTCCGCTCGATGAGCGCCGGATCGACCTTGTCCTGAAGGAAGCTCCGCAGCGCGCGGAGGAAGTCCTCGCCCTTCTCGGTCTCCTGCTCGCTCAGCCGGGGTGCCGGATGGACGAGATCGAGTCTGAAGTCGCCGAGGAAAAGCTGCTTCCCGAAGCTCGGCCTGGCCCATTCCTTCTCACGGGCCTGCTCGGCGACTTCCCGTGCCTTGGCGTAATCGGTCATCGCGGCCTCCAAAGGCGGTCGATGACTATGACGTTACGCCTGGTTACTACTAGTGAGTAGCCAGCTCTGGTATAGGCCGGATTACCGCGGGACGCGGGCGACGCAGAAGACGGTCTGGCCGAACGGAGGCCGGATCAGGCGCTCGATGAAACGCGTGGCGGGCACGACGGTCCGGTCGTAGATCTTGACGAGCCGCGGGTCCGGGTAACCCACGCCGCCACGGCGCACGGCGGCCCACCAGGCGATGCCGCCCAGGAAGTTGATCGGCTTGAGCACCTCGGCTTCGAGGCCCGCTCCGGCGACCGTGGCTCCCAGGGTCTTGGGCGTGTAGCGCTGGACGTGGCCGACCTTGCGGTCGAAGTCCCCGTACAGCTGCATGTATCCGGGCACCCAGATGATGATCCGGCCGCCGGGCGCGGTGACCTTGGCGAGCGACCTGAGCGCCTCGACGTCCTCTTCGATGTGCTCGAGGACGTTCATCATGACGACGGTGTCCACGGGGTCGGTCAGCGGGATCTCGGTCGGCAGGCCGAACTGCAGCACGGAGATGTCGTCACGGCCCTCGAACCGCTTTCCGAGCTGGTCGACGCAGTAGGGATCGAAGTCGCTCACGACGAGCCGGTCGAGCCTCGGGAGGAACTGCTCGGCGAAGTGGCCGAGACCCGAGCCGATCTCCAGCATCGACCGTCCGACATGGGGGGCGACCATGTCGAACTCGTACTGCCGGTAATTCTTGGCCTCATCCCCACCCAGGTGGTTCTCCAGGGCCTCGTCTCCGGCGGCGGGTTGGACTACGCGGTCGTACCCAGACATTCGATCCTCGTTTACGCGGTCTGACGGGGTTCTGGAAAGTGTAGTGCCCTCCCATTAGCCACAGTTCGATTCGTCGTACTAGGCTGCAGCGTCATTTCGCGAACGTTTGATCCGATGGATGACGACGAGGCCATAACCCGAGCGCTGGCCGGCGACCTGGATGCCTATGAGGTGCTGGTCGCCCGCTACAGCGCGGCCGCGCACCGTACGGCGAGCCTGCTCGGCGCGGGTGACGAGGCCGAGGACGTCGTCCAGGAGGCGTTCGTCAAGGCGTTCCGCCACCTGCGGGGTTTCCGGCGTGAGGCGGCCTTCCGGCCGTGGCTGCTGCGCATCGTCGCGAACGAGACCCACAATCTCACCCGGTCCCGCGGCCGCCGTGCCGACCTGGCGGCCCGCCTCGGCCAGGAGCGGGAACAGGAGGGGCCGCAGACCCCGGAGGGGATCGTGGTCACCGCCGACGGCGGCGGCCGCCTCCTCCAGGCGGTGCGGAACCTGCCTGATCGGGAACGTGAGGCAGTGGTCTGCCGGTATTTCTTACAGCTGTCCGAGGTGGAGACCGCCGAGGTCCTCGGAGTACGGCTCGGCACGGTGAAGTCGCGGACGTTCCGCGGACTTCGGCGCCTGCGAGAGGAGGTGGGCCGTGAGCTCCTCCCCTGACCGTCCGGGCGACCGCTCCGACGATCGTTTCGACGAGCTGGAGGCCGACCTTCGCGCGCTCGGCGAGACGCTGCACGCCCCCGCGCCGCCGCCCGACGCCGTCGCCCGCGCCGTACGCGCCCGACTGGAGGCCCCGTCCGAGCAGGGCGCCCGCTCACGCCGGCAGGGTCTCTTCCCCCGGGTACGGCTCTCGCCGCGAAAGGCCGTCGCGGCCGTGGTGGTGTTCCTCGCCGTGCTGATCGGGGCCACGCCCCAGGGCCGGGCAGCTGTCGTGTCCGTCCTCAGGTTCGCGGGCGTCGAGATCAGGGTCGGCGAACCCGGACCGCTGCCGACCGGCGTCGCGAGCCCCCTGCCGTCCGAGAGGCGGGTCACGCTCGACGAGGCCCGGCAGGCGGTCGCGTTCCCCGTCGCGGTGCCCGCCGCCCTGGGCGATCCGGCGGACGTCCGGGTGTCCGACGGCGGGAGGGTCGTGACGCTGCTGTGGCCCGGCCTGCGGCTCGACGAGTACGACGGGACGCTGGACGTGGTGTTCCGCAAGGATCTCGGCGAGCCCTGGCCCGAGGATGTGCCGACCGTCCGCGGCTGGTGGATCCAGCAGCCGCACGGCGTCTCCTACATGCCCAAGAACGGCGGCCCGCCGACGCAGGACAGGGTCGCGGGTCCCACGCTCATCTGGCAGCGCGACGGCGTCGGGCTCCGCCTGGAGGGCGCCGACAAGGAAGAGGCCCTCAGGATCGCGAACTCGACCCGGTGACCTCCCCGGCGATCGGCCCGGTCGGGCGGGTCACTCCGCCGGTGCGGCGAGCCAGGCGTCGATCTCGCCGGAGAGCTCCTTCTTCGTCGGCTCGGGCGCGGCCGACGAACGGATCGACTGCCGGGCCAGCTCCGCCAGCTCAGCGTCGCTGAAGCCGTAGGTCTCGCGGGCGAGCTCGTACTGCGGCACCAGCCGCGCCCCGAACAGCAGCGGGTCGTCGGCGCCCAGGGCGATCGGGACTCCCGCGTCGAACAGCCGCCGCACGGGCACGTCCTCCGGCCGCTCGGCGACGCCGAGGCCGACGTTCGACAACGGGCAGACCTCGCAGGCGACCTGCCGGTCGGCCAGCCGTTCCATCAGGCGCGGCGACTCCGCCGCCCGCACGCCGTGGCCGACGCGGTCCGCCTCGAGATCGTCGACGCATTCGGCGACGCTGGCCGCTCCCAGGAGCTCGCCACCGTGCGGTACGGCCAGCAGTCCCGCCCGCTTGGCGATGCGGAACGCACCGTCGAAGTCCCTGGCGCGGCCGCGGCGCTCGTCGTTGGACAGCCCGAAGCCCACCACGCCCTTCCCCGTGTACTGCGAGGCCAGGCGTGCGAGGGTGCGGGCGTCGAGGGGATGGCGCGTGCGATTGGCCGCCACGATCACCGCGATGCCGAGGTCCGAGGTCGCGGCCGCCCTGTCGGCGGCGTCGAGGAAGAGCTCCAGGGTCGAGGTCAGCCCGCCGAACCGATGGGCGTATCCGGACGGGTCGACCTGGATCTCGAGCCAGCGTGAGCCCTCTCTGGCCTCGTCCTGCGCCGCCTCCCGCAACAGTCGGTAGACGTCCTCGGGTCTTCTGAGGACCGATCTGGCGATGTCGTAGAGCCGCTGGAAGCGGAACCAGCCCCGCTCGTCGGTCGCCCGCAGTTGGGGAGGCCAGTCCTGCTCGAGGGCGTCGGGCAGATGGACGCCGTGCTCGCGCGCGAGCTCGATGAGCGTGGAATGCCGCATCGAGCCGGTGAAGTGCAGGTGCAGGTGAGCCTTGGGGAGCTTGTCGAGTGGGCGCGGCATCTCCACATCCTGCCGTATCCGCTTGTCCACCTCGTGCCTGCCTCACGCGTTGTAGACGAGCGTGAGGGGAGCTCATGACCGATGAAGACGAAGCGGCCTTCGACGAGTTCCCGGCCGGGGCGAAGCACCACCCCGCCCCGCACCGCGATTCCGGTCTGCGGGGCCTGCGTGCCCGGCAGCGGGCATGGGGCCGAGGTCTTGCGGACGGTCGCGTAGACAGCGGTCGCGTAGACAGCGGAAAGGCCCGGGCGCCACGCCCGGGCCTTTCTCGTAGTGATCAGACGGTGTGATCAGACGGTGCGGATCAGTGGGCCTCGCCGAGGAGCTTGGCGACCCGGCTGACACCCTCGGCCAGGTCGTCGTCGCCCAGCGCGTAGGACAGGCGGAAGTAGCCGGGCGTGCCGAACGCCTCGCCGGGGACGAGGGCGACCTCGGCCTCCTCGAGGATGAGCTCGGCGAGCTCGGCCGACGTCTGCGGGCGCCTGCCGCGCAGCTCCTTGCCCAGCAGCGCCTTGACCGAGGGGTAGGCGTAGAACGCGCCCAGCGGCTCGGGGCACAGGACGCCGGGGATCTCGTTGAGCATCCGGACCATCGTCTGGCGGCGGCGGTCGAACGCCTCACGCATCTGTGCGACGGCCGACAGGTCGCCGGTGACGGCGGCGAGGGCGGCGGCCTGCGAGACGTTCGCGACGTTGGACGTCGCGTGCGACTGCAGGTTGGTCGCGGCCTTGACGACATCGGCCGGGCCGATCATCCAGCCCACCCGCCAGCCGGTCATCGCGTAGGTCTTGGCCACGCCGTTCAGCACGACGACCCGCTCACGAAGCTCCGGCACGGCCGTGGCGATGCTGGAGAAGACGGCGTCGCCGTACACGAGGTGCTCGTAGATCTCGTCGGTGACGACCCACAGGCCCTGGTCCAGCGCCCAGCGGCCGATCTCCTCCACCTGCGCCGGGGTGTAGACCGCACCGGTCGGGTTGGAGGGCGAGACGAACAGAAGGACCTTGGTGCGGTCCGTCAACTTCTCCTCGAGCTGCTCGACGGAGGCGAGGTAACCCGTGGTCTCGTCGGTCACCACGTCGACCTGGACGCCGCCGGCCAGCTTGATCGCCTCGGGGTACGTCGTCCAGTAGGGGGCGATGACGATGACCTCGTCGCCCGGGTCGAGCAGCGTGGCGAACGCCTCGTAGACGGCCTGCTTGCCGCCGTTGGTGACCAGGACCTGCGAGGCGGCGACCTCGAACCCGCTGTCGCGCAGCGTCTTGTCCGCGATGGCCTGCTTGAGCTCGGGCAGCCCGCCGGCCGGCGTGTACTTGTGGAACCGGGGGTTCCTGGACGCCTCGACGGCCGCCTCGACGATGTAGTCGGGGGTCGGGAAGTCGGGCTCGCCTGCGCCGAAGCCGATGACCGGGCGGCCGGCGGCCTTCATGGCCTTGGCCCGGGCGTCCACGGCGAGCGTCGCGGACTCGGAGATCGCGGAGATACGCGCGGAGATGCGAGGTCGGGTCATGGCCACCATCGTTCCAGACCCGCCCGGCGGTTTCCCCTCCGTATCCGGGATCCGGACACTTCCACGCGATACCTTTGAGCCGCGTGGACCATAGTGGTTCGACGAAGGGGGCTTTCCCCCGTAGACTGCACCGTCTAGTGGACCATGACCGAGGAACGTACGGCTGAACTCAAGCGTTTCTCGGGTATTGTGGTGCACGGCTTAGGGCACTAGCGCAATTGGTAGCGCACCGGTCTCCAAAACCGGCGGTTGGGGGTTCGAGTCCCTCGTGCCCTGCGGAGTGCGGTCCGCGCACCAATGGCGTTAAAGCGCGCCGCAAGATGCGATGGACACGACGGATCAGGTGAGGACTGTGGCGATCGACACCCGCGGCGAGACCGCTGGAAAGCCAGGCAAGCCGAGCGGTGAGAAGAAGGCCAAGCGCACCTCTCCCGCTGTTTTCTATCGTCAGGTCGTCGCCGAGCTCCGCAAGGTCATCTGGCCCCGGCGCAACGATCTGATCAGCTACACGACCGTGGTTCTCGTCTTTGTCGTGATCATGGTCGGGATCGTGTTCGGGATCGACTCCTTGCTGGGGAAGGTGGTGCTGGCCGTCTTCGGCGGATCCTGATCCAGTCCGAGGCGTGGCAGCACGTCATTTCACCGATCGAAGAAGGAAGAGTCCCGTGTCCGAGTCTCCGCTGCCGGTCGATGGCTCCCGTGATGAATGGGAGTCCGAGCCGGACGAGGCCGTAGAAGCCGTGGAAGAGGTCGACGACGCCGTCGCCGACCCGGACGGTGTTGACGGTGAAGCCGACTCGACCGAGGCCGTGGCAGAGGTCGACGAAGACGGCGACATCCTGCCCGACGTCGACCCGATCGAGGAGTTCAAGCGCCAGCTCCGCGGCCAGTACGGCGAGTGGTACGTCATTCACTCCTACGCCGGTTACGAGAACCGCGTGAAGCAGAACATCGAGAGCCGCACCGGGTCCCTCAACATGGAGGACTTCATCTTCCAGGTCGAGGTGCCGACCCACACGATCACCGAGTTCAAGGGCGGCAAGAAGACTCCGATCAAGGAGCGCGTCCTTCCCGGTTACGTGCTGGTCCGCATGGACCTGACCGACGAGTCGTGGGCCGCGGTCCGCAACACGCCCGGTGTCACCGGCTTCGTGGGCCTGTCGAACAAGCCGAGCCCGCTGAACCTGGACGAGGTCGCCAAGCTGCTCGCGCCCGAGCCGAGCGAGGAAGTCAAGAAGGCGACCTCCAAGGCCGCGGCCGCGACGGTCGACTTCGAGGTCGGCGAGTCCGTCACGGTCATGGACGGTCCGTTCGCGACGCTGCCGGCGACGGTGAGCGAGATCAGCGCCGAGTCGCAGAAGCTGAAGGTGCTCGTTTCGATCTTCGGTCGCGAGACCCCGGTCGAGCTGTCGTTCAACCAGGTCTCGAAGATCTGAGCACGTCGCATAGACTCGTTAGTCGTCCTCACGCGGGCAAAGGGAAAGCCGGTCGCAGAACCGGCTTTCGTCGCGGCGTGAGGGTTTTGTAGGACAAAGGACCCGGAGAAGGACAGATGCCTCCAAAGAAGAAAGTCGCGGCCCTGGTGAAGGTCCAGCTTCCCGCTGGCCAGGCCACCCCCGCGCCGCCGGTCGGTACCGCGCTCGGTCCGCACGGCGTCAACATCATGGACTTCGTCAAGCAGTACAACGCTGCGACGGAGGCCCAGCGGGGCAACATCATCCCCGTCGAGATCACCATCTTCGAAGACCGCAGCTTCACCTTCGTCACGAAGACGCCCCCGGCGCCTGAGCTGATCAAGAAGGCCGCCGGTCTGCAGAAGGGCAGTGCGGTCCCGCACAAGGACAAGGTGGGCAAGCTCACCAAGGACCAGCTGCGTCAGATCGCCGAGACGAAGATGCAGGACCTCAACGCGAACGACATCGAGGCGGCCGAGAAGATCATCGCCGGCACCGCCCGGTCGATGGGCATCACCATCGCCGACTAGTTCGGAGCCCGCCCTGCCGAAGGCGGGGCGATCGAAAACTGTGGAAGGGCCCGTGCGCGGCCCGCACCACGAACTCCAACGAGGAGCGGAAAGTGAAGCGCAGCAAGAGCTACAAGAACGCGGCCGAGCAGATCGACCGCGACGCTCTGTACAACCCGCTGGACGGCGTCCGGCTGGCCAAGCAGACCGCCACCACCAAGTTCGACGCCACCGTCGAGGTCGCCCTGCGCCTGGGTGTCGACCCGCGCAAGGCGGACCAGATGGTCCGTGGCACCGTCAACCTCCCGCACGGCACCGGCAAGACCGCCCGGGTCCTGGTCTTCGCGACCGGTGACCGTGCCGAGGAGGCCCGCGCCGCGGGCGCCGACATCGTGGGCTCCGACGAGCTGATCGACGAGGTGGCCAAGGGCCGGCTCGACTTCGACGCCGTCGTCGCGACCCCCGACCTGATGGGCAAGGTCGGCCGTCTGGGCCGCGTGCTCGGTCCGCGTGGTCTCATGCCGAACCCGAAGACCGGCACCGTGACGCCCGACGTCACCAAGGCCGTCACCGACATCAAGGGCGGCAAGATCGAGTTCCGGGTCGACCGGCACTCGAACCTGCACTTCATCATCGGCAAGTCGTCGTTCGACGAGCGTCAGCTCGTGGAGAACTACGCGGCCGCCCTCGACGAGGTGCTGCGTCTCAAGCCGTCGGCCGCCAAGGGCCGCTACCTCAAGAAGGTCACCTTCACCACGTCGATGGGCCCCGGCATCCCGGTCGACCCGAACGTCACGCGTGGGATGACCGAGGTCGAGGCCTGAGGCACGACATGATCCGAGCCTGATCTCAGGTCCGGAGTCGGATTTCGTGAGAAACCCCTGCCCATCCGGGCAGGGGTTTCTTCCTTTCGGGCAGCACTCGCCGGGAGCGTCGACATGGTCGTCTTTCCCGATGCGCAGCTCTGTACGGCCCGGCCGTCCATCGCCGTCAGGGGCCATGTGACCTGCTCTCTCCTGGTACGGCATCGCGTGTCGTTCCCGGCTGCGCGGGCTCTTCCCGACATTCCCGAGCGGTATGAGAACGGTTTTTATGTTTTTTCGTATTTCACGGGCTAGATCCATCATTCGGAATGTGTAGGGATCGCGTATATCTCGTGGCGTTTTTCCCCTTACCCACGCGTCTCGGGTCCCCGCCGCATAGGGTCGGGTAGCACCTGTTGGGGGAAAACGAAGGGAATGTAGGTATGCGCCGGTTTCTGGTGGTCGCCGGAGTGGCGGTCGCGATCACGGCAGCGGGATGTGGCACGACCACGGCCACCCCGTCACTCGAAAAGCACCAGCTCACGGCGGCCGAGGTCCTGCAGCAGACGGCGCAGAAGACCGACAAGGTCACCTCTTACGCCGCGGACGTCGTCATGAACATCTCCGGCCCCAATGGCGAGTCCGGAAGCATCGAGGGCACCGTGCGCACTCAGAGCGCTCCGAAGTTCGCGATCGACGCCTCGTTCGACAAGATCAATTTCGGTGGCCAGAACGCCCCGGGCGGCATGAGGATGATCCTCGACGGTGACGTCGCGTACATGAAGATGGAGATGCTCCAGACGCTCATGGGCGGGAGCAAGCCCTGGATCAAGATCGACCTCAAGAAGGCCGGCGCCCAGGCGGGCCTCAACCTGGACGAGCTTCTCGGTCAGGCCAGCCAGATGGACCTGAAGACCAACACCAAGATGTTGACCGCCTCCAAGGACATCAAGGTGGTCGGCGACGAGAAGGTCGGCGGCGTCGACACCACGCATTACGCCGGCACCTACCCGATGGCCGAGGCGCTGAAGCAGCTGCCCGCCGAGGCGCAGAAGCAGCTCAAGACCCAGATGTCGGGGATGAAGGACACGAAGTTCGACGTCTGGATCGACGGCGACGGCCTGCCCCGCAAGATGGCGATGAAGATCGGTCAGGCCCAGGCGGGCGCGATGGACATGACCATGCTTTTCAAGTCGTTCAACGAGAAGCTCGCGATCAAGGCGCCGCCGGCCGGTCAGGTCGGGGAGCTGCCGACGAACGTGCCTCTGGGTGCCTGATTTGGCGTCCTAGGGATTGACACGTATTCTGTCTCCTGCCAAAGACCGCCGGTCGTCGCCGGGCTGTTTCGTAGCAAGGCGACCGAAGGATCCACATGAGTGGACGGCCCGCGTAGGTGTGGAGAGAGCTTGGGACGTCATCGTCCTTCCAAGCCCCGTGCGCCTGCGCCGGGGCTTGTTCGTTTGATGGGGGCCCTTCGCCGGCGGCACATCCTGGAAGGAGGCCCATGGCGAAGACGGACAAGACCGGTGCGGTTGCCGAACTCACGAACGAGTTCGAAGGCTCCAGCGCCGCCGTTCTCACCGAATACCGCGGTCTCACCGTCGCCCAGCTCAAGGAGCTGCGCGTTTCTCTCGGTGGGCATGCGAAGTTCGCCGTGGCGAAGAACACGCTGACCAAGATCGCGGCCAATGGCGCCGGGATCACCGTCCTGGACGACCTGCTCCGGGGCCCGACCGCCATCGCGTTCGTCAAGGGCGACGTGGTGGAGGCGGCCAAGGGTCTGCGTGATTTCGCCAAGGCCAACCCCCTCCTGGTGATCAAGGGTGGTGTCGTCGACGGCAAGTCGATGAGCCCCGCCGAGATCACCAAGCTTGCCGACCTCGAGTCCCGTGAGGTGCTTCTCGCGAAGCTGGCCGGTGCGCTGAAGGCCAAGCAGTCTCAGGCTGCCGCCACCTTCGCCGCGCTGCCCACCAACATGGCTCGACTCGCCGAGGCTCTGCGCGTCAAGCGCGAAGAGGCCGGCGAGTAGGTCCCGCACAGGCGGGCGGAGGAAGCGCGCTACCGCGGTCCCTTTTCAACGTTTTGCTAGATCCACTGGAGGAACACCATCATGGCGAAGCTCAGCACTGACGAGCTGCTCGACACCTTCAAGGAGATGACCCTCCTTGAGCTCTCCGACTTCGTGAAGCTCTTCGAGGAGACCTTCGACGTCAAGGCCGCCGCCCCGGTCGCGGTCGCCGCCGCCGTGGGTGGCCCCGCCGCCCCCGCCGAAGAGGCTGAGGAACAGGACGAGTTCGAGGTCGTCCTCGAGGCCGCCGGCGACAAGAAGATCCAGGTCATCAAGGAGATCCGCGCTCTGACGAGCCTGGGCCTCAAGGAGGCCAAGGACCTCGTCGACGGCGCTCCCAAGTCCGTCTTCGACGGCAAGGTCAACAAGGAGCAGGCCGAGAAGGCGAAGGCGGCCCTCGAGGGCGCCGGCGCCACCGTCACGGTCAAGTAGCACTTCGTCGGAAGGGCGGGTCCACCCCGGTGCCGGGTGGTGCCCGCCCTTTCGCATGTCCGGCGCCGGGCCGTACCGGAGATCGAGACTCCTATGGGCAGGCACGGTTCCCTGATCTATGTTGCGGAAGGGGATCCGGCGTCCGGCGACATGATCGGGGGTGGGCCAGGTGCGGCGCGCACTGGTCGTCTGCCTCCTGCTGCTCGTCACCGCGGCTCTGGGGGGAGCCGCCGTATGGGCCGGACAGGCCCGTGACGCCGCCCAGGCCGCGGAGGACGACCGTCGGTCGGCGGCGCGCGCGGCGGCCGTCCACGCGGTCAATCTGCTGTCCGTCGACCACAGGACCGTCGACGACGACATGAAGCGGGTCGTCGCGACGTCGACCGGCGAGGAGCGCGAGGAGTACGCCAGGAACGAGGCGGCCCTCAAGAAGGCCACCGTCGATAACAAGGTGGTCCAGACCGGCGTGCTCCGGGCGACCGGGCTGGCGTCCATGACCCGGGACCGCCGCGCGGCCGAGGTGCTGATCGTCGCCGACGCGGTGATCCACTGGGAGGACGGCAGGAAGGCCGCGCCCGAGGAGCGCTTCTACCGCTGGCGCATGGAGGTCACCAAGACCGGCGGGGTCTGGCTGGTCTCGAAGGCGGAACTCGTCCAATGAGGCGTCTGCTGATCGCTCTGGTGACTCTCTCGGCGTCGATCCTCGCCGTCGTGGTGGTTCGGACCGGTCTCGACCTACGGCGCATCCAGAACGGCGAGAGGTCCGCCGCGGCGGGCTTGGCCGCCGCCCGGACGCTGGCCCCAGACATGTTGTCGTACGACTACCGTACGATCGATCAAGATCTTCGAAGGGCGCAGAGCCGGGCTACGGGGACGCTGGTGGGGCGCTACCGCGAACTGGCCGCCACACTCCCCGCGGAGGCGCGGCGCCGGCGGCTTGTGCAGCAGGCCGTCGTGGCGGCGGCGGGCGTCGAGACGGCCACGCCGGAGGAGGTGCGGGTGCTGGTGTTCGTCAACATGACCCGGAGCAGTTCCGAGCCGGGTGGTGACGGGCCGGAGCAGCAGGTCAGCCAGGGGAGGGCCCGGCTCCTCCTGGTGACGGACGGCGACGGCTGGAGGGTCGCCGACCTGTCCACGCTGCTCGGTGACACGCCCGCTCGCTGACCCGCTTTATTCAATTGTTAGCAAAGGTTGCGTTTAGGGCACTTCGATCACGGGCAGATGTTCGGCACGGCGGCGTAGACCGATGGTCAGCGTTGGCCCGTCCGTGTGACGGAACGTTACCTGGACCGGCTCCCGGGTAGGGACTGGTTCCGATGATGTTCGTCCGTCGTCCGGATGGGAAACACCCAGCGTGGTGCCCGTCAGTTAGGCGAAATGTGGGCTCTCGGGCTTGACGTTTCGGCTCAGACGGGTGATGCTGCCACCAACGTGGAGCGCAGAGCGAGAGCGGAGTGGACAGGTGTATGCCTATCGGCTACACTGCCCCTTTGCGCTGCCCTTTGACGACCGTCTCTCTGAGTAATGCTTAGTCTCTGGTCGTCTGGCGTGCGTGTAGTCAGTCCGCGAGCCCTCGGAAGGACATCTGTTGGCAGCCTCGCGCAACGCCTCCGCCGTACCCGCCGGTCCCCGTAACGTGTCATTCGCACGTATCCAGGAGCCGCTCGAAGTCCCCGACCTTCTCGCCTTGCAGACCGAGTCTTTCGACTGGCTGCTCGGCAACGAGAAATGGAAGGGGCGGGTCGAGGCGGCTCGCCAGGCCGGGCGCAAGGACGTTCCGGCCCAGTCAGGTCTCGAAGAGATCTTTGAAGAGATCAGTCCCATCGAGGACTTCTCCGGCACCATGTCCCTGTCGTTCCGGGACCATCGGTTCGAGCCGCCCAAGTACTCAGTCGATGAGTGCAAAGACAAGGACATGACCTTCTCCGCCCCGATGTTCGTGACGGCGGAGTTCATCAATAACACCACCGGTGAGATCAAGAGCCAGACGGTGTTCATGGGCGACTTCCCGCTCATGACCTCGAAGGGCACTTTCATCATCAACGGCACTGAGCGTGTCGTGGTGTCTCAGCTCGTCCGGTCCCCGGGTGTCTACTTCGACCGTTCGGTCGACAAGACCTCCGACAAGGACCTTTTCGGCGCCAAGGTGATCCCGTCTCGTGGCGCCTGGCTCGAGTTCGAGATCGACAAGCGTGACAGCGTCGGTGTCCGTATCGACCGCAAGCGCAAGCAGCCCGTCACGGTGCTGCTCAAGGCGCTCGGTTGGACGACCGACCAGATCTTGGAGCGTTTCGGGCAGTACGAGTCGATGCGCGCGACCCTGGAGAAGGACCACACGTCCGGCCAGGACGACGCGTTGCTCGACATCTACCGCAAGCTGCGTCCGGGTGAGCCGCCGACGAAGGAGTCCGCCCAGACGCTGTTGGAGAACCTCTACTTCAACCCGAAGCGTTACGACCTCGCGAAGGTCGGCCGCTACAAGATCAACAAGAAGCTGGGCGCCCAGTCGGACATCACCCAGGGCACGCTGACCGACGAGGACATCGTCGCCACCATCGAGTACATCGTCCGGCTGCACGCCGGCGAGGAGTCGATGGGCCCCGAGGGCTCCGTCATCGTCGAGACCGACGACATCGACCACTTCGGCAACCGCCGTCTCCGCACGGTCGGCGAGCTCATCCAGAACCAGGTCCGCCTGGGCCTGGCCCGTATGGAGCGCGTCGTCCGCGAGCGCATGACCACGCAGGACGTCGAGGCCATCACGCCGCAGACCCTGATCAACATTCGCCCGGTCGTGGCGTCGATCAAGGAGTTCTTCGGCACCTCCCAGCTGTCGCAGTTCATGGACCAGACCAACCCGCTCGCGGGCCTGACGCACAAGCGGCGTCTGTCGGCCCTCGGCCCCGGTGGTCTGTCCCGTGAGCGCGCCGGCTTCGAAGTCCGTGACGTGCACCCGTCGCACTACGGCCGGATGTGCCCGATCGAGACGCCGGAAGGCCCGAACATCGGCCTCATCGGCTCGCTGTCGTCCTTCGGCCGGGTCAACTCCTTCGGTTTCGTCGAGACGCCGTACCGCAAGGTCGTGGACGGGCTGGTCACCGAGCACATCGACTACCTGACCGCGGACGAGGAGGACAGGTACGTGGTGGCCCAGGCCAACACGGGCCTGAACGCCGACGGCAGCTTCGAGGAGTCCCGCGTGCTGGCCCGCCGCAAGGGCGGGGAGTTCGAGGCCGTCCAGCCCTCCGACGTGGACTACATGGACGTGTCTCCGCGCCAGATGGTGTCGGTCGCGACCGCCATGATCCCGTTCCTCGAGCACGACGACGCCAACCGCGCGCTCATGGGATCGAACATGCAGCGCCAGTCGGTGCCGCTGCTCAAGAGCGAGGCGCCGCTGGTCGGCACCGGCATGGAGTACCGTGCCGCGACCGATGCCGGCGACGTCATCAGCGCCGAGAAGGCCGGCGTGGTCGAGGAGGTCTCCGCCGACTACGTCACCGTCATGAACGACGACGGCACGCGCACCACCTACCGTGTCGCCAAGTTCAAGAGGTCCAACCAGGGCACCTCGTTCAACCAGAAGCCCATCGTCGCCGAGGGCGACCGGGTCGAGGTCAACCAGGTCATCGCCGACGGCCCGTGCACCGACAACGGTGAGATGGCGCTCGGCAAGAACCTGCTCGTGGCGTTCATGCCGTGGGAGGGCCACAACTACGAAGACGCGATCATCCTTTCCCAGCGTCTGGTGCAGGACGACGTCCTGTCCTCGATCCACATCGAGGAGCACGAGGTCGACGCCCGCGACACCAAGCTGGGTCCTGAGGAGATCACCCGCGACATCCCGAACGTCTCGGAGGAGGTCCTCGCCGACCTCGACGAGCGCGGGATCATCCGCATCGGCGCCGAGGTCACCACTGGTGACATCCTGGTCGGCAAGGTCACGCCCAAGGGTGAGACCGAGCTGACCCCCGAGGAGCGCCTGCTTCGCGCGATCTTCGGTGAGAAGGCGCGCGAGGTCCGCGACACCTCGCTGAAGGTGCCGCACGGTGAGTCCGGCAAGGTCATCGGTGTCCGCGTGTTCAGCCGCGAGGAGGGCGACGAGCTTCCCCCGGGTGTGAACGAACTGGTCCGCGTCTACGTGGCCCAGAAGCGCAAGATCACCGATGGTGACAAGCTCGCCGGCCGTCACGGCAACAAGGGCGTCATCTCCAAGATCCTCCCCGTGGAGGACATGCCGTTCCTCGAGGACGGCACCCCGGTCGACATCGTCCTGAACCCTCTGGGTGTTCCCGGTCGAATGAACGTCGGTCAGGTCCTGGAGACCCACCTGGGCTGGATCGCGGCCCGCGGGTGGGACGTCAGCGGTGTCGAGGAGGCCTGGGCGGAGCGCCTGCGCGACAAGGGCCTGACCAGCATCGAGCCGCGCACCAAGGTGGCGACCCCGGTGTTCGACGGCGCCCACGAGGAGGAGATCGTCGGCCTGCTGAGCAACACCCTGGCCAACAGGGACGGCTCGCGCATGGTCGGCGAGAACGGTAAGGCGCGGCTGTTCGACGGCCGCTCCGGCGAGCCGTTCCCGCACCCGATCTCGGTCGGCTACATCTACATCCTCAAGCTGCTCCACCTGGTCGACGACAAGATCCACGCTCGTTCGACCGGTCCGTACTCCATGATCACCCAGCAGCCGCTCGGTGGTAAGGCCCAGTTCGGTGGCCAGCGCTTCGGCGAGATGGAGGTGTGGGCCCTCGAGGCGTACGGCGCGGCCTACGCGCTGCAGGAGCTGCTGACGATCAAGTCCGACGACGTGCTCGGCCGTGTGAAGGTCTACGAGGCCATCGTCAAGGGCGAGAACATCCCCGAGCCGGGCATTCCTGAGTCCTTCAAGGTCCTCATCAAGGAAATGCAGTCGCTCTGCCTCAATGTCGAGGTGCTGTCGAGCGACGGCATGTCCATCGAGATGAGGGACACGGACGAGGATGTCTTCCGCGCTGCGGAGGAGCTCGGCATCGACCTGTCCCGGCGTGAGCCGAGCAGCGTCGAAGAGGTCTGATCTAGAAGCTGAGGGGATCAAAAGTGCTCGACGTCAACTTCTTCGACGAACTGCGAATCGGCCTGGCGACCGCTGACGACATCCGGCAGTGGTCGCACGGCGAGGTCAAGAAGCCGGAGACGATCAACTACCGGACTCTCAAGCCGGAAAAGGACGGGCTCTTCTGCGAGAAGATCTTCGGCCCGACCCGGGACTGGGAGTGCTACTGCGGCAAGTACAAGCGCGTCCGCTTCAAGGGCATCATCTGTGAGCGTTGTGGCGTCGAGGTCACGCGCGCCAAGGTGCGCCGTGAGCGGATGGGCCACATCGAGCTGGCCGCGCCCGTCACGCACATCTGGTACTTCAAGGGCGTTCCTTCGCGCCTGGGGTACCTGCTCGACCTGGCCCCGAAGGACCTCGAGAAGGTCATCTACTTCGCGGCCTACATGATCACGCATGTCGACAACGAGATGCGTGACCGTGACGTGCCGTCGCTGGAGGCGAAGATCTCCGTCGAGCGGCAGCACATCGAGCAGCGCCGTGACGCCGACATCGAGGCCCGCCAGAAGAAGCTCGAGGCCGACCTGGCCGAGCTGGAGGCCGCCGGCGCCAAGGGCGACCAGCGTCGCAAGGTGCGTGAGGGCGCCGACCGCGAGATGCGGCAGCTGCGCGACCGCGCCCAGCGTGAGCTGGACCGGCTCGACGAGGTTTGGAGCCGCTTCAAGAACCTCAAGGTCCAGGACCTCGAGGGCGACGAGCTGCTCTACCGCGAGATGCGCGACCGTTTCGGCCGCTACTTCCGCGGCGGAATGGGCGCCCAGGCCATCCAGGAGCGGCTGAACAGCTTCGACCTGGACGCCGAGGCCGAGAACCTGCGCGAGACCATCCGCAGCGGCAAGGGCCAGAAGAAGGCCCGCGCCCTCAAGCGGCTCAAGGTCGTGGCGGCGTTCCTCAACACGAGGAACTCGCCGAGCGGCATGGTGCTCGACTGCATCCCGGTGATCCCGCCGGACCTTCGCCCGATGGTCCAGCTGGACGGTGGCCGGTTCGCGACCTCCGACCTGAACGACCTGTACCGCCGGGTCATCAACCGGAACAACCGGCTCAAGCGCCTCCTCGACCTCGGTGCTCCCGAGATCATCGTGAACAACGAGAAGCGCATGCTGCAGGAGGCCGTCGACGCGCTGTTCGACAACGGCCGCCGCGGTCGTCCGGTCACCGGTCCCGGCAACCGTCCCCTGAAGTCCCTCAGCGACATGCTGAAGGGCAAGCAGGGCCGGTTCCGCCAGAACCTGCTGGGCAAGCGTGTCGACTACTCCGGCCGTTCGGTCATCGTCGTCGGCCCGCAGCTCAAGCTGCACCAGTGCGGTCTGCCCAAGCAGATGGCGCTGGAGCTGTTCAAGCCGTTCGTGATGAAGCGCCTGGTCGACCTGAACCACGCGCAGAACATCAAGTCGGCCAAGCGGATGGTCGAGCGTGCCCGTCCCGTCGTGTGGGACGTGCTCGAAGAGGTCATCACCGAGCACCCGGTGCTGCTCAACCGTGCGCCCACGCTGCACCGTCTGGGCATCCAGGCGTTCGAGCCGCAGCTGGTCGAGGGCAAGGCGATCCAGATTCACCCGCTCGTCTGCACCGCGTTCAACGCGGACTTCGACGGTGACCAGATGGCCGTGCACCTGCCGCTGTCCGCTGAGGCGCAGGCCGAGGCCCGCATCCTGATGTTGTCGACCAACAACATCCTCAAGCCGGCCGACGGCAAGCCCGTGACGATGCCCACCCAGGACATGGTCATCGGTCTGTACTGGCTGACGACGGACAAGGCCGACGCCGTGGGCACCGGCCGCGTGTTCGGCACCGTGTCGGAGGCCCTCATGGCCCACGACCGGCACGAGCTGGACATGCAGGCCAAGATCCAGGTCCGGCTCAAGGACGTCCCGCCGCCCCGTGGCTGGGAGGCCCCGGAAGGCTGGGAGGCCGGCGAGCCGATCCGGCTGGAGACCACGCTCGGACGGTGCCTGTTCAACCAGACGCTGCCGGACAACTACCCCTTCGTGAACTACCAGGTCGGCAAGAAGCAGCTCTCGGGAATCGTCAACGAGCTGGCCGAGCGGTACCCGAAGGTCGAGGTCGCCAACGCGCTCGACTCGCTCAAGGACGCGGGCTTCCACTGGGCGACCCGCGCCGGTGTGACGATCTCGATCGAGGACGTCGTGGCCCCGCCGAACAAGGCGTCGATCATGGAGTCGTACGAGAAGCGGGCCGACAAGGTCCAGCGCGAGTACGACCGTGGTCTGATCACCGACGAGGAGCGCCGTCAGGAGCTCATCGAGATCTGGACCCACGCCACGGCGGACGTCGAGACCGACATGGTCAACGCGTTCCCCGCGACGAACCCGGTCTGGATGATGGTGAACTCCGGCGCCCGCGGTAACAAGATGCAGGTGCGGCAGATCGCCGGCATCCGTGGCCTGGTGTCCAACACCAAGGGTGAGACGATCCCGCGGCCGATCAAGTCCTCGTTCCGCGAGGGCCTGTCGGTGCTGGAGTACTTCATCTCCACCCACGGCCAGCGGAAGGGTCTGGCGGACACCGCGCTGCGGACCGCCGACTCCGGTTACCTGACCCGTCGTCTGGTCGACGTGGCCCAGGACGTCATCGTCCGCGAGATCGACTGCGGCACCGACCGCGCGGTCCCGCTGCACGTCGGTGAGCGTGACTCGCAGGGCAACCTGGTCAAGGCCGAGAACGCCGAGAGCAACGTCCACGGCCGGATCCTGGCCGAGGACGTCGAGGTGGACGGCAAGCTCGTCGCCTCGGCGGGCGCCGACATCAACGACCTGATCGTCACGGCGCTGGTCGAGGCCGGGGTCGAGACGGTCCGGACCCGTAGCACCCTGGTGTGCGAGGCCAAGATCGGTGTCTGCGCCACCTGCTACGGCCGCTCGCTGGCCACCGGCAAGCTGGTCGACGTCGGTGAGGCCGTCGGCATCATCGCGGCCCAGTCCATCGGTGAGCCCGGCACCCAGCTGACCATGCGTACCTTCCACACCGGTGGTGTGGCGGGTGCGGACATCACGCACGGTCTGCCGCGTGTCCAGGAGCTGTTCGAGGCGCGCATCCCCAAGGGTGTCGCTCCGATCAGCGAGGTCATGGGCCGGGTGCGGATCGACGAGACCGACAAGACCCGCAAGATCGTCATCACTCCGGACGACGGCTCGGAAGAGATCGCCTACCCGGTGTCGATGAGGTCCAGGCTGCTGGTCACCGATGGTCAGCGGGTCGAGGTCGGCCAGTTGCTGATCGCCGGTGCGCGCAACCCGAACGAGGTCCTGCGCATCCTCGGCCCCCGTGCGGTGCAGCTGCACCTGGTGGACGAGGTCCAGCAGGTCTACCGCTCGCAGGGTGTGTCGATCCACGACAAGCACATCGAGGTCATCGTCCGGCAGATGCTCAAGCGGGTGAACGTGCTCGAGTCGGGCGACACCGAGTTGCTGCCCGGTGAGCTCGTCGAGCGGCCGCGCTTCGAGGTGCTCAACCGTGAGACCAAGGCGGAGGGTGGCCAGCCGGCCTCCGGCCGTCCGGTCCTCATGGGCATCACGAAGGCGTCCCTCGCCACCGAGTCGTGGCTGTCGGCGGCGTCCTTCCAGGAGACGACACGAGTCCTCACCGACGCGGCGATCCACGCCAAGTCGGACTCGCTGCTCGGCCTCAAGGAGAACGTCATCATCGGTAAGCTCATCCCGGCCGGTACGGGTATGCCCCAGTACCGCAACATCCGGGTGGAGCCCACCGAGGAGGCCAAGGCCGCGATGTACACGGTCGGCGGCTACGACGGCTCCGCAGCGGACTACACGTTCGGCTCCGGCAGCGGCGAGGCCGTCCCGCTGGAGGAGTACGACTTCGGCCAGTACGGCCGGTAAGTCCTAGAAGAAACGCCCGGAGGGGATCACCCCCTCCGGGCGTTTTCTATATTCACGGTTCTCGCTCCGCGCGTACGGGGGCGCCCGCCGCGCCGGAGGCGAGGCAATCGGGCGCGAAATGGCCGGAAGACCTGTCCCGTGCCGGTAGACTTCGCTATGAGCCCAGTGGCGGCCTGTGAGGAAGGCAGGACGCGGGGGCCATGGCACGGATCACAATCGACCTGGCGGCAACTGTTTTGACTCGTTGCGTCGTGCTGGGTAATCTTTGTCTTCGTGCCCATGGACTCCATGGGCTCGCATGCGTGCGCTCGGAGGTCGTTCCCGATGGGGAAGGCTAGAGCGGCGTGTGACTCCTCCAGATCGGCCGGGCTTTCCGGGTGTGAGTGCGCTCAGTGCGCGACACGCCCGACCGCGTGGGCCGAAGGAGACTAAAAACCAGCAGGTCATGACACCGGCAGTGCCTGCGAAATGCACGGCCTGGAACGGGAAGCCACGGCGTCCCGGCCCAGGAACCTACGTATCACCGGCCAAGGCACGAAACGGAGACGCGGTGCCCACCATTCAGCAGTTGGTCCGAAAGGGCCGGCAGGACAAGGTCAGTAAGACCAAGACTCCTGCTCTCAAGGGAAGCCCGCAGCGACGCGGCGTGTGCACGCGCGTGTACACCACGACCCCCAAGAAGCCCAACTCGGCGCTGCGCAAGGTGGCCCGTGTTCGGCTCACCAACGGCATCGAGGTCACGGCGTACATCCCTGGAGTGGGTCACAACCTCCAGGAGCACTCGATCGTGCTCGTGCGTGGCGGCCGTGTGAAGGACCTGCCGGGTGTTCGCTACAAGATCATCCGTGGCTCGCTGGACACCCAGGGTGTCCGTAACCGCAAGCAGGCCCGCAGCCGTTACGGCGCGAAGAAGGAGAAGAGCTGACATGCCGCGCAAGGGTTCCCCTGGCCGCCGCCAGCTTGTCGCTGACCCGGTGCACAACTCCCCGTTGGTCACGGCGCTGATCAACAAGGTTCTTCTGGACGGCAAGCGCTCGATCGCTCAGTCGATCGTGTACGGCGCCCTCGAGGGTTGCAAGGACAAGACGGGCAACGACCCGGTCGTCACCCTCAAGCGTGCGCTCGACAACGTCAAGCCCACTCTCGAGGTTCGCAGCCGCCGCGTCGGCGGTGCGACCTACCAGGTGCCGGTCGAGGTGCGCGCGGCGCGCAGCACCACGCTGGCCCTGCGGTGGCTCGTGCAGTACTCCCGGGCCCGCCGCGAGAAGACCATGACCGAGCGGCTCATGAACGAGCTTCTCGACGCGAGCAACGGCCTCGGCGCCAGCGTGAAGCGGCGCGAGGACACCCACAAGATGGCCGAGTCCAACAAGGCCTTCGCTCACTACCGCTGGTAGTCGGCGGAATTTCGACGAGACGACGAGGACGCGAGAGAAGTGGCCGCAAGTACCGCTCTTGACCTGGCCAAGGTCCGCAACATTGGGATCATCGCCCATATCGATGCGGGCAAGACCACCACGACCGAGCGCATCCTGTTCTACACCGGCATCAACTACAAGATCGGTGAAGTCCACGATGGCGCTGCCACCATGGACTGGATGGAGCAGGAGCAGGAGCGCGGCATCACGATCACGTCTGCCGCGACGACCTGCGAGTGGGACGGTCACACGATCAACATCATCGACACCCCGGGTCACGTCGACTTCACCATCGAGGTCGAGCGCAACCTTCGTGTCCTTGACGGTGCGGTCACTGTGTTCGACGGCGTCGCGGGTGTCGAGCCCCAGTCCGAGACCGTGTGGCGTCAGGCCGACCGCTATGACGTTCCGCGCATCTGCTTCGTCAACAAGATGGACCGGGTCGGCGCGGAGTTCCACCGCTGCGTCGACATGATGATCAACCGTCTGGGCGCGACCCCGGCGGTCATCCAGCTCCCCTGGGGCGTTGAGTCCGACTTCAAGGGCGTCATCGACCTGGTGCGGATGAAGGGTCTGATCTGGCCCATCGAGGCGGCCAAGGGCGAGATGTACGACATCGTCGACATCCCGGCCGACCACGCCGACGCGGCTCGCGAGTGGCGCGACAGGCTGGTCGAGACCGTCTCCGAGAACGACGACGAGCTCATGGAGCTCTTCCTCGAGGGTGTCGAGCCCACCGAGGAGCAGCTCGTCGCGGCCCTTCGCCGCGCGACGCTGAAGAGCGCGATCAACCCCGTCCTGTGCGGCACGGCGTTCAAGAACAAGGGCGTGCAGCCCCTGCTCGACGCCGTCGTGGCCTACCTCCCCGCGCCCATCGACATCCCGGCCTTCAAGGGCCACGCCGTCGGGCACGAGGACCAGGTCGTCGAGCGGCACGCGGACCCGAACGAGCCGTTCTCCGCGCTGGCGTTCAAGATCATGAGCGACCCGCACCTGGGCAAGCTCACCTACCTCCGCATCTACTCGGGTTCGCTCGAGACCGGCACCAGTGTCATCAACTCGGTGAAGGGCAAGAAGGAGCGGATCGGCAAGATCTACCAGATGCACGCCAACAAGCGTGCTGAGCTTCCTTCGTCCTCCGCCGGCGCCATCGTCGCGGTCATGGGTCTGAAGGACACCACCACCGGTGACACGCTCTGCGACCCGAGCAATCCGGTCGTCCTGGAGTCGATGACGTTCCCGGCGCCGGTCATCAGCGTCGCGATCGAGCCGAAGACCAAGGGCGACCAGGAGAAGCTGGGCACCGCGATCCAGCGGTTGGCCGAGGAGGACCCGTCCTTCCAGGTCCGCCGGGACGAGGAGACCGGGCAGACGGTCATCTGGGGTATGGGTGAGCTCCACCTGGAGATCATCGTCGACCGGATGCGCCGCGAGTTCAAGGTCGAGGCGAACATCGGTCGTCCTCAGGTCGCGTACCGCGAGACCATTCGCCGCAAGGTGGAGAAGGTCGAGTACACGCACAAGAAGCAGACCGGTGGTTCCGGCCAGTTCGCGCGCGTGATCATCGACCTTGAGCCGCTGGGCGAGGGCAACGACGGGTACGAGTTCGAGAACAAGGTCTCCGGCGGCCGTATCCCGCGGGAGTACATCCCGTCGGTGGACGCGGGTGCCCAGGAGGCCGCCGAGTTCGGTGTGCTCGCCGGGTACTCGATGGTCGGCGTGAAGGTCATTCTGCGAGACGGCGCCTTCCACGAGGTCGACTCGTCGGAAATGGCCTTCAAGATCGCTGGCTCGATGGCCTTCAAGGAGGCCGCGCGCAAGGCCGACGCCGTGCTCCTCGAGCCGATGATGGCCGTCGAGGTCGTCACGCCCGAGGACTACATGGGTGACGTCATCGGTGACCTGAACGGTCGTCGCGGACAGATCCAGTCGATGGATGAGCGGGCCGGCGCCCGCGTCATCACCGCGCTCGTTCCCCTCTCTGAGATGTTCGGCTACGTGGGCGACCTGCGTAGCAAGACGCAGGGACGGGCGAGCTACAGCATGCAGTTCGACTCCTACGCGGAGGTGCCCCCGGGCATCGCCAAGGAGATCGTCGCGAAGGCTCGGGGCGAATAGTTCCGCGCCGCTCCGGAGGGGGCGTCGATGCAGATCGACGCCCCGTTTCCGGAGAGGCTCGGGACGTGAGTCCCTTCGCGTACGGCACGGTGCTCTTGGGCGCCGGGCCGTACGGGGCCTGAGTTGGAAACGCAAGGCAAGTCAGAATCTCTAAGGAGACAGAGCAGTGGCCAAGGCCAAGTTCGAGCGGAACAAGCCGCACGTGAACATCGGCACCATTGGGCACATCGACCACGGCAAGACCACTCTGACCGCGGCGATCACCAAGGTGCTCCACGACCGTTACCCGCAGCTCAACGAGGCGACCCCGTTCGACAAGATCGACAAGGCGCCCGAGGAGAAGGCTCGCGGAATCACGATCTCCATCGCGCACGTCGAGTACCAGACCGAGAAGCGCCACTACGCCCACGTGGACTGCCCCGGTCACGCCGACTACGTGAAGAACATGATCACGGGTGCCGCGCAGATGGACGGCGCGATCCTCGTGGTCGCCGCCACCGACGGCCCGATGCCGCAGACCAAGGAGCACGTGCTCCTGGCCCGCCAGGTCGGCGTCCCCTACATCGTCGTCGCCCTGAACAAGGCCGACATGGTCGACGATGAGGAGATCCTGGAGCTCGTCGAGCTCGAGGTCCGTGAGCTGCTGTCCGCCCAGGAGTTCCCGGGCGACGACCTGCCGGTCGTGCGCGTCTCGGCGCTGAAGGCGCTTGAGGGCGACGAGAAGTGGGCCGACAGCATCATCGAGCTCATGACCGCCGTGGACGACAACGTCCCCGAGCCGGTTCGTGAGACCGAGAAGCCGTTCCTCATGCCGATCGAGGACGTGTTCTCGATCACGGGTCGTGGCACCGTCGTCACCGGCCGTATCGAGCGCGGCATCGTCAAGGTCAACGAGACCGTCGACATCATCGGCATCAAGGAGAAGAGCACCACGACCACCGTCACCGGTGTCGAGATGTTCCGCAAGCTCCTCGATGAGGGTCAGGCCGGCGACAACGTCGGTCTGCTCCTGCGCGGCATCAAGCGCGAGGACGTCGAGCGCGGCCAGTGTGTCATCAAGCCGGGCACGACCACCCCGCACACCGAGTTCGAGGCGCAGGTCTACATCCTGTCGAAGGACGAGGGCGGCCGCCACACGCCGTTCTTCAACAACTACCGCCCGCAGTTCTACTTCCGTACGACGGACGTTACGGGCGTTGTGACCCTGCCGGAGGGCACCGAGATGGTCATGCCCGGTGACAACACCGAGATGACCGTCCAGCTCATCCAGCCGATCGCGATGGAGGAAGGCCTCAAGTTCGCGATCCGTGAGGGTGGCCGCACCGTCGGCGCCGGTCGAGTTACGAAGATCATCAAGTAGCACCACCGCGGAGTGGCGGTCAGGCCCGCAGGGACCTGACCGCCGCACCACGGAGGGGCCCGCAAAGCCCCAGCCCACGGACGACGAGACCGTGATCTCGCAGTGGTTTCGGCAGGCTGATGACCGAAACGACTGCCAGATCACGGAGAACCGGACGAGATCCGGACGCCGATCGCGGGAAAACAGCAGCGGCAACAGGCCGCATGAAGCTTTATACGACGACAGCGAAGGACACCGAGGCCACTATGGCGGGACAGAAGATCCGCATCCGGCTCAAGGCGTATGACCACGAGGTCATCGACAGCTCGGCCAAGAAGATCGTCGAGACGGTGACGCGGACCGGCGCCAAGGTCGCTGGCCCGGTGCCGCTGCCGACCGAGAAGAACGTGTACTGCGTCATCCGGTCGCCGCACAAGTACAAGGACAGCCGCGAGCACTTTGAGATGCGTACGCACAAGCGGCTGATTGACATCATCGACCCGACGCCGAAGACCGTCGACTCGCTCATGCGTCTCGACCTTCCTGCCGGCGTCGACATCTCGATCAAGCTCTGAGGGAACGCACTGACATGGCTAAGCAGATCAAGGGCGTCCTGGGCAAGAAGCTCGGCATGACCCAGGTCTTCGACGAGGGGAACCGGCTGGTTCCGGTGACCGTCGTCGAGGCCGGTCCGTGTGTGGTGACCAGGGTCCGCACGCCTGAGCAGGACGGCTACTCCGCCGTGCAGCTCGGCTACGGGCAGGTCGACCCGCGGAAGGTCAACAAGCCGCTGGGCGACTACTTGCGCAAGCACGACATCACCCCACGCCGCTACTTCACCGAGGTTCGCACCGACGACGCCTCCGAGTACACCCTCGGCCAGGAAGTCCTCGCGGACACCTTCGAGGCCGGGCAGTACATCGACGTCACCGGCAAGAGCAAGGGCAAGGGCTTCGCGGGTGTCATGAAGCGCCACAACTTCCGTGGTCTCGGCGCCTCGCACGGTACCCAGCGCAAGCACCGCTCCCCGGGCTCCATCGGCGGATGCGCCACCCCGGGCCGCGTGTTCAAGGGCCTGCGCATGGCCGGCCGGATGGGCAACGTCCGCGTGACCATCCAGAGCCTGAAGGTCCACGCCGTCGATGCCGAGAAGGGCCTCATCCTGATCAAGGGTGCGATCCCCGGCGCGAACGGCAGCCTGGTCCTCATCCGCACCGCTGCCAAGAAGGGGGCTGCCAAGTGAGCTCCACCATTGACGTCCTCGACGCCAGCGGCAAGAAGGCGGGCTCCGTAGACCTGCCTGAGGCCGTCTTCGGCGCCAAGGTCAACATCCCGCTGATCCACCAGGTCGTGATCGCGCAGCTCGCCGCTCGCCGGCAGGGCACGCACAAGACCAAGACCCGTGGTGAGGTCAGCGGCGGCGGCAAGAAGCCTTACCGCCAGAAGGGCACCGGCCGGGCCCGCCAGGGTTCGACCCGCGCCCCGCAGTTCACCGGTGGTGGCGTCGTCCACGGACCGCAGCCGCGCTCGTACGAGCAGCGGACGCCCAAGAAGATGAAGGCCGCCGCTCTGCGTGGCGCCCTGTCGGACCGGGCCCTCGGCGGACGCGTTCACGTGGTGAGCACCCTGGTCACGGGCGACACGCCCAAGACCAAGGCGGCGCTGCAGGCGCTCCGGAAGATCACTGAGGCTCGCAGCGTGCTCGTCGTCGTCGACGAGAACGACGAGGCCAGCTGGCTGAGCCTGCGCAACGCTCCCGAGGTCCACCTGTTGGACGCCGGGCAGCTGAACACCTACGACGTTCTGTGCCATGACGACGTGGTCTTCACTCAGGAGGCCTACGAGCAGGTCGTGGCGCGGCTCACGAGCAGCGGGAAGGAAGAGGGCTGATGCAGAAGATCGCCGACCCTCGGGACATCATCCTCAAGCCGATCGTCTCTGAGAAGAGCTACGGCCTGATCGATGAGCACAACAAGTACACCTTCCTGGTGCGCAAGGATGTGAACAAGACGCAGGTGAAGATCGCCATTGAGCAGATCTTCGGTGTCAAGGTCACCAGCGTCAACACGATCAACCGTCAGGGGAAGCGCAAGCGGACCCGGACAGGCTTCGGCCAGCGCCCTGACACCAAGCGCGCGATCGTGAGCCTGGCGGAGGGCGAGCGGATCGACATCTTCGGTCAGATCGGCTAACTCCGCCACACGAAGGGACGGGCCGCCTCGCCGGGAGGCGGGACGGCCGGTCCTGGAAAGTCAGCACCGGGGGGACCGCCGCGAGGCGGACCCCTACCGGTATGAACCGACGAAGGATGAACGAAAAAGATGGGCATCCGCAAATACAAGCCGACGACACCGGGTCGTCGCGGCGCGAGCGTCTCGGACTTTGCCGAGATCACGCGCAGCACCCCGGAGAAGTCGCTGCTTGCACCCCTGCACAGCAAGGGCGGCCGTAACGTTCATGGCCGGGTCACCGCCCGGCACCAGGGAGGCGGGCACAAGCGCGCCTACCGGATCATCGACTTCCGCCGCCACGACAAGGACGGGATCCCGGCCAAGGTCGCTCACATCGAGTACGACCCGAACCGGACCTCCCGCATCGCGCTGCTGCACTACGCCGACGGCGAGAAGCGCTACATCCTCGCGCCCGCCGGCCTCAAGCAGGGGGACCGCATCGAGAACGGCCCCGGGGCCGACATCAAGCCGGGCAACTGCCTGCCGCTGCGCAACATCCCGACCGGTACCTTCATCCACGCGGTGGAGCTCCGTCCGGGTGGTGGCGCCAAGCTCGGTCGTAGCGCCGGTGCGCAGATCCAGCTGCTCGCCAAGGAGGGCACTTACGCCACGCTGCGTATGCCGTCCGGAGAAATGCGCCAGGTCGACCTGCGCTGCCGGGCCTCTGTGGGCCAGGTGGGCAACGCCGAGCAGGCCAACATCAATCTCGGTAAGGCCGGCCGCAACCGTTGGAAGGGCAAGCGCCCCACGGTCCGCGGTGTCGCCATGAACCCGGTCGACCACCCGCACGGTGGTGGTGAGGGCAAGACCTCCGGTGGTCGTCACCCGGTGAACCCCAAGGGCAAGCCCGAGGGCCGCACCCGGCAGGCGAACAAGCCGAGCGACCGGCTGATCATCCGTCGTCGGAGTAAGCGGAAGAAGCGGTAGGAGCAGCCAAAATGCCACGTAGCCTTAAGAAGGGCCCCTTCGTGGACGATCACCTTCAGAAGAAGGTGGACGTACAGAACGAGAAGGGCACCAAGAACGTCATCAAGACGTGGTCGCGGCGCTCCATGATCGTGCCGGACATGATCGGTCACACGATCGCCGTGCACGACGGCCGCAAGCACGTCCCGGTGTTCATCACCGACTCGATGATCGGTCACAAGCTCGGAGAGTTCGCGCCTACGCGGACGTTCCGCAGCCACGTCAAGGAAGACCGCCGCAGCCGGCGGTAAGCGCCTTCAAAGTAAGCATCAGAGGAGACAGCGATGGAAGCCAGGGCACAGGCGCGGTTCGCGCGCCACACGCCCCGGAAGGCCCGCCGTGTGGTGGACCTCATTCGCGGGCTGCCCGCTTCGGAGGCGCAGGCCGTGCTGCAGTTCGCTCCCCAGTCGGCGAGCGAGACCGTCTACAAGGTGCTCTCGAGCGCGATTGCGAACGCTGAGCACAACTTCAAGCTCGACCGTGACACGCTCGTCGTGAGCCGCGCGTGGGTCGACGAGGGTCCGACGCTCAAGCGGTTCCGTCCGCGTGCTCAGGGCCGCGCCTACCGGATCAACAAGCGGACGAGCCACATCACGGTGATCGTGGAGTCCCGCGAGCCGAAGCCGAAGGGAAGGACCCGCTAGTGGGCCAGAAGGTTAACCCGCACGGGTTCCGCCTCGGCATCACGACCGACTTCAAGAGCCGGTGGTACGCCGACAAACTCTACAAGTCGTACGTCGCCGAGGACGTGGCGATCCGTCGCATGCTGCAGAAGGGCATGGAGCGGGCCGGCATCTCCAAGGTCGAGATCGAGCGTACGACCGACCGCGTCCAGGTCGACATCCACACCGCCCGGCCGGGCATCGTCATCGGCCGTCGCGGCGCGGAGGCCGACCGCATCCGCGGCGACCTGGAGAAGCTGACCAAGAAGCAGGTCCAGCTGAACATCCTCGAGGTGAAGAACCCCGAGATCGACGCGCAGCTCGTCGCGCAGGGCGTGGCCGAGCAGCTGTCCAGCCGCGTCTCGTTCCGCCGGGCCATGCGTAAGGCCATGCAGTCCGCCATGAAGAGCGGCGCCAAGGGCATCCGTGTCCAGTGCGCCGGCCGCCTCGGCGGTGCGGAGATGTCGCGCTCGGAGTTCTACCGCGAGGGCCGCGTGCCCCTGCACACGCTCCGCGCCGACATCGACTACGGCTTCTACGAGGCCCGCACCACGTTCGGCCGCATCGGCGTGAAGGTGTGGATCTACAAGGGCGAGGCCCCGACGAGCCGCGCCGAGCGTGAGGCCGCCGCGGTCGCGGCGGCAGGCGCTCGCGCCGGCCAGCGTCGTGAGCGTGACGACCGTCGCGGCGGCCCGGGCGGCGGCGACCGTCCGCGTCGTGGCGGCGGCGGCGACCGTCCCCGTCGTGGCGGGGCGGCCGGTCGTTCGGACCGCGCACCCAGAACCGAGGCCGCCGCGCAGGCTGCCCCCGAGACCGGCCCGGCGGAGCAGCCGGGTGCCGAAGGGAGCTGACCATGCTGATCCCTCGCAGGGTCAAGCACCGTAAGCAGCACCGGCCCGACCGTCACGGTGCCGCCAAGGGCGGTACCAGGGTCGTCTTCGGCGAGTTCGGCATTCAGGCGCTTGAGCACTCCTACGTGACCAACCGCCAGATCGAGGCCGCACGTATCGCCATGACCCGGCACATCCGCCGTGGTGGCAAGGTGTGGATCAACATCTACCCGGACCGTCCCCTCACCAAGAAGCCCGCCGAGACCCGCATGGGTTCCGGTAAGGGTTCTCCGGAGTGGTGGATCGCCAATGTCAAGCCCGGCCGAGTCATGTTCGAGCTGTCCGGTGTCGCCGAGCCCGTGGCCCGTGAGGCCCTGCGCCGTGCGATGCACAAGCTCCCCATGAAGTGCCGGTTTGTGAAGCGTGAAGTGGGTGAGGCGTGATGGCTAAGGGCCTGACCGCCGGTGAGCTGCGGCCCGAGGACCAGGAAGTCCTGGTCCAGAAGCTGAAGGAAGCCAAGGAGGAGCTGTTCAACCTCCGCTTCCAGTCGGCGACCGGACAGTTGGAGAGCCACGGGCGGCTGCGTGCCGTCCGGCGCGAGATCGCCCGTATCTACACCGTGATGCGTGAGCGTGAGCTCGGAATCGTCACGGTCGAGAAGGAGACGAGCGATGGCTGAGACAGCTGAGACAACCGAGAAGCAGGCGCGGAACTACCGCAAGACCCGTGAGGGCCTGGTGGTCAGCGACAAGATGGACAAGACCGTCGTCGTCGCCGTCGAGGACCGTGTCAAGCACCCGCTGTACGGCAAGGTCATCCGCCGTACGACGAAGTACAAGGCCCACGACGAGCAGAACTCGTGCGGCGTCGGCGACCGCGTCCTCCTGATGGAGACCCGGCCGCTATCGGCCAGCAAGCGCTGGCGCGTCGTCGAGATCCTCGAGAAGGCCAAGTAACAACAACGCGCCTCGTGGGGGATGGGTGACCATCCCCCATGACGGTGTCCAAGGGTCCGGGCCACCTGGCCCGGTCCGCCAGCGGCGGCGGTCGCAAGGCTGTCGCCGAGGGAAAAAGACCACATCAGTTCCGCCAGGCTCACCGGAAGGTGAGAACCGGCGCGACACTCAGGAGTTGACGTGATCCAGCAGGAGTCGCGGCTCAAGGTCGCCGACAACACGGGTGCCAAGGAGATTCTCTGCATCCGCGTTCTCGGTGGCTCGGGTCGGCGCTACGCGGGAATCGGCGATGTCATCGTTGCGACGGTGAAGGACGCCATTCCCGGCGGCGGCGTGAAAAAAGGCGACGTTGTCAAGGCTGTCGTGGTGCGCACCGTGAAGGAGCGCCGCCGCCCCGACGGCTCCTACATCCGCTTCGACGAGAACGCCGCAGTCATCATCAAGGACAGCGGTGACCCTCGGGGCACGCGCATCTTCGGCCCGGTCGGCCGAGAGCTGCGTGACAAGAAGTTCATGCGCATCATCTCGCTCGCCCCGGAGGTGTTGTAAATGTCGAAGCTGCATGTGAAGAAGGGTGACCTCGTCAAGGTCATCGCCGGCAAGAACAAGGGTGCCGAGGGCCGGATCATCGCCGCCTTCCCGCGCGAGGAGCGCGTGGTGGTCGAGGGCGTGAACATGGTCAAGAAGCACTCGAAGGAGACCCACCAGGGTCCGCGCGGCGCCAAGGAAGGCGGCGTGCAGACCATGGAGGCCCCCATCCACGTGAGCAACGTCAAGAAGCTCAAGGATGACGAGAAGCCCAAGGAAAAGCCCGAGAAGAAGGCCGCCGCGAAGAGCGAGAAGGCCGACGAGACGGGTGAGGACAACTGATGACCGCCACCAGTGAAGAGCGCACGCTTCCGCGCCTCAAGCAGCGTTACCGCGAGGAGATCATCGCGAAGCTGCGCGAGGAGTTCGGCATCGAGAACATCATGCTGGTTCCCTCGATCACCAAGATCAAGGTGAACATGGGTGTCGGCGAGGCCGCCCGCGACTCGAAGCTCATCGAGGGCGCCGTCCGCGACCTCACCGCGATCACCGGTCAGAAGCCGGCCGTCGCCCGTGCCCGCAAGTCCATCGCGCAGTTCAAGCTCCGTGAGGGCATGCCGATCGGCGCCCACGTGACGCTGCGCGGGGACCGCATGTGGGAGTTCCTCGACCGGTTGCTGTCGCTGGCGCTTCCGCGTATCCGTGACTTCCGCGGTCTGTCGCCGAAGCAGTTCGACGGGAACGGCAACTACACCTTCGGACTCACCGAGCAGGTCATGTTCCACGAGGTCGACCAGGACAAGGTCGACCGGCAGCGGGGCATGGACATCACGGTCGTGACCACCGCGAAGAACGACGAGCAGGGGCGGGCGCTGCTGAAGCACCTCGGATTCCCCTTCAAGGAGGCCTGATCATGGCGAAGACGTCGCTCAAGGTCAAGGCAGCGCGCAAGCAGAAGTTCGAGGTCCGGGCGTACACTCGGTGCTCGCGCTGCGGCCGTCCGCGCGCTGTCTACCGCAAGTTCGGGCTCTGCCGCGTGTGCTTCCGCGAGATGGCGCACCGCGGCGAGCTGCCCGGCATCACCAAGTCGAGCTGGTAGACCCCGCCCGGGGTCACCCGCCGCATCAGAAGTCATATCAACCGGGCGCCGGCACCGCCGGCGCCCATGACCGCACCGTAGGTCCACTCGATGGAAACCGCGGTGAGGAAGGCCACCGGCCATGACGATGACCGACCCGATCGCAGACATGCTGACGCGTCTGCGTAACGCGAACTCGGCCTATCACGACACCGTCACCATGCCTTACTCGAAGATCAAGGCGCACATCGCCGAGATCCTCCAGCAGGAGGGTTACATCCAGACCTGGAGCGTCGAAGACGCCAAGGTCGGTAAGAACCTCGTGGTGGAGCTGAAGTTCGGCCCCACCCGTGAGCGTTCGCTCGCGGGCCTGCGGCGGGTTTCCAAGCCCGGCCTGCGGGTTTATGCAAAGAAGGACAACCTGCCCCGCGTCCTGGGTGGACTGGGCGTCGCGATCATCTCGACGTCCGGCGGCCTGATGACGGACAAGCAGGCCGGCAAGCGTGGAGTGGGCGGGGAAGTCCTCGCCTACGTCTGGTAAGAGGGGAGGAACCACAGCATGTCGAGAATCGGACGGCTGCCCATCCCCGTACCGGCAGGTGTCGACGTCACCATCAGTGGTCGGGACGTCCAGGTCAAGGGGCCCAAGGGCATACTCAGCCACACGGTGGCCGAGCCCATCGAGGTCGAGCGGGCTGAGGACGGCACCATCGCCGTCAGCCGCCCCAACGACGAGAACAAGGTCCGTGCGCTGCACGGTCTGTCGCGCACTCTGATCGCCAACATGGTGTCGGGCGTGACGCAGGGCTACACGAAGTCCCTGGAGATCGTCGGTGTCGGTTACCGCGTCCAGGCGAAGGGCCCGACGCAGCTGGAGTTCGCTCTGGGCTTCAGCCACCCGGTGATCGTCGACGCGCCCGAGGGCGTGACCTTCCGCGTCGAGCGGCCCACGTTGTTCCACGTGGACGGCATCGACAAGCAGAAGGTCGGCGAGGTCGCCGCGAACATCAGGAAGTTGCGCAAGCCCGACCCGTACAAGGGCAAGGGTGTGCGTTACCAAGGCGAAGTTGTCCGCCGCAAGGTCGGAAAGGCTGGTAAGTAGGCATGGCTGGCAAGACTGCGTTCGGCAAGCACACGGCCGCCCGCGCTGTCTCGCGGGCCCGCCGACACCACCGAGTCCGCAAGAACGTCTTCGGTACGGAGCAGCGCCCGCGTCTGGTCGTCAACCGATCCACGCGGCACCTGTTCGTGCAGATCGTCGATGACACCAAGGGGCACACGCTGGTGAGCGTGTCCACGATGGACGCCGCCCTGCGCGGCGCCGAGGGTGACAAGACGGAGAAGGCGAAGAAGGTCGGCGAGCTTCTCGCTCAGCGGGCCAAGACCGCCGGGATCACCGCTGTCGTGTTCGACCGTGGTGGCAACCGCTACGCGGGCCGGTTGGCCGCTCTCGCGGACAGCGCCCGGGAAGGCGGGCTGGAGTTCTGATGTCGGCCCGTCCCATGAGCAATGAGAAGAGGAACCACTGATGGCTGCAGCTCCGCGTCGCGGCGCAAGCGGCGGTGGCGAGCGGCGGGACCGTCGTGACGATCGCCGCGGCGGCGCCGCAGACAAGGGCGTCTCGTACATCGAGCGCGTCGTAAAGATCAACCGAGTCGCCAAGGTCGTCAAGGGTGGTCGGCGCTTCAGCTTCACCGCGCTGGTCATCGTCGGCGACGGCAACGGCCTCGTCGGGGTCGGCTACGGCAAGGCCAAGGAGGTGCCCGCGGCGATCGCCAAGGGCGTCGAGGAGGCCAAGAAGCACTTCTTCAAGGTGCCGCGCATCCAGGGCACCATCCCGCACACCGTGCAGGGCGAGGACGCCGCAGGCGTCGTCCTGCTGCGTCCGGCCTCGCCCGGTACCGGTGTCATCGCGGGTGGCCCGGTGCGCGCGGTCCTGGAGTGCGCCGGAATCCACGACGTGCTGTCCAAGTCGCTCGGTTCGGACAACCCGATCAACATCGTGCACGCCACCGTGGCGGCTCTGAAGGGCCTCAGCAGGCCCGAGGAGATCGCCGCCCGCCGTGGCCTGCCGATCGAGGACGTCGCCCCCAAGGCGATGCTCAGGGCGCGTGCGGAGGGCCTCGCTGAGGCCGCCGCCGCAAAGGCGGTGAGCTAGCCGATGGCTCGGCTGAAGATCACTCAGCTCCGGTCGAAGATCGGTGGCAAGCAGAACCAGCGTGACTCGCTTCGCTCGCTGGGCCTGAAGCGAATCGGCGATGTCGTCGTCAAGGAGGACCGCCCGGAAATCCGGGGCATGGTCGCCGTGGTGACGCACCTCGTCGAGGTCGAAGAGGTGGACTAGTCATGACTGAGAACGCTCCGCTCAAGATCCACGACCTCCGTCCGGCCCCCGGTGCCAACAAGGCCAAGATCCGTAAGGGTCGTGGCGAGGCGTCCAAGGGCAAGACCGCCGGCCGTGGTACCAAGGGCACCAAGTCCCGTACGAACGTCCCGCTCGGCTTCGAGGGTGGCCAGATTCCGCTTCAGCGGCGGCTGCCCAAGCTGAAGGGCTTCTCCAACGCCCTGTTCAAGACGACCTACCAGGTCGTCAACCTGGACAGGCTCGGTGAACTCTTCCCGGACGGCGGCCACGTCACCGTCGACGACATGGTCGTCAAGGGTGCGGTTCGCAAGAACCAGCTCGTCAAGGTGCTGGGAACCGGTGACATCTCCGTGGCGTTGAACGTGCAGGCGCACGCCTTCTCCGCCAGCGCCAAGGAGAAGATCGCCGCTGCCGGAGGCTCGGTTTCCGAGCTTTAGGCTGATGCTGTACGAGGCGCGGAGGTTCGTTATGAGCCTCCGCGCCCGTAGTGCGTTAGAGTTCGCTGGGCAGTGGGCTCGTTTTGCGTCCCGCCCGGCTCACTGGCAACAAGACATGTCGATGGACGTCCCCCGGCCATCGCCGACCGTTACCGCGTCTCTGGCGCGCAGGAGGGACCGTGCTAACCGCGATTACCCGGGCATTCCGGACGCCTGACCTGCGCAAGAAGTTGCTCTTCACTTTGGGCATCATCGCGCTTTTCCGGCTTGGCTCGGTGCTTCCTACTCCCGGCGTCAACGCCACCAATGTCCGGTTGTGCCTGGACCAGGCGCAGGCGGGCGACTCCAACAACATCTATGGCATGGTGCAGCTGTTCAGCGGCGGTGCGCTGCTGAAGCTGTCGGTGTTCGCGCTCGGCATCATGCCGTACATCACCGCGAGCATCATCCTGCAGCTGCTGACCGTGGTCATCCCGCGGCTCGAGGCCCTGAAGAAGGAGGGCCAGGCGGGCAACGCGAAGATCACGCAGTACACGCGTTACCTCACCATCGGCCTGGGCGTCCTGCAGTCGACCGCGTTCGTCGCGCTCGCCCGCAGTGGTCAGCTGTTCCCCAGTTGCCGCGAGGCGATCCTGCTCAACCAGGACGTCTTCACCATCGTCACGATGGTGGTCACGATGACGGCGGGCACCGCCGTGATCATGTGGCTGGGCGAGCTCGTGACCGACCGCGGCGTGGGCAACGGCATGTCCATCCTGATCTTCACTCAGGTCATCGCCGTCTTCCCGGCCGAACTGCTGAACATCTACCGGCTCAGCCCGTTCAAGTTCGTCGTGGTGATGGTCGTCGGTGTCGTGATGATCGCCGTGGTGGTCTTCATCGAGCAGGCGCAGCGCCGGATCCCGGTGCAGTACGCCAAGCGCATGGTCGGCCGCCGGATGTACGGCGGGACCTCGACCTACATCCCGCTGAAGGTCAACCAGGCCAGCATCATCCCGGTGATTTTCGCGTCCTCTCTGCTCTACCTGCCGCAGTTGCTCGTCACGATCTTCGGCAACAGCCAGCAGCCCAACGCGATCATCGAATGGCTCGCGCAGAACCTGGTGAGGGGCGACCACCCGGTCTACATGGCCACGTTCTTCCTCCTCATCATCTTCTTCACCTACTTCTACGTGTCCATCATCTTCAACCCCGTTGATGTCGCCGACAACATGAAGAAGTACGGTGGGTTCATCCCGGGCATCCGTCCGGGCCGGCCGACCGCTGAGTACCTCAGTTTCGTGCTCAACAGGCTCACGGCCGCGGGCGCTCCGTATCTGGGTGTCATCTCGCTCATCCCGATCATCGCGCTCGCGGTGGCCGGTGCCAGCCAGAACTTCCCGTTCGGAGGGACCAGTATTCTGATCATGGTGGGTGTTGGTCTGGACACGGTCAAGCAGATCGAGAGCCAGCTTCAGCAGCGTAACTACGAGGGCTTCCTGAGATAGTGCGCGTCGTCCTGGTAGGGCCCCCCGGAGCGGGCAAGGGGACGCAGGCCCAGTTCATCGCATCGCGTCTGTCGATCCCGAAAATCTCGACAGGCGACATCTTCCGTGCCAACGTCTCCGGCGGCACGGAACTCGGCAAGCTCGCCAAGGGATACATGGATCGAGGTGACCTCGTCCCCGACGAGGTCACCGTCGCCATGGTCCGCGACCGGCTGGCCGAGGACGACGCGCAGGAGGGCTTCCTGCTCGACGGCTTTCCCCGGAACGTGCCGCAGGCGGAGATCCTGAAGAAGATGCTGGCCGAGTTCGGCACCGGTCTCGATCTCGTCCTGGAACTGGTCGTCGACGACGAGGAGGTCGTCCGCCGGCTGGCAGGACGGCGTACCTGCCGTTCGTGCGGCAAGGTGTGGCACGTCGACTTCGACCCGCCCGCCGTCCCCGGCGTCTGTGACGCGTGCAAGGGGGAGTTGTTCCAGCGTGACGACGACCGCGAGGAGACGATCAGGCACCGCCTGGAGGTCTACCAGGAGCAGACCTCGCCGCTGATCTCGTTCTACGCCGACGAGGGGATCCTCGTCGGGGTGGACGCGACCGGGCCGGTCGAAGAGGTCACCCAGCGCGCGATGTCCGCGCTCCGGCGGTTCGCCGACTGATCCGTTACCGTGGCAATGGACGCCATCCCTATCCTTGGGGTGGCGTTCAGTCATTTATGGGACAATCCCGAAAGGGGGTGCACAAGTGTTCAAGAAGAATAAGCACGGGATTCAGATCAAGTCGCCCGAACAGCTCGACAAGATGCGCGCGGCGGGCCTGGTCGTCGGCAGGACACTCGAGTTGCTGCGATCGTCGGTCCAGCCGGGAGTCACCCCCCTCGAACTCGACGCCATCGCCGAGGAGGCCATCCGGGGCGAGGGCGCCATCCCGTCGTTCAAGGGCTACCAGGGGTTCCCGGCGACGATCTGCGCCTCCGTCAACGACGAGGTCGTTCACGGCATCCCCAGCGACCGCCGCAAACTGCGGGAGGGCGACATCATCTCCCTCGACTGCGGGGCGATCCTGGAGGGCTGGCACGGAGACTCCGCGATCACCGTTCCGGTGGGGGAGGTCGACCCGAAGCTCACCGAGCTGATGCGGGTCACCGAGGAGGCCATGTGGCGCGGGATCTCGGCGCTCACGGTCGGCGGCCACCTGTCGGACATCGGGTTCCGCGTCGAGCGGTACGTGCGCTCTCAGGGCCGCTACGGCATCCCCCCGGAGTACGGCGGGCACGGCATCGGCACCGAGATGCACATGGACCCCTGGGTGGCCAACCACGGCCGGCCCGGCCGCGGGCCGCGTTTCGAGGTGGGCATGTGCTTCGCCGTGGAGCCCATGGTGAACATCGGCACCGAGCGCACGAAGGTGCTCGACGACGAGTGGACGGTCGTCTCGGTGGACGGCAAGCCGTCCGCGCACTTCGAGCACAGCGTCGCGGTGACGGAGAACGGGCCGCTGGTGCTCACGGCGCTCGACGGGGGCGAGTCCCGCGTCAAGGACCTTCTCGCCGACCAGGCCGACACCACCTGATCCGTACGGCATGCCGGGGCCATCGGTGGCCCATAATGTGGGTATTGCGCGGCTAAACAGGAGATGGTGATGGCGGCAACCCCGGAGATGCGGGCCTCTGACGGCGACCGGGAGCGGGTGGCCGCGGCCCTGCGCGAGCATGTCGCGGAGGGCAGGCTCACCGTCGACGAGTTCAACGAGCGGCTCGAGGGCGTCTACCAGAGTCGCACCTACGGCGAGCTGGCGAAGCTCACCTCCGATCTGCCCGAGATCGACCTGCACGCGATGCCTGCCGTGGTCACCCCGCCCGCCGATCAGCCGGCGAAGCGCGGGAACGGGGCCCTCAGGGCCGCCTGGGCGGGCTGGTTCGGCACGAGCGCCGTCCTCTGGACGATCTGGCTCGTGTCGTCCATCGGCTCCGGCGAGCTGATGTATCCGTGGCCACTGTGGGTGACGGGCATCTGGGGCATCGGCCTTCTGACGAACACCATCTTCGGCACCGGCCCGGGCTACGGACGGGAGCGGCGCAGGGACCGCCGCAGAGACCGCCGCCGCTGAGGCCCGGGGATTTCGGCCCGTTGTGGCGGCTCCGGGGTTAGACGCAGTCTTTGCCGATCGGCCACCGTCGGCCGGTTTCCCGACGGGTACGTGATCTTTATCGCGCGACGTGACACGGCTGGGCTGTGCCGCGTCGCGCGATGATCGAGTCGCGCCCGCCCGGACCGGCATATCGGCGGTGCCGGAACGGGTGGGCGCGATCATTTCGACGACAGCGGGCGCGATCGGAATCTGGGGTACTCTTTGAGCTGGTTGTGTCGGGACACCCCGCTTCCGTTTCGCTTTTAGGGGTGGGCTGTCGTACACTACTTTGTCGGTTCACTATGACCTTTTGCGCATGGGCGGTCTTGGCCGACCGCGCTCTCCCGAATGGTGTGAAGGTCGCGGCTGCTTAGTGTTCCGGAAAACCTCAGACGACCGATCACTGAAACGCGAGGGCCATGGCCAAGAAAGACGGCGCCATCGAGATTGAGGGCACTGTGGTTGAGTCGCTCCCGAACGCGATGTTCCGGGTGCAACTCGACAACGGCCATAAGGTCCTTGCTCACATCAGTGGGCGGATGCGGATGCACTACATCCGAATCCTTCCCGACGACAGGGTTGTCGTCGAACTCAGCCCCTACGACCTCAGTCGTGGGCGGATCGTCTATCGGTACAAGTAGGCCATCCTCCGTCCAGGAGGCGGGCCGTACGCGGAACGAATAAGGACTATGAAGGTCAAGCCGAGCGTCAAGAAGATCTGTGACAAGTGCAAGGTGATCCGCCGGCACGGTCGCGTCATGGTGATCTGCGACAACCTGCGCCACAAGCAGCGTCAGGGCTAGTCGCAGCCGGCCCCGCACAGAGTCCGCTCTCATAGCGGACTCGATCATGCGAGGGCCTCCGGTACGGACGTCGTGAGACGGATGAAGCCGGAACAGTAATCGCGTACCACACCCGCGTAGGCGGCTTCCCTGTGGAAGCCGTACCGCGCGGGAGACCCCCGGTCGGAGGCCGGGGCCCTCACCCCGGGCATGGGGAGGGGCAGTGGTGCGCAGGACCTCCGCCACAAAAAAGGAGAATGCCCGACCATGGCTCGCCTGGTTGGCGTCGACCTCCCCCGCGAAAAGCGGCTGGAGATCGCTCTCACCTACATTTTCGGAATCGGCCGCACCCGCGCCCACGAGATCCTTGAGGCCACGGGCGTAAGCCCTGACCTGCGCGTCCACCAGCTCAGCGACGCTGAGTTGGTCCCGATGCGTGACTTCATCGAGGCGAACTACAAGATCGAGGGTGACCTCCGCCGCGAGGTTCAGGCCGACATCCGGCGCAAGATCGAGATCGGTTGCTACCAGGGCATCCGGCACCGCAAGGGGCTGCCTGTCCACGGTCAGCGGACGCAGACGAACGCGCGCACCCGCAAGGGCAAGAAGAAGACCGTGGCCGGCAAGAAGAAGCCGGGCAAGAAGTAGTCCTAGCAGCCACATTTCAGGAGACAGCGCTTAAATGCCGCCGAAGAGCCGCCAGGGCGCGCCCAAGAAGGTGCGCCGTAAGGAAAAGAAGAACGTCGCTCATGGGCACGCCCACATCAAGAGCACGTTCAACAACACGATCGTTTCGATCACCGACCCGAACGGGAATGTGATCTCCTGGGCCAGCGCCGGCCATGTCGGGTTCAAGGGCTCTCGTAAGTCCACCCCGTTCGCCGCTCAGATGGCCGCCGAGAACGCCGCCCGCCGCGCCATGGAGCACGGCATGCGGAAGGTCGACGTGTTCGTCAAGGGCCCCGGTTCCGGTCGTGAGACCGCGATCCGTTCGCTCCAGGCGACCGGCCTCGAGGTCGGGTCCATTCAGGACGTGACCCCGGTCCCGCACAACGGCTGCCGTCCGCCTAAGCGCCGTCGCGTCTGAGTCCAGGAGATACAGAGAAAATGGCTCGTTACACGGGTGCGGACTGCAAGCTGTGCCGGCGAGAGAAGACCAAGCTCTTCCTCAAGGGCAAGAAGTGCGAGTCCGCGAAGTGCCCCATCGAGATCCGTCCTTACCCGCCGGGTGAGCACGGCCGCGGCCGTCCCAAGGAGTCGGAGTACCAGCTCCAGCTTCGTGAGAAGCAGAAGACCCGCCGCATCTACGGCATCCTCGAGAAGCAGTTCCGGAACTACTACGAGGAAGCCAACCGCAAGTCGGGCAAGACCGGCGAGAACCTCCTCCAGATCCTGGAGAGCCGTCTCGACAACGTGGTCTACCGCGCCGGCTTCGCCGAGTCGCGTGACGCGGCCCGTCAGCAGGTGCGTCACGGACACATCCTGGTGAACGGGAAGAAGGTCGACATCCCGTCGTACCGCGTCCGTGAGCACGACATCGTCGAGGTCCGCGAGAAGTCGCGCAACCTGCTTCCGTACGAGGTGGCCCGCGCCACCGCCGGGGACAAGACGGTCCCGGCGTGGCTCGGCGTCGTGCCGGACAGCATGCGCGTCCTCGTGCACCAGCTCCCGGTCCGCCAGCAGATCGACACGCTGGTCCAGGAACAGCTCATCGTCGAGCTCTACTCCAAGTAGGAGCGGTCTCGATCAGACGATGACGCCGCACGGCTCGCTCTTGGCGAGTCGTGCGGCATCATGGTTGTTAGCGAGTGGCGTCAAATAGCGGGCGCCGCCGTACCCAGAGGGGCAGTAGACCCGGAGCGACGCGGGCCTGTCCCGGATTCAGGAGTAACACATGCTGATCGCCCAGCGCCCGAGCCTCCAGGAGGAGTCGCTCGAGGAGCATCGGTCCAGGTTCGTCATCGAGCCGCTGGAGCCGGGCTTCGGTTACACCATCGGCAATTCCGTGCGGCGCACGCTGCTGTCCTCCATTCCGGGGGCGGCGGTCACCAGCATCCGCATCGAGGGCGTGCTGCACGAGTTCACGACCGTGCCCGGGGTCAAGGAAGACGTCACCGACATCATCCTCAACCTCAAGGCGCTGGTCGTCTCCTCCGAGCACGACGAGCCCGTGGTGATGTACCTGCGCAAGCAGGGCCCGGGTGAGGTCACGGCCGCGGACATCGCGCCCCCGGCGGGCGTCGAGGTCCACAACCCCGACCTGCACATCGCCACGCTGAACGGCAAGGCGAAGCTCGAGATGGAGCTGACCGTCGAGCGTGGCCGCGGCTACGTCTCCGCGGCGCAGAACAAGCAGCCGGGACAGGAGATCGGCCGGATTCCGATCGACTCGATCTACTCCCCGGTCCTGAAGGTCACGTACAAGGTCGAGGCCACCCGTGTCGAGCAGCGCACGGACTTCGACCGCCTGATCCTCGACGTCGAGACCAAGCCCTCCATGAAGCCCCGCGACGCGGTGGCCTCGGCGGGCAAGACCCTCGTCGAGCTCTTCGGCCTGGCCCGCGAGCTCAACGTCGAGGCCGAGGGCATCGACATCGGCCCGTCGCCGACGGACGCGGCCCTGGCCGCCGATCTGGCGCTGCCGATCGAGGAGCTCAACCTCACGGTCCGCTCCTACAACTGCCTCAAGCGTGAGGGCATCCACACCGTGGGTGAGCTCGTCGCCCGCAGTGAGCAGGACCTGCTCGACATCCGCAACTTCGGCGCCAAGTCGATCGAAGAGGTCAAGCAGAAGCTGCACGAGATGGGCCTCGCTCTGAAGGACTCCCCGCCCGGATTCGACCCCACAGCGGTCGCCGGCGGAGGGTACGACGACGAGGACGGCGGTTTCATCGAGACCGAGCAGTACTGATCGGTACTGCAAGGCCCTGACAGTGACGACCGGCCCGCCGGTCGGCCCGACCCCGGTACCTGACACGGCCGGGGCGGGTTATCCATGAGGAGCATCACATGCCCAAGCCCACCAAGGGCGCGCGCCTGGGCGGCAGCCCGGCGCACGAGCGGCTGATCCTGGCGAACCTCGCCACCCAGCTGTTCCAGCACGGCCGGATCCGCACCACCGAGGCCAAGGCCAAGCGCCTTCGGCCGCTGGCGGAGAAGCTGATCACCAAGGCGAAGAAGGGCGACATCCACAACCGTCGCCAGGTGCTGACCGTCGTTCGCGACAAGAGCGTTCTGCACCACCTCTTCACCGAGATCGCGCCGACGTTCGCCGAGCGTCCCGGTGGTTACACCCGGATCACGAAGATCGGGCCGCGCAAGGGGGACAACGCTCCCATGGCGGTCATCGAGTTGGTCACCGAGCAGCTCAGCCCGGTCACCGTCTCGCGGACCACGCCTGCCGCCGCGCCGGCTCCCGAGCCCAAGGCCGACGAGGTCGAGGCTCCCGAGACCGACGCCACTCCGGAGAGCGCCGAGGCCACCTCGGAGCCGGAGACCGCCGAGGCGGACGGCGCCAAGAAGGACGAGGCCTGATTCCAGGCTTTTGAGAGCGGGTCCGGCCTTCCCTCGCGGGAGTGCCGGGCCCGCTTTCTCGTTTGATGCGGCAGTGATACGGCAGTGATGCGGCAGGCTGAGTTCTGTCGACACGGATACGGCGTGGCCGGCACGGCCTGGCCGTACGGGAAGGATGACGTGGATCGGCTCGTTCGGCTGCGGATGGACCTGTCCTATGACGGGACCGAGTTCTCCGGCTGGGCGCGTCAGCCCGGCAGGCGGACTGTTCAGGGAGAGCTTGAGGAGGCGCTCGGCCGCGTCCTCCGGCTGGCGTCCGCTCCGGCGCTGACCGTGGCCGGCCGTACAGACGCCGGGGTCCACGCCCGTGGCCAGGTGGCCCATGTCGATCTGGCGATCTCGTCGCTCGCGGTCCTGGACTCCTCGGCCCGCCGAGGGACGTCCGCCGGGGGTACGGAGGAAGATTGGGAGGATAAGGGCGCTCAGTGGCTCTCTGCGCTCATCAGGCGGCTATCGGGTGTCCTGCCGCTGGATGTCAGGGTAAAGGCCGTCTGCGTGGCTCCTGAGGGCTTCGATGCCCGTTTCTCTGCCCTGTCTCGCCGGTACGTGTACCGCCTTTCCGACGCGCCCGGCGGGGTGGACCCCCTGAGGCGGCGAGAGGTCGTCTGGCACAACCGGCCGCTCGACGTCGATCTGCTCAACGCCGCATCCGCCGCGCTGCTCGGCGAGCATGATTTCGCGGCGTTCTGCAAGAGCCGGGAGGGGGCGACGACGATTCGCGAACTCCAACGCCTCGACTGGGCGAGGGGTGAGGACGGGATCATCCGTGCCACGGTCGTCGCCGACGCCTTCTGCCACTCCATGGTGCGGGCCCTCGTGGGCTCTGTCCTGGCGGTCGGTGAGGGAAGGCGGCCCGCCGAGTGGCCTGGTCACGTGCTGGCCGCCACGATCAGGGACTCCGGCGTGCACGTCGCGCCCGCGCACGGCCTGACGCTGGAAGAGGTCCGCTATCCGGCCGCCGAGGAACTGGCCCGGCGCGCCGCCTCGACGCGCCGGGTCCGAACGCTCAATGCGTGATGCGCTTGGTGAGCACTTCGGCGGTGTGGTCGCGGAAGGCGGCGCTCACCGGGCCGAGGCTCTTGTCCTTGGCCTCAGGCGTGTGGCCGTCGGCGTAGGTGGCGTAGCTGAAGACGATGTAGCGCCCCCAGACCATCCCGGCGGCGTACCCCCCGGAGATCGTCACCCGGTCGGTCGCCGTCTCCGCGGTGCCGTCGAGGCCCCGGAACCACTGGTTGGTGCCGAGGTTCTTGCTCCGGTCGACCGCCAGCGCGGCCTGCTTGGTGGGCAGGACGGCGATCCCGGTGGTGACCGCGTACAGCTTCTTGGCGTCCACGTAGGTCGCCCGGAGCACCCGGTTGCACTTCTGCTGCTGGAGGGCGGCCGCGAACGTGCCGGTGGCCGCCAGGCTGCAGGTGCTGTTGCTGCCGATCTTGACCCGCTTGAACGTGCGCCCTGCGACCGACACCCGAGACTCGGGGAACGCCTCCGCCAGCGACATGCTCCGGGGATCGGTCTTCTGCGAGTCCAAGATCGTGGCCGCCGTGGGCTTCGGAGCGGGCGCCTCCTCCACGTCCGGAGTGCCGGCCGTCGAAGGCGCCGCGGTGGTCGCCGCGGTGGTCGCGCCGGTGGTCGACTGCCCCGTGTAGGCGTAGAACGCGGCGGCGCCGATGACGCCGATGACGACGGCTCCACACGCGCTGAGCAGCACCCTCTTGGCCATGCCGGTGGCCGGCCTGCCCCGGTCGTCCTGGGAGACCGGGGGGAGGTCCGGCGGCGGCCCCGGCAGAACGGGGACCTTGGGTTGCGGGGCGGTGGCCGGCCCTTCGAAGTCGGAATCAGGCGGGGACCCCAGCGAGTCGAATCCGGACGGCAGAGCCTTCGTGGCGGCCTTGGGCGGCGTCACCGGTGTGAAGGCGAAGGGGGTCGTGGGGGCCGAGGCCGGGTTCTGCGGTGTTGGAGCGGGGGGCATCTGTCCAGGAGTCATGTAGGGGGACGGTGACTGAGGCGGTTGCGAGCCCGAGGGTTCCTCGATCGGCAGCGCGTGGATTCCCGTCTCCGGCGGCGGGAAACCGGCCGTCGGCGTGATCGCCTGCGCGATCGCCTCGTCGGTGGCCCTGCCGGGATCGGACGGGTCGTTCTCGGGGCGCGGCCAGAGCGATCGTGTGGCCGAGGCGCCTTCACCGGAACCCCACTGATCGAGAGCACCGGAGGGGGCCTCGTCACGCATGGCGGCCGGCCCTGTGGGGGAGTCGCCGAAAACGGCGTCACCGGGGAAGGCGGTGCCGGGAAGCGGTTCGTGCAGACCGGTCTGAGAAGCGATCGGGGAGACGCTGTCGTGATGTGCGGACGTGCCCAGAGGCCATATGGCTCTGGCGTCGGCCACCTCGATGGCCGCGGTCTCGTGCTCGACGGGCGGAGCCTCGTGGTGGAGGTGCCTGCCCTCAGCGGCCGGGGCCTCGTCGTCGGTGAGCCGCGGAGGCCAGACGGGGACGTCCCCGGGCTCGGCGGGCCGGGTGGAAACATCGGTACGCGTGGGATCGGCGGCGCCCGCGGCGGTCTCCCCGGGGCCCTCGCCGGTGGCGATGTCGCCGAACCGGGTGTCGTCGACAGGGATGTCGTGACTCGGGGTGTCGTGACTCGGCACGTCGTGCAGGGGAGTGTCGTAGACCGGGGCCCCGAAGACGGGAGCCCTCGAGATGGGGACGCCCTGAGCGGGCACGCCGCCGGTGCGCCCGGCGGGCCCGAGCGGGTCGAGGGGATCGGGAGGCTCGTACCCCTGAGCGGGGCTGTAGGTCCCGGAAGGCTCGTACGCCGGAGGGGGACTGTAGGTCCCGGAAGGGACGTACCCCTGAGGGGGGGTGTACGTCTCGGCGGCGGGATCCGGCTGGTCGGAAGGGGCGGGGCTGTACGCCTCGAGGGCCGGGTCCGGCTGGGAGGTCCCGTAGGTCTCCGCCTCGGGAGCCGGCCAGGCGGCATGCCGGGCGGGCCAGGAGCCGTCCCGGAAAGGCGCGTCGCCCGCCGGGCTCACACCGGGATCGGGGCTCCACGGACGGGAGCGATCCTCCAGGTTCGGCGGCGGTGTCCACGGCGGGGGCCAGGCGGCGTGACCGCCCGGCTCGGCCGACGGAGCATGCGGATCCCCACTGGGCGTCTCGGCGCCGTGCCCGCCCCTGTAGGCGTCCTGGGCGGTGAGGGGCTCTTCTTGGGTGGCGAAGAACTGCCCGGCGGCGTCGGGCTCACGGACAGGCTCCGGCTGTACGGCGATGCCGCCCGGCCATGGGCGCTCAACCGGCCGGGGAGGCTCCTCGGGCTGGGGAGCGAAGGCACCCTGTCCGGACGGGCGGCTCAGCGCGTGACGTCCGGGCTCGCCGAAGAGCGGCGTGTTCTCCGGCGCGGGCGCACTCTCCGCGCCGGTCGCACTCTGCCTGCCGCTCGCACTCTCCGCGGCGGCCCTGCCATCCCCGCCGAGCGCGCCATCCCCGCCGGCCCTGCCATTTCCGCCGAGCGCGCCATCTCCGCCGGTCGCGTCGATCGTGCTCTCCGGGTCGGCCTGGTGGGAGGCCGGCAACGGCGTGCCGGGGGCCTGGAACGGCGGGAACGAGTCGGACGGCTTGATGGCCCTGAACTGATTGGTGTCCTCGAGACGATCGGAGACCTCGGCGTCATGGACCTCCGTCTGCGGAGGCGAGAACCAGCTGTAGGCCGGCTCCTCCTCCGGGGTCCACGCGCTCTCCTCCCCGGCGGGCGATCGGCCGAAGCTCGGCGGTGGCGTAGCCGCTGCCGCCGAGTTCTGGGCGTCCGCCGAACGGCGAGTCCATGCCATATCGTTTTCGTGCTCGGAACCGGAATCCTGGCCACGCATAGCCGGAAGCGTATCGGCGTGGACGAGATCGCCGTGTCGCTATGGGCGTTTCCGCGGGGACCTCGGCGGCCGTTCGTCCGAGAAGATCACCTTATGAACGCACTGGTGACCAGGCCTGTCAGGCATGTCCTCCGGTGAGCGAACGGGTTTCGAGGGCAGGGAAAACCGTCGCATCGGTGATGTCCACGGCTGCCTGGTAGAGCTGCTTCAACCCGGTCTTGCTCGGCTTGTGTCCGTCCTTGAACTGGAACCACAACAGGACGGTGTAGTGGCCGTGAGTCCAGCCTCCGGCATACGCCTCACCGGCGCCGAGGTTCTTGGTGACCGAGTCCTTGCCCGGCAACGGCTTGAGGTAGTCGGTGCGCTCTCCGCCGCCGCCCGCCGACGCCACCTTCTTCGCGCCGGACGCGGTCTTCAGGTTCGCCACGCCGACGGTGCCGATGATCGTGCCCTTGGCGTCCCGGAAGCTCGCCCGGATCATCTGGGTGCAGCCACCCGACTTCAGAGCCTTGGTGATCTTCGTGCCGGAGATGCCGTCGGCGCACGTCTTCTCCTTGCGCCACACCGTCATCAGGTAGGAGTGCTTGTTCTGGGTGATCTTCTTCTTCCCGAACAGCTCCTTGGTGGTCAGCGGCGACTTGTCCGTGGCCCGGGACTCGGCATAGCCGTACTTGCCGCCCGGACCCGACGGCACGACGATCGTCGGCGTCGGCACGACCTGCTTGTGGACCGGCGGCTTGTCGTTCTTCGCGGCGACCCAGAGCCCGGCGAAGAGCGCGACGATCAGGGCGACCAGCGCGACGCCGAACACGAGCGGCCGACGCCACAGGGGCACCGGCGCGTCAGGGTCCCACTTCGGCTCGGGCGGCGGGGGCGGGCCGGGCGGCGGGGCCGCGGGGCCCGCGCCGAACGATTCGGTCGCCCCCGGGTAGCCGTAGCCCTGTCCGGGGGTGTCCTGCCAGTGATCGTTCGACGTCGCGCCGAAGGGCGAGTCCTGCTGGAGCCCGGCCCCGGCACCGTACGGCGCGGTGTCCTGCCGGTATCCGCCCGCCGCGCCGTACGGTGCGGCGATCTGCCCGGTCTCGTAGGGCGAGGGCTCCCGAGTGTGCGGGCCGCCGTAGGGCGAGGAGATCTCCTCGGCCTGGTGCGGCGGGGCGTCCCGCCAGCTCGGCGGGTCGGGAGGTGTCAACGGCTGGCGATGTGGATGTTGGTCGCCGGGATAACCCATGCGCCCGAGATTAGCCGGGTATCAGAGCACATGAGGAAGGGTCACGAATACCCGAAGTCCTCTGTCCACCATGGACCCCCAGGTCCGATGGCCACTCCCACGCCTGTGGCCACCAGCCGGCAGTTGAGCATGTTGCGGCTGTGCCCCGGGCTGTTCATCCAGCCGCGGACGGCTTCGTCCGCCGACCGGTAGCCGCGGGCGATGTTCTCCGCGCCGCCGTCCTTGTAGCCCACCTTGGCCATGCGCGACCAGGGGGTCTCACCGTCGGGGGAGTTGTGGTCGAAGACGTTGCTCTTGGCCATCTCCAGCGAGTGGCGCTGGGCGGACCTGACGAGACGGGTGTCCACGCGCAGCGGCCCGCATCCCACTTTGGCCCGCTCGATGTTGACCAGCGTGACGACCTTCTTGCTGGGGAAGCTCCTGGCGCCTCGGGTGCGGCTGGGGGGCCGGGTGAAGCCGGGGTTGCGCTGCGGCCCCCGGTCCGACGGGCCCGCGCTCGGCGTGGTCGGCGTGGCGGACGGCCGGGTGATCGAGGTGGCCGCCCGGGAGGCGGGCGCCTGCGGCCGCACGGCTTCCAGCGGCGGCCGGTCCTTGCGACTGGCGGCGACCGCACTGGGCGACGGCTGCGAATTGCGCAGGTAGACCTCGTCGACGCCGCCGCCGTTCGTGGTCAGCCTGCTGACCACGGCACCGAGGAGCAGGATCGCCAGCACGCACGCGAGCAGCCCCACGCGAGTCCCGCGTCGGGACGTCCGCCGGGTATGCCGGGTGTGAGGGGTCTGCCACATAGCGCAGTCAAATATAGAGATCCGCGGCATGTGGATGAAGAGGACAACGGGAAAGTATTTGCTGAACGTTCAAATGTTACCTTGGGGTCAGATGTCCATTCTGATCTCCCGATGTCCCGCCGGCGCGCGGGCGTCGTTTTGACCACGCCATACGAGGTCGGTTAGTCTGCTAGTTCGTTGTGTGTGGACCGGTCTGCGAGACGACCGGTGCACGGCGCGTCCGGCGTCTTCTCCCGTACATGCGGAGACGGAGGTTGTCGCCGTGCCTGCGCAACCTACCGAGAGTTCACATTCCGACAGAAGGCACTGCCGTGCGCACGTTCTCACCGAAGCCCAACGACGTCGAACGTCAGTGGTACGTCATCGACGCCACCGACGTCGTGCTCGGCCGGTTGGCCAGCCACGTCGCCACTCTGCTTCGCGGTAAGCACAAGCCGATCTTCGCCCCGCATGTCGACACGGGTGACTTCGTCATCGTCATCAACGCGGACAAGATCGCCCTGACCGGCAACAAGCTCGAGCAGAAGAAGGCATACCGCCACTCGGGGTACCCCGGCGGTCTGCGCGCCGTCACCTACGGCGAGCTCATGGAGAAGCGGCCGGACCGGGCCGTGGAGAAGGCGGTCAGGGGCATGCTGCCCAAGAACGCTCTCGGCCGGAAGATGGCGAAGAAGCTCAAGGTCTACGCCGGAACCGAGCACCCGCACCAGGCCCAGAAGCCGGTGACCTTCGAGATCACCCAGATCGCCCAGTAAACGTCGAGCCAGGAAAGTAAGAGGAGAACCGTGGCTGAGCCCACCGGTACCGAGACGCTCGTCGAGGGCGAGCTGGAAGACTTCTCCCCGGAGGAGTTCCCGTCCGAGTACACCAGTGAGTCCGCGCCCCAGAGCGACGCCCCCGTGCGCAAGCCCGTCACCACGGGCAACTCGTACGGCACCGGCCGCCGCAAGGAGGCCATCGCCCGTGTCCGCATCGTGCCGGGCACCGGCAAGTGGACGATCAACGGCCGCTCGCTGGACACCTACTTCCCGAACAAGGTCCACCAGCAGATCGTGAACGAGCCGTTCGTCGTGCTCGGCGCTGAGGACCAGTTCGACATCATCGCCCGCATCGACGGCGGTGGCGTGACCGGCCAGGCCGGTGCGCTGCGCATGGGCCTGTCCCGCGCGCTCGCCATCCTGGACGCCGAGAACCGCCCGCCGCTGAAGAAGGCCGGCTTCCTCACCCGTGACGCCCGCGCCACGGAGCGCAAGAAGTACGGTCTGAAGAAGGCCCGTAAGGCTCCGCAGTACAGCAAGCGTTAAGTTGGGGCGCCTCTTCGGCACCGACGGGGTACGTGGGGTCGCGGGTCGCGACCTCACCGCGGAACTGGCCATGGACTTGTCCGTGGCCGCCGCTCATGTCCTCGGCGATGCCGGGGCGTTCCACGCCAGCGTCGGGCGGCGTGGCCGCCCGATCGCCGTCGTAGGCCGGGACCCTCGGGCCTCAGGGGAATTCCTTGAGGCGTCCGTGGTCGCCGGCCTCGCGTCGTCAGGCGTGGATGTGCTTCGGCTCGGCGTGCTGCCCACCCCGGCGGTCGCGTATCTCACATCCGCACTGGGGGCTGACCTCGGGGTCATGCTCTCCGCGTCCCACAATCCGGCCCCCGACAACGGGGTCAAGTTCTTCACTCGTGGCGGGTACAAGCTGCCCGACGCGGTGGAGAACGAGATCGAGCAGCGGCTCGGGGAGAAGTGGGACCGCCCGGTAGGCCCGTCCGTGGGCCGAGTCCGGGAGGCGTACGGCGAGGCGGATCGATACGTCTCGCACCTGTTGGCCACCCTGCCCCACCGTCTGGACGGGCTCCGCGTGGTCGTCGACTGCGCACACGGCGCGGCGCACATGGTCGCTCCCGAGGCGTTGCTGCGCTCGGGCGCGGTCGTGGAGACCATCGGCGCCAACCCGGACGGTCTCAACATCAACGAAGGCGTCGGGTCGACGCACCTCGGACCTCTCAAGGAGGCCGTCGCCGAGCGTGGCGCCGACCTCGGGGTCGCCTATGACGGTGACGCCGATCGTTGCCTCGCGGTGACCGCCGACGGCGACGAGGTCGACGGCGACCAGATCATGACGATCCTCGCGCTGGCCATGCACGCCGACGGCCGCCTGGCCGAGGACACCGTGGTCGCGACCGTGATGTCCAACCTCGGATTCAAGATCGCTATTCGGAACGCCGGGCTGAACATGGTGGAGACCGCCGTGGGCGACCGCTACGTCCTGGAGGCGATGAAGGAGCACGGGTACAACTTCGGCGGGGAGCAGTCCGGTCACGTGATCATGCTGGATCACGCAACGACCGGCGACGGTCTCCTCACCTCGTTGCACCTGATGGCCGAGGTGGCGCGGTCGAAGCGTTCGCTGGCGGACTTGGCGTCCGCGATGACCAAGCTCCCTCAGGTGCTGGTCAACGTCCGCGACGTCACCAAGGCGAAGGCGTCCGCGCCGGAGCTTCTGGCGGCCGTCGCCAAGGCGGAGGCCGATCTCGGCGACAGCGGCCGGGTGCTGATCCGGCCGAGCGGGACCGAGCCGATGATCCGCGTCATGGTCGAGGCGGAGTCGCATGACCAGGCCTCGTCCGTGGCCCACTACCTGGCGGACGTCGTCCGTACGGTCTGCGCCTGAACGAGCGTTGAAAGGAAAGGCACGGCTCATGCCCAAGGGCGTGAACCGTGCCTTTCTGCTTGAGGCGGTCTGCTGTCGAGTGGCGAGGAGTCGAGAAGGTCACTCGTCGCCGGTGAGAGACAACGACCGCAGCCGCTGACCGGCCCACACGAGCGAGCCCACCGTCACGACGACCATCGCTGAGATGGCGAAGCCGAGTGAGACGTCCGAGGTGAGGAACGGCGAGGAGGAGATCTGGTCGGCGATCGACGTGGCCCACTGCTGGATGGAGAACGTCCGGGCGCCGGGCACGTAGCCGCCGACCAGGCCTTCCCACACGAGCGCGTAGATGACGCCCACGGTCACCGCGTGCCGGGTGAGCACGCCCACGAGCATGAAGACCGCCGCGTAGGCCACTCCGCCGAGCAGGGCGCCCAGCGAGAAGCCGTAGGCCACCCCCGACTCGTCGCGGATCAGCAGGAACGCCGCCACGAAGGTGCTCAGCGCCCCGAACACCGCCACCAGTGAGGCCGCCACGACGAACTTCGTCAGGGCGATCACTGGCCGCGAGATCGGCTTGGCCAGCAGATGGATGATCGTGCCGTCCTCGATCTCCGGGGCGATCACTCCGGTGCCCGCGATGAGCCCGAGGAGCGGCAACATCGTCCCGATGGAGAACTTCTCCATGAGGATCACGGCCGTGTGCTCGTCGGGACCGCCGATCAGTCTCAGCAGCGCCGCCATGCCGATCAGCGCCGCCGGCAGCAGTGCGAGCAGCCAGATGCGCTTGCGCCCCAGCATCGCCCGATAGGTGATATCCGCCACGACTGCGTTCATCGGTCTCGCTCCGCTCGACTGCTCGACGGCGCCTTTGAGGCACTTTCCTGTTGCGCTCGCGGGTTCATGCGGAGCTCCGGGAGATCAGGTAGGAGAAGACGCTCTCCAGGTCTTCGTCCGTGGGTGAGACCTGCCACAGGTGGACGTCGAGGTCTCTGGCCAGCTTGGGCAGCAGTGAGGTGAACCGGGGGAAGTCCACGGCCTGGACCTCGATGCCCTGGTCGGTGAGCGACACCGCGCTGGAGGAGGGGTCCGCGATCAGCGCGGCGGCCAGTCGCCTGTCGTCGCTCGACCGCACGCGGAAGCGGTGCGGCCGGTCGGTCATCCGGCGCCGGATCTCGCGGTAGTCGCCGGAGGCGGCATGCCGTCCGGCGACGAGGACCTCGATCTGCTGGGCGACGCGCTCGACCTCTTCGAGGATGTGCGAGCTGAACAGGATGGTCCGGCCCTGCTCGCCCAGTTGCCGGACGAGGTCCATGAGATGGAGCCGCTGGCGCGGGTCCATGCCGTTGAACGGCTCGTCGAGCAGCAACACCTGAGGATCGTGGACCAGCGCGGCGGCCACCTTCACCCGTTGGCGCATGCCCTTGGAGTAGGTCTCGATGCGGCGGTCCTTCGGCCCCGCCATCTCCACGAGGTCGAGGGCCCGGGCGGCGGCGTCCGCCGGGGACGGCAGGCCGTGCAGCCGGGCGGCGGAGAGCACGAACTGCCAGCCGGTGAGGAATCCGTAGACGGCCTCCTTCTCCGGGACCAGGCCGACGAGCCGGTAGATCTCGTGGTTGCGCCAGATGCGCTGCCCGTTGAGCGTGGCCGTGCCGCCCGAGGGCGCGAGGAACCCGGCCATCATGTGGAGCAGCGTGGACTTGCCGGCGCCGTTGGGGCCCAGCAGGCCGGTCACCCCTGGCCCGATCGTCATCGTGACGTCGTTGACGGCGACGACGTTGCCGTACCAGCGGGACACCTGGGTGAGCTCCACGACGCTGTGGCGTGTGGTCGCCTGGGTGGTGGTCATGGTCATGACGACGCGGCCTTCCGGTAGCGGAGGAAGAGACCGGCCAGCGCGACTGCGATCACCATCACCACGATCAGACACGGCCACAGACCGGGCGGGTACCCGTCTCCGTTGGAGGGAGCGGTGCCGAACAGCGCCACCTGCACGGAGTCGACCAGGAAGAACGGATTGATGAGCATCGCCCACTTGCCCGCGGTGTCGCGCCCCATCGACATGAACACGCCGTAGAACACCGCTGAGACGGCCGAGGTGAACAGATAGAACGCGATCACCGAGGCGACGCCGAGCCCGCGACGTGGGGTGAACGAGGCCAGGGCGAGCCCGAGCGCGGCGAGGATGACGGCGAGGATGACGGCTCCGGCCATCGCGGAGAAGTACTCGGCCGTGTGCGGCGGCCCGGGCAGGTCGACCAGCAGTTCGCCCGCGAACAGGAGGGTGAGCGGCACGGCCAGCACGAGGAACATCGCGATCGACAGGGCGGCCAGTTTGGCGCCGAGGTAGTCGAGCACGGCCACCGGCCGGGACAGGTAGAGCGGCAGCACCCGGAACCGCAGGTCGGGCGCGACGAGATAGGGCGACTGCGCCGCCAGGAAGACGGCGAGCACGGCCTGCATGAAGACCGCGTAGTCGGGATATTTCACGCCCTGCTGCTTCACGAGCGCCATGATGGCGATCGACACCACGGCGGGCAGCAACATGATCGTCGACAGCAGCAGTGGCATGATCTTGGCGCGTGCCGTGCGGCCGAAGCCGAAGGCGCCCCTGAGACTGTGGACAGTGAGGGCCGCGAAGGCGCTCCCGCGGCCCAGACGCGCACCTTCGTAATGGCGGTATCCGATGTCGTGGATGACACCGGTCGGCTCTGGCATCATGCGGCCGGCTCCTTGAACACGTCCTCGATGTGGCCGCGGCGCTGCTCCAGCCGTATGAGGTTGAGGTTGAGATCGCAGACGGCGTCGCGCAGCGCGTCGTAGGCCCGTCCGGGGTCGGCGTCGGCCGGCACTTCGAGCGTCAGCGTCCTGCCCTGTACGGCGACGGCCTCGCCGACCCCGGCCAGGCGGTCGGCCAGGGGTTGGAGCCCGTCCTCCACCTCGACGGAGATGATCTGAGTGGCCTGGGTGAACTCGCCGATCGACGACGATCGCAGCAGCCGGCCCGCGTCGATCACGATGACGTGGTCGCAGACCCGTTCCAGTTCGCCGAGCAGGTGGGAGGTGACGAGCACGCTGATGCCGAACTCGGCGCCGATGCGCCGGATCAGCGCCAGCATCTCGTCGCGGCCCTGAGGGTCGAGACCGTTGGTGGGCTCGTCGAGGAAGACCAGACGGGGATCGTGGACGAGGGCCTGGGCGAGCTTGACCTTCTGGCGCATGCCGGTCGAGTAGCCGCCGATCGGGCGATACCGCTCTTCGTACAGGCCCACGTGCCGCAGTGTGTCGGCGGCCCGTTCCCTGGCCGCGGTGCGCGGCAGCCCGGACATCTGGGCCATGTGAACCACGAACTCGGTGGCCGACACGTCGGGCGGCAGGCAGTCGTGCTCGGGCATGTATCCCACGACCCGGCGGATCTCCGCGCCCTGGGTGGCCGCGTCCATGTCGAGGACACGAGCGCGTCCCGACGACGCGGGCAGCAGGCCGAGCAGGATCTTGATGAGAGTGGACTTGCCCGCACCGTTGGCGCCGACCAGGCCGGTCACTCCGGCTCCCGCCGTGACCGTCAGGTCTTCGAGCGCGGTGACGCGAGGGAATCGTTTGGTCAGGCCCTCGGTCGCGATGCAGGTGATGGCGCTCGCTGTCATGAATCGCACACTAGCGGCCCCGCGATATGACCGGCCTCCTTCGAACGGACGAGTCGGCCGTCATCCTCCGGTGGGCGGTCGGATCCCTGCCCGCCCCTTTCGCGGGGGGTGGGCGCGGACCCCCACGCTCGTCGTCCGACGCTCGCGATCATGCCCGTCTCAGGTACGGCGGAGCCGTACCTGCTGGATGGAGTGGTCGGACCCCTTGCTGAGGATCAGGCCCGCGCGGCCCCGGGTGGGCGCGATGTTCTCGACGAGGTTGACCTCGTTGATGTCGCGCCACACGTTCCTGGCGAACTCGGTGGCCTCGTCGTCCGACAGGTCGGCGATGTGCGTGAAGTAGGACTTGGGGTCGGAGAAGGCGGTGCGGCGCAGTTTGTGGAACCGGTCCACGTACCAGGACCTGATGTCCTCGACGCGGGCGTCCACGTAGATCGAGAAGTCGAAGTAGTCGCAGACCGCCAGCGCGTCCGGCGGGGCGGGCTGCAGGACGTTGAGGCCTTCGACGATCAGGATGTCCGGCCGCCGGACGGTCTGCGCGGCGCCGGGCACGATGTCGTACTCCAGGTGGCTGTAGACGGGGGCGTCCACCGGGGAGCGGCCCGCCTTGACGTCGGCCACGAACGCCACCAGCGCCCGGCGGTCGTAACTCTCGGGGAAGCCCTTGCGGTGCATGATCCCGCGCTCTTCCAGCACCTTGTTGGGGTAGAGGAAGCTGTCGGTGGTCACCAGATCGACCCGGGGATGCTCCGGCCAGCGGGCCAGGAGCGTGTGCAGCAGGCGGGCGGTGGTCGACTTGCCCACCGCGACGCTCCCGGCGATCCCGAGCACGTACGGCACGCGCTCCTCGCGCTCGCCCAGGAACGCCCCGACCGCGGCGCTGCGCTGCCGCGAACCGGTGAAGTGCAGGTTGAGCAGGCGGGTGAGCGGCAGATAGATGTCGGTCACCTCGGCCAGGTCGATCGGATCGTCGACGCCTCGCAGATCCTCCAACTCGGCTTCGGTCAGGGTGAGGGGGGTGTTCTTGCGAAGATCCCGCCACTGTTCCCGGCTGAGCTCGGCGTACCCGTCTCCATCTGCCACGTCGGAAGCGTATTCGATCGCTTCGGAGTCGATCGAGCCCGGGTCGTGCACAGCCTGTGGACAAAAATCGATGGATTACTTATATGAGGAAGTGGGAAGGACACGCCGATACCGCCTGGATTCGACGGCGTGGCGGGCCGCCTTCCTCCCAACTTGTACGGCGTACGCTGCTCGGGTGATCGTGGGCATCGGGGTCGACGTGGTCGATGTGGCTCGTTTCGAGGCGGCGCTGAACCGCACGCCCAAGCTCAGGGCGCGCCTGTTCACCGATGCCGAGAGGACGCTCCCGCTGGCCTCGCTCGCCGCCAGGTTCGCCGCCAAGGAGGCGGTGGCCAAGGCCCTCGGCGCGCCGGCCGGCATGAGCCACCTCGAGGCCGAGGTCGTCAGGGACGACGACGGAAGGCCCGCCATACGGATCACCGGCAGGGCCGCCGACGTGGCCCGCGATCTCGGGGTCGCCCGCTGGCACGTGTCCCTCTCCCATGACGGCGGAGTGGCCATGGCCTACGTGATCGCCGAGTCCTGACGCGCGCCTGCTTCCGCGGCCCGGTGATCGCGACGCGGGACGCCGGGGGTTACCGTCGGACGCATGCGGACCGCCTACAGCCCTGACCAGATCCGGACCGCCGAGTCGGCGCTGATGGCCGGACTACCCGCCGGGACGCTCATGCAGCGGGCGGCGGCCGGGCTGGCCGTCGTGTGCGCCCGCCTGCTCACGGGGGCGCACGGCCGGGTGTACGGCTCGCGCGTCACCGTGCTCACCGGCAGTGGCGACAACGGGGGAGACGCCCTCTACGCCGGTGCCAGGCTGGCCCGCAGGGGCGCCCGCGTCGTGGCGGTCCTCGCTGGCTCACGGACCCACGAGGCCGGCCTGGCGGCGCTGCGGGCGGCGGGGGGAAGAGCCGTCGCGTTCACCGAGGAGGAGGCCCTCGGGCTGGTCGGTGACGCGGACCTCGTCCTGGACGGCCTCGTCGGCATCGGCGGTGGCGGCGCGCTGCGGGAGCCGTACGCGACGCTGGCGAAGGCGACCGCGGACACGCCCGCGCTGGTGGTGGCGGTCGACGTGCCCAGCGGGGTCGACTCGGGCACGGGGTGTGTCGAGGGTCCGGCGGTGAAGGCCCACGTCACCGTGACGTTCGGCGCCTACAAGACCGCACTGTTCGTGGATCCGGGCGCGACGCACGCGGGCATGGTGGAGTTGGTGGACATCGGCCTGCGCCCCCACCTGCCCGAGCCCGAGGTCGTCGCGCCGGCTGACGGGGATGTGGCCGCCCTGCTGCCGCGACCGGCGGCGGAGTCCGACAAGTACCGCCGCGGGGTCGTGGGGATCGTGGCGGGCAGCGACACCTACACCGGGGCGGCCGTGTTGTCGGCCGGCGGCGCCGTACGGGCGGGTGCGGGGATGGTGCGCTTCGCGAGTTCGGCGGAGCCGGTCCGGCTCGTGCGGGCACGCTGGCCGGAGGTCGTCACGACGATCCTGGACACGACCTCCGAGGTGTCCCTCGACGGAATCGGGCGGGTCCAGGCGTGGGTGGTCGGCCCCGGGATGGGGACCGGGCCCGAGGCCCATGCCGTGGCCCGCGCCGTCCTGGCGGCCGACGTGCCCGTGCTTGTGGACGCCGACGGGCTGAGCATCGTGGCCGCGGATCGTGCGCTGCTGCGCAGGAAGGCGCCGACCCTGATCACTCCGCACGCGGGCGAGCTGTCCCGACTGCTGGGGGTGCCCAGGGAACGGATCGAGGCCCGCCGCCTCGAGCACGTACGGCGGGCCGCGGACGAACTGGGCGTCACCGTGCTGCTGAAGGGCTCGACGACGCTGATCGCCGAGACCGGCCGCCCGGTGCGGGCGATCACCACCGGCACGCCATGGCTGGCCACCGGAGGCACCGGCGACGTTTTGTCGGGCATCGCGGGCGCCTTCCTCGCCGGAGGGCTCAGCGGGTACGACGCCGCCTCGTGCGCGGCGCACGTGCACGGTCTGGCCGCCAGGGTCGCGGCCAGGGGCGGGGTGCCGGGCTCGGGCGAGGCGCCGATCGCCGCTCTCGACGTGGCCGACGCGCTTCCCGAGGCCCTCCGGACGCTCTGACGAAGCGCTCGGAAGGCGTCGAGGAGGCGCCGAGGACGCTCGGAAGTGCCCGGAAAGTGCTCGGGCGCGGGATGTCTCGTGGTCACGCGCACGGGACCCACCTGACAGACTGGGGGGATGAGTTTGTCGACGGCGCACCAGGTCACCCCGGCCGAGGCGCGTGTGGATCTCGCCGCGATCCGGCACAACGTGGGGCTTCTGGCGGAGAGCGCCCCCGGCGCCGCGCTGATGGCCGCCGTCAAGGCCGACGCCTACGGCCACGGCCTGGTCCCCGTGGCGCGGGCGTGCCTGGAGGCGGGCGCCGCCCGGCTCGGCACGGCGTTCGTCCGGGAGGCCCTCGCGCTGCGCGAGGCGGGCGTCACCGCGCCCATCCTGTCGTGGATCATCACGCCGGGGGAACCGCTCGACGAGGCGTTGCTCCAGGACGTGGAGCTGTCCGCGAGCGCGTCGTGGGTCATCGACGAGATCGCCGCCGCCGCGGGCCGCACGGGGCGGACCGCCCGGGTCCATCTGAAGGTGGACACCGGCATCACCCGCGGTGGGGCGCCGATCGCCGAGTGGCCCACGCTCGTCGAGAAGGCTCTGGCCGTACAGGCCGGGGGTGCGATCGAGATCACAGGGATCTGGTCGCACTTCGCCTGTGCCGACATTCCAGGACACCCCTCGATCGATCGCCAGATCTCGACCTTCGACGAAGCCCTCGCCATGGCGGACAAGGCGGGCGTGTCGAGCACCGTCATCCGGCACATCTCCAACTCGGCCGCCACGCTCACCGTGCCCCGGGCCAGATACGACATGGTCAGGACGGGCATCGCCCTCTACGGCCTGAGCCCCGTTCCCGAGCTCGGCGACTTCGGGCTGCGCCCTGCCATGACCCTTACGGCCAGGCTTGCCCAGGCCAAGCGGGTCCCGGTCGGCTCCGGCGTCTCCTACGGCCACCTGTACGTCACCGAGCGGGAGACCACGCTCGGTCTCGTTCCGCTCGGGTACGCGGACGGGATCATGCGGCACGCGACGAACCTGGCCGAGGTGCTGGCCGCCGGGAAGAGGCGGACGATCGCCGGGCGGGTGTGCATGGACCAGTTCATGCTCGACTTCGGCGACGATCCCGCGGAGGCGGGCGACGAAGTGATCCTTTTCGGGCCCGGGGACCATGGCGAGCCGACATGTCAGGAATGGGCGGATTCCCTGGGCACGATCACTCATGAGATCGTGACGAGGATCGGGTCCCGCGTGCCGCGCGTCCACGTGGACGGACGCTGAGCCGCGGTTGCGAGGAGAAGCGGGAATGAGCACACGTCGCAGGGTCGGCATCGCCGGAGCGGTCGTCGGTGCGGCTTCGGCCGGCGTGGCCGCCGCCGCCCTGGCCAAGAGGTATGCGGTCGGCCGCATCCGGTTGCGCCCGGATCTGGAGGCCAACGAACCCTTCGGTGAGCTCCGGGGACGTCCCGTGGCGCTCACGACGTCGGACGGCGTGCTGATCCACGCCGAGGTCGACGGGCCGGAGGACGCGCCGCTCACGATCGTGTTGTGTCACGGCTACTGCCTCACGCTGGACTCCTGGCACTACCAGTGGCGGGATCTGCGCGAGTCCTACCGTCTCGTGCTGTGGGACCAGCGATCCCACGGCCAGTCGGCGCGGTCGGAGGACTGCTCGATCGACCGCCTCGGCGAGGATCTCGCGCACGTGCTGGACGAACTGGTCCCCGGCCCCTGCGTGCTGGTCGGCCATTCCATGGGCGGTATGACGATCATGGCGCTGGCCGACCGGCGGCCTGAACTCTTCGGCGACAAGATCCGCGGCGTCTCGCTGATCTCCACGTCGGCGGGCAAGCTGGCCGAGCTCACCCTGGGCCTGCCGGCCCTGCTGTCGAAGGTCGTGCACCGGGCCGTCCCCTCCGCGGTGTCGGTCATGCGCAGGAGCGGCGCGCTGGTGGACCGCGGCCGGGAGGCGGGCACCGACCTGTCCTTCCTCGCCCTGCGCCACCTCGGGTTCGGCGACTCGAAGAGCGTGAGCCCGACGGTGGTGGACTTCGTGGATTCGATGATCAGGGCCACGCCCAGCGAGGTGATCGCGGACTTCTATCCCGCCCTGATGTCGCACGACAAGCTGACCGCGCTCGACGTGCTCAACAAGGTGCCCACGGCGATCATCGTCGGTGAGCGCGACTGGCTGACCCCCCTCGACCACAGCAGGGCCATCGCGGCGGCCGTGCCCACCGCGGAGCTGACCACGGTGGCCGGCACCTCGCACCTCGTGCAACTCGAACGGCCGGGCGAGGTGAACGACGCCCTGCGCGTGTTGCTGAAGCGGTCGGAGAAGGAGGACGCGTGAGCACGACACCACCCGGCCCGCAGACCCGGGACGTCCAGGAGATCGGAGCGGAGACCGCGGAGGAGATGCGGGCGGTGGGAGCGCGGCTGGCGACGCTGCTGCGCCCCGGCGACATGGTCGTCCTCAGCGGACCTCTGGGCGCGGGCAAGACCACCCTGGTGCAGGGGATCGCCGAGGGTCTCAAGGTGCGGGGTCCCATCACCTCGCCGACCTTCGTGATCGCCCGGGTCCATCCGTCGCTCTCCGGCGGCCCCGCCCTGGTCCACGCGGACGCCTACCGGCTGGGCGGCTCGCTGGAGGTGGACGACCTCGACCTGGACGCCTCACTGGAGGAGTCCGTCACGGTCGTCGAATGGGGCGAGGGCCTCGTCGAGGGGCTCTCCGACGACCGGCTCGAGATCCACATCGAACGCGGCGACGAGGACGAGCGGCGCCTGGTGCGACTCCGCGGCGTCGGCGCGCGGTGGGCCGGCGCCGTCGTCTAATTTCGGGCTCCATCTCTCTTCATTTCAGAGGGTGACGAACCACACGTCTTGCTGTACACACGGCATGTATACATCGTGTGTATATTCCCTGGCATGTCGATTGGACAGACCTTCCTCGGTCTCCTCGAGTCCGGACCGCGTCATGGCTACGACCTGAAGAAGACGTATGACGACCGGTTCGGCCATGCGCGCCCCCTGCACTACGGCCAGGTCTACGCCACGCTCTCGCGGCTGCTGAAAGACGGCCTCGTCGAACTCGACGGCGTCGAGCCGGGTGAAGGCCCGGAGCGCAAGCGGTACGCCGTCACCTCCGCCGGAGTGAGCGACGTCGAGTCGTGGCTGGCCAGCGCCGAGAAGCCCGAGCCGTATCTGCAGAACACCCTCTACACGAAGGTGATCCTGGCGCTGCTCACGGGCCGGTCGGCCGCCGACCTGCTCGACGTGCAGAGGGCCGAGCACCTCCGGCTGATGCGGGAGCTCACCCGCCGCAAGGCCGGCGGCGACCTCGCGGACAACCTCATCTGCGACCACGCGCTGTTCCACCTCGAGGCCGACCTGCGCTGGCTGGAGCTCACCGCGGACCGGCTCGACGACCTCCGCAGGCAGGTGCGGGCATGACCGGGCAACCGTTGCTGGAGGGCGACGGCCTGCACAAGGCGTTCGGTCCGACGAAGGCGCTCGACGGTGCGTCGATCGCCATCAGGGCCGGTGAGATCGTCGCCATCATGGGGCCGTCGGGATCGGGCAAGTCGACCCTGCTGCACTGCCTCGCCGGCATCGTCCGGCCCGACTCCGGTCACGTGCGGTATCAGGGCGCCGAGATCTCGGCGATGACCGACGGGGAACGCAGCGCGCTGCGCCGCACCCAGTTCGGCTTCGTCTTCCAGTTCGGTCAGCTCGTGCCGGAGCTGACCTGCCTGGAGAACATCGCCCTCCCGCTGCGCATGGAGGGGGTCCGTCGCCGCGAGGCCGAGGCCCGGGCCGCCGAGTGGCTCGACCGTCTCGATCTGGCCGACGTGGGGAGCAAACGGCCGGGAGAGGTCTCCGGAGGCCAGGGTCAGCGGGTCGCCGTGGCCCGTGCGCTCGTCACGCGGCCGCGGGCGGTGTTCGCCGACGAGCCGACCGGCGCCCTCGACTCACTCAACGGTGAACGGGTGATGCGGCTGCTGACCGAGGCGGCTCGCGAAACCGGCGCGGCCGTGGTGCTGGTGACCCACGAAGCGCGGGTGGCCGGATACTCCGATCGGGAAATCGTCGTGCGCGACGGCCGCACCCGCGACATCGCGCGGGAAATGGAGGAGGCGCTGTGAGCGTCGGCCGGGGCAGGGGAGGGGCGTCCGCGTCGCGCGACGTGCTGCTGGGCATGCGGTTCGCCTTCGCCGGCGGCCGCGACGGATGGACCCGCACCGTTCTCACCGCGGTGGGGGTGGGGATCGGCGTCGCGCTGCTCCTGCTCGCCGCCGCGGTGCCGGGCGCGTTGCAGGCCCGCCAGGAACGCACCGACGCCCGCAGCGACCTGCGGCTGGGGGAGCAGATTCCGGCGGCGGCCGACACCATGCTGGTGGGGCAGGTCGACACCTCCTTCCGCCAGACGCCGGTGCGCGGGCGTCTCCTCCACCCCGAAGGCCCGCGGGCGCCCGTCCCGCCCGGACTCACGGCCGTTCCCCGGCCCGGCGAGGTCGTGGTTTCGCCGGCGCTGAAGGACCTGCTCGACTCGCCGGACGGACGCCTGTTCGCCCCACGCCTCGGCGGCGCCCGAGTGACCGGGACGATCCGGCAGGAAGGCCTGTCCGGCCCGGGTGAGCTGGCCTTCTACCGCGGCGTCGACGCCCTGCCCGCCGACGAGGCCACCAGACTGCGAACCTTCGGCGACGACTTCTCCTCGGAGGGTCTGGGGACGCTGCTCTCCGTCCTCGTCGTGATCATCATTGTCGTGCTGTTGCTGCCCATCGCGGTCTTCCTCGGCGCGGCCGTACGGTTCGGAAGCGAGGGCCGTGACCGGCGGATGGCGGCCCTCCGGCTGATCGGCGCCGACCGCCGGATGACCCGCCTGATGGCGGCAGGCGAGACGATGGCCGGGGCCTGCCTCGGGTTACTGGTCGGCGGTGTGCTGTTCCTCGTCGGCCGCCAGGTCGCGCCGATGCTCTCGCTCTGGGACATCAGCGTCTACGCGTCGGACGTACGGCCGAGCCTTCCGCTTGTCGCGGTCATCGTGCTGGCCGTACCGGCGATGTCGGTGGCGGTGAGCGTGATCGCGCTGCGAGGGGTGGCGATCGAGCCGCTGGGAGTGACCCGGCGGGCGACTCCGCCTCGGCGCAGGCTCTGGTGGCGGCTGATCCTGCCCGGGATCGGCCTGGTGCTCCTCGTCCCGCTGGTCGGCGGTCTGCCCGCGACCATGGGCGGCGTCGTCCAGTATCAGGTCGCGGCGGGGGCCGTCCTGTTGCTGATCGGCGCGGTCACCGTGCTCCCCTGGGTGATCGAGCTGGTCGTGCGTCCCCTGCGCGGCGGCCCGGTCGGCTGGCAGCTCGCCGTCCGGCGGCTGCAGCTCGACAGCGCCATGTCGGCGCGCCTGGTCAACGGGATCGCGGTCGCGGTCGCCGGCGCCATCGCCCTGCAGATGCTCTTCGCGGCCGCGCAGAAGGAGTCGACCGTTCAGACCCGGCAGGACCCATCCCGGGCGCAGGCGCAGATCCGCACCCACGACCCGGCCTCGGCGGGACGGATCGCGGCGCGGCTGCGCGCCACACCGGGGGTGACCCGCGCCACCGAGACGCTGGTCGACGGCGTGTCCGCCGAGCCGCCCGCCGGAGCGGCCGGGCGGGATCCCGTCTTCGCCGTGCTGCAGGTGGGGGATTGCGCCGCGCTGGCGGAGTACGCGGACCTGGGATCGTGCGCCGGCGGCGACGTCTTCATCGCCCGGGCGACGCCCGTCGACCCGGCCGCGCAGGAGGCCATCCGCCCCGGCGCCACGGTCACGGTCGGAGAGGGCGGGCCACGGTGGAAGGTGCCTGGTGACGCCCGGCAGGTCCCCGCGCGCAAGGACCCCTCCGGGGTCTACCAGGACGTCATCCTCGCCACGCCGGGCGTCGTCGACGCGGACGCCGTGCCGAGATCGATCGCGAACACGTTCGTCAGCGTCGACCCGGGCGATCCCGACGCGATGGACCGGGTCAGGAACGTGGTGGCGCAACTCGATCCCCTCGGGACGGTCGCGACTCTGGCGGCCAGCGCGACCGTCGGCAGGTTCGACGGCATTCGTCGCGGCCTCTACGTGGGCGTCATGGTGACGCTCCTGCTGATCGGGGCCAGCATGCTGGTGGGAACCGTGGAACAGCTGCGCGACCGGCGCCGGCTGCTCGCCATGCTCGTCGCGGTCGGCACGCGGCGCAGCGCGCTGAGCTGGTCGGTGCTCTGGCAGACGTTCATACCGGTCATGATCGGTCTCGTTCTCGCGGTCGTCTTCGGGCTGGGACTCGGCGTCGCTCTGCTGAGGATGGTGTCGGTGCCCGTGTCGATCGACTGGGCGACGGTAGCGATCTCGGCGGGCATCGGCGCGGCCGTGGTCCTGCTGGTGACCGCGTTGAGCCTGCCCACCCTGTGGCGGCTCACCCGGCCGGAGGGCCTGCGCATGGAGTGATCCCGAGGACGGGCGGGCAGCGCGCCCGATCCCGGGGCGACGGTAACCCCCTTGTCACCTCGACACGTTTGCGGAACATGCCGAAAAGAAGATCTCTAGTCATGGATTGGCATAGATTTTCTGGGTAAATGACCGGGCGTGGGAGGGGTTGGCCGATGAGCAGGGTCACGCAGGTCGCCGTCGCGGGAGTCGTGCTGTTCGGCGCGCTCGGCTGCTCGGCCTCCGCCCAGACGGACACACCCACACCGGGGATCACGCTGACCCCAGGGCTTCCCTCGCCGACGGTCACCATTCCGCGCCAGGACATCGACGTCGTGGTGGAGCCCGCGACGATCACCGGTGGGGCGACCAGGAGCGTCCGCATCACGGCTCGCTGCCCGCTCCCGCAGGGCGGCCCCGCGTATCGGGCCGCCGCCCGCTCGGACGCCTTCACCGGCCCGGTGACGCTGCTACCCCCGGTGACGACGCCCTCGGCCTCCCCGACGACCGAGCTCGCCGTGCCGGAGTTGACGGGCAGCGCCCCGGTCCGGGCGGACGCGAAGCCGGGCGGCTACAAGGTGCAGGTCCGCTGTGAGGCCACCAACGACATCGGCAGCGCCTCGTTCAAGATCGTCTCACCGACTCCGGCGCACACGCGGATACCCACCCGGGCGCCGCACGCGGGCGGCGGAGGCACCGCGGCAGGCGGCCCGACCGACGATTCCGGGCTGCCCGTCGGTGTGACCGCGGTGGCGCTGCTCGCCGTCCTCGGCATCGGCATCGGCGTGTCCCGCAGGCGCTCGAGGAGCTGACCTTGGGGGTCTCGTCCCGGTGGGTCGTGGTGGCCGGGGTCGTCACCGGGCTCGCGTTGTTCGCGGCGAACGGCCGTTCGCAGGAGCCGCGCCCCGCCGCCCGTCCGGACCCGGTCGTGCCGAAGCGCATCGACATCCCTTCATTGAGCCTGAAGGCGCCGCTCATGAAGCTCGGGCTGGACTCGGCGGGCGACGTCGAGCTTCCGCCGTTCGACAAGCCGTCCACAGCGGGGTGGTACACCGGCAGCGCGGTGCCGGGGAACCCCGGCGCCTCAGTGATCATCGGCCACGTCGACACCAAGACCGCACCCGCCGTGTTCTACAAACTGCGCGATCTCCGCAAGGGCGCGCTGGTCAAGGTCGTGCGCAGCGACGGCAAGACCGCCGACTACCTGGTCGACTCGGTCGAGCGGGTGTCCAAGAACGACTTCCCCGCCGAGCGTGTCTACGCCGAGAGCGGGCTGCGGCTGATCACCTGCGGCGGCGCCTTCGACTGGTCGGAGCACCAATACCGGGACAACATCATCGTCTACGCGTCCCTGGAGGCGGACGTCTGAGGCCGCCGCCCCCGCCGCCCGGCGGGACGTCGTCATGATGCGGTCCCACCCGTTCGCCGATCGGTCTTCCGGTACCTGTGCACCGACTACCCTTGACGTTCGTGCTTGTCTTGGCCTTCGACACCGCCACACCCGCCGTCACGGCCGCCCTGCATGACGGAGAACGCGTGCTGGCCGAGTCGACGACGATCGACGCGCGGCGGCACGGGGAGCTTCTCGCCCCCGCGATCGAGCGCGTCCTGCGCGACGCGGGTGTGACGCTGCGGGATCTCACCGCGATCGTCGCCGGAACCGGCCCGGGGCCGTACACCGGCCTGAGGGTCGGTCTGATGACCGCGACGGCGCTCGCGGCGACCGCCGGAGTCCCCGCCTTCGGGGTGTGCACCCTCGACGCCCTCGCGTACGCCGCGCAGTCACCCGGCCCGTTCCTGGTCGCGACCGACGCGCGGCGCAAGGAGGTCTTCTGGGCGAGGTACGGCGACCGCGAGACGCGCCTCGACGGCCCCCGGGTCGACAGGCCGCACGATCTCCCCGGCGACCTGCCGGTCGTGGGAGCGGGGGGCCGTCTCTACGCGGACATCGTGGGTCCCGGCCGCGTCGAAGGCCCCGAGCACCCGTCGGCGGGAGCCCTTGCCGCGCTGGCCGCCGGGCACCTCGCCGCGCTCACGGACGAGGAGGCCGCCGAGATCGCCCGCGTGCCCGAGGGCCGCGTCGACTCGGTGGAGAAGGCGCGCGAGCTCGGTGTGCTCGGCCCGCCCCGGCCGATCTACCTGCGCCGCCCCGACGCCCAGGTGCCCGGCGCGCCCAAGAAGGTGACGGCGTGAGCGCCACGGTCGACGGAGCGGCGCGATGAGCGGGCCCGATCCCGTGGTGCGGCAGATGACCATGGACGACCTCCCGGCGGTCATGGAGATCGAGCGGACCACCTTCCCCGCCGACGCGTGGAGCGAGTCCATGATGCGTGGGGAACTGAACGACCAGCCGCGCACCCGGCACTACGTCGTCGCGTGCGTCGGCGACGCGATCGTCGGCTACGGCGGGCTGGCGGCCGCCGCCGACCAGGCCGACATCCAGACGATCGCGGTCCTGGCCGGGCACCGCCGGTCCGGCATCGGGGCCGCCCTGATGGACGCCCTGCTCGCCGAGGCGGCTCGTCGCGACACCGAGGCGGTCTTCCTCGAGGTGCGGTCGGACAACGAGCCCGCGCAGGCCATGTACGAACGGTTCGGCTTCGAGCGGCTCGGTGTCCGGCGCCGCTACTACGAGGACGGGACCGACGCCATCACGATGGTGAAGAAACTCGACGGACGAGGGGACGGGGCATGAGCGGAGCTGACGAGCCGATCGTCCTGGGGATCGAGACGTCCTGCGACGAGACGGGCATCGGCATCGTCCGCGGCCACACGCTCCTCGCGGACACGATCGCCTCCAGCATGGAGGAGCACGCCAGGTTCGGCGGCGTCGTGCCCGAGGTGGCCTCACGCGCCCACCTGGAGGCCATGACGCCGACGGTGGAGAGCGCGCTCGCCAAGGCGGGCCTGCGGTTCTCGGACATCGACGCGGTCGCCGTCACGGCCGGCCCCGGTCTCGCGGGCGCCCTGCTCGTCGGCGTCGCCGCCGCCAAGGCCTATGCCATGGGGCTCGGCGTCCCGCTCTACGGCGTCAACCACCTGGCCGCGCACGTGGCCGTCGACCAGCTAGAGCACGGCCCGTTGCCGAAGCCGGCCATCGCGCTGCTGGTCTCGGGCGGGCACTCCTCGCTGCTGCTCGTGCCCGACGTGGCCCGCGACGTCGTCTCGCTCGGCTCCACCGTCGACGACGCGGCCGGTGAGGCGTTCGACAAGGTGGCGCGGGTGCTCGGCCTGCCGTTCCCCGGCGGCCCTCACATCGACCGCGCCGCCCGTGAAGGATCCGGCACGGCCGTCGCCTTCCCCCGGGGCAAGTACGACGACGGAACGCTGGACTTCTCCTTCTCCGGCCTGAAGACGGCGGTCGCCCGCTGGGTGGAGGCCCGGGCGGCGGCAGGCGAGTCCGTGCCGATGAATGACGTCGCCGCCTCGTTCCAGGAGGCCGTCGTCGACGTGCTCACCCGCAAGGCCCTCCAGGCGTGCGCCCGTCACGGCGTCGAAGACCTGTTGATCGGTGGTGGCGTGGCGGCCAACTCCCGGCTCCGCGCGCTGGCCCAGGAGCGGTGCGACGCCGCTGGCGTCCGGTTGCGGGTCCCGCGGCCGGGGCTGTGCACCGACAACGGCGCGATGGTGGCCGCCCTGGGATCGGAACTGGTCGCCGCCGGCGCCGAGCCCTCCACGCTGGAGATCCCGGCCGACTCCTCGCTCCCGATCACGACCATTCACATCTGACCGGCTGCGGCCGGGCCTGGCCTGACTGGCCGTGCGGCCAGGGGGTTTCGCCGGGGGATCAGTCGCCGGGGGAGCGCACCGGCCGCAGCAGGGCCTCGGCGAGCGCCAGCATCGTCTCTTCGAGCGCGGCCAGCCGCCGGGCCACGTCACCGTGGACGGGCTCCACGACCCGGCTCGTCGCCTCTGAGACGGTCTCGGCGATCTGGTCGCGGTCGGGGCGGTTCCTGATCGCCTCCAGGAGAGGGGCGAGTGAGCTCGCGGTGGCGCTGACCTCGGCGCCCATCTCGGCGACGGCCGCGCGAAGCTCACCGACCTCGAGCTCGGCGGGCAGCCCGCCCACACGTTCGCTCGCGGCCTCCAGCCGTTCGTCGACGGCGTCGAGCCGGCCGAGGACGGCGGCCTCCAGACGCTCGACGCGCTGGACCGCCTCGGTGACGGCCTTGTCGAGGCGGGTGAAGCGGCCCGCCGCGGCCTCCATCCCCGCGTGGACCTGACCGAGCCGCTGGCTGAATGCGGCCACCTGGTCCGCGACGTCCTGGGTGCGGCCCCTGACCTCGTCCACGTGCTCGCGGAGCGACTCCACATGCTGGGCGAGGGCCTCGGCCCAGGCGGGCGGCCGGGCGGTCATGTCCTCGAGCCGTCCCGCCACGCTCTCGACGGCGCCGCTCAGGCCGCCGAGCTCGCGCTCGCGAACCTCGCGCAGCAGCCACTCCATGCCCTCCAGGCGCTGCCGGATCTCATCGAGGACGGCCCCCTGCGTGCGCTGCTCGTAGACGTGGTCCTGAGCCGCGCGGGCCAGAAGCTCGCGCATCCGATCGGAGATGGCGGTCTGGCTGCCCGCCTGGAGGAGGGTGTGGCTGGAATGGTCCACCGAAAGCTCCTTCACTCGCTGAGGCGGTGGTATCGGCCCGGTCTCGCGGAAATGAACGAACAGGGGGAACAGACCGCGCCGCCAACTGTAGGCCCTGTACGGCATGGCTTTCGGGTGGACTGTAAAAGATCGCAATTCTCGATGAATTGCCGGGATTGATGTGATCAGTGCTGGTCAACGGGGTCGCAGAGCAGCACGAAGGGCCGGTCATCGATACGGGTGAGAACGACGACCGCCGAATTTCCACCGGAAAGCCGGAGGTCTTTCCGCAATCGCTCGATATCGACGGCTGAACCACGTTTCTTGATGGTGACGTTCCCGACTTTCCGGTTTCTCAGCGCGCTCCGGAGGTGCTTGAGCGAGAAGGGCATCACGTCGGTGATCTCGTAACAGGACGCCCATTCCGTGGCCACCTGACCGTCGCCGGTGATGTAGGCGATCCGAGGGTCGAGCAGGTGTCCGCCGACCATCTCGGCCACCTCGGCGACGAGATGCGCCCGGATCGCGGCGCCGTCGGGTTCGTAGAGGTAACGGCCCACCGGCCCCGCCTCGGCCTCGGCGCCGGAGGGCGTGAGCGTCGCGCCGGAGGGCAACATCGTCGCGCGCCGCCCGCTCGCTTCCGTGCCGATCCAGATCGCCGCCTCCTTGACCTCTCTCCTGTGGGAGACCCACTCCGCCTCCGCCCCTCCGGGGACCAGTTCGTGCGGGATGCCGGGGGCGACCTTGAGACAGGCCGTGCGCGCCCGAGCGACCAGGTCGAGCACTTCGGGCCAGGTGGGGGAGTAGGCCATCGGATCGAAGATCCGTCCCCTGACGCCACGCCGCGCCGGATCGGCGAAGAGCAGGTCGTATCCGGAGGGGTCGGCCTCGACGGCGTCGGCTGTCCGGACGTCGACGAGGCCGGACAGCCCCAGTGCCGCGGCGTTGGCCCGGGCGACCTCCACGGTCAGCGGATCGAGGTCCACGGCGTCGACGGCGAACCCGGCCCGGGCGAGCGCGATGACGTCGCCTCCGATGCCGCAACACACGTCGAGGACCCTCGCGGCCGGCCCTGCCCCCGGCTCCGTGTCCAGCGCTGTGCCCGGCCCTGCGCCCGGCTCCGTCCCTCGCTCCGTGCGCGTTCCTCCGGCCGGTGCGGCGAGCAGGCGGGCGCGGTGGGCGCGATGAGTGGCGACCTGCGTGCGGGTGGCCTGCTCGAGCCCGTGCGGCGTGAAATACATCACGGCGGCGTCCGCGCCGAACTTGGCCTCGGCCCGTCGCCGTAGGGCCGCCTGGGTGAGCGCCGCCGCCGTGAGGTCGGCCGGGTGGCTCCGGCGGAGCGTGGTGGCCGCCACGACCGGATCGGCTCCCGCGGCCGCCAGTTCCACCGCCTGCGCCAGGGCCTTCTGCCCGGCCGGTTCGAGCAGGTCGCGAAACGCCACGAGGTCCACGCCTCCCGACGTTAGCGCCTCGCCGTAAGGGCGCCGGCCGGGCGAGCGGCCGGGCTCATGATCCCGGCGGCCCGATCGGCACCGGCCGCGGCGCCGATCCGCGGGACGCACGACCCGCCACGCGCGCCGCCTGAGCGGTCCCGGACGGGCGACGGCCGAGGGCGCCCGCCCGGACGCGGGCCGGTTCCGGTGGGGTGCGGCCGGAAAGCGAGATGACCTGCGACGTGGGTTCGTGTTGACTGTCACGGCCCCCTTGCATACTGTTTCGTGTTGGCACTCGCCTATCGAGAGTGCCAACATGCGACGAGGCAGGTCTGACACCCGCGACGGCAGGCCGCTGGTCGCCTCTTCAGCTCATTCATCGCAATCTGAAGGGGAGGTCCGATCGTGACGACCGCCACTAAGGTTCCCGTTAAGCCGCTTGGTGACCGCATCGTGGTCCAGCCGCTCGAGGCTGAGCAGACCACCGCTTCCGGTCTGGTCATCCCGGACACCGCCAAGGAGAAGCCTCAGGAGGGCCGGGTCCTCGCTGTGGGCCCCGGCAACTGGGACGAGGACGGCGACAAGCGGATTCCGCTCGACGTCAAGGAGGGCGACATCGTCCTCTACAGCAAGTACGGCGGCACCGAGGTCAAGTACGGCGGCGAGGAGTACCTGGTGCTCTCGGCTCGCGACGTGCTCGCCATCATCGAGAAGTAAGCCGCGCAAGCATGAGGAGCCCCGGGACGTTCGCGCCCGGGGCTCCCGTGCTCCTATAAGGAGACTTGAATGCCCAAGATCCTGGAGTTCGAGGAGGACGCGCGGCGCGCTCTTGAGCGTGGCGTGAACGCCCTCGCGGACGCCGTGAAGGTGACCCTCGGCCCGCGTGGCCGCAACGTGGTCATCGACAAGAAGTTCGGCGCACCGACCATCACGAACGACGGCGTGACCATCGCCCGTGAGGTCGAGCTGGACAAGCCGTACGAGAACCTCGGCGCCCAGCTCGCCAAGGAAGTCGCCACCAAGACCAACGACGTGGCCGGTGACGGCACCACCACGGCGACCGTCCTGGCCCAGGCCATGGTCCGCGAGGGCCTGCGCAACGTGGCCGCGGGCGCCCAGCCGCTGGCCCTGAAGCGCGGCATCGACCTGGCGGCCAAGGCCGTCAGCGACAGGCTGCTCGACAGCGCCCGTCCGGTCGAGGACAAGCAGGAGATCGCGAACGTCGCGACCATCTCCGCGCAGGACGCCAAGATCGGCGAGCTGATCGCCGAGGCGTTCGACAAGGTGGGCAAGGACGGTGTCATCACCGTCGAAGAGTCCAACGCCATGGGCCTGGAGCTGGAGTTCACCGAGGGTCTCCAGTTCGACAAGGGTTACCTGTCGCACTACATGGTGACCGACCCGGACCGTATGGAGTCCGTGCTCGAGGACCCCTACATCCTGATCACCCAGAGCAAGATCGGCTCCATCGCGGACTTCCTGCCGCTGCTGGAGAAGATCGCGCAGACCAAGAAGCAGCTGCTGGTCATCGCCGAGGACGTCGAGGGTGAGGCCCTCGCCGTTCTGGTGACCAACAAGATCCGTGGCACGTTCACCTCCGTCGCCGTCAAGGCGCCCGGCTTCGGTGACCGCCGCAAGGCCATGCTGCAGGACATCGCGATCCTCACCGGCGGCCAGGTCGTCAGCGAGGAGATCGGCCTCAAGCTGGAGCACGTCGGCCTCGAGGTGCTCGGCACCGCGCGCCGCGTCGTCGTCGGAAAGGACGCCACGACGATCGTCGACGGCGCCGGCGAGGCTCAGGCCATCGAGGACCGCATCCGCGAGATCAAGCTCGCCATCGAGCAGTCCGACTCCGACTGGGACCGTGAGAAGCTCCAGGAGCGGCTCGCGAAGCTCTCCGGCGGCGTCTCCGTGCTCAAGGTCGGCGCGGCCACCGAGGTGGAGCTCAAGGAGAAGAAGCACCGTCTCGAGGACGCGATCTCCGCGACCCGCGCCGCGATCGAGGAGGGCATCGTCTCCGGCGGTGGCTCCGCGCTCGTGCACGTGTCCAAGGAGCTCGACGACCTCGGCCTGGTCGGCGACGAGGCGACCGGTGTCTCGATCGTGCGCAAGGCGCTGATCGAGCCGGCTCGGTGGATCGCCGAGAACGCCGGGCTCGAGGGATACGTCGTCACCTTCAAGATCGCCGAGCTGAAGGCCGGTGAGGGCCTCAACGCCGCCACCGGTGAGTACGGCGACCTGGTGGCCCAGGGCGTCATCGACCCGGTCAAGGTGACCCGTTCGGCCGTTCAGAACGCCGCGTCCATCGCGGGCATGTTGCTGACGACCGAGGCTCTCGTGGTCGACAAGCCCGAGGAGGAAGAGGCTCCGGCCGCGGGCGGCCACGGGCACGGTCACGGGCACGGCCACTGACGCCTGCGCGTCTTCCCCGATGAAGGGGACGCACCGTGAGAATGCAGTTCGGCTCCCGCCTCAGTGAGGCGGGAGCCGTACTTCTTTATAGAAGTCAGGCCATCTGACAATTCCCGACGATTTGGCCATTTGGTTGGAATGTTCCAACGGTATTGTGTTCGGTTGATTACAGCTGGTTATCGCCGCGTCAATGTGACCAATCCGTAGCCGTCAACCATGACGACATGCACGATCGTGGCGGGCATCATGCCTAACGTGACCGAGGGACGCGTCGCCGACGCCGCAACTGGGGTAAGGCTTGCGACGAGATCGGATGAGTCCGACCTCAGGGAACTGACCAGCCTTGCCGTACAAGGAGATCGCAGCGCGATCGAATCGCTTCTGGGGCATCTGCGCCCCATGGTGGTGCGATATTGCCGAGCCCGGTTGGGTAGGGTCTCCGGTCATTACCACATCGCCGACGACGTCGCGCAGGAAGTGTGCATCGCCGTTCTTTCCGCGTTGCCGCGTTATCGCGATATGGGCCGGCCGTTCGCGTCGTTCGTGTTCGGAATCGCCTCGCACAAGGTGGCCGACGCGCTGCGCAGTTCTGTGCGCTCCGCGGTGCCGACACAGGACCTGCCGGACGGGCCGGACGAGGGGCCGGGGCCGGAGGAGACCGTCGTCCGCTACATCGAGGCGCAGCACGCTCGTGACCTGTTGTCGCGCCTTCCGGACAACCAGCGCGAGCTCCTCATCCTTCGGGTGGTGTCGGGCCTTTCGGCCGAGGAGACCGGTAATGTACTCGGCATGTCACCAGGTGCCGTCCGGGTCGCCCAGCATCGCGCCCTCGCCAGGCTGAGGCAGCTGGCCGAGCTGGAGTCGATTGCGTGACCACGAAACGTCGTCGTCGTCCGGCACGCTTCCTCGGGTCGTACGACGACGCCGACGTGGAGGCCGAAGTACAGCGGACCGACGCGATCCTCGACGGGCTGGCCCGGCGTGAGCCGGTGGCCTCAGGCGCCGACGCCGCGATCCGGATGCTGGGCGCGCTCGTGGCCGACGTGGAGAGTCAGCGGCTCTCCTCGGTGTCGATCACCCCGTCCACGTAGCCCCGGGCGTACTCCCAGCTGACGTAGTCGGTCGGGTCGGGCTGAAAGGCCGGCTCGTGTACCTGGGGCCGGCCGTTGTCGATCATCTGGCGAAGGTTGCCGCGGAGCAGGTCCCAGTCGAAGTAATGCTGCTCGCCGCACTCGGGGCAGTCGAGGACCAACCCCAGCACACCCTGGGGCTCCAACAGGGAACGGAAGACCTCCACGTCGGCGAGGTCGGTCAGCGCCTCATCCCGCTCGGCGACACTGAGCGGCTCCGGGTCGTCGGGCTCGCCCAGCTCGGCAGCGGGGTCGTTCGGGTCATCCGCGAACGGGTCGCGGGGGACGTCTTCCAGCACGCATCCCACCTTATGACCAGGACCCACCATGGTGAGTGAAAGTGGACCCCATCTACTGATTGGGCTGTCATAACCGGACCAGCGTGCCAGATGCCCGCCCGGCAGGGGTCACAACCAGCCGCGACGCGCGGCCTCGACTCCGGCGTGGAAGCGGGACTGCGCCCCCAGCTCGGCCATCGCCTCGGCGAATCTGGCCCGGACCGTCCGGACGGAAAGGCCCAGGTGGCGGGCGATTCCCTCGTCGCTGAGCCCTTGCGCGGCGAGCCTCAGCACCTGGGACGTGCCGCTGTCGCACGACGACACTGGGACGGCCCTGGCCCACAGTTCCTCGAAGAGCGTACGGAGCGCGGCCACGACGATCGGCGCCCGGACGAGGTAGCAGTTGTAACCGTGCTCCGGCAGGGAGTCGCCCCATTCGGCAGGCAGGCCCGCGGTGTCGTCGCCCAGGGCGAAGAACCAGCTCGGCACCCGGTCGAGGGTGCGGATGCGTGCACCCGCCTCGGTCAGCCGGTCGCACACCTCCCGTATGCCGGGCACCTCCATCACCGAGATGGGGATGACGGCCCGCGAGGACAGCAGGCCGTCCTTCATGGCCGCCGTCCAGGGGCCGGTGTACTTCTCGACCAGATCGCACATCGTCCGCCGGTCCGGGATCGCGGAGACCAGGTCGGCCGGCGGCGCCTGCAGGGCCAGGCCGACGACGCTCTCGTAGAGCTCGTCCGCCCCGCTCACGAGGTCGACGGCGAACTGTCCGTTCTGGTAGTCCCGGCCGGCGTCGTAGTGGTGGGTGAGGGGTGCGACGGAGGCGAGGGCCGCGTCGATCTGGCGGCTCTCCCTGGCCAGCCGGTCGAGCCTCTCGGCCACCAGCCTCCCGATGGCGGCGGCCGGGTGACGGGCGAGGTACTCCCCCTGCTGCTCGTCGACCGTGCCCAGCCGTACGAGCCGGGTGAGCCGGTCGAGCACGTCGTCGACGGGCGCGTCGACGGCGCGGGCGATCTCGGCGAGGGTGGCCCGATGGAGTTTCAGCACCACGGTGTAGAGGTCCCTGTGCTCCTGGGTGAGGCCGAGGGCTTCGAGAGGGTCCGCGTTCCGCGTCGTGATCATCAGCCGCTCCGTTGGTCGTTCCGCTCCGCGTCAAATCCGCGGTCGCGCCAATGGCGGAACTCGCGGAAGTCCGATCCCTCGCGTCGCGAGAATAGCCGCGCCCTCCGGCGCCGTGCCGGGCGTTCGCGTATTCGGAAGAGCGCGCGAAGAACTTTTGTGCATATGCACGTTCCAAAGCTTTCTTCGCCCGCACTTTCGAAACGGCGACAAAATGCAACTTTGTGCAGTTGCATCTAGCGACATTGCGCTTGGACGCTTCGTGACGCATCCTTGACTCAGCGTTAGCGAACGGTACGTCATTCGAGCGCGGAGGGGGGCTCGATGGCGTGGCCTGAGTGACGCACATGTGGGGGGACCGCTCGTCGGTCCCCCCACCTTGTCTTCTCCGGAGCCGCCTCGGGGGCCGCCTCCGGAGTCGATCCCGGCCCGCGCCGGGCCCCGTGGCGGTCTCCGTCTCCGTCTCCGGCCGGCTCACCTCCCGGTTCGCGTCCTGCCTGTTCCGCAGGGCCGGGGAGGGAACCCCGGAACCGCGTGCTGAGGAGCCCACTAGACTGACCTCGGGGTCTGGCGAGGGGTCCGCCGGGCAGGAGGGTTGGAGATGGCCAAGTTCACCGAACCGGGGCTCACGTTCGATGACGTGCTCCTTGTTCCCGCCTACTCGGATCTGCAGCCGGGAGAAGCCGACACGACGACGCGCCTGTCGCGGAACGTCGTGGTGCGCATCCCGCTGGTGTCCGCCGCCATGGACACCGTCACCGAGGCGCGGATGGCCGTCGCGATGGCCCGCCAGGGCGGCATCGGCATCCTGCACCGCAATCTCTCGATCGAGGACCAGGCCAGTCAGGTCGACCTCGTCAAGCGCTCCGAGGCGGGCATGGTGACCCATCCGGTGACCTGCGCTCCGGACGACACGCTCGCCGACGTCGAGCGGCTGTGCGCCACCTACCGGATCTCCGGCGTTCCGGTGACCGACCCCGACGGAGTCCTCGTCGGCATCGTGACCAATCGCGACATGCGGTTCGAGACCGACCAGACGAAGGCCGTCCACGAGGTCATGACCCGCATGCCTCTCGTGACCGCCCCCGCGGGCGTCTCCCGCGACGAGGCGTTCCGGCTGCTCCGGGAGCACAAGGTCGAGAAACTGCCGATCGTCGACGTGGCCGGCCGCCTGCAGGGCCTCATCACCGTCAAGGACTTCACCAAGAGCGAGCAGTACCCGCTGGCCACCAAGGACGCGCGCGGCCGGCTGATGGTCGGCGCGGCGGTGGGCGTCGCGGGCGACGCGGAGCAGCGGGCGACGGCCCTGATCGAGGCGGGCGCCGACGTCATCATCGTGGACACGGCCCACGGCCACTCGCACGGCGTGTGCGAAATGATCGCCAAGATCAAGGCGAACAGCCGGGGCGTGGACGTGATCGGCGGCAACGTGGCCACCAGGGCCGGCGCCCAGGCGCTGATCGACGCCGGCGCCGACGCGGTGAAGGTCGGCGTGGGCCCGGGCTCCATCTGCACCACCCGCGTCGTCGCGGGCGTGGGCGCGCCCCAGCTCACGGCGATCTACGAGGCGGCCCTGGCCTGCGGGCCCGCGGGCATCCCGGTCATCGGAGACGGCGGCCTGCAGTACTCGGGGGACATCGCCAAGGCCCTCGCCGCCGGCGCGGACACCGTCATGCTGGGTTCGCTGCTCGCGGGATGCGAGGAGTCACCCGGTGAGCTGATCTTCATCAACGGCAAGCAGTACAAGTCCTACCGCGGCATGGGGTCGCTCGGCGCGGTGCGCAACCGCGAGCGCGGCGGCAAGTCCTTCAGCAAGGACCGTTACGCCCAGGCCGACGTCTCCGGCGAGGACAAGTACATCCCCGAGGGCATCGAGGGCCAGGTGCCCTACCGCGGTCCCCTCGCCGCCGTGGCCCACCAACTGGTCGGCGGGCTCCGCCAGGGCATGTGGTACACCGGCTCCCGCACCGTCGCCGAGATGCACGAGAAGGCGCAGCTCATGCCCATCACGGCGGCGGGTCTCAAGGAGAGCCACCCTCACGACATCCAGATGACGGTCGAGGCTCCGAACTACCACCGCCACTAGGGGAGCCGTCCGGCACCGTATCGATACGGGCTCGGTACGGCTTTCGCGCCCGGCGGGAGCCGTACGCACATGAATGGAAAGAGCAGGCGAGATGACTCAGGTGGAGATCGGGCGCGGCAAGAACGGCCGTCGTGCGTACGCGCTGGACGAGATCGGCATCGTGCCCTCCCGGCGCACCCGTGACCCCGAGGAGGTCTCGATCTCCTGGCAGATCGACGCCTACCGGTTCGAGCTTCCGCTCGTGGTGAGCCCGATGGACAGCGTCGTCTCGCCCAGGACCGCGATCGAGATCGGCAGGCTGGGCGGCCTCGCCGCCCTCGACCTCGAAGGTCTGTGGACGCGCTACGAGGACCCCGCGCCGCTGCTCGAGGAGGTCGCCACCCTCGACCAGGAGGCCGCCACCCGCCGCCTCCAGGAGATCTACACTGCCCCGATCCAGGACGAGCTGATCGCCCGGCGCATCGGGGAGATCCGCGAGGCGGGCGTGACCACGGCGGTACGGCTGTCGCCCCAGCGGACGGTGCAGCACCACAAGGCCGTGATCGACGCCGGCGTCGACATCTTCGTCATCCGCGGCACCACGGTCTCGGCCGAGCACGTGTCGGGGCGGGCCGAGCCGCTGAACCTCAAGCAGTTCATCTACGAACTGGACGTGCCCGTCATCGTCGGCGGCTGCGCCACCTACACCGCCGCGCTGCACCTGATGCGCACCGGCGCGGCCGGCGTGCTGGTCGGCTTCGGCGGCGGCGCCTCGCACACCACCCGCAACGTGCTCGGCGTGGTCGTGCCGATGGCGACCGCGATCTCGGACGTGGCCGCGGCCCGCCGCGACTACATGGACGAGTCGGGCGGCCGCTACGTCCACGTCATCGCCGACGGAGGCATGGGCGGCTCGGGGGACATCGCCAAGGCGATCGCCTGCGGCGCCGACGCCGTCATGGTCGGCTCACCCCTCGCCCGGGCCGCCGAGGCCCCGGGCCGCGGCTTCCACTGGGGGTCGGAGGCGCACCACCCGGACCTGCCGCGTGGCAGGCGGGTCGAGTTCGGCACGATCGGGACGCTGGAGCAGATCCTGCACGGCCCGTCGTCGGTGGCGGACGGCTCGATGAACCTCATGGGTGCGCTGCGCCGCACGATGGCGACCGCGGGCTACTCCGACCTCAAGGAGTTCCAGCGCGTCGAGGTCGTCGTCGCCCCTCCGCAGCCCTGATCAACGGGAGCGGGCCCCGCGTGATCGGGTGATCACGCGGGTTCCCGCACCCAGACGCCGCGCCTCATGACGCCGTCGAGGCGCAGATCCTCGTCGAGGACGACCAGGTCGGCGTACTTGCCGACGGTGATCGAGCCGATCTCGCCGTCGAGGCCGAGCACCCGCGCCGGGGTCAGCGAGGCCATCGTGGACGCGTCGACGAGCGAGGCGCCCATCTCACGGACCGTGCGGCGGAAGGCCACGTCCATGGTCAGCGTGCTTCCGGCGATCGTGCCGCCCTCGGACAGGCGCGCCACGCCGTTCTCGACGTCGACGGTCATCGGGCCGAGCGGGTAGCGCCCGTCGCCCATGCCGGCCGCGGCCATCGCATCGGTGATCAGCGCCGTCCTTGCGGGGCCCGACTCGTGCGCGGCGAGACGCAACATCGCGGGGTGGACGTGGACTCCGTCGTTGATGAGTTCCACGGTGACCCGATCGTCTTGGAGGAGGGCCGCGACCGGGCCGGGATCGCGGTGGCTCAACGGCGGCATCGCGTTGTACAGGTGGGTGGCGACGCTGCCGCCCGCCTCGATCCCCGCGAGCGTCTGCTCGTAGGTGGCGTCACTGTGGCCGAGTGCGGCGATCACACCCTCGGCCGCGGCGTCCCTGATGACGTCGAGCGCGTTCGGCAACTCCGCCGCGATGGTCAGCATGCGGACGTGGCCCCGGCCGGCCCGCACCAACTCCCGGAACTCCGCCCGGTCGGGCTCGCGCAGCAGCGCGGGGTCGTGGGCGCCGCAGCGGGCCTTCGAGATGTACGGACCCTCGAAGTGGATGCCGGCGATGAGCCCCTGTTCGCAGAGATCGGCCAGGGCGGACGCCGTACGCGCCAGGGTGGCGGGTGAAGCGGTGACCAGGCTGGCCAGTGTGGTGGTGGTGCCGTGTCCGAGGTGGAACGCGGCGACCTCGGCCGCCTTCTCCGGATCGCCCTCCGGGTAGGAGCCGCCGCCCCCGCCGTGCGTGTGGACGTCCACGAAACCCGGGACGACCGTCCGGCCGCCCAGAGACCGGCCGTTGCCGGGCGCCTGGCCTCGGCCGATATGGGTGATCTTGCCGTCCTCGATGGTCAGCCAGCCGTCGTGGACCCCTTCCGGCGTCACGAGGCGAACATCAGAGACAGTGAGGCTCATGAGCCCATCTTTCCGCCCGGGGGCCGGGATCACAGATCGGGGGAGGTGGAACGGCTCGTTTATAGCAAAAAACCAGCATCGATCCGGCGCGTCGTGCCTGATCTCCTCGTGCCGACCGGGCGATGAAGATCATTTGGCGTGAGGGGTGGAAGTAGGATTTGCTGGTCAGAACCTACGGGTAGAAAACGACCGCACAGGCGAAAGCCGTACCGAGGGAGCCCTATGACCGCGCGGATGGGCACCGCAGCGCTCGGCCCCACAGAGCGTTCCGCCGCCCTTGACCGGATGCAATCGCAGGAACTCGACGTGGTCGTGATCGGCGGCGGTGTCGTCGGTGCAGGTGTCGCCCTCGACGCCGTGACGAGAGGCCTGTCGGTGGGTCTCGTCGAGGCGAGGGACTTCGCCTCCGGGACCTCCTCGCGCTCGTCCAAACTGATCCACGGCGGTCTGCGCTACCTGGAGCAACTCAACTTCGATCTGGTGAGAGAGGCGCTGAGGGAGCGGGCCCTGCTGCTCCAGCGGATCGCGCCGCACCTGGTCAGGCCGGTGCCGTTCCTGTTCCCGCTGACCCACCCGGGCTGGGAGCGGCCGTACGTGGGGGCGGGGCTCGCGCTCTACGACACGCTGGGCTTCTCCTTCGGCTTCAGCCGGGGCATGCCGGGCCACCGGCACCTGTCGCGGCGGCGGGCCCTGCGGATCGCCCCCGCGCTCAAGCGCTCGGCCTTCACCGGCGCGGTGCAGTACTGGGACGCCGGGGTGGACGACGCCCGATACGTGATGACCATGCTCAGGACCGCCGCGACATACGGTGCCGACGTGGCGTCGCGGGTCCAGGCGGTCGGCTTCCTGCGCGAGGGCGAGCGCGTCACCGGGGTCCGCGTGCGCGACCTGGAGAGCGGGACCGAGTTCGACGTCCGGGCCCGCCAGGTCGTCAACGCGACGGGGGTCTGGACCGACGACGTCCAGGAACTCGTCGGCGGGCGCGGCCAGATCCACGTCAAGGCGTCCAAGGGCATCCACCTCGTGGTGCCGCGCGACCGCATCCACTCCCTGACGGGGATCATCATGCGCACCGAGAAGTCGGTGTTGTTCGTGATTCCCTGGGGCCGGCACTGGATCATCGGCACCACCGACACGGAGTGGACACTCGACAAGGTCCATCCCGCCGCCTCCCGGACGGACATCGACTACCTGCTCGACCACGTCAACTCCGTCCTCGCGGTGCCGTTGACCAGGGACGACGTGGAAGGTGTGTATGCCGGGCTGCGGCCGCTGCTCGCCGGCGAGTCGGAGGAGACGTCCAAGCTCTCGCGTGAGCACGTGGTGGCCCACCCCGTCCCCGGCCTCGTCATGGTGGCCGGCGGCAAGTTCACGACGTACCGGGTGATGGCGGGCGACGCGGTCGACGCCGTCGCGCACGGCCTCGACCGGCGCGTGCCCCCGTCCTGCACCGACCAGATCCCCCTGGCGGGGGCGGAGGGCTATCGGGCGTTGTGGAACTCCCGCCATCGGCTCGCCCGCTCGTCCGGTCTGCACGTCGCGCGGATCGAGCACCTGCTCCAGCGGTACGGTTCCATGATCGACGAGGTGCTCGAGCTGATCGAGCGGGATCCCTCGCTGGGACGGCCCCTCGCGGGGGCCGACGACTACCTGCGTGCCGAGATCGTCCACGCGGCCACCCACGAGGGCGCCCGCCACCTCAACGACGCGCTGACCCGCCGGACCCGCATCTCGATCGAGACCTTCCACCGCGGCGCCGCCGTCGCGCAGGAGGCCGCGGAGCTCATGGCGAAGCCGCTCGGCTGGGACACCGAGCAGGTCAAGCGGGAGGTGGAGTACTTCACCAAGAGGGTCGAGGCCGAACGGGCCTCGCAGGAGCAGGACACCGACCAGGAGGCCGACGCGATCCGTCTCGGTGCTCCCGAGATCGTTCCCGTCGCCCTCCCGGAGGGTCACGGCGTCTGACGCCGGATCACACGAAGGGGATCCATGCCCGGTCGGCGAGGCTCGTCGCGTCGCTGACCTTGAGGCCGCCGTCGGAGACCGTCCAGATGGCGTCCCCGATGACCATGCAGCGGCGGATGCCCTGGTCGACCGGTGCGAACGAGCCCTGCACGGTCTTGCTGGGATGGCTGATCAGGCCGACCTTGTCGATCCCGCCGTCGCCGACCTTGAGCACGAGGGCGGAACTGCCCTCGATGACGTCGCCGCCCCAGCTCTGGAGGGGCAACATCGCCAGGCCCGACTGCGGCCAGTAGACGAAGGCGTGCGGATCCCACTCGGCCTCCGAGCCGGACTTCTCCTGGAGGAACCGGGAGACGATCTTCGGGCTGGCCGGGTCGCTGACGTCGAACAGGGAGATCTGGGTGCCGATCGTCTGGCCCGACTGGGTGGCCTCCTGGCCGACGCCGAGCAGGCGCCCCTCGCCGCCCGGGTGCAGGTAGGCCGAGTAGCCGGAGATCTTCAGCTGGCCCGTGACCTTGGGGTCGGCCGGATTCCGCAGGTCCAAGGCGTAGAGCGGGTCGGTCTGCTTGAAGGTGACCACGTAGCCGACGTCGCCGATGAACCGGACGGAGTAGATGCGCTCGCCCTTGCCGAGTCCCGTCACCGAGCCGACCGGGGACAGGCTCGCCGCGTCGAGGACGTAGACCCCGCTCTCGCTCGTCTCACGGGCCCCGCCGAAGGTCTCCGAGTTGGACGTCGTGGCCACGCGGAGATTGCCCTTGCTCTCCGACAGGGAGTACTGGTTCAGCAGGCGCCCGGGCACCGAGCCCGAGTCGACGTAGCGGGGGGACCCCGCGGCGGTGATGTCGAACCGGTGCACCTCGGTGCGCTCGGGGGGCGTGGTCGGCGTCGGTGCCGGCTTGCGCGGCTTCCCCGTCACTCGGGGAGTCGGCATCGGCATGTCGTCGATCACCATCGGCCGCAGCCACCAGCGGGGGTTGCTGGTCACGTAGAGGCTGGTCGCCGTGCCGTACACGGTGTCGCCGTCGGCGGCCACGCTGATCGGGGAGTCGGGGGAGAACGTCTGGTCGGCGGCGAGGTCGATCGTGTGGACGGTCAGCATCGAGGTCCCGGTGTACTCGGCCGGGTGGCTGATCTTCTCGCACTTCACCGCGTCGGTACGGGTGACCCCGTCGCCCTTGATCTGGAAGGCGGGCAGCCAGGCGTTGACCGGCGCGGCGAGCACGGCCTTGCGGTTGCGCTCGAGCAACTCGGACTCGGGCATGTCGGGCTTGGGGGGAGGGAGCGTGATGTTCGGCTGGGACCTGACGACGATCCGGACGGTCGACCCGACCTGGCGGGCGTCGACGTGCATGCCGTCGGCGGTCATCGTGGACAACACCTTCGGCCGGCCGGAGAGGTCGACCAGGACGTACTTGGGCCCCGCCGGTCCCGGCATCACCTTGGCCATCGCGCCCAGCGGGATCATCCCCCCCACGCCCTCGAACAGCACCAGCGCCCGGTTGCCGGAGATCAGCAGATCGGCCTGTGCCCAGGCCTGCTCCTTGGGGACGAGACGCAGGGTGCCGGTCACCCGGCGGCTCTCGATGTCGACGACGCGGAGCAGGCCCTGGCTGACCGTGATGACCCGCTGGCCGTCGGTCTTGACCAGGTCGGGCTCGTCGACCCCGGCCTCGTGGACGTTGGTCGTCGAGTACGACTGGTCGGAGACGGCTCCCTTGGCGGCGGTCGCCGCGGGCATCGCGTCGGCGGCCTCCGAGAACGCCCGTCCGTAGACGGCGGGGCCTCCGACGCCCCAGGGAGTCGCGTTCTCGGCGGTCTTGCGCCGGATGTCGTTCAGCATGTCGTCGCAACTCGTGTATGAGACGAGGGAGACCTTGTCGGTCAGGTCGACACGCGGAGGAGCCTCCGCCGCGCGGCCTTCCGAGCACGCCGTGGCGAGCAGCCCGGCCAGGGCGATGGCGCCCGCCGTACGAATCGATGTCCTCATGCCCCTAGGACGTATCGCGCCGGGCTTCGGTTCGAGCGTTCCTTGGGGCCGCCTGAAGGTTGCTTTACCAACCAGTAGCTTTAGTGGGGTCCCCGGAATATTCTTCCGCCATGGCCGCCACGATTCGGACGCTCGACAGCGCCATGGTCGATCGAGTCCTCGCGCACGTCACCTCGGAGGGCAAGACCCGGCAGATCGCCGTCCCGTTCACGGGTGAGCCCCTCGCCGACATCCCGATCTCCTCGGCCGACGACGTCAGGGCCGCGTACGCCAAGGCCAGGGCCGCGCAGGAGGCGTGGGCCGCGCTGCCCGCCCGGGAGCGGACCAGGCCGTTCCTGCGCCTGCACGACGCGATGATCGACCGTCGCGACGAGATCCTCGACATCGTCCAGACGGAGACGGGGAAGGCCAGGCGGCACGCGTTCGAGGAGGTTCTCGACGTGGCCGGATGCAGCCTCTACTTCGCCAGGCGCGCGCCGGGGCTGCTGGAACCGCAGCGCCGCCGGGGCATCTTCCCGGTCGCCACCCGGGTGACCGAGCTTCGCCACCCCAAGGGCGCCGTGGCCGTGATCAGCCCGTGGAACTACCCGCTGTCCCTGGGGGTGACCGACGTGGTCCCCGCGCTGATCGCGGGCAACGCCGTCGTCCACAAGCCCGACACGCAGACCGCGCTGTCCACCCTCTGGACGATCGACCTGCTCGTGGAACTCGGCATGCCGCGCGACATCTGGCAGGTCGTGCTGGGCGACCCCGAGGACGTCGGCGGTCCGCTGATCGACGGCGCCGACTACGTGGCGTTCACCGGATCGACCAGGGGTGGCAGGAAGGTCGCCGCCGAGGCCGCCGCCCGGCTCGTCGGCTGCTCGCTGGAACTGGGCGGCAAGAACCCGATGATCGTGCTCGACGACGCCGACCTCGACCTGGCCGCGCAGGGAGCCATCCGGGCGTGCTTCACCAACGCCGGCCAGTTGTGCATCTCGATCGAGCGGCTCTACGTGCAGGAATCGGTCGCCGACGCGTTCCGGGACAAGTTCGTCCGGGCGGTGGAGAACATGAAGATCGCCGCGGGGTTCGACTGGGACACCCAGATGGGGTCCCTGACACACCGGCGGCAACTCGACGCGGTGACCGATCACGTGGCCGACGCCGTCGCCAAGGGCGCGAAGGTGCTGACCGGAGGCCGCGCGCGGCCCGACCTCGGGCCGCTGTTCTACGAGCCGACGGTCGTCGAGGGCGTCACCGAGGACATGGACCTGTGCCGCGACGAGACCTTCGGCCCAGTCGTCGCCCTCTACCGGTTCTCCGCCGAGGACGAGGCCGTCGCTCTCGCGAACGACACGCCGTACGGGCTGAACGCCTCGGTCTGGACGCGCGACCTCGGGCGGGCCCGCCGGGTCGCCGCCCGCGTCAAGGCGGGCACCGTCAACGTCAACGAGGGGTACGGCTCGGCCTACGCGTCCTACGACGCCCCGATGGGCGGCATGAAGGCCTCCGGCCTCGGCCGCCGCCACGGAAGCGAGGGCCTGCTCAAATACACCGAGGTCCAGACCGTCGCCAGCCAGGCGTCGTGGCTCGGCTTCGAGCCGATGCTCGGCCTGTCGTACGACACCTACGCCGACACCCTCGCCGGCGTCCTCAAGACGATGAAGCGGCTTCACCTCAAATAGGACTGTCATGGACTACGACGTCGTCGTCATCGGGTCGGGATTCGGCGGGAGCGTGACGGCCCTCCGCCTGACGGAGAAGGGCTATTCGGTCGGCGTCCTGGAGGCCGGCAGGCGGTTCGAGGACGGCACGCTTCCCAAGACGTCCTGGCGGGCCAGGGACTTCCTGTGGGCCCCGCGGCTCGGTCTCAAGGGCATCCAGCGGATCCACCTGCTGCGCGGCGGAAGCGGCGTCATGGTCCTCGCCGGGGCGGGGGTGGGCGGCGGCTCGCTCGTGTACGCGAACACCCTCTACGAGCCCCTGGACCCCTTCTTCGACGACCCCCAGTGGAGCCGCATCACGGACTGGAAGAGCGAACTCGCCCCTTACTACGACCAGGCCAAGCGGATGCTGGGGGTGACGCGGAACCCGACCGTGACGCCCGCCGACGAGGTCATGCGGAAGGTGGCCGAGCGGATGGGGGTCGGCGACACCTTCCATCTCGCTCCCGTGGGGGTGTTCTTCGGCGCTCCCGGCGTCGAGGTCGACGATCCGTACTTCGGCGGGGCCGGTCCGCGGAGGCGGGGATGTCTGGAGTGCGGCGAGTGCATGACGGGCTGCCGCCATGGCGCCAAGAACACGCTGGTCAAGAATTACCTCCACCTCGCGGAGAGCGCGGGGGCGACGGTCCACCCGGAGACGACCGTCAGGAGCGTGCGCCCGGTCGACGGCGGATACGAGGTCACGGCCAGGAGGACCGGTTCCCTGGGCGGGAGCCGCGCCTTCACCGCGCGGCAGGTCGTCTTCGCCGCCGGCACGTACGGCACGCAGCGGCTGCTGCACCACCTGAGGGCGACCACCCTGCCCGGGCTCTCGGCTCGGCTCGGCGTCCTGACCCGGACGAACTCCGAGGCCCTGCTCGGGTTCGAGCGGCTGACGGTCAAGGGGGACAAGCTCAACCGCGGGGTGGCGATCACCTCGTCGATCCACCCCGACGCCGAGACGCACATCGAACCCGTCCGGTACGGCGACGGCTCCAATGCGATGGGCATGCTCCGCACGCTGCTCGTCGACGGCGGGGGCAGGGTGCCTCGCTGGCTCAAATTCCTCGGCGCGGCCCTCCGCCGGCCCCATCTGGTGCCCCGGCTGTTCAATCACCGGAGATGGTCGGAACGGGCCGTCATCGCCCTCGTCATGCAGGCCAAGAACAACTCGGTCACGGTCTCCCTCCGGGGGCGCGGTCTGCGGGCCGATCCCGGCCACGGCGAGCCCAATCCCACCTGGATCCCCGCGGGGCACCAGGCCGCACGGCTGGCCGCCGAGGAGATCGGCGGTATGCCGGGCGGTTCCTGGCTGGACCTGTTCGACATCCCGGCCACGGCGCACTTCCTCGGCGGCTGCGCGATCGGCGACTCCCCGGAGAGCGGTGTGATCGACGCCTACCACCGGGTCTACGGGTACGAGGGCCTGCACATCGTCGACGGGTCGGCGATCTCCGCCAACCTGGGCGTCAACCCCTCGCTCACCATCACGGCCCAGGCGGAGCGGGCCATGGCGCTGTGGCCGAACAAGGGAGAGCCCGACCCTCGCCCGGCCGTCGGATCCGCCTACGCGAGGGTCTCGCCGGTCGCGCCGCTCCATCCGGTCGTGCCGGCGGCGGCGCCGGGAGCGCTCCGGCTGCCGATCGTGGAGATCACCTAGTCCTGGCGTCCTCTCAGGAGGCCCGGGCGACGACGTCCTCGATGGCGGCGTCCTCTCAGGAGGCCCGGGCGAGGACGTCCTCGATGGCGGCGACCACGGTGCCGGGGTTCTTGCTCAGGATCTGCACGTGGTTGCCGGGCGTCGTCGCGAACACCGACACGCGCTCGTTCATCGACACCGCCTCGGCGGCGGTGGCGCGCATCGTGCGCATCTCCTCCTCCGAGGCGCCCGAGTGCGGTCCGGTGCCGACGACATACACGGCCGGGCATTCCAAAGCCTCGAAGTCGGGGCCGAGTTCGCCGTTCATGGAGTCCACCTCGATGACGATCTCGGCCGACTCGGCGGGCGTCATCCGGGCCGAACGGCCCAGGGCCGCCATGATGCGCATGATCCAGCCAAGCCGGCGGAACTGCTTGCGCACGGCTCCCTTGCCCGCCTCGTCGAACATGGAGATCGGGTAGGCGCCGTCGACGAGCACGAGCCCGGCGACCTGCTCCGGGTGCTCCGCCGCGTACCGCACCGCGATCGTCGCACCGTGGGACCACCCCACCAGGACCGGCCGCTCGATCCCGGTCGCCTCGATCACGCGGCCGATGTCGTCGATGGCGCCACGGATGGAGTAGTCGGCCGAGGTGCCCGACTTCCCGCGTGCCCGTGCGTCGAACGTGACGGTGCGGTGCCTGCCGCCGAGGCGCCGGATGACGCCGTTCCAGTGCCGCTGCGTCGCGAACCCGCCGTTGAGGAAGAGCAGCGGACGACCCTCACCGGGAGTCTCGGTGCCGTCGAGCCGGGTGTCCGCGGCCGGAATGGTGAGCTGACGAGACATGGGGGGCTGCCTTTCGTCCGGGTGCCCGCAAGGGGTGATCAGCGGTGACGTGCGTCGCGCCGGGCGTGCCATTCGGAGAGCAGGGCGGGCATCCGCTCGGCGAGGAAGTCGTAGAAGGCGGCACCCTCCTCGAGCATCGAGCGCCGCTCGGAGGGGCCCTCCTCGAGCAGGTCCAGCGCCTCACGCGCGAGCGTCGCCTGCTCCTGATACGTCGCGCCCGCGAAACCCGTGGGGTCGAGCGCTCGGGGATCGAGGGTGACGTGGTCCACACGCTGCCCCGCCGACCGGGACCGGCGCACGACGTGATGGCCCGCCAGGAGGGTGACCGCCCCCGTGACCGCGCTGCGGCTCGCGAGCAGGGCCGCGCCGATCTCGTCGATGGTCTGCTGGGGAGGCCGGCAGATGAGCAGGTAGCCCAGCACTCGGCCGGCCACGGGCGGGAAGCCGTACTCCCGCGCGTAGAAGTGGGCCATGCGATCGGTGAAGGCGAGCTCATCGGGAGTGGTCATGTGACGACTATAACTGAGATGACGCAGATAACACAAATAAATGTCATTTGGATTTTGCGAGTGGAGAGGATGAGGCGCGATCCCCGCCGACCCGGGCGGGGAAGTGTCGGGGCTGGTCGGGGGAACCGCGCCGATAGACTGGCGACACCGCTCGTTTCCTTTGGGGGTCCTTCCGGTGTCTGAGTTCGACACGGTCCTGGTGGTCGACTTCGGCGCGCAGTACGCGCAGCTGATCGCTCGCCGGGTGCGTGAATGTCACGTCTACTCCGAGATCGTCCCGTCGACGATGCCGGTGGCGGAGATGCTGGCCAGGAAGCCCAAGGCGATCATCCTGTCGGGCGGCCCCTCGTCCGTGTACGCCGAGGGCGCCCCGCCGGTCCCCGACGGCCTGTTCGCGACGGGTGTGCCCACCTTCGGCATCTGCTACGGCTTCCAGGCGATGGCGCAGGCGCTGGGCGGGACGGTGAACAGGACGGGCGTCGCGGAGTTCGGCGGCACCTCGTTGCAGGTGCTCGGGGACGGCGTGCTGTTCGCCGGGCTGCCGTCCACGCAGTCGGTCTGGATGTCCCACGGCGACTCCGTCGCCGGAGCCCCGGCCGGGTTCGCCGTCACCGCGTCCACCGAGGCCACGCCGGTCGCCGCGATCGAGAACCCCGACCAGGGCCTGTACGGCGTGCAGTTCCACCCCGAGGTCCTCCACACCGCGCACGGGCAGACGGTCCTCAAGCACTTCCTCGAGGCGGCCGGATGCCGTCCGTCGTGGACCATGCTCAACATCGTCGAGGACGCGGTCGCGGCGGTGCGCGAGCAGGTCGGCGACGGCAGGGCGATCTGCGCGCTGTCGGGCGGCGTGGACTCCGCCGTGGCGGCCGCCATCGTCCAGCGGGCCATCGGCGATCGCCTCACCTGCGTCTTCGTCGACCACGGCCTGCTCCGCAAGGGTGAGGCCGAGCAGGTCGAGCGCGACTTCGTGGCCGCGACCGGGGTGAAGCTCCGGGTGGTGGACGCCGCCGAGCGGTTCCTCAAGGCTCTGTCCGGGGTGGTCGACCCCGAGGAGAAGCGCAAGATCATCGGCCGGGAGTTCATCCGCGTCTTCGAGGACGAGCAGCGGGCCATCCTCGCGGACGGCCCGGCGGACTTCCTGGTCCAGGGCACGCTCTACCCCGACGTCGTCGAGTCGGGCGGCGGCACCGGCACCGCGAACATCAAGTCCCACCACAATGTGGGCGGACTTCCCGACGATCTTCGGTTCCAGCTGGTCGAGCCGTTGCGGACGCTGTTCAAGGACGAGGTCAGGCGGGCCGGCGAGGAATTGGGCCTTCCCTCGGCGATGGTCTGGCGGCAGCCGTTCCCCGGCCCGGGGCTGGGCATCCGGATCATCGGCGAGGTGACCGCCGAGCGGCTCGACATCCTGCGCGAGGCCGACGCCATCGCACGCGAGGAGCTGTCCCGGGCGGGGCTCGACCGCGACATCTGGCAGTGCCCGGTCGTCCTGCTGGCCGACGTCCGCTCGGTCGGCGTCCAGGGCGACGGCCGCACCTACGGACACCCTGTCGTCCTGCGGCCCGTCACCTCGGAGGACGCGATGACGGCCGACTGGGCCCGCGTGCCGTACGACGTGTTGTCCCGCATCTCGACCCGGATCACCAACGAGGTCCGCGAGATCAACCGGGTGGTCGTCGACGTCACCAGCAAGCCCCCCGGCACCATCGAGTGGGAGTAACCCCCCCACACACACCCCACGCACACCCCTCCCGCGTGATCATGCACAGGTTCGCGGAAATGCCCTCCGACCTGCCCATGCCTCCATCGTGATCATGCACAGGTTCGGCGGCATCCCCAGTGACCTGTCACTTTCCGGTTCGTGATCATGTGCACTTTCGGTCACGTATCGTCTGACCAGCGCGTATTCCTTTCGTGATCATGCGCGAATTCGTGGATGCGGTGCCTGGGCTGCGGCTTTCCATCTGTTGATCATGCACAGGTTCGGGAAGGCCGCATCCGACCTGGGGTCATGTGTTTCGTGATCATGCACAGGTTCGTCGGCGGCGGCCCATCGGCAACCGGCTTGTTCCTGATCGCGCACGACGACCGCTGTCACCAATTGCATGATCACGCAAGGGGGTGCGTGTGGGCGGGGGAGAGTTGACTGTCACGAATTGCATGATCACGTGGGAGGTGGCCTTGCCTGCCCACGTGAATGGTGACCTTGGCCTGCCCGCGTGAGGGTGGCGTTTCATGATCATGTGATTTGGGTGAAATGCATGATCGTGGCAGGGGGGAGTGAAAAAGGCGTACATATGGGTGTGGGTCAGGCGTCAGCGGTAAGTTGAGGCTGGTGATTGCCACACAGGTCGCCATCGCACCCGCACGTACACAGGCCGCCCGCCTCGCCTGGCTGGACGCGTTACGCGGGATCGGTGCGATGGCCGTGGTGGCCGAGCACATGCTTCCGTGGCTCATGCCCGCGCTGCGGCCGTACTGGTTCAACCTCGGCATGTACGGCGTGCTGGTGTTCTTCCTGGTCAGCGGGTACATCATTCCGGCGTCCCTGGAACACAGGGGAGACGTAAGGTCCTTCTGGATCAGCCGCCTCTTCCGCCTCTACCCGCTCTATCTGCTGGTCATCGGGCTCGTCCTCGTCATGGCGATCTGGGTGCCGGTGCGCATGGAGGTCCCCCGCCGACCGTCATCCGTCGCGGCCCACCTGTCGATGCTGCTCGACGTCGTCCACATGGGCGGGGTCGCCGATCCGATGTGGACCCTGTCGTACGAGATGGTGTTCTACCTGATCGTCACCGCGCTCTTCGTAGGCGGCGTGCACAGGCGCAGCGGCATGCTGGCCATCGCGTTCGGTGGTGCTGCGGTCGCCGCGGGCCTGGTGTTGTCCGCGCCGCTGCTGCCGGGCGAATGGCCGGCCGTCGTGACATGCGTGATCTTTCTCGCCGGCCTCGTCTGCCTGATCTCGGGCCGGTTCCGGACGACCGCCGCCTACTCCCTGGGCCTGATGGCGCTCGTGCTGCTCATGTTCGGCAGCTACGTGCCCTGGTTCGGCGCGGCGATCCTCGCGGTGATGTTCACCGGGACGGCCATCCAGCGCTGGGAGGCGGGCACGGGCGGGCTGACACCGGTCGTGGTGTCGGCGGCGCTGGTGGCCGCCTCTCCAGTGTGGTCGATCCAGGCGGGCTGGTGGTGGGTCCAGCCGGACGTGTGGATCACGACGATGGCGCTCGCGGGCGGCACGTTCGCCCTTGGGATGGCGTGGCGGGGCCGCCCCATCCCCGGCGTACTGACGTGGATCGGCCTGATCAGCTACTCGATCTACCTGCTGCACCACCCCCTGCTGCGGGGGCTGAACTCCATGATGGGCGACCTCCGAGGCCTGCCGGCCGCGCTTTCGTCGGCCATCAGCCTGGGGTATCTGATCGTGCTCCTCACCTTGAGTTGGCTGACGTACCGCTTCGTGGAGGCCCCGGCGCAGCGGCTCGGCAAGCGGATCAGCCGTTCGCTGAGGTCCCCGCAGGAGGCGTCCTCCCAAGGGTGATCATCCGGGACGGAGACCCGTGAGCCTCGGGCCACAGACGGCCACAGACAGCCCCTTACGGCCGTAGACGGCCGTAAACGTTCGGCCAAGGACGAGCACATGACGGCCGCTCCGCCGCCCGTTTCGCGATGCTGTCCCAGTCGCTGCCATGAGAACCGGCGACCCGGAGCAGGGCGATTCGAGGGAGGAGGCCGGGGTGGTCCGTTCCGCCTCCCGTGCGCCGCGGACATGGGGAACGAGCGCCGGTTTCGGCCACTGCCCGGAGTGGCTCGGCCGGGTCGTCGACGGCTTCAGCGGCCCGTGGCACGTCCCGGACGCGGCCGGTGCGCCGCGAGAGCCGTACGACTGCGTGGTCGTCGCCGTCCGGACACTCAGCGACCTGCGCAGGGTCGTCCCAATGCACAGGCTTCTCCCCAGTGCCGGACGGGTACGCGTCGCACTGGCCGAGGTGCCCCCATGGGCCACGGAGCCGATTCCCGTCTCCGGGCAGTCGGACGCCTGGCGGCACCTCGCCGACCTGCGGATCACTCGTACGACCTCGGGCTGGCACCTCGACGCGTCGTTCGCCGAACCCGTCGCGGCGGGCGAGGTGATCGCCTCAGTGGCGCGCGGCCTTCTCGGGACGGGCCGTCACATGAGCCAGCCGGTGATCGGCCTCGCGGGCGATCACGCCGACGAGTGGCGGCCCGGCGACGCCAACGCGACACCTGTGGAGCTCACTCTCCCGCCGCCGGAGCGCCGTGACGCCCCCGGCTGCGACCTGCTCCTCCGCCTCGGCCGAGACCACGACCACGACCACGACCACGACCGGGACCACGACCGGGACCACGACCGGGACCACGACCGGGACCACGACCGCGGCCGAGACGGGGGCCGGAGCCGAGACCGGGCCGAAGTGCGTGCCGGTGGTGCCCACATCGACCTCGGCGCCGGGCGTGACCACGCCGACCCAGGCCCGCTGCCGCCGGTCGACGAGGCCGTGATCAACCCCATCGGCTTCAAGAGGCACCCCACGGGTCCCCTCGCGGTGCTCGGCCCGGACTTCGCCGTCACCGGTGGCTCCGACGTGCTCGTACGGCTCGGGCCGCGTGGAGAGCTGACGGACGTCGAGGTGGCCCGCCTCAGGGACGTCAGGGGCGTGGTGATCCCGTCCTGCGACGGGGCAGGGCCCGCCCCGATCAGGATGGCCTCCGGGGTCACCGCAGGGACCGCGGTCGCAACTGTCGCCAGGATCGTCGCCGGGCTCGCCGCCGCCGGGGTGCCGGTGATCGCGCGGCCCGACGCGGCTCGCGACGCCGCCCTCGGGCCCGAACTGGCCGAGGCGGTCGCGGCGGTGGGTGAGGAGGACCTCGCGTCCGACCTCCGGCGTGAGGAGACCGCGATCCGGCTGCGCAGGATCGCACTGCGCGCCCACGGCGCGGTCGCCCGATGGCGTGCCATCGCCGCATCGGCCGGTCTGCCCGTGCCTCCAGAGCCGATGGTGTCGGTCCTGCTGTGCACCCGCAGGCCGGAGATGATCCCTTTCGCGATCCAGCAGATGGAACGCCAGCGCGGGGTGCGGTTGGAGCTCATCGTGGGGCTCCACGGGCTGCCGGCCGGCTCGGTGCCCGCTACGAGCCTCCCGGTCACGGTGGTCGAGGCCCCCGGCGGTCTGTCCTTCGGGGCACTGCTCAACCGGATGGCGGCCGCGGCCTCGGGGACGTTCCTCGCCAAGGTCGACGACGACGACTGGTATGGGCCCGACCACCTCGCCGACCTCCTGCTCGCGCAGCTGTACTCCGGTGCGGACCTGGTCGGTTCCGCCCCGGAATTCGTCTACCTGGAGCCCATCGACGTGACGATCAGACGGCGTGTCGGCACGGAGCGCTTCGCCCCTTTCGTGGCCGGAGGGACCGTGCTGATCACCCGGGCGATGTTCGACGCGGTCGGCGGATTCCGGCCCATCCCGCGGACCGTCGACGGGCAGTTGCTCGAAGCCGTGCAGGCCGCCGGTGGCCGGATCTACCGCACCCACGGCTTCAACTACGTCCTGCGCCGCAGGAACGCGCGCGAGCACACCTGGCGGCCGCCCGTTCAGTCGTTCCTCACGTCCTATGAGGAGCAGTGGCGCGGCCTGGTCTTCAACGCCCTGATGGAAGATGCTCCGGCGTACGGCAGGCAGAAGTGAGGCAGGCGGCGGCTGCTTACGTGCCGCGCCCCCGGATCCCGCTCAACGACTACGGGGTGCTCGGCGACCCGCCTGAGCCGGGCGCGTGGACCCCCACCCTGCCCGTCAGCGTGGTCGTCTCCACGCTGCGCGGCCACGCTCGGAGCCTGCCGTTGACGCTGGCCGGTCTCGCGGCCCAGAGCTATCCGGATCACCTGCTGGAGGTCATCGTCGTCGACGCCGGCGACGGGCCGCCGGTCGTGCTTCCCGACCGCGTGCCCGGGCGCACCCGGGTGATCCGGCCGGAACCGGGAACGTCGACGACGCCCGATGCGGGAGCCGCGGTCGCCGACGGGCATGTCGTCCACCTGCTCGACGCCGACCTGGTTCTCCTGCCGGAGCACATCGAGGCGCACATGCGCTGGCACCACCTCGCGGACCACCTCGTCGTGCTGAGCCGCCCGCGGCACGCGCCCGGCATGGACGGGACGCGGATGGACGGACGACTGGACAGACGACTGGACACGACGTCGGACCTGCGGGCCGCGGGACCGAAGGCGTTCAACGCCATGGTGGGCGTCCCCGCCTCCGTCCCGGCTGCCCTGCTGCGCGCGAGCGGCGGATGGCAGCCGTCGGGGGAGTACACCGAGCTGGGATACCGGCTCGCCCTGGCCGGAGCCGTCTTCGTGGCCGAACGGCACGCGCGGAGCGTGCACACCGGTACCCCCGCCGAGCCGGACCGGTCGTACCTGGCCGAGCACGTGCCGACGCTGCGGCGGCTCAGGAAGCAGCGGCGGACCCACCTGGTGCCGTACGTCGAGGCCGTCGTGCCCGTGGGAGACGCGGCCGCCGAGGACGTCCGGGCCACGGTCGACGGCCTGCTCGCGAGCGACCTGCACGACATCGTCGTGATCGTGGCAGGCCCGCCGACCACCGGCGTACGGGCGATCCGGGAGGCCTACGCGGGACGGAGCCGGGTGGTCTTCGCGGAGGACGCCCCCGGCATGGCCTCCCGGAGCGTCCCGTTCCGTTTCCACTGCCCGCCGGGCTGGGTGCCTTCGCCGCAGACCCTGCGGTCGATCGTCGCGTTCGCCGACCGCAAGGCCCTCGGCGTCCTGTCGCTGGCGCTCGACGAGCGGGAGGGCGTCGTCAGCGCCCGGCTGGAGCGCACGGCCGCCATGAACAGGGCCCGACTTCTCGCGCGGCCGGGGGAGGACCTGGACGACCTGGTTCATGAGACGTTCGGGACGCTCTGGGAGGCCGGCGAGACCTGGGGGATCGCCCCCGCCTCGGCCCCGCGCCCGGAGACAAGCCGGCCCGGGCAACGGAGGGTGGCGGCACGACGGAGCCGCAACCCCTTGCGACGCGGGCTTGTCGGGCTTCTGACGCGCACGTGAAGAGCTGGTAAAGCAAAACGGCCGTCACGATGCGTGACGCTAGCCTTACAGCTCGCTGTCGCATGCGACACCCGGGGGGAAGAATGGCAAAGCCTGAGGTGAGCGTGATCCTGCCGATGCGGGACGCGGGCGGATGGCTGCGGGACGCTCTCGACTCCATCGACGCCCAGAGGTTCCGTCACCGTGTCGAGGTGATCCTCGTCGAGGAGGGCTCCGGCGGAGAATCCGCCGACGAGGTCCGAGTGCTCGGCAAGCCCATGCGCCGTGCCGAGACGGTCGCCGCCGCCGTGGCCGGAGCGCAGGGACGTCATGTCGCCTTCCTCGACACCGGCGACGTCTACGTGCCCGGAGGACTGGACGGCCTGATGGAGCTGGCCGCGCGGCATGACGCCGACGTGGTCGTCGGTGACATGGTCGGCACGGCTCCCGGCTGCGCGTGGCGCAAGGAGCTCGCGCTCGGGGAGCGGGTCATCGGCTCTGTCGCCGAGGCGCCGGACATCGTGTGCGGCGGGCCCGCCTCGAACAAACTCTTCGCGCGTGAGCTGGTGGCGACCACACGGGCGGATCTCTCCAGCGGCGTCCCGGCCCTGCTGGCGCTCATGCTCGACGCGCGCAGCCTGGTGCTGAGCGATCAGGTCTGCTGCCGGTCGGCCCGCGAACAGAGCGCACCTCAAGGGGAAGGCCACGGGGTCATGGCCCTCCTCGCGGACGCCGAGCAGGTCGCCGGCCACTGCGAGGGCCGTCCGCCCGCGGTGCGGAGGGCGCTCATGCGCTGGGTGGGCGCCACACAGCTCCGTCACGCCGAGACCGCGGCGACCTCTCTCGACGACGCCGGGCTCGCCGACTTCGCCCACCGGACGTCGATCATGTTCAAGGAGATCTCCCCTCCGGTGATGACCGAGATCCTCACGGAGGTGCTGGCCCGGCGCGGCGCCCGTCTGGACGACGGGCTGCGCGCGATCGGGACCTGCAGGGGAGAGCCGGAGACGATCAGGCGGCCGGTGTCCCGGGGGCGGCTCCGCGTGCTCGCGGGCCGCGTCTACCTGGACCTGCCCGATCTCGAGACGTTCGGCGACCTGCTCAGGGTCCAGCCGCTCACCGCCGTCGTCTGCAGGGTGCGCACGGCCGGCCACGCCACCCTGCTCCGCGTGGGTGGCCAGGTCCTCGCACCCGGGTTCCTCGCGACGCAGGGAGAGGTGCGCACCGACCTGCTGCTCGAGGTGGGCGATGCCGTCTGCCGCAGGGACGTGCAGGTCACCCGGGCCAAGCCCGGGTTCTTCTCCTGGTCCTGCGATCTGCCCCAGCGTGCCCTGCCGTACGGCGAGGCGGGACTGCGGCTCGTCGCCCGCGACCGGTTCGGAGCCGAGACCGCGCTGCCGCTCAGCGTCATCCGGGACGACCGCGCGGTGGCCGACTTCGACGGGCGCCGCGTCAGGTTGCGCGCCACCCCCGAAGGGGCGGGGCTCGTCACCACCAGGACGGGACCGCTGCGCTGTGCCGTGACGAGGGCGCGGGTTCTCGGAGCGGCGATGCGGGGGACCGTCCACCGCTGATCGACGCGCCGGACACCGCCATCCGACGGACGAGTTCTAAGGATTCACCTGTGCCTCGTATCAGCGTCATCGTCCCGATCTACGACGTGGAGCTCTATCTTCCCGCCTGCCTGGAGTCGGTGTCGGCGCAGACCTGGGAGGACATCGAGGTCGTCATGGTCGACGACGGATCCCCCGATTCCAGCGCGGAGATCGCGCGGGGGTTCGCGGAGCGGGACGAGCGGTTCCGGCTGGTCCGCCAGGGCAACCTCGGGCTGGGCGCGGCGCGGGACACGGGGGTGCGCCACGCGACCGGTGACTTCCTCGCCTTCCTCGACAGTGACGACCTGCTCCCGCCGTACGCGCTCGAGTACATGCTGGCGAGCCTGCTGGAGTCCGGTTCCGATCTGGCCACGGGCAACGTCGGCAGGTATGACGGGCGACGGGTCCGGCAGTCGGCGATGCACCGGGTCGTCTTCTCCGGCCCGGCGACGACCACGCATGTGACGCGGACCGGCGTCCTGATGAGGGACCGGCAGGTCACCAACAAGTTGTGGCGCCGGTCGTTCTGGGACGCCCACGGGTTCAGCTTCCCCCGCGGCGTGCTGTACGAGGACATGCTCGTGGCGTTGCGGGGCCACGTCCTGGCGGGCTCCGTCGACGTGCTGCCGGCCCAGGTGTACCTGTGGCGCGAGCGCACCGCGGGCAGCCGGTCGATCACTCAGGACAAGACCCGCGTACGGCATCTCGACGACCGCTTCTCCGCTGTGCGGTCGGTGCGGGAGTTCCTCGTGGCCGAAGGCCTCGCGGCTCACCTCCCCGCCTGGGACCACGCCGTCCTCGACAGCGACCTGACGAATTTCCTCGACGTCCTCGACCAGGCGCCGGAGGCCTACCGCGGTCGCTTCCTCGATCTCGCCGGCGACTATCTGGACGGCGTCTCGCCCGCGGTGTTCGACGGGTTGCCCGCCATCAGGCGGCTGGAATGGCATCTCGTCCGGCACAGGAGGCCCGCGGACCTGCTCGAGGTCGTCGCATGGGACCGCCAGGCGGTGTCAGGCGCCAGGCTGGTGAGACGGCTGGGGCGGTCCTATCTGGCCACACCGTTGCTGGAACGGCTGCCCGCCGCGCTCTCGCGCGTCGGAGACACCCTCCACCACCGGATCGACGAGATCGGCTGGCGGGACGGCAGGCTGGTCGTGGAGGGACGGACGACGCCTCGGCATCTGCGGCCGACCCGGCGGTTCCATCAGCAGGTCTTCGCGTCGCTCGTCCAGGAGGAGACGGGACGGCGTGTCCGCGTCGGCGCGTCGGTCAGGCGCGCGAAGGTCTCCCGGGGTGGGCACGACGACCGCGAGGACTGGGGCGGGTTCCGTCTGACCATCGATCCGAGGCGTCTCGGCGCCGCCGACGAGGGACTGTGGCACGTCGAGATGCGACTGGTCCACCGGGGCACGCTCGTGCGGGGGCCGCTGGCGGATCCGGGAGCCGGCCGGCCGGCGCAGGTGGGCGCCCGGCCTCTCGGGCGGGATCGGTACGTCGTGCCGCTGCTCACGGAGGCCGGGCTCCTGACCCTGCGGATCGAGAGCGAGCGGGCGCGGGTCGTCAGGCAGAGCCTGTGGGGCGGCCGGTTGCGCCTGGAGGGCCGGGTCGTGACGGGCACAGTGACCGGCACAGTGACCGGCAGAGCGACGCGCACGGCCAAGGGCGGTGCTCGGCATGGGACGAAGGGCGGCGCGGCGCGTGCCGTCAAGCGCGGGGCGAGGTCCCGGGTCGGCGAGGACGTGGGCCTCGGCCCGGAGCCGGTGCTCCGGGTGACGCGCAGGCCCGGCGGTGTGCCGCTGCTCTACCCGATCAGGATCGACGGCCGCGTGTTCACGGCCGACATCGACCTGCGTGACGTCCTTCCGGCGCGTGGATCGGCGGTCGCCGAGAGAGGGCTGCCGGACCGGCCCGCCGAATGGCGGGTCGAGGTGCGGTCGGCCGACGGCGTGCTGACGCCGGTGACCTTCGCCGAGGACCTGCCCGAGGGGCGCCACGGCCTCGCCGGACGGGAGATCGTCGTGTCCCGCGACCACGGCGGTGGGCTCGTGCTGCGGGACCAGCCCGCCGCCGCGTTCGTGGACCTGGCGGAGTGGCTGCCGGGCGGCGAACTGCTGATCGAAGGCGGCTTCGCCGAGCCGTACGAGACGGACGCCCTGGTGATCCGCTCGCGCGACGGCAGAGTCGAGCGGACGGCGCCGATCGAGGGGACGGGCGCCCGGTTCCGGGCGCGGCTCACGCCGGAGGGCGTCGGCTCTCCGCTGGGCCGGCTTCCGCTGCCGCGCGGCCGGTACGGCCTGGCCGTCAGGGTCAGGGGCTCGGACCGGGAGTTGCCGGTCGAGTTCACGCCCGACTTCGCGCTGGTTCACGAGACGGCCCGTCGCACCTTCACTCTCGACGGGGACGCGACCGGGCATGCGGTCCTCGTCGTGAGCGGCGACCTGTCGGGCGACGAGAGGGGCGTGCGGGCCCAGCGGGCACTGCGCAAGGAGGCCTACCCGGCGCTGCGCGACAAGCCGCTGTGGCCCGCGGTCCTCTTCGACTGCGACGACGGCACGGCGTTCTCCGACAGCCCTCGCGCCATCTACCAGGAGCTCGCCCGGCGGAACACGGAGCTCACCGTCCTGTGGAACGTGCACGACGGGCAGGTGGCCCTGCCCGGCGACGTGGAGGCGGTGCGCACGCACGGCCGGGAGTACTACGAGGCGCTCGCCCGCTGCCGTTACGTCGTCACCAACGACCATCTGCCGCCGTGGTTCGAGCGGCGGGCCGGTCAGACCGTCCTGCAGACCTGGCACGGATCCCCGCTGGAGAAGGTCGGCCACGACGGGGCCGTGCGGCACGGGCGGCTGTCCAGGCAGGTCGGGCAGTGGAGTCACCTGCTCTCGGCCGGGCCCTGGTGGACGCCGCTGCTGCGGGAGGCCTTCGGATTCCACGGGGAGATCGTGGAGGTGGGCCTGCCGCGCAACGACGTCCTGCGGGCCCCCGGCCACGAGGCGGCGGCCGTGCGTGTTCGGAGGAGGCTCGGAGTCCCGGACGGATGGCGGCTCGTGCTGTACGCCCCGGAGGGGGAGGAGACGCTCGACCTCGAACGGGTCGTGGCCGCGCTCCAGGACGACCGTGTGCTGCTGGCCCGGCGCGCGGACGCAGGGCGGCCGGCGCCCGCCGGCGTCCTCGACGTGTCGGCGTTCCCGGACGGGCACGAGCTCTACCTCGCCGCCGACGCGCTGGTGACGGACTACTCCAGGGCGATGTTCGACTTCGCCGTGACAGGCCGTCCGATCCTCTTCCACGTCGGCGCTCCGCGCACCGGCCTCTACCTCGACTTCCAGGCCGAGGCGCCGGGCCCGTTGCTGCGCGGCGCCGACGAGGTCGCCGAGGCGATCCGGAACCTCGGGGAGGTCGCGGAGAAGTACGCGGGCCTGGGCGACGCCTTCGTCGCGCGGTACTGCCCGCTGGACGACGGCCGGGCCGCCGCCCGGGTGGCCGACCGGCTGTTCGCCTGACGAGCCGACGGGATCGAAACGATGGACCATGCACCCGCGTGCCGGCCGCTGCCTGCCCGCGTGCCCCCCGTGCTGTCGGTGATCGTGCCTGTCCTGGGCGGGGAGGAGCACCTCGAGGAGTGCCTCGACTCGCTCAGGGACCAGACCCTCACGGGGATCGAGATCGTCCTCGCCGGTCCTGCGGCGGGAGCCGTACGGGATCGGTGGTCGTCCGTCGTCGTGCCGGAGGGCCGCGACGCGGGCACGGCGAGGAACGCCGGAGCGGAGCGGGCGACGGGGGCCTACCTGGCCTTCACCGGCGTCGACTCCGTCGTGCCCGCCGGCGCCTACCGGACGCTCGTGGGAAGTCTCGAGGCCACCGGATCGGATCTGGCCTGCGGGAGGTCGGCTCCGCTGCCCGCGGGACGGGCGCCGGCCGTCGAGGAATGCGCCTGGCTTGCCGCCGAGGGGACCGACGGCGCCGATGTTCCGCGCACGCACGTCACGAGGCTTCCCCGGCTGATCCATGACCGATCGGTGGCGAACAAGGTCTTCCGCCGCGCGTTCTGGGACGAGCACCGATTCCGGTTCCCCGACGGCATGCCCGCGGACTTCCCCGTCGCCGTCCCCGCGCACGTGCTGTCCCGGTCGACGGACGTGCTGGGCGACGTCGTACGGCTGTGCCGCGCGGCGGACGACGAACCCGTCGACCCCGTACGGCGGCTGGCGGCCATGCTGGAGATCTCCGCACTTCTGGATCGGCGTGATCCCCGGCTGAGGCGACGCTGGGACAGGGAGGTGGAGGAGGCCCTCACCGAGGTCCTCGACGCCGCCGTCGTCCAGAGGGATCTCGGCGGGTTGTGGACTCTCGCTCCCGCCCTCGTGGAGTTGCACCCGCACGCCGCCGACGGGTTCACCGCGCTCAGGCGCCTCGTGTTCTTCCTGCTCACGCGGGGCATGGCGAAGGAGCTGTCGGAGGTCCAGCGATTCGCGGCAGAGCAGATCATGGATCGCGGCGTCGTCAGGCGAGGCCTGTTACGGCCCCGCTGGTTCCTCGACTATCCCTTCCTTTACGACGACAGGATTCCCGGCGAGGTCCACTCGGCGGAGCACGACTTCGAGCTTCACGCCAGGGTCGACGACGTGCGAACCGGCGGCGACGGCGTGGTGCGGGTCGAGGGACACGCCTACATCGCCCATCTCGGCAGCCGGCGCAGCCACGTGGAACTCTGGCTCCAGCGTGGGGACGAGCGGATCGAGCTGCCGGTCAGGCGGGTTCCGCGGCCGGATGTGACCGCGGACTCCCGGCAGTCCGCCGCCTGCCATGACAGGTCGGGCTTCGTGGCCGAGGTGGCCGTGCACGGCCTTCCTCCCGGCCGATGGACGCTGCACGTGCTCGTCTCCGCCCGCGGGGTGACCCGGTCCGGCAGTGCCGCGGGCGGCCGGCACGCGGGCGAGCGGACGTTCCGGACCGGCGGAGTGCGGGTGACCCTCACGCGGGAGGACGGGCTGATCCTCAGGCCGGCCGGCCAGCCGGCACCCGCACCGTACGTGGGGGACCAGGTGACCGTGGTCGAGTGGACCGGCGCACACGAGTTGGTCCTGTCCGGAACGGGGGACGGGGACGGTGACGGGCACGGGTACGGGGACCGGATCGTGACGACCTGCGGGGCGGAACGCCACGAGTGGCCGCTGCGCCGCGACGGCGGCCGCTGGGCGGCGACGATCGGCAGGACGGCCGGGGGACTGCCCCTGCGCAGCGGAACATGGCGGGTGTCCACCGGCGGACGGCGACTGCGGCTGAGCCCGGATCTGGTGGCGGAACTGCCGGGGCCGCACACGACCCCACTCCACGAGATCTCCTTCAGGACCAACCTGGCCCGGGAGCTCAGCCTGACGGTCAGGCCCGCGCTGGGGCCTGGCGAGCGCGGCCGTTACGCGACCCTGCGGCGGCGCGGGCACGGCCCGTTCCGCAGAGGCGGCCTTCTCGGGGGTGTCCTCGTCCGCGACGGCCGCCGGCTCGGGGACGCCGCGCTGTTCGACAGCTACGGGGGCGGCCAGTACTCCTGCAACCCGAGGGCGATCTCCGAGGAACTCGCGCGCCGCAGCCCCGGCACGGAGCTGATCTGGGTCACCAGGGACGGGCAGTTCACGGCGCCGGCGGGTGTGCGCACGGTCCTGTACGGCTCCCGCGAACACGAGCACGCCCTGCGCACCAGTCGTTTCGTCGTGGCCAACAGGAGGACCCAGCCCAGCTGGTACCGCAAGCGTTCTGGCCAGTTGTTCGTGCAGACCTGGCACGGCACACCGCTCAAACGCCTGGGCCGTGACATCGGCGCCATGCCGTACGCGCAGCGGGACCTGGACGGCGATCTGGAGCGCTATGCCGCTATGTGGGACGTGCTGGTCTCGCCCAACCCGTTCTCCACGCCGATCCTGCGAAGCGCGTTCGCCTACCGGGGGGAGGTGGTGAACTCGGGTTATCCCCGCAACGACGTGCTCTTCCGCCAGGGACACGGCCCGCGTGTGCGCCGCCTCCTCGACATCCCCGAGGAAAAGCGGATCGTCCTCTACGCGCCCACGTGGCGGGACGGCGAACCGACAGGGGAGGGTGACCTCCGGATGCGGCTCGACGTCGATCGCGCCGTGGCGGCTCTGGGCGAGGACCACGTGCTGCTGGTGCGGGCGCACTACCTGGTGGCCGACCGGATGACCGTCCCACCCGGCGCCATCGATGTCTCGAGATTTCCGGATATGGCGGACCTGCTGGCCGCCGCGGACGTGCTCGTCACCGACTACTCGTCGGCCATGTTCGACTTCGCCTGCACAGGCCGGCCGATGGTGTTCTTCACCTACGACCTCGAGCGCTACCGCGACGAGATGCGCGGGTTCTACTTCGACTTCGAGGCCGACGCCCCCGGGCCGATCGTCCATACATCCGACGAGGTCATCCAAGCCCTGAAATATGGCGATCCATCGTCCTACAAGGTCAGATACGACGATTTCCGATTTGCCTTCTGCCCGTGGGACGACGGACACGCCTCCGAACGAGTGGTCTCCAGGATGCTGACATGAACCTCGTCCTCCCCCGCATGGCGCGCCTGTCCATCCCCCGCACGGCCGCCTGCGTCGCCGTACCGGCCGTGCTGGCGCTCGTCGCCGGGCTGTGGGACCTGGGCGGACCGCCTGTCTGGCGGGACGAGGCGGCGACGGTCAGCGCGGTGACCAGGACGCCGGCCCAGCTCGCGCACCTGTTGAGCGGCGTCGACGCGGTGCACGGCCTCTACTACGCGGTCATGCACGTCGTCGCCGTGGTGTTCGGGACCGGCGAGGTGGCGCTGCGCCTGCCCTCCGTCCTGGCCGGAGTGCTCGCCGCCGCGGGCGTGGGCGCGCTCGGGCGGGCGCTCGGCGACCCCCGAGCCGGTCTGTACGGCGGGGCCCTGATGGCCATGACGCCGGTCTTCTCCCGTTACGTGCAGGAGGCCAGGCCGTACCCGATGACGATGGCGGCGACCGTCGGTGTGACCCTGCTGCTCCTGCGCGCGGTCCGCGAGTCGTCGAGGAGGGCCTTCCTGCTGTACGGCACGGCCCTCGCGGTCCTGGCCTTCCTGAACCTGTTCGCAGTCCTCGTGGTGGGAGCGCACGGCGTCTACGTCGTCTGGTCGCGGGGGCCCCTCGGGAGATGGGCCGCGGCCGCGTTCCTGGCCTTGGCGGCGGCCGCTCCGCTCGCGTGGATCGCGTCCGGGCAGAGTGACCAGATCGGCTGGATCTCCGCACCCGACGCGGGGGACGCCGGGATGCTCGTGGTCCAGCTCTTCGGGGACCTCGGAGCGTCGACCCCCGCATGGGTGGGAGTCGCCCCCCTGGCGTGGGGTCTCACGATCTTCGGGCTCACCCGCCGGATCCGGCGGACCAGACGAGCCCGGCACGGCGTGGAGACCCGCGCGCCGTCGACCGAGCTGACCCGGCTGGCGTTGCCCTGGCTGCTGATCCCGCCGCTCGTGTTGTTCGCCGCCTCGTGGGCGGCGCATCCGGTCTACGTCTTCCGGTACGTCTTCTCCAGCGTGCCCGCCGCCGCGCTCCTCGCCGGAGCGGGGCTGGCCGCGCTGCCCTGGAAGAGCGCCGTCGCGCTCCTCTGCGTGGCGTTCGGGTTGTCGCTCCCGGGGCAGATCGCGACGCGCGGGGCCGACGGCAGGCAGGACGACCCCGAGCCCGTCGCGGCGGTGCTCGCGTCCACGGCGCGGCAGGGAGACGGGGTGATGTTCGTCCCCGGCAAGGTCAGGAAGTACGAGCTCGTGTACCCGGATGTCTTCGCGCGCCTGGACGACGTCGCCCTGTCCAGGTCGCCGCGCCGAGACGGAACCTTCGCCGGCCGCCACGTCGGGCGCCGGGCGCTGGCCGACCGTCTGACCGGCATCCCCACCGTCTGGGTGGTCGGCCACACCGGGAAGACCCGGAACTGGCAGATCGACGTCCTGAACGGCTCCTACACCCCCACGGGCCGGTGGGCGTCACGCGGGTTCTTCGTCGTGCGCTATGAACGGCCGCCGGGTGTGCCCTCTTCGGCTCCGGCGGCCGTCCGACCGCAGGCTCAGGCGAGCTCGAAGGGCGCGGGCATCGGGTAGTAGGCCTCGAGGAACCGGCCCAGGAGCGCGTCCTGCTCCGGGGTGGTCGGCGCGGTGTCGTTCAGGCAGAAGGCGTCGTGCTTGCGCCGGGCCAGCATGCGGCGCAGCTTGGCCGGGGTCTTGCGGAGCGACAGGTCCACGTAGGTGTACTCCACGGCGCCGGGCACCGCCCTGCCGTTCAGGTAGCCGTAGTAGTGCGCCAGCGAGGACGTGACCGAGATGTCGGAGGTCCTCCTGAACTTGCCGCGCGCCGTCGCCTCGAACTCGTCGCTGAACCGCTCCTCGAGCTCGAACATGGCCGAGCGGCGCAGGGCGTAGGGCGCGTGCTTGAGCTTGCGCGTCAGCGTCCGTCCGTAGATGTCCTCCAGCATGCGCCGGTTGTTGATGCCGGCCGCGTGCACGGGAGACTCCTCGCCCTCGGGCTCGCCGAACGGCACGTGCGCCAGACTGGGGAAGAAGTGGGTGATCCCGTTTCCCTCGAAGAACATCCGCGGTGAGAGCGGCCGGCCCAGGAAGAAGTCGTCGTTCAGGTAGAGGAAGTGCTCGGCCAGCCCGTCGATGTGGTGCAGCTGGGTCTCGATCGCGTGCGAGTTGAAGACAGGCAGCACCGAAGGATCGTTGAAGATCTCCTTGTGTTCCACCACCCGGATCATGGGATGCGACGTGTCGAGCCAGGACGGCGTCTGCCCGTCGGTCACGATCCACACGCGGTTGATCCAGGGCGCGTATGTGATCAACGAGCGCAGCGAGTAGCGCAGCTCGTCCCTGCTGGTGAAACGGGCCTCGGTCGTGGCCATCTCGCTGAGGGCGCCGGACGGCCCGCCGTCGGCTCCCTCAGCGAGGGCCTGGTCCCTGCGTGATCGCCACGCGGGATCCGCGCCGTCGACCCAGGTGTAGACCGCGTCGATGGGGAAGTCGATGTCGTCGACCAGGCGCCGGGTGAACTCCCGCCGCGTCCGGTAGGTCCGCACACCCTGCCCGGCGGACACGAGCGGGTTGAACAGCTCCTCGCCGCCCTCGACGATCTCGCCCTTGGCCGGAACGACCGCGCACGCGGGGTTCGCCCTCGGTGCGACGAGCATGTTCTTCTGCTTGGCCCAGAACTCCAGGTCGCAGCCGTGCTCCGGCCCGAGCGTCAACGTCCGGGACGGGCTGGAGAACAACAGGCCCACCCGCACGGCCCACGCGTCGTTCAGCATCGCCGCCGCCCGCTTCAGCGGTCGCAGCCGGCCGATCTCATCGGGCGCCTGGCCCCGGGCGTGTTTGCCGTACGGCAGGCGCGCGGCGAGCAGCGGCCTGCCGCTCGAGGCGAGGACGGTGAGCGCCCGCTTGCGGTCACGCTGCGAGACGGCGACGACCGGCGGGTGGCCCGGCATCGGACGGACGCAGAAGTAGGGCACCTTGGCGGCGGAAAGCAGCGTGCAAACGATGTCCAAGGTTTCCCGCTGCGCCTGAAGCGGACTGGCGTCCTCGCGGATCAGAGCCGACCGCGGTGTGGTCTCCCACGACGGCAGTCGCTCCTGCAGCTGTCGATACAACGTAATCACCGGCATGATCTCCCCCTGGACACGGACTGTAACCGACGGCCGTCCGCGTCGGCGGACGGTTTACCCAGGTCGGGGGAACAGTCAAGAAGTGGCAATGAGATGCCCTACCTGTTCTCGAAGTGCGGGCTACTCGCTACTCACTGTAGTCATTCTTACCTGCATGGGGCGCTACACGCTGGACGACATACTCGCAACTCGCAAGTCGAGAGACGCATGGTGGACCGTTTTCATGGTCGACCCGATCGCCTGCAGGATCGCGCTGCTCGTCGCGAACCACACCTCGCTCACGCCTAACGCGCTCACGGCGCTGTCGATGCTCATCGGCTTCGGCTCCGTGGCCGCGTTCGGCATGGGCGAGCTGGTTCTCGGAGCGGTGCTGTTCTACCTGAGCTTCATGGTCGACTGCATGGACGGGAAGATCGCCCGTCTGAAGGGAACCGGCACGCCGTTCGGCCTCTGGCTCGACTTCGTCGGCGATCGGATCAGGTTCGCCTGCTGCGCCTTCGGGCTCGGCGTCGGCGAGTACTCGCGCACGGGGGACCACGCCTTCCTGGTCGCGGGCGTGGGCGTGGTTCTTCTCGATTTCTTCCGCTACATCAACGGGCCGCAGCTCAAGAAGGTCAAGGACGCCACTCGCGCACTGGCCAAGGCGAGGACTCAGACGCAGGTCGTCTTCGTCGAGGACGTGATCAAGGCTCGGCCGGAGCTGGACGCGACCACGGCGGTCCGGGAGGTCGAGGAGAATCACACCGAAGGCCAGGCGGTCGTCGACCTGCAGAAGGCCTTCCATGCCCGTTTCCCCTGGTACGACCGCTTCCGTCTCGCACTCGTCAAGTACCGCGTGCGCACACATTTCTTCAGCGGGATCGAGTTCGAGGCGGCGGTGTTCGTCGTCGCCCCGTTGCTCGGCTCCTGGGCGTTCGTGCCCACGTCGATCGGCGCGAGCGCGCTGCTGCTGGCCTTCGAGATGAGCCTCATCTACCGCGTCTGGCTGGCATCGCGCCAGGTACCGAAGCGCGCGCCGGAGAAGGCCAAGATCCTCGTCTGAACCGCCGATCGATACACCGCGTGCCGGAGCCTCGCACCCGGCACACGAGCGGCAGGCCGCCTCCACGGGGGCGGCGGCCCGCCATCACGCCTTTTAACTCACATCACGGGGGATTGATCTCATGCAGTCCGACAGACCGCTATTCGTGGTCGGTTGCCCGCGTTCGGGCACCACGATGCTGCAGCTCATGCTGCACTCCCACCACCGCATCGCCGTACCGCCGGAGACCCGCTTCCTAGGCCCCGCATACTTCTCGCGCAGGATGTACGGCGACATGCGGCTGGCGGACAACCGTCGCAAGCTCGCGAAGTGGATCGCCAACGGGCGCAACACCAAGTTCCGCGAGCTGGGCCTCGACCCGGCCGAGTACATCCAGGCCGCCATGCTCGGCCCCGGCAGCCTCGGCTCGGTCACGGGCATGGTCTTCAAGGCCTACGCCGAGCGGTTCGGCAAGCCGCGCTGGGGCGACAAGCGGCCCAGCTACTACCGGCACGTCGAGATCCTCACGCGCATGTTCCCCGACGCCCAGTTCGTGCACATCGTCAGGGACGGGCGCGACTGCGTCGCCTCCCTGAAGGAGATGCCCTGGTACAAGCCGGACAGCATCCACGCGATGGCCAACTGGGCGGAGGCCGTCGACTTCGGCCGCCGCCACGCGCGCAAGCTGCCGGCCGACGCGTTCTACCAGCTTCGCTACGAAGACCTGACGGCCGACCCGGAGGGCGAGCTCAGGAAGCTTTGCACGTTCATCGGCGAGGACTACGACCCGGCGATGTGCGAGCCCCAGCACATGGCCGAGGTGGCCGTGCCCAAGCACAAGGTGTGGCACAGCAACACCCACGGAGAGGTGACCACGGCGCGCTCGGGAAGCTGGGCGTCCCGGCTCGAACCGTGGGAGATCGCCCTGTGCGAGGACGTTCTGAGCGAGCGGCTGGCCCACCACGGATACGAGCTCAGCGGCGCGCCCAAGGCCGAGCGCCAGCACGTGGCCGCGTACAAGGACGCCGCGTCCAAGCGCAAGTCGGCGCGGCTGCGCAAGTACAACCGCGACCGGTTCAGCCGGCTCCGTGAGCCCGGCCCCATCGCGGCGCTGCTGACCGACGGCCAGCGCAGGCTGGCCGGGCTGCCGCAGCAGCGGACCCGCGAGCTCGTCGCCCGCTGACGCCTCCCGCGCGGGAGCACGCCGGCCCACGACAACACACCGCGTTCACAGCGGCGGGCCGGTCTCCCTGAAGCATTCCCTGGCTTCTCGGAGTCTCCCGCGCGGCGACGCTCAGATGCCGCCTCCGCATGAGGCGGCATCGGGCTCCGCGCATCTCACCTGCGCAGCAGTCTGCGCACCAGATAGGCCAGCACGGCGACGGCGGCCAGCGCGCCGAGCGCGGGGGTGAGACGCCGCACCAGCGGCGCACCGGCGATCTCGAGCAGGTCGAGCGCCTCCTCCTCGGCCGACCGGTAGGTCCGGGAGACACCCTCAGGCTCGGCGTCGACACTCCCCGCGGCCTCCGGCCACGGGGCCGGGGACTGCGCCCGGTCCTCCTCCAGGCCCTCTTCGAGGAGCGCGGCGAGGTTGGCGGCGAAGCGGTCGATGAGCCGGGCGCCGACGTCGGCCAGCACGCCCCGCCCGAACTGCGCGGGCCTTCCCGTGACGGTGAACGACGTCTCCACATGGACCCGGGTCCGGTCGGCCTCGGGGGATAGGCGGGCCGTGACCTCGGCGTCGGCGGTGCCCGCCCCGCGGGCCTCCTTGGCCGACGCCTTCAGCGTGACCGTCCGGGCGTCCTTGTCGACGTCCTCGAAAGCCGCCTCTCCCCGGTAGGTGACGGTGATCGGCCCGACCTTCACCCGCATGCGGCCGGCGAAGGCGCCGTCCTCGACGGACTCGAGCGCCGCTCCCGGCAGGCACGGGGCGATCCGCTCGACGTCGATGAGCACCGACCACGCCTGCTCGACCGGCACCGGAACCGTGAACTCGTGCTCGAAGCGCATCGCCATGGCTCGACTCCGTTCTGAGATGGGCCCGCGATCCCGGCAGCCGGCGTGAGATCCCGCGCGAACCCCCATTTGTGACACTACGACTCGCGAAACCGGATCCGCCACCTCGCGGGGGACGCACGACGGTGCGGTTCCGCCGTCCGCGACCTCGGGAAGGCCGGGGTCGCAAACGGCGGAACGTCCCTTCCTACGGCCCGTTCCCGGGACTCCGCTCCGTCACGTCTGAGGGGACCGGTGGGCGGACGCGGAGACCAGCGCGCGATGCGTCAGCACCCGGGCGAGGTGCTTCCGGTAGTCGGGCTGAGCGTGCAGGTCGGCCGGCGGATCGGTGCCCTCGGCGGCCTGCTCCGCCGCCTGGCGCAGCGAGCCATTCCGCCCCGCCTCGACGCCCCGGGCCGCCGCCTCGACGCCCGCCGCCCGCACCGGGGTGGGACCCATGTTGGTCAGGCCGACACGCACCTCCTCGACGGTCCCGTTCGTCTGCCTGACGGCGGCCGCGACCCCCACGGTGGCCCAGGCCTGCGCCGTACGGTGGAACTTCTCGTAGTGGAAGCCCCATCCGGGGCCGAGCTTGGGCACGCGCACCCCGGTGAGGATCTCCCCGGGCTGAAGGGCCGACTCGAGGTAGTCGAGGAAGAAGTCGGCCGCCGGGATCGTCCTGTCGCCCGTGGATGAACGGACCACGAAGACCATGTCGAGGGCGAGGGCGACGGCGGGCAGGTCGCCCGCCGGGTCGGCGTGCGCGAGCGAACCGCCGAACGTGCCGCGATGCCGTACGGCCGGGTCGGCGACCGTCGCGGTCGCCAGGGCGACGAGCGGGCAGTGCTCCCTGACGATCGGCGAGCGGACGACCTCGTCGTGGGTGGTGGTCGCGCCGATGTGGACGTGGTCGCCCCGATCGGCGACGCCTCGCAACTCGGCGACGCGGCCCACGTCGACCATGGCCGTGGGATAGGCCAGCCGCAGCCGAAGAAGGGGCAGCAGCGACTGGCCTCCGGCCAGGACCTTGGCCTCTTCGCCCGCCCCCGCGAACACCTCGAGTGCCTCGTCGAGGGTCGACGGCCGGAAGTAGTCGAACGATGCGGGAATCATGCGGACTCCCCCTCTACGGACCGCAGGGTTCGCCAGACCCGTTCAGGCGTGCACGGCATCCGCACGTCGTGCACGCCGTGTGGGCGCAGCGCGTCGACGATCGCGTTGACCACCGCGGGGGTCGAGGCGATCGTGCCCGCCTCGCCGACGCCCTTGACGCCGAGCGGGTTCGTGGTCGCGGGGGTCTCGGTGCGGTCGGTGGTGAAGGACGGCAGGTCGGCGGCGGACGGCAGCAGATAGTCGGCCATCGTCGTGGTGAGCAGGTTGCCGTCGGAGTCGTAGACCGCCTCCTCGAACAGCGCCTGCGCGATGCCCTGGGCGATGCCGCCGTGGACCTGCCCCTCGACGATGAGGGGGTTGACCACGTTGCCGACGTCGTCGACGGCCACGTACGACCGGATCGCCGTCGCGCCCGTCTCGGTGTCGACCTCGACGGCGCACAGGTGCGTCCCGTGGGGGAAGGAGAAGCTCTCCGGGTCGAAGGTGGCGCTCGCGTCGAGCCGCGGCTCGAAGCCGTCCGGCAGGTTGTGCGCCGCGAACGTCGCGAGCGCGATCTCCTGGATGGTCTGCGACGTCCCGGTTCCGCGGACCCGGAACCGGCCCTCGGAGAACTCGACGTCGTCGGGCGAGGCCTCCATCAGGTGCGCGGCGACCTGCCGGGCCTTCTCCTTCACCTTGTCGCAGGCGTGGACGACGGCGATCCCGCCCACGGCCAGCGAGCGCGAGCCGTAGGTGTCCATGCCCTTGTGCGACGACGCCGTGTCTCCATGGAGGACCGCCACGTCCTCGAACGGCACGCCCAGCGAGTCGGCGACGATCTGGCTCCACGCGGTCTCGTGGCCCTGGCCGTGCGGACTGGTGCCGGTGACGACCTCGACCTTGCCGGTCGGGAGGACCCGGACGTCCGCGTGCTCCCAGCCGCCCGCGGCGTAGGAGAGGCTGCCCAGGACGCGGCTGGGCGCCAGGCCGCACATCTCGGTGTAGGTGGAGATGCCGATGCCGAGCTGGACGGGGTCCTCACGTTCGCGCCGGTCCGACTGCTCGGCGCGCAGCTTGTCGTAGCCGAACAGGGCGAGCGCCCGGTCGGTGGCCGCCTCGTAGTTGCCGGAGTCGTAGGTCAGGCCGCAGATGGTGGTGTACGGGAACTCGTGGTGCCGGATCCAGTTCCGCCGCCTGATCTCCATCGGATCGACGCCGATCTCGGCCGCCAGTTCGTCCATGACGCGCTCGATCGCGAAGGTGGCCTCGGGCCGCCCCGCGCCGCGGTAGGCGTCGGTCGGCATCTTGGTGGTGAAGACGCCGGTGCACGTGAAGTCGTAGGCGTCCATCTTGTAGATGCCGTTGTACATGAACGCGCCGAGGATCGGGACGCCCGGCGTGACCAGCATCAGGTACGCGCCCATGTCGGCGAGCAGCTTCACCTGCACGCCCCTGACCCGGCCGTCGGCGTCGGCGGCGACGCGGATGTGCTGGATCTGGTCGCGTCCGTGGTGGACGGTCAGGTTCCCCTCGGACCTGGCCTCCGTCCACTTGACCGGCTTGCCGAGGCGGCGCGTGATCAGCAGGCAGAGCACCTCCTCCGCGGTGACCTGCAGCTTGGAGCCGAAACCGCCGCCCACGTCGGGGGCGATCACCCGCAGTTTGTGCTCGGGGATCCCGGTGGTGAGGGCGAGCATCACCCGCAGGACGTGGGGGATCTGCGTCGAGGTGTGCAGGGTGAAGGAGTCGCCGTCGGTCTGCGCCACGACCGCGCGCGGCTCCATCGCCGAGGGGATGAGCCGCTGCTGGACATAGGTCCTGTCGATGACGACCGGCGCTTCACGGAAGGCCGCTTCGATGTCCCCTCCGGCGAACTTCCAGGTGAAGGACTCGTTGCCGGTCTCATGGACCTTCGGGCTGCCCTCCGCCAGCGCCTCGTTCATGTCGAGGACCGGCTCCAGCGGCTCGTAGTCGATCTCGATGGCCTCCAGGGCGTCCGCCGCCTTGTAGCGATCGGTGGCGATCACACAGGCCACCGCCTCGCCGACGTACCGGACCTCGCTGACGGCCATCGGCGGGTGGTCGGGGATGACGGTGTCCGGGGTGACCGGCCACGCGCACGGCAGGCTGCCCTGCTCGCCGGCGAAGTCCTGGCCGCTGAAGACGGCGACGACTCCGGGCCGGGTGCGGGCCGGCGAGGTGTCGACCCGGGTGATGCGGGCGTGCGCCATCGGGCTGCGCAGGAACGCCACGTGGAGCAGGCCGGGTAACTGGATGTTGTCCGTCCACTGGGTGCGGCCCGTGACCAGGCGTGCGTCCTCCTTGCGCCTGCGCGCCTTGCCGACCTCGCCGCCGGGGGCGCCGAGCGCGCCGTTCTCCTTCACCTGCTGGGTGACCGTGCCCGCCTCGAGTTGCTCGGTCATGGCGTGGTCACCCGCATCTCCTGCGCGGCCCGCCGTACGGCGCGGACGATGTTGCAGTAGCCGGTGCACCGGCACAGGTTCCCCTCCAGGCCCTGGCGCACGGCCTCCTCCGACGGGTCGGGATCGTCCTTCAGCAGGTCGATGGAGGCCAGGACCATGCCGGGGGTGCAGTAGCCGCACTGGAGGGCGTGCTCCTCGTGGAAGGCCTTCTGCACGGGATGCCAGACCCCGTCGCTCGAAACGCCCTCGATGGTGGTGATGTCGCACCCGTCCACCTGGACGGCGAGTACGGAGCAACTCTTCACGCTCCTGCCGTCCAGGAGCACTGTGCAGGCGCCGCAGTTGGTGGTGTCGCAACCGATCGGGGTCCCCGTCTTCCCCAACCGATCTCGCAGGTAGTGGACGAGGAGCAACCTCGGCTCCACTTCGTCCTCGTAGGCGATTCCGTCGACCTCGACGGAGATTCGGGCCATAACAGCCTCCCGAACAGAGCAGTGAGACCGGATACGAGTGAACGTACGCTCCCGTTCTGTTCGGTCAACCCCCCGGAATCGCGAGGGCCGGAATCCGTCAGGCCGCCGGCTGCGGGAAACGCCGGGGCCGTCACCGCAGGAAACGCCGGACCGTCACCGGCTGACCCTCACCGCCGGATCGTCACCGCCGGATCGTCTTACCGGCGGATCGCCTTGGCGATGATCGCGACGAAGGCCGCGAAGCCGAGGCCCCCGACGACCACGGGGGTCATGACGACGGCGTCGGCCGCCGGCGCGGCCATGTAGGTGATGCCGACGCCGATGAAGAGCAGACCGCACAGCAGGGCCATCCAGTCGGTCCTGTGCACCCGCCGCGGGCGCGCCGGCAGCTCCGTGCCGGGAGAGGCCGGCTTCGCGTCAGGCCGCACGGCGCACCTCCACGTCCCCGATGCCCGCCTTGACGTGCAACTCGATCGTCGGCGCGTCGGCGGTGCCCGTGACCTCGGGTTCGAGGACCCGGTCGAACTGCACGTCGGCGCCGTCCTCCACCTTGTGGTCGATCTTTACCTCGCCCAGCCGGGTGTATCCGTACACCTCGACCCTGGCGGTCGCGGGGACGATCACAGTGATCTGCCCGACCGCCACCGACGCGTTGAACCTGACCCGGGCGCCCGGAGTGAGGGGGACGTCGCTCAGGTCGAGCCTTCCCTCACCCATCCCGAGCGCGTAGTCCTCGGTCGTCTGGGTGACCGTCACCGGGTGCCAGACGAAGCTGCCGACCTTCTTCGGAATTCCGTTCACCGTCGACCCCGCGACCAGGACGAGTGACACGAACATGCCGGCGACGACGAGCCCCGCGCCCCGGCCGAACCACGTCGCGACGAGCAGGCCCGCCCCGATCGTGACGAGAACCGCCCCGCCGACCATCGGCAGGCTGACCGAGCCGGTGCCCGACTGCTGAACCGCAGCCATGACTCCTCCAACAATGAGAGCCAGGCAGAGGGTGAGTCCGCCGATGAAAGATCTGGGACGCTTCGGCTTGACCGGTCGCGGTGGCGGCGGCACTGCCGTAGGTGGTTCCTCGGGCCGGTACGGCTCCCGCACCGAGTAGGGACCATGGGGTGCGAAGGGCTCACCGGTGGCGTAGCCGTACGTGCCGGCGCGTGCCTCCCTGGCGAGATCGGACAGACGCCGGTATCCGCCCGTCGGGCCCGTGGGGGGGACCGCGGTCGGCGGCTGCGGCGCGGGTCCGGCCGGGTTCGTGGTCTCGGCGGGGGCGCCGGCCTCCCCCTCGACGCCGGCGCCCGCCGTGTCCCGCTCGGGAGCGGTGTCCTGGCTGGACGCGGTGTCCTGCCCGGAGGCCGTGCCGCCCGGTGCTCCGGCGGGAGCGGCGGTGAACGGCGCGGAGGGAGATGAGGGAGTCCAGCCGGCGTACTGCGCCCCCGAGGAGGGGGAGCCGAACGGGTTCTCGACGGGATTGCGGGTCATGCCACGCCGCCCGATCGCCCGGTCCGGCACGGACTTGGCCATCGTCAGCAGGTCGACGCCGCGGGAGTGGGCGGCGAGCAGCACGATCGCCAGCAGCGTGCCCACCACGATCGTGCCCCGGTTGATCCCGCCCGACGCCACGTTGATGATCAGTCCGAACGCGAAGACGGCCGCCATCAGGGCCAGCACGGTCTCGGCGTCGAACAGGCGGTGCGTCCAGCGCTCCAGGTAGCCGGGCCCCCCGCCGGGCTCCCGCATGAGCAGGAACGCGGCCACGTACAACATGGCCCCGATGCCCGAGGCGAGCAGGAGGACGGCGAAACCCACCCGGAACAGGACCGGGTCCATCCCCGTGTACCTGCCGAGCCCCGCGCAGACGCCGGTGACCATGCGGCCGGAGCCGCTCCGGCACAGCGGGCGCTCCGGCTCGGGGCCCGTGGTGGGTTCGTCGGTGGTGGGTGGTGCCTCGGTCATACGTCCATCCTGGCGTTCGGCGCTATCGGCGCACTATCGGGGGAACCCCTGACTCGTCCCGGAGCCGGGGACTCCGGTGACGGATGGGCCCGAGGGTCCGGGGGCTTGGCGAGAGCCGTACAAGGAGGTATCAAAGAGATCAGATCGGCGATCCTGGGGTGATGTCCGTCGAGTGGCGCACAGAGGATCGCCAGACAGGAGGAGCGCGATCGTGATCCAGTGAGCCGCAAGTGGGTCGGGCCCATGTTGAGCGCGGCGGCCGGCCTCGGGTCGGCCATCCTGGCCTCCGGCCAGCCGACGCCCGTCCCGATCCTCGCGACCGCTGTCGGAGTGGCGGCCGTGTCGGTGATCCTCTTGGGGGTCGTCGCCTGTGCCGCGACGTTCTCCCAGACCCACGGCGACCGGGCGCTGAAGGTGCTCGCGCTGCTGATCGGGCGGGACGAGCCCGAGCCTCCGGACGGAGGTGAGGCCCGCTCCGGCTCCTGATCGTCGCCGGGCCGCCGGTCGGATTCACGGGGGTCCCGGTGGCCCCATGCGGCTTCATGGGCATCGCGCGAACTCACGAACCCTGCTCCGGCTCACGGGTGCGCGAGCGGCTCAGGGCTGCGCGAGTGGTTCACGGGCGCGCGAGCGGCTCACACCGCCGCCTGCGCCTCGTCAGGCGCGACCGGCTCATGAGCGAGCGGACCCGCGCACGCTTTCCCGGCGCTCGCCGCCACGCTTGCCGGTCGCCCCATATGGTCGGAGGTGAGGGAACTGAAGGAGGGACCCCGAAGCACAGGACGTCGTCTCGGGGACGGGCCAGGGGCATGCCTGATGCGCGCCGTGCCGCGGCGTGTGACGATGCTTGCCAAGATGTCCGCCGTCACCGGAATGCGTCGCCGAAATGTCAGTCATGTCAGAAGTCGGGATCAGAGTGCGGGAAACCGAGGTGTCCAACGCTCCTGAGGCGTACCCGAGACTCGTCAGGCCCGTGAAGGGCCGCGTGGTCGCGGGCGTCGCCCAGGGCGCCGCCGCCCAGTTGCGACTCGACCCGGTCGTGCTGAGGCTGGCCTTCGTGCTGCTCACCGTCGTCGACGGGCTCGGGTTCGTGGCCTACGCCGCGTTGTGGATGTTCACCCCGAAGGAGCAGATCAAGGGCCGTGAGCCCGGACGAGACTGGGGCCAGCTCGCGGCGTACGGCGTGCTCTGGCTGGCGCTCGCCGCCTTCGGCTGGATGACGGGCGCCTCGAGTGGGGGATTCGGGACCTGGCCGATCGCCGTCGGCGGCATCGGCGCGCTGATCCTGTGGCAACAGGCCGATCCCGGCCGGCGGCAGCGGTGGATGACCGGCGCGGTCAAGCAGGTCAGCACGACCTGGGTGCGGACGATCATCGGTGCCCTGCTCGTGGCCGTGGGGGCCATCGGGTTCCTCGCCGCCAGCGGTGAGCTCGCCAAGGCGCGGACCGGCCTGGTCTTCACCGCCGTCGTCGTCGGCGGCATCCTCATGATCGCGGCGCCGTACCTGGCCTCCCTGGTCAAGGAACTCCAGCGGGAGCGCACCGAACGCATCAGGCAGGAGGAGCGCGCGGAGGTGGCCGCACACGTCCACGACTCCGTGTTGCACACACTGACTCTGATCCAGCGCAACGCGAGCGACGCGCGCGAGGTGACCCGCCTCGCCCGTTCGCAGGAACGCGAGCTGCGCAACTGGCTCTACCAGCCCAAACAGGACGCCGACGCCACCCTCGCAGCCGCCGTGCGGAGGGTCGCCGCCGAGGAGGAGGACGCCCACGGCGTGCCGATCGAGGTGGTCTGCGTGGGCGACTGCGAGCTGACCGACGGTCTGGTGGCCTTGCTCCACGCCGCCAGGCAGGCGATGGTGAACGCGGCGAAATACTCCGAGTCGCCGGTGATATCCGTCTACGCGGAGGTCGAGGCCGACGAGGTGACGGTGTTCGTCCGCGACCGCGGGAAGGGATTCGTGCTCGACGACGTCCCGGAGGACCGGATGGGCATCCGCCAGTCGATCATCGGCAGGATGGAACGCCATGGAGGCGGCGCCCGGGTCAGGACCGAGCCCGGAGACGGTACGGAGGTCATGCTGACCATGAAGAGGAACACTTGATGAAGACCGTGCGTGTCCTGATCGTCGACGACCACCGGCTGTTCCGGTCGGGTGTCCGCGCCGAGCTCGGGCCGTCGATCCAGGTGATCGGCGAGGCCGACGACGTGGATTCGGCCGTCGCCGCCATCGCCGACCTGCAGCCCGACGTCGTCCTGCTGGACGTGCACATGCCGGGCGGCGGCGGCCAGGAGGTGCTCAAGCGGGTGCTCGGCCCGGGCTCGCAGGTCCGGTTCCTCGCCCTGTCGGTGTCCGACGCGGCCGAGGACGTGATCGGCGTGATCCGCGGCGGCGCCCGGGGCTACGTCACCAAGACCATCAGCGGCGCGGAGCTCACCGACGCGATCAACCGGGTGTCCGACGGCGACGCGGTGTTCTCGCCCCGGCTCGCGGGGTTCGTCCTGGACGCGTTCGCCTCCACCGAGGCCCCGCCGATCGACCCGGAGCTGGACTCGCTCACCCAGCGCGAGCGCGAGGTGCTGCGGCTCATCGCCAGAGGCTACGCGTACAAGGAGATCGCCAAGGAGCTGTTCATCTCGGTCAAGACGGTGGAGACGCACGTGTCGAGCGTGCTCAGGAAGCTCCAGCTGTCCAACCGGCACGAGCTCTCCCGCTGGGCGACCGCCCGCCGCCTCGTGTAGTTCCGGGGGAACGGTCGGATGGTTCGGAGGGAACGGTCGGATCTGAACCTCGAAACGGTCGCACTCGCGTCAAATGCGGGGAAGGTACCTCCTATGTGATCGGGGGTCCAGGCGCCGCTCGGAGGTTCAGATGGGCCGTGACGTTCCCGCCATCGCGTTCACCAGGGAAGACCGCCGCCGCTACCGCGACAAGGTCAGGCGGTCGCTCGACGTCCTCGCGCAGATGTTGCGCGAGTCGCGCTTCGAGCTCGACCGCCCGCTGGCCGGGCTCGAGATCGAGCTCAACCTGGTCGACGCGCGCGGTGAGCCGGCCATGAAGAACGCGGAGGTCCTGGAGGTCATCGCGGAGCCCGACTGGGCGACCGAGCTGGGCCAGTTCAACGTCGAGATCAACATCGAGCCTCAGGAGCTCGGCGGCGACGGATTCCTCAGGCTCGAGGAGTCCGTACGGCGCCGCCTCAACCATGCCGAGGAGCGGGCACGACAGGTGGGCGGGCACCTCATGCTCGTGGGGATCCTGCCCACGCTGAAGGAGACGGACGTCAGCGAGGCGACCCTGTCCGCCAACCCGCGGTACAAGCTGCTCAACGAGCAGATCTTCGCCGCGCGCGGAGAGGACCTGCATTTCGAGATCGAGGGGACCGAGCGCCTCGACACCTACGCCGACAGCATCACGCCTGAGGCCGCGTGCACGAGCGTCCAGCTGCATCTGCAGGTGAGCCCTTCGGCGTTCGCCGACCACTGGAACGCGGCGCAGGCCATCGCGGGAGCCCAGATCGCGGTCGCGGCCAACTCGCCGTACCTCTTCGGACGGGAGCTCTGGCGGGAGACCCGCATCAGCCTGTTCGAGCAGGCGACCGACACCCGGCCGGACGAGCTGAAGGCGCAGGGCGTGCGGCCGAGGGTCTGGTTCGGCGAGCGGTGGATCACCTCGGTCTTCGACCTCTTCGAGGAGAACGTCCTCTACTTCCCGGCTCTGCTCCCGATCTGCGAGGAGGAGGACCCGCGGGAGGTGCTCGACCAGGGAGGCACGCCCGAGCTGCACGAGCTCACCCTGCACAACGGCACCGTCTACCGGTGGAACCGGCCCGTGTACGCCGTCGTCGACGGCGTCCCGCATCTGCGGGTGGAGAACCGGGTGCTCCCCGCGGGGCCCTCCGTGGTCGACATCGTCGCCAACGCCGCCTTCTACTACGGGCTCATGCGCGTGTTGCCGATGGAGGAGCGGCCGGTGTGGACGCGCATGTCCTTCGCCGCCGCGGAGGAGAACCTGCGCAACGCGGCACGCCACGGCCTCGACGCACGCCTGTACTGGCCGGGGCTCGGGGAGGTGCCCGCCGCCGAGCTCGTTCTGCGCCGGCTGCTGCCGTTGGCCCACCAGGGTCTCGACCTGTGGGGGGTCGATCCCGTCCAGCGCGAGCGACTGCTCGGGATCATCGAACGGCGATGCCTCACGGGCCGCACGGGGGCGGCCTGGCAGGTGGACGCCGTCCGCGACCTCGGCGGCGGGTACGAGGCCCTGCGCCGGATGACCCTGAGGTACCTGGACCGCATGCACGAGAACAAGCCGGTCCACCTCTGGGATCTTTGACCGGGATGGGTCACTATGACGGAGTGATCCTGCGACGTCTCCTCGTACTCGTCCTCGCGGGGACACTGGCCGCGGCCTGTGGCGGTGACGCGAGGGATCCCACCGGTGCCTCCCCGCGCGGCTCGGCCGCCGGATGCGACGCGAGGGGCGAGGACTTCGCCGGAGACGTCGAGCTGGCCAGGTGTCTCACCGAGCGGTTCTGGGCGCGGCGTTTCCAGGCGAGCGGGAGCACGTACGCGCCCATCAGCGATTTCGTCGCCTACAACGGCGAGGACGGCCCCGACTGCGGCCGGGAGCCTTCGGTGCCGAACAACGCGTTCTACTGCCCGAGCGGGCATTTCATCGCCTACGACGCCGCGTGGCTGGAGGGGATGTACGACCGGATGGGAGACGGGGCCGTCTACCTCGTCATCCCGCACGAGTTCGGGCACGCCGTGCAGGCGCAGCTCGTCAACGACTTCCGCTTCAGCGTGCAGCGTGAGTTACAGGCGGACTGCTACGCCGGGGCCACCCTCAGCGGGCTGATCCAGGAACAGGCCCTCCAGGCCGACGAGGGGGACGGCGCGGAGCTTCTGGCCAACCTCGAGGCGGCCGGCGATCCCACCGACGCGTGGTGGGCGCCGGACGCCCACGGCACGGCGGCACAGCGCCAGGCGTCCTTCGCCAAGGGATTCGGCCAGGGCGTCGGGGCCTGCTGACGCTCGTGGCGTGGCCGCCGGTGGCAGCATGGCGGCAAGGGCGCTCGCCGGTGAGAGGACATCTGTGAAGGGCATCGACCCGCTCGTGACCTCACTCGGCGTGCTCGCCGGGGCGAACGTGCTGAACAACCGCGTCGCCGAGCGCTGGGCGCCGGTGACGTCGGCCGTCGCCACAGCGGCCCTCCTCGGCGTCGCGCGGCGTGAGGGGCTGACGTGGCCTGCGCTGGGCTTCGAACGTGCGGAGCGCGGAGCGCGGATCGGCGGTCTCCTCGCGGCGGGGGTGGCCGCGGTCTACGCGGCAGGGATCGCGCTGCCTCGGACCCGGCCGCTGTTCCACGACGAGCGTGCGCTCGCCCTGTCCCGGGGCCGTCTGCTGGAGGAGATCCTCGTCCAGGTGCCCGTCGGGACCGTGCTGCTGGAGGAGGTCGCCTTCCGCGGCGTCCTGCCCGCCCTCCTGGCGCGCAGATGCTCCTCGCGTACGGCTCTCGCCGGATCGGCCGCCCTGTTCGGGCTGTGGCACGTGCTGCCGTCCATGGACATGGCCCGTGCCAACCCCGCGCTGGGAGGCATGGCCTCGGATCCCACAGTTCTCACGGCGGGGCCTGCGGGATCCGCAGGTCTCACGGCGGGACGTCGCCCGGCCACGGCGCGCGTGGTGGCGGGGACGGTCGTGTCCACCGCCGCGGCCGGCGTGCTCTTCCACGAGTTGCGGCGCCGGGGCGGCCTGCTCGCGCCGTCGCTGTTCCACCTCGCCACGAACTCCTTCGGCTACGTGGCGGCGCGCGTCGCCGCCCGGGTGGCGTCGCGCTGAGGCTTGCGGCGTGTCTCACCTGGAGAAGCGGCCACGGGCCGCCAGTTCGATCGTCACCATGACGGCCACGGACTCCGCGGCGAGCAGGGCGACGAGCACGGCGACCTGGACGACTCCCGCGTGGACGGGATCGGAGCCGGCGATCATCATGCCGACGAACGCGCCGGGAAGCGTGACCAGGCCCACGGTCCTCGTCTGGTCCAGCGCGGGGATGAGCGCCTGGGCGGCGGAGGTTCTGCAGATCTCCATCGCCGCGTCCCGCTGGGAGAAGCCCAGTGACAGCGCCGCCTCCACTTCGCCGCGCCGCTGTTCGAGGGCGTCCAGCGCCCGGCGCCCGGCCAGGGAGGTGGCGGTCAGGCACCCGCCCAGGAGGATGCCGGTGACCGGGATGAGGACCATTCCCGTCACCGGCATCACGCGGGCTCCCAGCATCAGGACCAGGACGGGGACCACTCCCGCGGCGATGGGCAGAGCGGCCCACCAGGCGGTGCGGCCACGGGCGATCCGCCGTCCCGCGGTGAAGGCCGCCACGCCGTACATCAGCAGCAGGAACCCCGTCGCGGCGGGCAGGTGGCTGATCGCCCAGACGATGATCAAGGAGACCGCGGAGAGCTGCACGGCGGCCCGCAGGGAGGCGGTCAGGATCGCCGTCGAGTGCCCCAGCCGCCCGACCGCGGCGACGCCCGCGCCCGCGAGGGCGAGCAGGACCACCACCACGCCGAGTTGCGGGGTGACGGGAAGCAGCGTGTTCACGTGACCGATCCTGCCCCGCCGTGCCCACCCGACCCGCACCGGTGCGGCCACGGCGGTGGAAGGCGGGCAGCCGGGCGGCGGAATCAGATGGGCGGCCGGCGGTCTGGAGGCCGGGCTCGAGGTGGCGATGGTGCCGGGCTGGAGGTCGGGCTCGAGGCGGTGACGGTGCCGGGCTCGAGGTGGTGACCCGCGGCTTGGACGTGTGGCTTCAGGCGGTGACCCCGGGCTCGGATGTGTGGCTCAGGCGGTGATCACGGCCTGGAACGCCTCCGCGAACCTGCCTTCGGGAAGGCCGGCCGCAGCGGCGTTCGTCGCGAGCCAGCCCCGTACGAATTCGTCGAGGTTGTCCATGTGGGCGGTCTGGCTCTCGTGAGCCCTCAGAGCCTCGATCTTGCGGTCCACGGTGGCGGTGACGTCGACGTAGCGGTCGGGCGTCATCGTGCCCATCAGCCACACCTCGCGGACGATCCAGGCCTCCAGCCCCTCGTCCGCGAGCAGTTCGGGGAAGGCGTAGGGGTTGCGGGCGTCCGGGTAGACCGCGTCGAGTGTGGCGCCGCCGACGGCCCGGTGGTCCGGATGGCTCGGGCCGATGCGGGCGTAGTTGCGCTCGGGAGTGGACGTCAGCACGATATCCGGCCGGACCTGCCTGATCACCCGTGCGATGTCGCGCCGGAGGTCCAGGGACTGCTCGACCATGCCGTCCCGGTAACCGAGGAAACGGATGTCCTCGACGCCGACGCACCTGGCAGCGGCCATCTGCTCGGCCCGCCGGGCGACCGCCATCTCGCCGTTGTCGAGCTTCCTGTCGAAGCCGCCCGCGTCGCCATCGGTGACCAGGCAATACACCACCTCGGCCCCCGCATCGACGAGTTTCGCGACCGTTCCCGCGCCGCCGAAGTCGATGTCGTCGGGGTGAGCGGTCACCACGAGAACGTTCTTGATCTCAGCGTCGTCGAGCATTTCGTACGGCCTCCTCGTTTCTGGCACCTCACCTTAAAGGGGGCGGTATGGACGGCGAGGCACCGGATGTCGGTGGGCGGCAATACCCTTAGGAGGTGTCCATCGGAACCGCCACTCACCCTTTGCTCGACGGCCTGAACCCTCAGCAGCGGGAGGCCGTCGTCCACCAGGGCAGCCCCCTGCTGATCGTGGCGGGGGCGGGCTCCGGGAAGACACGGGTGCTCACCCACCGGATCGCCTACCTGTTGGCCGAGCGGGGCGTCCAGCCGTCCGAGATCCTCGCGATCACCTTCACCAACAAGGCCGCGCGCGAGATGAAGGAGCGGGTGGACCGGCTCATCGGCCCCCGGTCCAAGGCCATGTGGGTGATGACGTTCCACAGCGCCTGCGTGCGCATCCTGCGCCGGGAGGCCAAGCGGCTGGGCTTCACCAGCAGCTTCTCGATCTACGACCAGGCCGACTCGCAGCGGCTCATGGCGCTGGTGTGCCGGGAGCTCGACCTCGATCCCAAGCGCTACCCGCCGCGGTCGTTCTCGGCCCAGGTGAGCAACTTCAAGAACGAGCTGATCGACTACGAGACGGCCGCCGAGCGCGCCCAGACCCACCTGGAGCGCACGCTCGCCGAGGCGTACAAGACCTATCAGCAGCGGCTCACCGAGGCCGGCGCGATGGACTTCGACGACCTCATCATGCTCACCGTCACCCTGTTCCAGCTCTTCCCCGAGGTCGCCGAGCACTACCGGATGCGGTTCCGGCATGTGATGGTCGACGAGTACCAGGACACCAACCACGCGCAGTACATGCTGATCCGCGAGCTCGTCGGCCGTCCCGAGGTCAGGACCGCCGACGGCGACGTGGTCAGGGAGGGCGTCGAGCCCGCCGAGCTGGTCGTGGTCGGCGACGCCGACCAGTCGATCTACGCCTTCCGGGGTGCGTCGATCCGCAACATCCTGGAGTTCGAGCGCGACTACCCCGACGCGAAGACGATCCTGCTGGAGCAGAACTACCGCTCCACGCAGACGATCCTCAACGCGGCGAACGCCGTGATCTCCAGAAACGAGAGCCGCAAGCCCAAGAACCTCTGGTCCGAGCAGGGCGCCGGGGCGAAGATCGTCGCCTACGTGGCCGACAACGAGCACGACGAGGCCATGTTCGTCGCGCAGGAGGTCGACCGGCTCGCCGACGACGAGGGGGTCACCCCCGGCCAGGTCGCGGTCTTCTACCGGACCAACGCGGCCTCCCGCGTCTTCGAGGAGATCTTCATCCGCACCGGCCTGCCGTACAAGGTCGTGGGCGGGGTGCGGTTCTACGAGCGCAAGGAGGTCAAGGATCTCCTGGCCTACCTGCGAGTCCTGGCCAACCCGAGTGACACGGTCTCGCTGCGGCGCATCCTCAACGTGCCCAAGCGCGGCATCGGCGATCGGGCCGAGGCGATGATCGAGTCGTTCTCGACGCGAGAGCGGATCAGCTTCTGGGAGGGGCTGCGGCGGGCGGAGGAGGCCCCGGGCCTGGCCACCCGGTCGCTCAACGCGATCAAGGAGTTCACGGCGCTGCTCGACGATCTCCGCGCCAAGGAGCTGCCGCTGTCCGACCTGGCGGAGGAGGTGCTGAACGGCACCGGCTACCGCACCGAGCTGGAGACCTCCGGCGACCCGCAGGACGAGAGCCGCCTGGAGAACCTGAACGAGCTGATCTCGGTGGCGGCCGAGTTCGAGGAGGCCAACGCGGACGGCACGCTGGTCGACTTCCTGGAGCAGGTCTCTCTCGTCGCCGACGCCGACCAGATCCCCGAGGGGGAGGACCACGGCGGCGTCGTCACGCTGATGACCCTGCACACGGCCAAGGGCCTGGAGTTCCCCGTGGTGTTCCTCACCGCGCTGGAGGACGGCGTCTTCCCGCACATGCGCTCGCTCAGCGACGCGAAGGAACTGGAGGAGGAGCGCCGCCTCGCCTACGTGGGCATCACCCGGGCCGAGCAGCGGCTCTACCTCTCCCGGGCGGCCGTGCGGACCTCGTGGGGCGCCCCCTCGTTCAACCCCGCCTCGCGCTTCCTGTCCGAGGTGCCGGGCGATCTCATCGACTGGCGCGGCGACCCGGGCAAGAACGCCTGGTCGGCGGCCGTCTCCCGAGGCCCCGCCCGTACGGCTCCCGCCCCGAAGAAGGCGGGCGCCAAGGAGATCCCGAATCTCTCGCCGGGAGACCGGGTCACCCACGACTCGTTCGGCCTGGGCACGGTGGTCGCCGTGGAGGGGAATGCGGAGAAGACCCGGGTGAAGATCGACTTCGGCGCCTCGGGGGAGAAGACCCTGCTGCTCGCCTACGCCAACGTCGAAAAGCTCTGAGCCGATCTGACCTGGTCTGGCCTGATCGGCCGAGGCCGGGCCGGCCCTCACCGAGGTGCAGGCTGGCCCTGTTCCATGAGGGGCGCGGACTAGCGAGTGATCGGGCCGGGCAGAGCCGGCTCGGGCGGGGTCGTCGAGTCGGGGGGAGTCAGGTCGGCCAGCCCGGCGACCTGGCTGGCCGGCGGAGCCTTCAGCGCCACCTTGGCGCCCCAATGGGCGTAGCGCGAGTCGACGGTGAACGTCGTCCCCGGCATGCCGACCGCCCTGCCGTTGTACGAGCTCACCACGCGCGTGATCACGCCCTTGCTGGTGACGTACAGCTTCCAGGAGACCTTGGTCTTGGCGTCAGAGCCCGTGGGGCGCTCGCCGACCGAGTACCGGAACCAGCTGGAGACCTTCCACAGGTCCGCGAAGGTGGTCGCGCCGCTGTAGGTACCGCCCTTGCGCTTCCCGTGCGACAGCAACCCCTTCAGCGTGCGCGGCTCGGTGACGCCGATGAGCTGCCCCAGGGCACTGCTCGTCCCGCCCACGGGGCCCTTGGGGTACTTGAGCCAGGTCTTGCCCTTGGGCAGGTAGTCGCCGAGGAGGCCGCCCTTGATGTATGCCGTCGTGCCGATGCGGATCGTCCGCTCCGACTTGAGGAGGCTCCTCATGTCCTTCGGCACGTCCTTGAGCTGGGGGGCCGAGAGGTTGAACCTGGCGGTGAGGTCCGATGCGGCCAGCCCACTCTTGTTGAACTGGAACTTGCCGGACCGCTGCAGCAAGAGATTGGCGTGCCCGGCCTCCTTCACGGAGGTGCGGTCTGCGAACGTGGCGCCGTGGCCGGAGACGAACTGCTTCTTGAGTACGGCTACGGGGTCCGCGACGCGGGTCTGGGCGTGCGCGGGTGTGGCGAGCGCCGACGCGGCGACCGTGGCCGTCGTGGCAAATGTCAAAGTGGCGATAAATCGCCTCATAAAAGGATTCCTCCCGTAGGCCCCCGCCTGGTCGAGGGGCAGTCCGCACATGGTGCTGAAAGATGATCACTTCGCGGTCACGGAAGTCCGTCTTCGCGGTGAGGGAAGGGTGTACAAGGCGTGTGGGCGCGCAGGCCGTGACGACGTAGAGGCATCGGCCGCCACGGGTGACTACGCTGCGGGCAGCGGGCACGCTATCGAGGCGACGTAGCCTCGGGTACGGCCGGGCGCGCGATCCGCGCCCTTCAGCGCCGTAGCTTGGCGGGCATCACTCGGGAGGTCTGCATGGAAGCCAGGATCCGCGTCGTCGTCGCCAAGCCGGGGCTCGACGGGCATGACCGCGGGGTCAAGCTCGTGGCGAGGGCCCTTCGCGACGCCGGCATGGAGGTCGTCTACACCGGGCTCCACCAGACTCCGGAGCAGATCGTGCAGGCGGCGATCCAGGAGGACGCGGCGGCCATCGGCCTGTCGATCCTCTCCGGCGCCCACATGACGTTGTTCGCGCGGCTCATCGAGATCCTGCGCGAAAAGGGTGCCGAGGACATCGTGGTGTTCGGCGGCGGCATCATCCCCGAGGCCGACATGCCCGAGCTTCACAAGATGGGAGTGGCGAAGATCTTCACACCCGGTGCCACGACCCAGGAAATCGTCGACTGGGTCCGTACAGCGGTACCTGCATCGGTTTGAGATATTTTGCCTAACACTGCCGTAATTCCCTGTCCGGGGCAAGGTGCGATATGGACCCGATGATGTGGCGCGGTCCCGGCTAAGGCTAGGCTTCATGGGCGGAATCGCCGGGCGGCAGCGACGGCGCCTGGCCTCGACATCAAAAGGGACGGACCCTCGTGGACCTGTTCGAACATCAGGCGAAGGAGCTCTTCGCGGAGTACGGCATCCCGGTGCCACGCGGCATCGTCGCGCACACCGTGGAGGAGGCGCGCGCGGCCGCCGAGCAGCTGACCGGCAAGGTCGTCGTCAAGGCTCAGGTCAAGACCGGCGGGCGCGGCAAGGCGGGCGGCGTCAAGGTCGCCGACGACGCGGAAGACGCGTACCAGAAGGCGACCCAGATCCTCGGCATGGACATCAAGGGCCACACGGTTCACAAGGTCCTGATCGAGGAGGCCAGCCAGATCGCGGAGGAGTACTACTTCTCCTTCCTCCTTGACCGGGCGAACCGGACCTTCCTTGCTATCTGCTCCGCGTCCGGCGGAATGGACATCGAGGAGGTGGCCCACACCGCGCCGGAGAAGGTCGCCAAGGTGCCGGTGAGCTCCCTCGACGGCATCGACCGCGCCACGGCCCGCGAGATCGCGCAGGCCGGCGGCCTGCCGCCGCAGTCGCTCGACGGCGCCGCCGAGCTCATCGAGAAGCTCTGGGCCGTGTTCGTCGACGAGGACGCCTCGCTGGTCGAGGTCAACCCGATGATCCTGTCGGCCGACGGCCAGGTGAAGGCCCTCGACGGCAAGGTCACCCTGGACGACAACGCGAACTTCCGCCAGCCCGAGCACGTGGCCTACGTCGACAAGGCCGCCGAGGACCCGCTCGAGGCGAAGGCCAAGGAGAAGCACCTCAACTACGTCAAGCTCGACGGCACGGTCGGCATCATCGGCAACGGAGCCGGCCTGGTCATGTCCACGCTCGACGTGGTGGCGTACGCGGGCGAGGCCTACTCCGGCCAGCCCAAGCCCGCCAACTTCCTCGACATCGGCGGCGGCGCCTCGGCCGAGGTCATGGCCAACGGCCTGGAGATCATCCTGTCCGACCCCTCGGTCAGGTCGGTCTTCGTCAACGTCTTCGGCGGCATCACCGCCTGCGACGCCGTCGCCAACGGCATCGTCTCGGCCTTCCAGCTGCTCGAGGGCCGCGGCGAGGCTGTGACCCGCCCGCTGGTCGTCCGGCTGGACGGCAACAACGCCGCTCTCGGGCGGCAGATTCTGGCCGACGCCGGCCTGCCCGGCGTCGAGCTGGTGGACACGATGGACGATGCGGCCCAGCGTGCCGCCGAGCTCGCCGCGGTAGGTGCGTAATGGCTATCTGGCTCACTGCCGACAGCAAGATCATTGTTCAGGGCATGACCGGCGGGGAGGGCACCAAGCACACCCGCCGCATGCTCGCCTCGGGCGCCCGGGTCGTGGGCGGCGTCAACGCCCGCAAGGCCGGCACCGTCCACGAGGGCCTGCCCGTCTTCGGCACGGTCGCCGAGGCCATCTCCTCGACCGGAGCCGACGTCTCGGTCGTCTTCGTGCCGCCGGCCTTCACCAAGGACGCCGTCAAGGAGGCCATCGACGCCGAGATCCCGCTCTGCGTGGTGATCACCGAGGGCGTCCCCGTCCACGACACCACCGAGTTCTGGGCGTACGCCGTGGCCAAGGGCAACAAGACCCGCGTCATCGGGCCGAACTGCCCCGGCATCGCCTCGCCCGGCGCCTCGAACGCGGGCATCATCCCCGCCGACATCACCACGCCCGGCCGTATCGGCCTGGTGTCGAAGTCGGGCACGCTGACCTACCAGCTCATGTACGAGCTGCGGGACATCGGTTTCTCGACGGCGGTGGGCATCGGCGGTGACCCGGTCATCGGGACGACGCACATCGATGCGCTGCAGGCGTTCCAGGACGACCCGGGCACCGACGCGATCGTGATGATCGGTGAGATCGGCGGCGACGCCGAGGAGCGGGCGGCGGCCTACATCGAGCAGCACGTGACCAAGCCGGTCGTGGCCTATGTGGCGGGGTTCACCGCGCCCGAGGGCAAGACCATGGGTCACGCGGGCGCGATCGTGTCCGGTTCGGCCGGTACGGCCCAGGCCAAGAAGGAAGCGCTGGAGAAGGTCGGCGTCCGCGTCGGCAAGACCCCCAGCGAGACCGCCCGCCTCATGCGCGAGGTCATGCAGTCCCTCTGACCCTCCCACCCACTGGCCGTGATCATGCACAGATTCGTGATCAGGCCCTCCGACCGGCCCCATCCTCGTTCGTGATCATGCACAGATTCGGCGCTGTATCGCCTGACCAGCCCCGTTGCTGTGCGTGATCATGCACGGGTTCGGGATCATGCCGTTTGGCCTGCGCGAATCCATTTCGTGATCATGCGCGGAATCTGTCGCAGCCCCTCTGGCCTGCTTCTTCGTCGTTCGTGACCATGCATCTCTCTTTGAGGTGCATGGTCACGAACATTTCTGGCCCAGTTCGAAGGCGCTGTCCGCGAATTCGTGCATGATCACGAATTGTGAATGGGCAGGTCAGGGTACATGTTTGCGAACCTGTGCATGATCACGGGATGTGTTCGGGCAGGTCAAGGGCAATGATCGCGAATGTGTGCATGATCACGCCGAAGGGGCGCCGGGGGAGTGCTGGGGGTTTTGGTGGGGTGGTGCGGCGTGGCGGCGGGGAAATGAGGGGGCGGGCTGGGAGCATGGGGTAGCGTGACGGCGCTTCTCGACCAACTTCGGACCGCCCCCCGTGCCGTCCTCGGCCGCGGGCCCCAAAACGATGACGACGAGACCCGGCGTCCCCTGCCCGTCTCCGGCATGCTCGCCGCCGTCTGGACGCTCGGTGCGGGCCTTGCCGTCCTCACCACCCTCACGCTCGTCGGCTGGATCGCCGCGCCGCTCAGCGCCTTCGGTGACGGGCTTCCCGGTGTCTTCCGTACGGCATGCCAGCTCTGGCTCGCCGCCCACCACGCCGGCTTCGCCATCCCCGGCGGACGGGTCGGCCTGCTGCCACTGGGCCTGATGATCCTTCCTGGGGTTCTGCTCTACCGGGCAGGTCTATGGATGGCCCGGGACGCCGACCTGCGACTGCGCATGCCGGCCAGGCTCCCGAAGGGCACGCCGCGCGACGCGGAGAACGCCCGGCGGCGTGCGCAACTCGTGCTGATCGCGCAGGCCGGCATCTCGCTCGCCGCGCCCTACTCGCTGCTCGCGGGGATGATCGCGCTCGTCGCGCGCAACCAGGTGACGCAGCCGTTCCTGGGAGAGGCGCTCGTCAGCCACGTCGTGCTCGCCTTCGTCGCGGGGTCGCTGGCCACCGCCCGCACGATCGGGCCGTGGAAGTCGATGTTGCGCCTGCTGCCGGAGCGTCCGCGCTCGGTCGTCGCCGCCACCGCCGTCGCCGTTTCGATACTGCTCGCCGCGGGAGCCCTGCTGGTGCTGGGTGCCATCGTGGTGAACTTCCGGCAGATCCACGAGCTGTCCGGCGTCCTTGCCCCGGGATTCGTCGGCGGGCTGCTGCTCTTCCTCGTCGAGGGCCTCTACCTGTTCAACGCCGTCGTCTGGGGCATGGCGTACATCTCCGGGCCGGGATTCGCCCTCGGCGCCGGGACGCTGGTGGCGCCGACGGGCGTCAAACTCGGCGCCGTGCCCTCGCTGCCGCTGCTGGGCGCGCTACCCCCCGCGGGGCCCTCGCCCGCCTGGGTGATGGCGGTGATCGCGGTCCCGTTCGCGGCGGGGACGGTGGCGGGCGTCGTGATGGCGCGCATCGCGCCGACCCCGACGATCGAGGTGGCGCCTCTGTGGGGGTTCGTCTGCGGGCTGAGCACCGGGGCCATGGCGGGTCTGCTCGCCGCTCTGTCAGGCGGACCGCTGGGCGGTGCCAGGTTGTCGGCCGTCGGGCCGTCTCCGTGGGAGGTGGCGCTGTCCATCACGCTGGAGGTCGGCGTGGCGGCCGGCATCTCCGCCGGGATCGCCAACTGGTGGCTGATCTCCCGCAGGCCCGCCGTCACTCCCGAGCCCGTCCGCAAGGCGGGCGCGGTCATCGCCAAGGCGGCGAGCCGAGTACGGCTGGCCGATCGGAATCCGCGTGTCCTGCCCGGCCACTGGCTCGACGCGACCGAGTCCGACACCCAGCCGATTCCGGTGATCAAGGACGACTGGGCCGATGAGCACGCGGCCGCCACGGCGGAGACGTTCGACGGGATGGGGCCCGGCGAAACCCGCCCGGATGAACGGAGACCTCAGCCTCCGCAAGGCGGCCGGCCTCCGCGACGGAGCGAGCCGCGTCCCCCGCGCAAGGACATCGTGGACGAGTCCGATGATCGTGGCGGGCACGTCATCTACGTCGACCCGTACGCCTGGGATCGCGACGAGTGACGGCGGCCGTGTAGGTCCAGGCGCGCCCGATCGGGGCGCGCCTGGAGCGGCTACATCAGCGGCTATGCCGGGAACGGGATGTCGGACGGCCAGGCGACGCCGATCTTCTGTTCGATCGCCCGCTTGAACTGCTCGGAGCAGTCCTGCCGGGCCTCGACGGTGCCCGCGCCCTTGCTGCACTCGCCGTAGGCCGAGATCTCCGCGGAGAAGTACAGCTGGCCGGCCAGTGCGAAACCTCCCAACAGCAGGGAGATGGAGGAGATCACGACGGCGCTCGTCGCCATTCCGGTCCGCTGCTTCTTCCGGTGCAGGACGCGCAGGTCCCGGATCGCGATGACGAGCCCGAACAAGGCCAGGGCCAACCCGCCCGCGGGCAGGTACAGAGAGAAGACCAATGCCATGAGCGCGAGACCGAGTGCCCTCCGGCCGCCCATCTCCGGCATGGACATCTGGATGGGTGTAGTCACAGTCTCCTCGCCTCACATTGCGCCGCACCTCGACCGTCGTGGGTCGTGGTGACCGGGGCCCGATACCCTTTGTCCTGCGTCGAGGGTCATCACCCTCCGCGCTCGTACGCGTCTAAGCAATCATCTCTTCGGCGTCATCCGCAAAACGAAGCCCGCACATGAAGGAGTTCCATCCTGTCCTTCCGGCTCGTGGTCCTCGTCTCCGGTTCGGGGACCAACCTACAAGCGTTGCTCGATGCCTCGGCCGACGAGGCGTTCGGTGCACGCGTGGTCGCCGTCGGCGCCGATCGTGACGGCATCGAGGGGCTCACGCGGGCTGAGCGGGCGGACGTGCCGACGTTCGTCCAGAAGGTGGGCGACCACGCCACCCGAGAGAAGTGGGACGAGGCGCTCACCGCGCAGATCGCCGAGTTCAAGCCCGACCTGGTCGTCTCCGCGGGATTCATGAAGATCCTCGGGCCGCGCGTCCTGGGATCGTTTTCCGTGGTGAACACGCATCCGGCACTCCTGCCCGCCTTCCAGGGCGCGCACGCCGTGCGTGAGGCGCTGTCGTACGGCGTCCGCGTCACCGGCTGCACCGTGCATCTGGTGGACGCGGGAGTGGACACCGGCCCGGTGATCGCCCAGGAGGCTGTGGCCGTACAGGACGGGGACGACGAGGAGTCGCTCCACGAGCGGATCAAGACCGTCGAGCGAAGGCTGCTGGTCGAGATCGTCGGCCGCATGGCCAGGGACGGCTGGACGGTGTCCGGCCGCACGGTCCGTCTCGGCCGGGCGGGAAACCGCTCATGAGGACAGGTAAGGCCGTAGGGGAGCCGGCTGAGACCAGCCACTCCCAGCAATGAGGGAGGACCAGGAAGTGACCCGCATCGCCATCCGGCGCGCGCTCATCGCGGTATACGACAAGACGGGGCTGGAGGAGCTGGCCCGAGGACTCGAGGCCGCGGGCGTGGAGATCGTCTCGACCGGTGGCACCGCCGCCGCGATCGCCTCGTTCGGTGTGCCGGTGACGAAGGTGGAGTCCCTGACCGGCTTCCCCGAATGCCTGGACGGCAGGGTCAAGACCCTGCACCCCCGCGTCCACGCGGGCCTGCTCGCCGACGGGGAGAACCCCTCGCACGTCAAGCAGCTCGAAGAGCTCGAGATCGAGCCGTTCCAGCTCGCGGTGGTGAATCTGTACCCGTTCGCCGAGACGGTGGCGTCCGGCGCCTCCGACGCGGAGTGCGTCGAGCAGATCGACATCGGCGGTCCGGCCATGATCCGGGCGGCCGCCAAGAACCACAACACGGTGGCCGTGGTCGTCGATCCCTCGGCCTACGGCGAGGTGCTCGCCGCGGTCGGTGCGGGCGGCTTCACGACGGCCGACCGGCGCAGGCTCGCGGCGACCGCCTACGCGCACACCGCGTCGTACGACGTGGCCGTGGCCTCGTGGTTCGCCAACGGTTACGCGGCCGACGACGACCGGTGGCCGTCGTTCATGGGCGCGACCTGGCAGCGCAAGACGGCCCTCCGGTACGGGGAGAACCCCCACCAGGCGGCCGCCCTCTACTCCGGGCAGGCCGGCGGCCTCGCCAACGCCGAGCAGTTGCACGGCAAGGAGATGTCCTACAACAACTACGTGGACGCCGACGCCGCGTGGCGGGCGGCGTGGGACTTCGCGGACCCCTGCGTTGCGATCATCAAGCACGCCAACCCCTGCGGCATCGCGGTGGGCGCCGACGTGGCGGAGGCGCACCGGAAGGCGCACGAGTGCGACCCCGTCTCGGCGTACGGCGGTGTGATCGCCGTCAACCGCGAGGTGACCGGTGAGCTGGCCGGGCAGATCGCGCCGATCTTCACCGAGGTCGTCGTGGCCCCGTCGTTCGCTCCCGAGGCCGTGACGGTCCTGACGGAGAAGAAGAACATCAGGCTCCTCGTGTGCCCGTCCGGGCCGGCGAACGCGGCCGAGTTCCGCCGGATCGACGGCGGACTGCTCGTCCAGACGGTCGACCGGGTGGACGCCGCGGGTGACGACCCCGCCACCTGGGAGCTCAGGGCGGGCTCGGCGGCCTCACCCGAGGTGCTGGCCGACCTGGCGTTCGCCTGGAGGGCCTGCCGTTCGGTGAAGTCCAACGCCATCCTGCTGGCGTCCGGCGGCGCGACCGTGGGCGTAGGGATGGGCCAGGTCAACCGGGTGGACTCCGCGAGGCTGGCCGTCAGCCGGGCAGGCGAGCGTGCCCGGGGCTCGGTCGGGGCGTCGGACGCGTTCTTCCCGTTCGCGGACGGCCTGGAGGTCCTGGCGGAGGCCGGGGTGAAGGCGATCGTCGAGCCGGGCGGGTCCGTCCGCGACGAGGAGGTCATCGCCGCGGCCGAGGCCGCGGGCATCACGCTCTACTTCACGGGGACGCGTCACTTCTTCCACTGAGGCGCCGAACGGCACGAGCGCCGCGAAGGCACCCAAACGGACACATGGAAGGATGACGAGTCATGAGCGCGCAGATTCTGGACGGCAAGGCCACGGCGGCCAAGATCAAGGGCGAGTTGACGGAGCGGGTCAAGTCGCTGGCGGCGAAGGGCGTGACGCCGGGCCTCGGCACGATCCTGGTCGGTGACGACCCGGGCAGTCAGATCTACGTCGCGGGCAAGCACCGCGACTGCGCCGAGGTCGGCATCGCCTCGATCCGCAAGGATCTGCCCGCCACGGCGACGCAGGCCGAGGTCGAGGCCGCGATCGACGAGTTGAACGCCGACCCGGCCTGCACCGGGTACATCGTCCAGCTTCCGCTGCCCCGCCACCTGGACACCCAGGCGCTGATCGAGCGGATGGACCCGGAGAAGGACGCCGACGGTCTGCACCCGATCAACCTGGGCAGGCTCGTCCACATGGTCGACGCCCCCCTCCCGTGCACCCCGCGCGGCATCGTGGTGCTGCTCCGGGAGTACGGCGTGCCGATCAAGGGCGCCGAGGTCGTGGTGGTCGGGCGTGGCATCACGGTGGGCCGCCCGCTCGGCCTGCTGCTCACCCGCCGGTCGGAGAACGCCACGGTGACCCTCTGCCACACCGGCACGCGGGATCTGGCCGCGCACGTGCGCGACGCCGACATCGTCGTGGCCGCCGCGGGTGTGCCCGGCCTGGTCAGCGCCGAGATGGTGAAGCCCGGCGCCGCGGTCCTCGATGTGGGCGTCTCGCGCGTGGACGGCAAACTCGCCGGAGACGTGGCGCAGGACGTCAGGGAGGTCGCGGGGTTCGTCGCCCCCAACCCCGGCGGCGTAGGCCCGATGACGCGGGCGATGTTGCTGGTCAACGTGGTCGAGGCCGCCGAGCGGCTCTGATCGCCGCCTGACGCGCCTGACGCCTGGCGTGTCCGTCGCGCTCGCCGCGGTCTTCCGCGGCGAGCGTGCGAAGGGCGCGAAGAGCCTGGTCGGGCCCTTTCAGGGTTTCAACATGTCGCGCGCCTCGGCGTTCAGCCGGTCGGCTTCCTCGCGGAGAAGGGACGCCGCGGTCCCGCAGCGTGACTTCCATGTTCGGATCTCGCCGCGCACCCGGTCGGTCAACGGGCCCGACCAGTCCATCTTGGCGGCCTCGGTATGCACCGTATTCGCGAGTTTCTCCACGTCATCGGCTAATTTGTGGATTTTGAGGGCCCTACTCTTGAGCTCCTCCACCTCGGGCGGCGGCACACTACCTCCTCCGTTAAAGCACACAATTAGCCGATAAGTTACATGTACACTCGCCGCTCGTGGGTGGAGATGACAAGCGCGGTTTCAAGCCCGACCAACTCGAGCGCCTCGCCGGCCTGATGGCCGACCTCAACACATCCACGGACGAGATGTTCAAACGCGCGTCGTCCCTGCAGGCGTCCCAATTCCTCAATTCGTTGCGGGAAATGCCTCGTTGGGGAAGTGACAGCGCCAAGGACCTGACAAAGCGCGCCGCCCTCCTCCGGCTGACGACGGGCGACCCTCTCTCCGGGCTCGCGTGGGCGGGATTTTCTCCGCTCGAGATCGCCGCGGGTGGCGACAAGCTGGACCCGACCACGCTGATCTACATCAACACGGTCGCGGACTGGGCGAACAAGACCGGCAACGTCATGTTCGGGCGCAAGTCCGGCGAGTCGCTGGACGACTACCTGAAGCGGCTTGAGGCCGGTGCCATCACAAAGATCATCCCTGATCTCAAGCCGCACGAGGCGACGGTCGCGCAGGTACTCGAGATCGCCGGTGACGTCCGAGGGGTGACCACGACGGCGCCGCTCGTCACCGCCCAGGCCACGTCGCTCAGCCGGCTCCTGCTGAACAACTATGCCTGGCGGCCGATCACCAGCAAGTTGACCGGCGGGCGATGGGCTCTGCAGACCAGATCCGCCGTTTCGCCGGGCACCGGTATCGCCGGCCTCACCCGCCAGCTGTTCATGAAGAGCAGCCTCTACCGCGACTTCGCGGCCATGCTTCCCGAATACACGGAGATGGACCAGGTCGGTCGGGCGGCGAACGCGGGCCGGGCCCTTCTCGGGGCTCGGGTGAACAGCCTCCTCGACCTGACGTTCGGCAGCAACAAGCTCGCTTCCGTGCTCGGGGGCACGACCCACTCCGGCCAGGTCGTGAGCGTTTCCGGCCAGGCCAACCTGCTCAAGGTCTGGGCCTCCACCGCGAACCCCTCGAGGCTGGAGGCCGCGGCCCAGGTTCTCAGGGTGGAACCGGCTGCCCTCGCCCGGCTGGGGACGGTCGGCAGGCTGGGGATGGTCGCCAAGACCGCGGGCGCCCTCCGGACGCTCGGAGTCGTCGGCGGCGTCGCCTCCACCATCTACAGCGGCGCCAACGTGATCTCGCAGGGCAATCCGGTCGACGCCTTCAAGCGCAACGGCGCGGGTTACGTCGCCGACGTGGCCGAACTCGGCTTCAACGCCTCCCTCACCGCCGCCATGGTCTGCCCCAATCCCGTCACCATCGGCGCTACCGTCGTCTTCGGAGCCGTGTACGTCGGCGCGAAGGTCGTCGAGCACTGGGACGACGTCAAGGACGGCGCGAAGAAGGTGGGCAACGCGATCGGCGACGGAGCCAAGAAGGTCGGCGACGGCGCCAAGAAGGTTTTCAAGAGTCTCAATCCGTTCGGCTAGTGCAGGCAGGAAGATCAACCAATGCCGTCCTTCGACAGCGCACGTGACCGTTTCCGGCTCGGCCCGGCCCACCTGGGCGTGCTGGGCTGCCTGTACGACGGGAAGCGCGTCACCTCCGACCTCGTGGCAGCTCGTGACGAGCTGCGTGAAGCCGGGCTCGTCAGTGACGACGACGCCGTCCTTCCGGAGCTCGCCGGCCTCACGGGCGCGCTCGCCGAGCCGATCGTGCTCGTCGTGATCGAGATCACCGGAGCGCATGGGCTGACCAGCCACGGCGCGGTCATCGGCGACGACGCCTGCTACACGTACGAGACGTGGCCGGGCGAGACCGAGTCCGAGTACGTCCGCACCGACCTCAGCATGCTGATGTGGTCGCTGGCCCGGATCGTCGGACTGCGCGACAAGGAGGCCAAGCCGCCCGTGGCGCCGGTCGTCAACACGAAGATCGGCGTGATGGACGCCGGCTTCACCGCCCTGGCCGAGCTGGACAGCGATGACGTGGTGGAGGCGGCCGATCGGCTGCGTGCGCTGTTCTCCGAGGCCGGGCTCGCCGATCCCGAGCTGACCGTCTTCACACATCTGCTGCTCCAGCTCAACGGCAACTGGCGGATGACCGTCGCCTGGGACAACCGGGAGGGCAAGGGCACCGACATCCGCGGCATCGCCGTCCTCGACTGCGGCCCCCTCGGCTACTGGGTGCGCGAGCTCCCGGCCGAGCCGATCGGCCCGGGGACGGTCACCCCCGACAGCGACCTCCGGCTGGTCTTCACCGATGTGCGGCACCTGTGGGAGCTGATCACCGACCTCCTGCCCGACACCGGGGAACTGCCCGTCCCCGTCGAAAGGTGACGTGACATGTCCGGGTTCACGTTCGATCTGGCGCGGCGGACGCCCACCCGTCCCGCCGAGATGCGGACCACCCATCTCGTCCTGACCGGTACGGCGGGGCCGTACGGGGAGGTGACCGTCACGGTCGGCACCATTCCCCGGTCGGCGGCCCTCGCCGCGCCGGGGCTGCCCGAGGCGTCCGTCTCCCATCCGGATGAGACGAGGCAGGGGCTGATCGCCGTGGACGAGCGCACTCGGATCAGTGTGGGCGGAGTCTCCGCCGTCCTCAGCCAGAACCGGCGTTCCCTCGGCAAGAAGGGCCGCGGCATCGGCATCAGGCTGGATGACCGGGACTACGCCTACCTCAGCGTCGCCGTCGCCGAGGAGGAGTTGCGTGACCGGGAGCGCGGCCCGCTGGTACGGCTGAGCAGCCCCTTCGTGTCGTCGAAGGTCGGAGTCACGGTTCTGCCCGCGGCCGACGCGAGCGATCTCGCACTGGCTCTCGTCCTACAGGGCGCGGACAGGACCGGATTGACGATCACGCAGTCGGCCGTCTCCGGAGTCCTCTCATTCCTCAACAACGGCAAGGCTGATGTCTGACACTGATGTGGTGTACCGCGAACGCCCCGGCAAGTTGAAACTGTGGTTCGGCATCCCCTGGGCGATCTGGGCCGTCGTCATGGTGTGGAGCTTCTGGGATTACCGGTCGCGCACCGGCGAGGTCCCCCTCGACGCGCTGCTCGTCCTCGGCCCGTTGTTCTTCGCCGTCTTCTCGATTCCGGGACTGGTGTCCTACAGCAAGCGCCGCTATCACACGATCACCCTGACGCCGCAGACGCTCCGCGTCGGCCGCGACTCGTTACCGGTCGCCGGCCTCACCCTCGAGTCGCCGGACTCAGGCAAGCCGCCTCGCCTGCTGGGCGGGGCCTCGGGCGTGCCGATGGGAATGCGCGAGGTCGTCTTCGGCGGCCGTGGAGGGGAACGCTACCTGGTCGCGGTGCTCGATCCCGACGCGTTCCTCGCCGCGCTGGGGCGTGTGATCGCACCGTCCTCGCAGGGCTGACGCGCGGAGCCTCAGAGCCCGTCGATCTCCGTCAGATCGATGTCGATCTCGAAGGGGACCGAGAGTCGCAGCTTGTCGTGGTGGATCCCCATCAAGGCGTACGCGCCGGTGGCCGGGTCAAGTTCGTAGACGTACACCGTCGGCTGTCCGCCGTTCTGCTCGACCCGCCAAAAATGACGGATCCCGGCTGCGGCGTAAAGTTGCGGCTTTCGCCGCTATGAGGCCCGGCGACCCGCCGGAGCGCGCTGCTGCTGTTCGGGCTCGGGCGCTCCCGTCGCACGCTGTGGCGGCACGACCGGGGTGGGGCGGACCAGGCCGAGGGCCACGACCTCGTTGGCCAGCCGCGTCCGCCGGTTGGTGCCCTCCGGGATGCGGAACTTCTGGTAGAGCCGCAACAGGTGCTGCTTGACCGCCGCCTCCGTCACCACGAGGTCGTCGGCGATCTCCCGTGCCGTCGCGGGGGCCACGAAGGCCTCGTCCGAGAGGGCGGGACGGCACAGGGAGGTCAGGACGTCGACCTCACGACGGGTCAGCTCGGGCGCCGCGGCCCTGCGGAGCTCGACCTCGGGTGCGAAGTCCTCGCGCGGGATGCCGCCGACCCGTGCGCGGGCCGCGCCGAAGGACACGACGTCGCCGTCGTCGAGCACCCTCCTGGCGATCGGCCTGCCGTTCACCCGGGTGCCGTTGCGGGACAGGCCCAGGTCGACGACGTACAGATAGGGCCCTCGGCGGACGAATTCGGCGTGCAGACGGGACACGCTCGGATCCGTCAACCGGATGTCCACGCCGCGGCCTCGGCCGATCGTGGTGACCTCGGGACGGAGCGGGACGACTTCACCGCTGTCCTCGATCCGAATGAACGGCCCCTCCACGGCAGTTCCTCCCCAGGTAGCCCGCCGTTACTTTCGCTACAGCTCCGGCTTACCCAAACGTGGCGATGGGGAATCGCCTTTGCCAGAAGGAGAATCCTTCTTGAAATTGGTCTGGACCTCTGTGAAGCGGTTTACCTGCTCACGGGTAGACTTCGGGCCAAGATAAGCGGAGGAAACAGTTATGGCGGACAAGCCCACCAAAGGCCTCGCCGACGTCGTCGCCGCGTCCACAGCGCTGAGCGACATCGACGGCAAGGCCGGTCGCCTCTTCTACCGTGGCTACGACATCCACGACCTGGCCGGCCGCACGTCCTTCGAAGAGACCGCCCATCTGCTCCAGCACGGATCGCTGCCGACTCGAGCGCAACTGGCCGACTACGGCGCCGAACTGGTCCGGGGCCGGACGCTGGGGGCGCTCGTCGAGAGCAACATCCCCGAGATCGCCGAGAAGCAGGGGCCCATGGAGGCACTGCGGACTCTGGTCTCGCTGAGCGGCGCCGAGGACCCGGAGAAGGACTCCAACTCGCCGGAGGCCAACCGGCGCAAGGCCGCCCGCCTGACGGCGCAGCAGCCGATCCTGGTGGCCAGGTATCACGCCGCACGGACGGGCGGCGCCGTACTCGATCCCGATCCCGAGCTGAGCGTCGCCGCCAACTTCCTGCGGCAGATCACCGGGCGGGACCCGTCCGCGCGCGAGGTGGCGATCTTCGACGCCTGCCTCGTGCTGCACGCCGACCACACGATGAACGCCTCCACGTTCGCCGCCCGCGTGTGCGCCGCGACCCTGTCGGACATGCACTCGGCGATCGTCGCGGCCATCGGCACCCTGAAAGGCCCCCTCCACGGCGGGGCCAACGAGCAGGTCATGCGTACGCTGGAAGGGCTGGACCCCGAGGGGGTGGCCCAGGCGGTACGGGACAAGCTGGCCGCGGGCGAGAAGATCATGGGATTCGGGCACCGCGTGTACAAGACCGAGGACCCGCGGGCGACGCATCTCCGGCGGATGTCGCAGGAACTCGGCGAGGCGTCCGGAGACGACACGTTCTACCGCATGTCGAAGGAGATGGAGGAGGTCGTCTTCGCGGAGAAGGGCCTGTATCCCAACGTCGACTTCTACGCCGCGACCGTCTACCACTACCTTGGCATCCCGACGGATCTGTTCACGCCGGTGTTCTCGGTGAGCAGGATGTCCGGGTGGACCGCCCACGTGATCGAGCAACACGCCGACAACCGTCTGATCCGGCCGGACAGCGAGTACATCGGCGAGCGCGACCAGAAGTGGGCTCCGATCGACGAGCGATGAGTGCGACAACGTGAACAAGCGAGACAACGGCACGGCCTGGGGGCCGTACCTGCTGGTGGTGGTGGGTGCGGCCGTCGGCCTCGGGGTGGTCGGCTTCGGCGGAGCCCCCTGGGTCGGCGGTGTGGTCATGGGAGCCACCCTGCTGGTGGGCTCGGCCGTACGACTGGTCCTGTCCGAGGAGCGGGCCGGCGCGCTGGCGGTGAGGACCAAGAAGACGGACGTGGTCGTGTTGGCCGTCCTCGGGCTCGCCCTCGTGGGCGGGTCGCTCAGTCTCCTGCTCAAGCTGCACAACACCTAGTCACGGGCGCAACACGCCCGTCCGATAGCCTCACGGCCAGTGAGCCTCATAAGGACTGTATGGCCGAGTTAGTTCAGAAGGGGAACCCCACGCATGCCCAAGATCAAGGTAGCGGGTCCGGTCGTCGAGCTTGACGGCGACGAGATGACCCGGATCATCTGGCAGTTCATCAAGGACCAGTTGATCCTGCCCTACCTGGACGTCGACCTGAAGTACTACGACCTCGGCATCGAGCACCGGGACGCCACCGACGACCAGGTCACGATCGACTCCGCCCTCGCGATCAAGAAGTACGGCGTCGGCGTGAAGTGTGCGACGATCACGCCGGACGAGGCCCGGGTCGAGGAGTTCGGCCTCAAGAAGATGTGGAAGTCCCCGAACGGGACCATCCGCAACATCCTCGGTGGTGTGATCTTCCGTGAGCCGATCATCATGTCGAACGTGCCGCGGCTCGTGCCCGGCTGGACGAAGCCGATCATCGTCGGCCGTCACGCCTTCGGCGACCAGTACCGCGCCACCGACCTGAAGATCCCCGGCGAGGGCACGCTCACGCTGACGTTCACGCCGAAGGACGGCGGCGAGCCGATCGAGCTCAACGTCTTCGACTTCCCCGGCAGCGGCGTCGCGCTGGCCATGTACAACCTGGACGAGTCCATCCGCGACTTCGCCCGCGCCTCGATGCGGTACGGCCTGGCCCGCAACTACCCGGTCTACCTGTCGACGAAGAACACGATCCTGAAGGCCTACGACGGCCGCTTCAAGGACATCTTCGCCGAGGTCTTCGAGAGCGAGTTCAAGGCCGACTTCGAGGCCGCCGGCATCACCTACGAGCACCGCCTGATCGACGACATGGTCGCCGCGTCCCTGAAGTGGGAGGGCGGGTATGTCTGGGCGGCGAAGAACTACGACGGCGACGTCCAGTCCGACACGGTCGCCCAGGGCTTCGGTTCGCTCGGCCTGATGACCAGCGTTCTCATGACGCCGGACGGCCAGACCGTCGAGGCCGAGGCCGCCCACGGCACGGTGACCCGGCACTTCCGCCAGCACCAGCAGGGCAAGCCGACCTCCACGAACCCGATCGCCTCGATCTTCGCGTGGACCCGCGGCCTGCAGCACCGCGGCAAGCTCGACAACCAGCCCGAGGTGATCGACTTCGCCGAGAAGCTCGAGCAGGTCTGCATCGAGACGGTCGAGGGCGGTCAGATGACCAAGGACCTCGCGCTCCTGGTCGGCGGCGACGCGGAGTGGCTGACCACCCAGGACTTCCTCGCCGCTCTGGACGAGAACCTGAAGAAGAAGATGGCTCTGTAGCCGAACCTGGCTCTGTAGTCGAACCTGGCCTCTACCTGCGAATTCGCCGTCAGGTAGGGGCCAGTTCGTTTTTCTGGGCCGTCTCTGGGCCGTCGAGCCTTCGGGGCGGCCTAACCGTGCGAATCATCGATCTTGAGCTTGTCTCCGGTGTCGGAGATGAAGATGACCAGAAGTTTCGCCGGTCGTGTCCGGCTGACGTTCTCCGTGAGCACGTGGTGGGCTCCCGGCGCCTCGACCCAGTTCTCGCCTTGGTGGTAGGTGCGCACCGGCTCACCACCGAGCTGGCTGCGCACAGTGCCCTCGAGCACGTAGGCGTAGACGAAGGCCTTGCCGTGCCGATGCGGGACAGCGCGGGCAGCGGGCGGGAAGTCCACGATCGCCGAGGTGAACGTCTTGCCCTTGACGTTCGGAAGCGCCTGCTCCAACAGGGGCGACAGCGTCTCGGGCGGTGGCTGCGTGACCATGGCGGCGACCGGCGCCTTGTCAGCGACCGGCACCTTGTCAGCGACCGGCACCTTGCCGGTCGCACGGTCTTCCGCGACACCGCATGCCGGGACCGCGGTCACCATGCCGACAGCCAGAAGACCGCTGACGAACCGTACTCGGATCATGACGACTCTCCCCTCCTGCTGCTCCGACCCGCCGCGCACCGGACACAGTCGGAAGCGGCTCACCTCGGCGCGGGGTCTCGGTCGGGCGGGGTGGAGCTTTTTCGGTACCATGCCCAGGCATTTCGACTACCTGCCTGGTGCGAATCCAAGCCTTGGTGACGGTGTGCTCAGGGAGAGGCCGACCGATCAAGGACCGAACTGCTCGGGCGGACCTGTGTCCTGCGGCGACGCGGCCTTCAGTGGCCCTTTCGGGTAGCGGGCTCAAATTCATTGAGGAACTAAACGATGATTACGGCCTACCTCAATGGTTTCTGCCGCATAAAACACCACAAAACCGAAGGTTACGGCGCGGTCTCGAGAGGCTGAGTATGAGCCCGGTGGGACGTAAAGTTTTTCTCGACATCGTTTCACTGAATCGTGGGGATCCTGGATGCCGGAGGTCGAGCCGCTAGGTCGGGGTGATCCGACACAGCTGGGTCCGTTCGTGTTGTCCGGACGCATCGGCGAGGGCGGCCAGGGTGTGGTCTATCTGGGGGAGAACGAGGCGGGGGATCGCGCCGCGGTCAAACTGCTGCACATCAAGTTCAGCGGGGACACGATCGCGAGGTCCCGCTTCGCCCGGGAGTTGAAGGCCGCTCAGCGGGTCGCCGGCTTCTGCACCGCGCGCGTCATCGCCGCGGACCTGGACGGGGACACTCCGTACATCGCGAGTGAGTACATCGACGGGCGATCCCTGCGGGAGACCGTCGAGTCGTACGGCCCGCTGAACGGGGCGGCGCTGGAGCGTCTCGCGGTCGGCACGGCCACCGCGTTGATCGCGATCCACCGCGCCGGGATCGTGCACAGGGACTTCAAGCCCGACAACGTCCTCATCGCCGAGGACGGGCCTCGGGTGGTCGACTTCGGCATCGCCCGCATCGTCGACTCCACCGGCACGGTCACCAGCCGGGCGGTCGGGACGCCCGCCTACATGGCCCCCGAGCAGATCTCGGGTGAGCCGGTCGGGCCGCCCGCCGACGTGTTCGCCTGGGGCTCGACGATGGCGTTCGCCGCGACGGGGACCGCGGTGTTCGGCGGCTCGTCGATCGCGGCCGTGCTGAACCGCATCCTCAACCACGACATCGACGTGAGCGTGTTGCCGGAGCGGATCCGTGACGTCGTGAATTCGTGTCTCACCAAGTCGGCGGCGTCCAGGCCCACCGCGGAGCAACTCCTGCTTCGCCTGCTCGGTCACGCCGAATCGCAGGGCCCGTCCACGGGTGTCCTGGCGGCCGTGGAGCCCGACGCGTCCGGGAACGCCGGCATGACGGCCGTCGCCGCGAGCGCGGGCACCACCGTGAGCTCAGGCGGCGGATCCGGTCAGGACAGGACGTCGGGCCCGGAGGACGCCGGCGCCGGCCGGGAGTCCACCCGCGGCCTCACCGCCGACCCGGGTGCCCTGCCCGTCGAACCCGTCGTCCCGTCGATCGCCGAGGAGGAGCCGGCCGAGACGACGAGCCCCGACTGGATCGCGATCTTCAGGGGCACTCCAGAGGTCGCCGACCGGCCGAGTCCCCGGGCCTCCACTGAATTCCGCACGGGCTCGCCGCCGGGAGGTCGCGGCGGCGGCAGGTCCCGGCCGCGTTCGAGGGGCGGCAGGGCGCGATGGATCGCCGTCGCCACGGCGGCGGTGGCCCTGGCCGCGACCGGCGCGGTGGTGCTCTCCAACAAGATCGCGTCGGAGAAGGGCGGCGGCGCCGATCCCACCGGCATCTCCACGAGCAGTCCTCCGGCCGCCGCGCTCGTGCCCGTGATCGACAAGGCGCGGAGCACGCATCGGCTGACCATCGCGGTGAAGGGCGACCTGCCCGGGGTCGGCCTCGAGACCGGCGGGGCCTTCACCGGCTTCGAGGTGGACGTCGCCACGTACATCGCGGGCAAGCTCGGGGTCCCGGCGAGCGGGATCACGTTCCGCAGGGTCGCGAGGAGCGAAAGGACCGGGGCGCTCAAGAACGGCGAGGCCGACATGGTGCTGGCCACCTACTCCTACGACGAGAACAAGGCGGACGGCGTCACGTTCGCCGGCCCGTACTACACCGCCCACGCCGACGTGCTCGTGCGCGAGGACTCCGGGATCCACGGGCTGAAGGACCTCAGGGGACATGTCCTGTGCGCGCCGCAGGGAACCGACGCCTACCGGCTCGTCGAGCAGACGGTCGGGGGAGGGGAGACCGGCGGCGTCGACGGAGTGCCGGCGGCGAACTACGCGGTCTGCATGGACCTGCTCGCACAGGGCCGTGTGGACGGCGTTCCCGGGGACGACCTGATCCTCGCCGGGTTCGCCGACCGGGCCCAGGGCATGGACCTGGCGGTGCTCGGGCTCAAGCTGACCGACCAGCGGTACTCGGTCGGGCTGCCGGCGAAGGACGCCCGCACCTGCGCGGTCGTACGGGACGCCATCGCGGAGATGTACGCGGACGGGACCATGAAGACCCTCGCCAGGAAACATTTCTCGCACGTGCGGTTCACCCTGCAGCAGAAGGCCCCGCCCGCGTTTTCCTGCGGTTAGGCGGGTCAGGCCGTGCCCGATCGCCGTTCGATGTCGGCGATGGAGTCGTCGGCCCACTCCACGACGCCGCGTGTCTGGCGGATGCCGAGGTCCAGCGCGTAGGCCCCGAACCTGCCCCATCTCCCGGCCAGGTCCGCGATCGCCTCCCGCATGGCCCGCAACTCCTCCAGCTCCGCGAGGTGGGCCTGCGCGCTCGTCTTCATCCTGCGCAGGACCGCCACGGCCTCGCCGGGCTCGAGCAGCGGCACCAGGAAGGCCTGGAGAGCCGTTTCGCTGCGCGTCGTCGTGGACGGGCTGTGGTCGAGGAGCCACCGCCGCAGCTCGGCTTCGCCGTCCGGGGTGACGCTGTAGATCTTCCTTCCGCGCGCGCCCTCGGCCCCGACCGCCACGAGCCCGTCGGCCGTCATCTTGGCGAGCTCCGGATAGATCTGGCTGTGCCCGGCCTGCCACACGTGGGCGACGGACGTCTCGAACTTCTTCGCCAGGTCGTAACCACTGGAGGGCCCGGAGACCGTCAGCAGGCCGAGCAGCGCGATACGCAGGGACATGCACCGCAGCATATACCGAGATTGACATGTCACTTCTTACATGTCACTTTCGACACATGCCACGCAAGAACGGAATCCTCCTCCTCGCCGTGCTCGGCGGGATGTTCCTCGCGATGCTCGACCAGACGATCGTGGGGACGGCGCTGCCCCGGATCACCGCCGAACTCGACGGCACGGACCTCTACACCTGGGTCGTGACCGCCTATCTGCTGACCTCCACCGTCACCGTCCCCCTGTACGGCAGGCTGTCCGACGTCCACGGCCGCAAGCCGTTACTGCTCATCGGGGTGACGGTCTTCCTCGTGGGCTCGATCCTCTGCGGGGTGGCGCAGAGCATGGGTCAGCTCATCGCCTTCCGCGGCCTGCAGGGACTCGGCGCCGGCGCGCTGCTGCCGCTCTCCCTGGCGCTGGTCATCGACCTGTTCCCGCCGGAGCGCAGCGGCCGGGTGCAGGGCGCGCTCGGCGGCGTGATGGCGCTCAGCTACATCGCCGGGCCCTTCCTCGGCGGGCTGTTCACCGATCATGCGAGCTGGCGCTGGGCCTTCTACGTCAACGTGCCCATCGGCATCGTGCTGATCGCGATCATCTGGACGACGCTGCCCCACCGGGCGGGTGACAGCGAAGGCGCGCGACCCGACTATCTGGGCATCGCGGTCTTCGCCGCCGCCGTCAGCGCGCTGCTGGTCGGACTCACGGAGAAGGGGCTCGACGGTCATACCTGGACGAGCGGCCCCGTCGTCGGCCCGATCGCGGCGGCCCTCGTGCTGCTCGCCGTGTTCGTCGCCGTCGAACGGCGCGCGCGGCAGCCGATCGTCCCCCTGGGGCTGTTCGCCAACCGCACCTACACCCTGGTCAACGTGGCCTCGTTCTCCACGGCCTTCTGCCTGTTCGCCGGCGTGGTCTTCCTGCCCCGCTACTTCCAGGAGGCCCACGGGCTCAGTGCCACGTCGTCGGGCCTGCACATCTATCCGCTGATGCTCGCGATGGTCGTGGGCAGCGTGGTGACCGGCGTGCTGATCTCCAGGACCGGCCGCTACAAGCCCTGGCTCGTGACCGCGCCGATCTTCCTCGTGGTGGGCACATCGTTGTGCGCGAACCTGGCCGTCGACACCTCGACGCTCATGCTCACCGTGTGGATGGCCCTGATCGGCCTCGGAATCGGCCCCATGTTGTCGGGGCTCACGGTGGCGATCCAGTCGTCGGTCCCGCCCAGCCACATCGGGACCGCCAGCGCGAACCTGACGTTCTTCCGCCAGATCGGCGGGTCCGTGGCGCTGGCCTTCGCGGGCACGGCCTACACGTCCGTGGTGGCCCGAGAGGCTCCGGTGCACGGGCCCCAGGCCGCGCACGCCGCCGCGACCGCGACCGTCATCCCCTGGCTCGGCGTCGCGGGCGCCGTCGTCGCCCTGGTGGCGCTGGCGCTGATGCCGGACGGCGGCCTGCGGCGCGGCCCCGCCGCACAGGACCGGACACCGGCCGAGGCCCAGCCGGAACCGGTGTGAGCGTCATGGGGAGAACGACTGTTTCCCCTGCGTGTCGAACGGTTGAGCGCGTGCCCGCACACGATTGAATTGATCTCGAGTGTTCGGGGGAGCGGTATGGGTCGCAGGGTCGTCACGGGTTTGGTGTGCGTTTTCGTCGCCGGAGCGCCGCAACCGGCGCTCGCGGGGGAGCAGTGGGGAGCGGCCGACCTCTCGGTCGCCATCTCCGCCTCGCCGAAGGTCGCCCAACCGGGCCAGCCGCTCACCTACCACGTCAAGGTGCACAACGACGGCCCCGGAGACGCGGTGTTGCCGGTCCTGCGGGTCCACACGCCGCGCGACTTCCAGATCATCAACGTCGACGTCGCCGAATGCACGCCCGGCCGGGGTATGAACGAGGTGATCTGCCGGGCATCGCAGGACGTCCTGGCCGGAGGCTCGGGAAGCATGACGATCACCGGTCTCATTCGGCCGGGAGCCGACGGGCCGCTCCGCGCCGAGGCCAGGTTGTCGTCCGAGATCGTGGACTCCGACAAGTCCGACAACACCGCCGAGACGCTGACCAAGGTCGACGGGGGCGCCGACCTGGCCGTGCGATTCGGCGAATCCACCCGGTTCACCCGGCCGGGCCACTGGTTCGCGGTGCGTGCCGAGGTGCGCAACCGCGGGCCCCGGGTCGTCCGCGACGCCTACGTCTTCCTGCAGCCGCGGGAGGCCAAGCTCGAGTCGGCGACGGGAGGCAGGTGCCGCCGGGGCCCCGCCTTCGTCGGGTGCTCGCTCCCGCCGATCAGGTCGGGGGCCACCGGCCTGCTGCAACTGGTGTTCCGGGTGCCGTCCCGGGCGTCGCACGCGGTGGACACGATGGCCACCGTGTACTCCCGCCGTCTCGGCGATCGCCGCCCGAACAACAACAAGGCGCGGATGCGGGTCGCCCTCCGCCGCGGCTAGACCCCCGGCGGCGGCCTGCGGGCCGTCAACTCCGGTACGCCGCCCAGGCGTCGGCGACGATGCCCTCCAGCGAGGTGTGGTCGGGCTTCCAGCCGAGCTCCCGCTGGATCTTGTCCGACGACGCCACCAGGAAGGCGGGGTCGCCGGGCCGCCTCGGCGCCGTCACCACGGGGATGTCGTGCCGGGTGACCTCCCTGCACACGTCGATGACGTCCCGCACGGAGAACCCCGTGCCGTTGCCGAGGTTGAAGATCCGGTGGGTGCCGGCCGTACAGGCGCCGAGGGCGAGCAGGTGGGCGCGGGCGAGGTCGGAGACGTGCACGTAGTCGCGGATGCAGGTGCCGTCGGGCGTCGGGTAGTCGTCGCCGAACACGTTCACCGACTCCCGCTCCCCGAGGGCGACCTTGAGGACGTTGGGGATCAGATGAGTCTCGACCGTGTGGCGCTCACGGAACCGGCCATATGCCCCGGCCACGTTGAAGTAGCGCAGGCTGACGGCGGCCAGGCCGTACAGGCCGGCGAACGTGGTCAGCGCGGTGTCGACCGCCAGCTTCGACGCGCCATAGGGGTTGGTCGGCCGGGTGGGGTCGGTCTCCACGATCGGCCGGGCGGCGGTTCCGTCGGCGGAGGGGTCCCCGTACGTCGCGGCCGTGGAGGAGAACACGATCCGGCCGACGCCCGCCTGGCGCATGGCGTCGAGCAGGGTCAGGGTGCCGCCCATGTTGTGCGACCAGTACAGCCCGGGCTTTTCGACCGACTCGCCCACGAGGGACTTGGCCGCGAAGTGGAACACCGCGTCGAAGCCCTCGGACAGCAGGTCGTGGGCCCCGGTGATCGAGCCCTCCACGAACCGGGCTTCGGCCGGCACCGCGTCCCTGTGCCCGGTCGACAGGTCGTCCAGCACCGTGACGTCGTGCCCCTCCTCGGCGAGCTGGGCCGTCACGACGCTGCCGATGTACCCTGCTCCACCAGTAACCAGCAGCTTCACTGTGTACTCCTGTTGGGTTTTGTTGGATTATGTACGGCGCGCCCTAGCTTACGCGGTTCGAGTACGAGTGGGCGGGAACCCCAGGCAGTACCGTGATCTGAGACGTCGGCACGAGATCGCGAACAGCCAGCGGGCGCGATCACCAATCCCTGTGAACGGACTGATGACGTGGACAACGTCGCGTTGACCCTCACACTGGTCCTGATATTCATTCTGATCTGCGGGTTCTTCGCCGCCGCGGAGATGGCCCTGGTCTCGCTCCGGGAGAGCCAGATCCGGCGGCTGAGCGCGACCGGCCGTCGTGGCGCCCGGGTGCAGAAGCTCACCCGCGATCCGAACAGGTTCCTGTCCTCCATCCAGGTCGGCGTGACCGTCGCCACGGTGTTGTCCGCCGCGCTCGGCGCCGACGCGCTGGCCGGCCGGCTGCAGCCGCTCCTGGTGGGCTGGGGGTTCAAGCCGGGCGTCGCCGCCCCGGTCGCGTTCGTGATCGTGACGCTCGGCATCTCCTACGTGACGCTCGTGCTGGGCGAACTCGCGCCCAAGCGGTTCGGGCGGCAGCGCGCCGAGTCGATCTCCCTCCTGGTCGCCCCGCTGCTCGACCGCATCGCGACGTTGTCGAGGCCGGTGATCTGGGTGTTGTCCCAGTCCACCAATGGGATCGTCCGGCTGCTCGGCGGCAACCCGCTGGCCGACCGCGCCGCCATGACCACCGAAGAGCTCAAGGACATGGTGGTGGGCCACAAGGACCTCACCCAGGACGAGCGCGATGTGATCGCCGAGGTCTTCGCCGCGGGCAAGCGCCAACTCAGGGAGGTGCTGCTGCCCCGGACGGAGGTCGAGTTCATGGCGGCGGACACCCCGCTCGCCGAGGCCGCGATACTCGCGGCGGGGTTGCCCCACTCCCGATTCCCGGTCTACCGGGACTCCTACGACGACATCATCGGCTTCGTCCACGTGCGGGACCTGCTGGACCCGGTCCTCACCGGCCGGATCGAGCCGATCAGCGAACTCGTCCCCATCCGGCCGGTCAAGCTCGTGCCCGCGAGCAAGCGGGTGCTCGTGACGCTGGCCGAGATGCGCGACGAAGGCCACCACCTGGCGATCGTCGTCGACGAGTACGGCGGCACCGACGGCATCGTCACCCTGGAGGACCTGGTCGAGGAGCTCATCGGCGACATCAGGGACGAGTACGACGAAGACGGGCAGGCCGTCCGCGTCATCGCGGGGGACATGGAGGTCGAGGGGCTGGTCAACATCGACGAGTTCGCCGACCAGACGGGGGTCCGGCTCCCCGACGGCCCCTACGAGACGCTCGGGGGATACATGATGGCCGCCCTCCGGCATCTGCCGCAGACCGGCGAGACCGCCGAGGCGCCCGGTGTCAAGCTCACGGTGACCGAGATGGACGGCCGCCGGGTCTCCCGCGTCCGCGTCACCCCTACGGCCCCGTCCCCGCCCGCTGAGGACGACGCGCCGGAGCCCGGGGAGTGACCCTGTCGCGGATACCCACCGAACCCTGCCAGAATGGGATGCCATGGCTCGACCTCGCGTTCTGTCCGGCATCCAGCCCACCGCCGACTCCTTCCACATGGGCAACTATCTCGGCGCGGTGCGGCAGTACGTCGCGCTCCAGGAGACGCATGAGGCGTTCTATTTCATCGCCGACCTCCATGCGCTGACCGTCGCCCCCAAGCCGGACGAGTTGCGCCGCCGTACGCGGATCGCCGCGGCCCAGCTGTTCGGGGCGGGACTCGACCCCGAGCGGGCCGCCGTCTTCGCGCAGAGCCACGTTCGTGAGCACTCCGAGCTGGCGTGGTACCTCATCTGCCAGACGGGCATGGGCGAGGCGGGCCGGATGACCCAGTTCAAGGACAAGTCCGCCAGGTACGGCGAGAACGCGGCCAGCGTGGGCCTGTTCACCTACCCGATCCTGCAGGCCGCCGACATCCTGATCTACCAGGCCGACCAGGTGCCGGTGGGCGTCGACCAGAAGCAGCACCTCGAGCTCAGCCGCGACCTCGCGCAGCGGTTCAACAGCCGGTACGGCCAGACGTTCAAGGTGCCGAACCCGTACATCCTGAAGGAGGTCGAGAAGATCGGCGACCTCCAGGACCCGACGGCCAAGATGTCGAAGTCCTCGTCGAGCCCGCAGGGCATCCTCGACGTGCTGGAGGAGCCGGCGGCGCTGCGCAAGAAGGTCATGCGGGCCGTGACCGACACCGGCAGCGAGATCGTCGCCGACGAGGAGAACAAGCCGGGCGTCACCAACCTGTTGCGGATCCACTCGGCGATCTCGGGTGTCGCGATCCCCGAACTGGAGGCGCGGTTCGCCGGCCAGGGTTACGGCGCCCTCAAGAAGGAGATCGCCGAGGTCGTCGTGGAGGCGTTCGGGCCGATCCGGGAGCGTACGGAGAAGTTGCTGGCCGACGAGCCCGAGCTTGACCGGCTGCTCGCCGCGGGAGCGGCCCGGGCGCGCGCGGTCGCCCGGGAGACCATGGAGCAGGTCCGCGACCGGCTGGGGCTGCTTCCGACGCCCTGAGCGTCGGGTCGCGGTGGCGCGAGCCCCTCATGGGCGACGTGGAAACGGATGCCGGCGCGCCCGCGTCGGCCGTGTTTCGTGGGGTAATGACCGGCCGTGGGAACAGGGATGGTGCAACGGGTCACGCGCCGTGTCGACGCCGTGCGGGCCTGGGGCCGGGACGTCGTCGAGCGGGAGCGGATCCGCTTCCGCTGGCTCGACCATGTGATCCGGACCGTCCAGCGGTATCAGGTGCAGTCTGGCGACCGGCTGGCCGGGGCGTTCACATACTTCGCCTTCCTGTCGTTCTTCCCGCTGATCGCGCTGGCCTTCGCCGTGATCCAGTTCCGCACGCCCGAGGTGGTGGAGACCCTCGTCAAGGCGATCAACGAGCAGCTCCCCGGGCTGGCGTCGAAGCTGCAGATCGACAAGCTCAAGGACGTCCAGACGAGCGCCGGGGTCTTCGGGCTGGTCGGCCTCTTCTACGCCGGCCTGGGCGCGATGGACGCCCTGCGTTCGGCCCTGCGGGAGATCTGGATGCTCGCGGAGCCGCCGCTCAACTACTTCCTGGGCAAGCTCAGGGACCTGGTAGCGCTCGTGCTCGTCGGCGTGACCATGCTCGTCTCGGTGGCCGTGGGCGGGTTCGCGACCGGCGCGACCGGAACGGTGACCGAGTTCATCGGGCTGGACGACACCGTCCTCGCGGGGCCGTCCGTCTGGATCGCCGGCGTCCTCGTGAGCCTCGCCGCCGATCTGCTGCTCTTCCTGATCATCCTCGGCTGGCTCGCGAGGCCGCCGCAGCCCTTCCGGGTGATCGTCAAGGGCGGGCTGCTGGGCGCCGTGATGTTCGGGCTGCTCAAGCAGGTCGCCACGCTGATCCTCGCCGGCACGCTGCGCAACCCGGTCTACGGCGCGTTCGCCGTGATCGTGGGCCTGCTGCTGTGGATCAACCTGGCGGCCCGGGTGATCCTCTACTCCGCCGCGTGGACGGCGACGGCCACGATGGGCCCGCCTCCCGAGCCCACGCCGGTGCCGTCGACCATCATCGGCGGTCAGGGTTGATCACGAGCTGATCAGGGGCGGTCGGGCTCCCGCCTGCGGCGGCGCAAGCCGTAGCCGAGGCCGAGGGCCCCGGCGAGGACACCACCGAGGACCACCGCCGTCACGAGCGGGGCGTGGTCCTTCCACGTGCCGGAGACGGGCGTCTGCGCCGCGGGTGACCGCAAGGCCAGTGGGGAGGCCTTGGGAGTCGGCGGAGGCGTGGGCTTGACCAGCTCTCCCACCGGGGTGACCTTGCCGTCGGCGGCGAAGCCCCAGTCGAGCAGCTTCTCGACCTCCTCCCAGAACCCGCCGGGGTGATGCATGATCACGACGATGATCGTGTGGCCGTTGCGAGTGGCCGCCCCCACGAAGCTGCCGAGCGCCTTCGTGGTGTAGCCGTTCTTGATGCCGATCATGCCCTTGTACTTGCCGAGCAGCTTGTTGTGGTTGGCGATCTCGTAGTACGCAGGGGGGGTTTTCGTCGGGGTGGGTGTGTCGCGGTCGTCGTCGCCCTGCCTGTTGCGGTCCTTCTTCTTGCCGAAGTCCTTCGGCGCGGGGAATTTGGAGGTCCGGGTGCTGACGTATTTGCGGAAGTCGGGCATGGCCAGCCCCGCCCGGGCGATCAGCGCGAGGTCGTAGGCCGAGCTGCGCTGCCCCGGCTTGTCGAGACCGTTGGGCGTCTTGGCGACCGTGTCGTACGCCTGGAGCTTCCTGGCCTCCTTGTTCATGTCGGCCAGCGTCTTGGTCAGGCTGCCGTTGGCCTCGGCGAGGGCGTCGGCCGCGTCGTTGCCGGAGACGATCAGCATGGCGCGCATCAGGTCGTCGATCTGGTAGATCGGCTCGGGGACGATGCCGACGGCGCTGCCCTCCTCGTCGCAGGCCCACTGGCTCGGCTTGACCCAGCGGTCCTTGTCGAGCTTGGGGATGAGCGTCACGGCGGTGAGCGTCTTCAGCGTGCTCGCCGGCCGGTAGTGCCCGTGCGGGTCCTTCGCGGCGAGCACCTGGCCGGTGTCGGCGTCCGCGATCAGGAAGGCCGAGGCCTCGGTCTTGGGCGGCGGGGCGATCCCCGCCGGCGCGATCAGCCCTCGCCCGCTGAGCCGCCGGCCGCCGATCGAGCTCGCTGCGGTCTTAGCGTCGTTCAGCCGCCCGGTGTCGGGACCGGCGCTCGCGGAGTTCTCGGCGTCAGGGGTCGCCGTGTCGGGGGCGCCGGTCTCGAGGCCGGATCCGTCGGCCAGGCTTCCGCGCACGATCGTCGCGCCGGCGGCGGGTGCGGCCGTCAGCCCGATCAGCGTTGTCGTGATGAGCGCGGCCACGAGGGCCTGCTGGTTCGTCCCCATAGGGGGATCAGCCTAGCTTCGGGTCTTTTCGCATGTAGGGACATGTCCCCCAAAGATCGCAGACACAGTCGTCAGAGGGCTCCACCGATACTGTGAGGATGACGAGACGTGTATCGGTCTTTCTGTTGGCCCTCGCCGCTTTCATGATCTTTGAATGGATCAACCTGGGATTCAACCTGGCGGACGGGCATCCCACGGCGTTCTATGTCGTCCACGGCGTCCTGATCGCGGTCAACATCATCCTCGCCCTCGTGCTCGGGACCATCGGCGTGCGCGCGTGGAAGAGGGGTAGGCCATAAGGGGAGATTCCGAGTCACGGAGGCATGCGGTGGCGATCGAGTTCAATCCTTCGCGCGGTGCGACGCTGGGTGTGGAATGGGAGCTTCAGCTCGTCGACAGGCACACTCGCCAGCTCCGGCAGGACGCCAAGGAGGTGCTCGCCGCCGTTCCCGAGTTGAGCGAGGGCCGGCGCCCGAAGGCGATGCACGAGCTGATGCAGTCGCAGATCGAGATCGTCACGGACGTCTGCAACACGGCGGGCGAGGCCGTACAGGACCTGAAGAGGAGCCTCGAACGGCTCCAGGAGGTGGTGGAGCCGCGGGGGACGGGCCTCGCCTGCACGGGGACGCACGCCATCAGCGACTGGCGGGACGCGGTCTACGCGCCGGTGCAGCGCTACGCCGAGCTGGTGGAGGAGATGCAGTGGCTCGCGTGGCGGATCCAGACGTTCGGGGTGCACGTCCACGTGGGCGTCACGGATCGGGAGAAGGTCATCCCGATCGTCAACGCCCTGGCGGCCCACCTGCCGCACTTCCTCGCGCTGACGTCGTCCAGCCCCTATTGGGGAGGGCAGGACACGGGGCTCGCGTCGAGCCGCGCCATCGTCTTCGGCGCCCTGCCGACCGCGGGCCCGCCGCACCTGCTGGCCGACTGGGCCGAGTTCGAGGAGTACATGGGCACGTTGCTCCGCGCGGGGACGATCAGGAGCATCAAGGAGGTGTGGTGGGACATCCGGCCGCATCCCGACTTCGGCACGATCGAGGTGCGGATGTTCGACGGCATCCCCACGCCGCGCGAGGTCGGCATGGTGGTCGCCCTGAGCCAGTGCCTGGTCCACCAGTTCGACCAGCAGATCGATCGGGGGTACAAGCTGCCGCATCCCGCGGCGTGGGTCGTGCGCGACAACAAGTGGCGCGCCACGCGCTACGGCCTCGACGCGGACGTCATCACCGACGACCATGGCAGCACGGCGCCGATGCGCGACGTATTGTATGAACTTCAGCGCGAACTGGAACCGGTGGCAGAAAGACTCGGCTGTGCCGAGGAGCTCGCCGTCATGACGGACGTGCTGGAGCAGGGGAGTTCCTGTGAGCGCCAGCGGGCGATCCTCGCTGACGGAGGAGCCCTTGAGGACATCGTGGACGCCACGTTGATCGAGCTCGCCGAAGACCGGTTCGTGACCTCGAACCCCAACCGAGGGTCCGGACATTCGAGCGCCTGACACGTATGTCTGATTTGCAGGCCAAAGGAAACCGACTTCTGACATCACGCAGTTGCCGGTGTAAATACTGGGCAATCCACCGCCTAGGACGGACGATGCGTGGAAAGATTGTGAAGGAAGGGTCGGTGGTGGCGTGATGCCCGCACGACCCTTTCGATCTTTTGACATGACCTCCTCGGCTCGATTGCTTTCGACGATCCCGCGATCCGTGACTGGGCGGCTCGCCGGAGAAGGGAAGACCTGTGACCACCTCATCGAAGCTCGCCCCGCCTGATATGGCTCCGCCCGGGGGAAACGACCTGGCTGGGCAGCTGGCGGGCTTCCTTCGCGAGCACAACGATGAGCTGATCGAGTTCCGGCGCGACGTCCACGCCCACCCGGAGATCGCCTTCAGCGAGCACCGCACCACCGAGAAGATCGCTGAGCGTTTGACGGACGCGGGCCTGACGCCCCGGCTGCTGTCGCGCGGCACGGGTCTGTGGGTCGACCTCGGTGAGGGCAGCGGGCCGACGGTGGCGCTGCGCGCCGACATCGACGCCCTGCCGATGGAGGACGAGAAGGACGTTCCGTACCGGTCGACGAATCCGGAGGCCTGCCACGCGTGCGGGCACGACGTGCACACCGCGGTGGTCCTCGGCGCCGGACTGTTCCTGGCGACGCAGGCGGACGCCGGCGCCCTTCCCGGCCGCGTGCGCCTGATCTTCCAGCCTGCCGAGGAGGTGGCGGGCGGCGCCCTCGAGGTGATGCGCGACGGCGGCCTCAACGAGGTCGACCGGATCTTCGCCCTCCACTGCGACCCGAGGATCGACGTCGGGCAGATCGGCCTGCGCACCGGCCCCATCACCGGCTCCTGCGACCACATCCAGATCCAGGTGTCCGGCCCCGGCGGTCACACCGCCCGCCCGCACCTCACCGTCGACCTGGTCTACGCGCTGAGCAAGATCATCACTGAGCTCCCCGCGGCCCTGTCCCGCAGAGTCGACCCGCGTTCCAGCCTCAGCCTGGTGTGGGGTCAGATCACCGCCGGCTCGGCCTTCAACACGATCCCCGACGTCGGCACGGCGCAGGGGACCATCAGGTCGCTGGACGAGAACGCATGGCACTCGGCGCCCGACCTCGTCAAGGCGCTGCTCGACTCGGTCGCCGGGGCGTACGGCGTGGACGCGGAGCTGAACTACAAGCGCGGCACGCCCCCCACGGTCAACGAGGCGACGAGCATCCAGATGCTGCACGACGCCATCGACCAGATCCTCGGAGAGGGGGCGGCCGTCCCCACGCCGCAGAGCCTCGGCGGTGAGGACTTCTCGTGGTACGTCGAGTCGGTGCCGGGTGCTCTGGCCAGGCTCGGCACCAGGTCGCCCGGCGCGATCGACGAGGTCGACATCCACCGGCCGGAGTTCGACGTCGACGAGCGGGCGATCGGCTACGGCCTGAAGGTGATGGCCGCCACCGCGCTGACCGCCCTGTGGGGTGGGGAGAGCCGCTGACGCCGGGCGGTCACGACCGGTCGAGGCGCGGGAAGGCGATCTCGTTGAGGAGCAGCCGGATGGCGGCCGCGACGGGGATGGCGATCAGTGCGCCGACGATGCCGAGCAGGGTTCCGCCGATGAGGACGGCCAGAACCGTGACGACTCCGGGCACGTTGACCGCCCTCCCCATGATCTTGGGGACGATCAGGTAGTCCTCCACGAACCGGTAGGCGATGTAGAAGCCCAGCGTGGCGAGCGCGACCGGGAGGGAGACGAGCAGCGCCACGAGGCAGACGACCACTCCGCCGATCGTGGACCCCACCACCGGCACGAGGTCGATGAGGGCGACGAACAGCCCCAGGAGCGCCGGGTAGGGCACCCCGAAGATCACCAGCCAGAGGAAGGTGGTCACACCGGCGATCACCGAGGTGATCAGGTTGCCCAGCACGTACGCGCCCACCTTCATCAGCACCTCGTTGGTGATGAGGATGGCCCTGGGCCGGCGGGAGTGCGGGATGCACCGGTAGACGGTGTTGGTGATGCGCGGCAGGTCCGCCAGGAAGTAGATCATCAGCACGCAGACGATGAACAAGGACGCCGCGGTGCTCAGGACGATGCGGCCGGCGCCCAGCAGGCCGCCCGCCAGGGAGAGCCCGGTCCCGGACGTCGTCAGCGCCGTGATGCGCTTTTCCACCTGGAAGCGCTGGTTGAGGCTTCCCAGCAGCGAGTGTTTGTCCTGCAGGCTGTGCAGGTAGCCCGGGAGTTGCTTGGCGAACTGGCCGCCCTGGTCGACCAGGGCGGGGATGGCCAGCGCCAGGAAGCCGCCGGCCAGTCCCAGTGTCGCCAGCACGATGGCGGTCACCGCCGCCCAGCGGGGCAGGCGCCTGTCCACCAGCCATTCCACCGCCGGGTTGAGGCCGATCGCCAGGAACATCGCGAGCCCGATCAGCACCAGGACGTCGCGGGAGTTGATCACCAGTTGGATCAGGGCGTACGTGACCGCGACCCCGGCGGCGCCGGCCATCCCGACGAAGAACGGCGAACGGCGGTTGAACGGGCGGCCGAGTCTGCCGAAGGGCCGGTCGTCGTCGGAGACGGCGTCCGCGGTGACGATCGCCGCCTCCACGGTCCTGTCCTCTGTGGTCCTGTCTTCTGGGGCCCTGGCCGTGGCCGTCCTGTCCTTGACGGTCCTGTCCGTCGCGGACTGCCCGGGGCCGCTCTCCATGTGCTTCGGGGGAGTGCTGTCGGCCGGATTCGCTCCCCTGCCGGTGGCGTTCTCGTCCGCCATGGCGGCACTTCCTCTCGTCGACGCCTCGCCTACCCCCAGACGGGCGTTCCACCGGGGACGGGATGGTCGATGCGGTCCGGGTGCGGTCCGGGTGCGGTCCGGATTCCGCGGCGACGACCGATGAGAAACGCGAGAATGGCCGATAACGGGCTCATCACGGCCGCCGCCGCCGTACGGCGATGGAAAGCGGCCTCAGGTGAAGAGTGTGACGCCGGTGGCGTGGCCGGCATGAGGTTGTCCACAAATTCGGAATAAAGTTCACAAAATTGGACAAACATTGTATTGGTCGCTAGTTATCTCTTACCCGACATAAGCCACATTAGTGGGTCAATGTCAATGAGGGAGGTCTCTTGCGGTCGATCGCCGTGCTGACGGCCGGAGTGCTGGTCGTGGCCGCCGCCGCGTGCGGTGGCAAACCGCCCGGCTCCTCCGGTTCGGACGCCACCTCGATGAGGGTGGGGCTGGCGTACGACATCGGCGGTCGCGGGGACCAGTCGTTCAACGACGCCGCCGCGGCCGGGCTCGACGACGCCAAAAGGAGCTTCGGCCTCCGGACGGTGAAGGAACTGACGGCGACTCCCGGGGAGACGGACGCGCAGAAGGCCGAACGGTTGCGCGTTCTGGCGGAGGCGGGATACAGCCCGATCATCGCGGTGGGCTACGCCTATTCGGAGCCGATGAAAAAGGTCGCCCCCGATTTCCGTGACACCCGCTTCGCCATTGTGGACGACACGATGGCCAGGGGGCCGAACATCTCGAATCTGCTGTTCGCCGAGGAGCAGGGCTCGTTCCTGGTGGGCGCGGCCGCCGCGCTGAAGTCGCGCACGGGGCACGTCGGCTTCGTGGGCGGCGTCGAGTCGCCGCTGGTGAAGAAGTTCCAGTACGGCTTCACCCAGGGGGTCAAGTACATCAGGCCGGGCTACACCGTCGCGGTGAAGTACCTGACCCAGCCGCCCGACCTCACCGGGTTCAACGACCCGGCCAAGGCCCGGCTGGCCGCCCAGGGCATGTACGACGCCGGGGCGGACGTCGTCTACCAGGCCGCGGGCGGATCGGGCGCCGGTGTGTTCGAGGCCGCGAAGGAGCACCAGGCGTGGGCCATCGGCGTCGACTCGGACCAGGCGATGACGGCCGACCCCGAGGTGCGCGGCAACATCCTGACGTCGATGGTGAAGAAGGTCGACGTGGCCGTCTACGACTACCTCGCGAACATCATGGACGGGACGGTGAAGGCGGGTCCGACTGTCTACGATCTGAGGCTGGGCGGTGTGGACTACTCGACCACCGGAGGCCACATCCGGGACATCCAGCCACGGCTCGAGGAGCTCAAGCAGGAGATCATCGTCGGCAAGATCAAGGTGCGTGCGGCCTGACCTCCTGGTCACGGGGCGGCGTGAGCTGCATAACGGACCTATTGCGGACTTGTGTGCTGGTTTGGTCTATGCAGGTCAAACAACTATCTTCCGTGCAGGGTTGCCGTGCGTTCTGCGTGCGTGCACCGGAAGTTTGACGGCGCGGACACGGAAGGGGAGTTACACCTTGCTCCGCAATCGAGTTAGCAAGATGGCCGCCGCCACTGCAGCGGGGGCCATGCTCATGGCCGCCGCCGCGTGTGGAGGTAGTGACAGCACGACATCGGCAGCCACCCCCGGCGCCTCGGCGCCTGCCGCCTCCGCGGTCAAGGTGGGTCTCGCATACGACATCGGCGGTCGTGGGGACGGGTCGTTCAACGACGCCGCCGCCGCCGGCCTGGACAAGGCCGTGACCGAGCTCAAGGTCGAGAAGAAGGAACTGGAGGCGACCCAGGGCGAGACCGACGCCCAGAAGGAGGAGCGCCTCCGCCTGCTCGCCTCCGGCGGGTACAACCCCGTCATCGCGGTGGGCTTCGCCTACTCCGCGCCGCTCGGGAAGGTGGCGAAGGAGTTCCCCGACACCAAGTTCGCCATCGTCGACGACCCGGTCGCGGCCCCGAACATCACCAACCTGCTGTTCGCCGAGGAGCAGGGCTCGTTCCTGGTCGGCGCGGCGGCCGCGATCAAGTCGAAGAAGGGCAACATCGGCTTCGTCGGCGGCGTCGACGTCCCGCTGATCCACAAGTTCGAGGCGGGCTACGAGGCCGGCGCCAAGGCGGTCAAGCCGGACATCAAGATCCAGTCGAAGTACCTGACCCAGCCCCCGGACTTCGGCGGCTTCGGTGACCCGGCCAAGGGCAAGACCGCGGCCGAGGGCATGTACGACGCCGGTGCCGACATCGTCTACCAGGCGGCGGGCGGCTCGGGCGGCGGTGTCTTCGACGCGGCCAAGGCCGCGGGCGCCCTCGCGATCGGCGTCGACTCCGACCAGGCCGCCCTCCCGGCCTACAGCGGGGTCAAGGACGTCATCATGACCTCCATGATCAAGAAGGTCGACGTCGCGGTCTTCGACTTCCTCCAGCACTTCGTGGCCGGTACGGTCAAGGAAGGCCCCGCCGTCTACGACCTCAAGGCCGGCGGTGTCGACTACTCCACGACCGGTGGCCAGCTCGACGACATCAAGTCGCAGATCGACGAGTTCAAGCAGAAGATCATCAGCGGCGAGATCACGGTTCCCTCTTCCTGACCTGCGCTGTAGCGGGGCCCGCGGGCACAGCCCCGGGCCCCTTGGTCTACTGTCACAAAACAATGTCCGTCACCAGGCACTCCGCAAGGAGGAGGCCGCCATTTCCACCGCGACCGCCACAGAACCTGCTGTAGAGCTTGCCGGGATCACCAAGAGATTCCCCGGAGTCGTCGCGAACCGAGACATCGATCTGCAGGTCGCGAAGGGCCGGATCCACGCCATCGTCGGGGAGAACGGCGCAGGCAAGTCCACGCTCATGAAGATCCTCTACGGCATGCAGCGTCCGGACGAGGGTGAGATCAAGGTCGACGGGTCGCCCGTCACCTTCCACACGCCCGGTGACGCCATCTCCCACGGGATCGGCATGGTCCACCAGCACTTCATGCTGGCCGACAACCTCACCGTGCTCGAGAACGTCATCCTCGGCAGCGAGCCCCGCCGAGGCGGCGTCGCGGTCGACTTCCGCGCGGCCCGCAAGAAGATCAAAGAGATCTCCGACGCGTACGGCCTCGCGATCGAGCCCGACCTCCCCGTCGAAGAACTCGGAGTCGGCGCCCGGCAGCGCGTGGAGATCCTCAAGGTCCTCTACCGCGGAGCCCGCATCCTCATCCTCGACGAGCCGACCGCCGTCCTCGTGCCCCAGGAGGTCGACGAGCTCTTCGACAACCTCCGAGGACTGGTCCGCGAGGGTCTCACGATCCTTTTCATCTCCCACAAGCTCGACGAGGTGCTCCGCGTCGCGGACGCGATCACCGTGATCCGGCGCGGCACGACCGTCGCCACGGTCGACCCCAAGGACGTGACCGCCCGGCGGCTCGCCGAGCTCATGGTCGGCAGTGAGCTCCCCAGTCCGGAGACCCGGGAGTCGACCGTCACCGACGTGGTGGCGCTCGCCGTACGGGACCTGACCGTCCGGACGGCCGCGGGACGGACGATCGTCGACGGCGCCACGTTCGACATCCGCAAGGGCGAGGTGCTCGGCATCGCGGGTGTCGAGGGCAACGGCCAGGCGGAGCTCGTCGAAGCGATCATGGGGATGCGTGCCGGATCGACCGGGACCATCACCCTCGCCGGCGAGGACATCAGCCAGTGGTCCACGCTGAAGAGGCGGGAGGCGGGCATCGGGTACATCCCGGAGGACCGGCACCGGCACGGGCTGCTGCTCGAGTCGCCGCTCTGGGAGAACCGGATCCTCGGTCACCAGACTCGCCGGCCCAACTCCAAGGGCGTCTGGGTCGATCGCGCCGGCGCACGGGCGGACACCCGCAGAATCGTCGACGCCTACGACGTCCGCACTCCGGGCATCGAGGTGGACGCGGCCGCACTGTCCGGCGGCAACCAGCAGAAACTCATCGTGGGCCGGGAGATGAGCGGCGATCCCGTCCTGCTGATCGCCAGCCACCCGACGCGCGGCGTCGACGTGGGCGCACAGGCGGCGATCTGGGACCACCTCCGGACGGCACGTGCCGCCGGTCTCGCCGTGCTGCTGATCTCGGCCGACCTCGACGAGCTCATCGGCCTGTCCGACTCACTCAAGGTGATCCTTCGCGGAAGGATCGTCGCGGACATCGACCCGACCTCCGTGACTCCCGAGCGTCTCGGCTCGGCCATGACGGGCGCCGGGGAGGGCGCATGAGCACCTTTCTCGACCGGCTACTCGGACGAGTGAAGCTGGGCGGCTGGCTGGCCTTGGTCGCCCCGCTCCTCGCCGTCCTGTTCGCAGTGGTGATCACCTCTATCGTGCTTCTCGCGACGGGCAAGCCTCCGCTGGAGACGTTCAACGCCCTCGCGCAGTACGGCGCCCAGCCACGGACGATGGCCGTGATCGTCAACACGGGCACCGAGTACTACATCTCGGCCCTGGCCGTCGCCATCGGCTTCCGGATGAACCTGTTCAACATCGGTGTGGACGGTCAGTACCGCCTCGCCGCGGTGGTGGCGGCGGGCGTCGGCGGAGCCGCATTGCTCCCCGGCGTGCTCAACATCATCCTGATCGTCGTGGTCGCGGTGGTCGTGGGCGCGCTCTGGGCCGCGATCGCGGGCCTGCTGAGAGTGACGCGCGGCGTGAGCGAGGTCATCTCGACGATCATGCTCAACTCCATCGCCACCGGCATCGGCTCATGGCTGGTGACCAACTACTTCGGTGTGCTCAAGGGCAACGAACTCGCCACGAAGGAGATCCCCCAGGACTCCCGCGTGCCGGGCATGGCGCTCATCCCCGGTACCCAGTTGCAGGTCACCGGCTTCGTCGTGGTGGCGATCATTCTCGGCATCGCCTACTACGTCCTGCTGAACCGCACCCGGTTCGGGTTCGAGCTTCGGGCCACGGGACAGTCGGAGTCGGCGGCGATCGCCAGCGGGATCAGCGTCAAGAAGATGATCGTCGTCACGATGGTCGTCTCCGGCGTGGTCGCGGGACTGATCGGCATGCCGGAGCTTCTGGGCGCGTCGTACAAGTACAGCACCAACTTCCCCACGGGCCTCGGATTCACCGGCATCGCGATCGCCCTGCTCGGCCGCAACAACGCGGTGGGCATGGCGATCGGCGCGCTGCTGTGGAGCTTCCTGGACAACTCGTCCGACACGCTCCAGTTGCTCGACATCTCCAAGGAGATCGTGGCGATCATGCAGGGAGTGATCGTGCTCTCCGTGATCATCGCGTACGAGCTGGTCCATCGGTACCGCATCGTGGCGGAGCAACGGCGGGTCAGCCGAGAGCTGGCCACCCCCCAGCAGGCGGAAGGTGCCGCGGCATGAGCCAGCGACCCACACAACACTGCCGGCGGCCGGTGAGCGGCGCCGGATCGCTCATCGAGGAGAGCGCATGAGCGCGACGGACCTCGCCGCGGGCCGTCCCGTGGAGGCACCGCCGAACCGGCGGTTCAAGCTGACCTTCCCGATGTTGCTGCTCGGCGTCGTGGCCCTCATCGTGCTGCTGTCCATCGCCCGCGTGGTCACGGGGGCGAACGACATCACCTCGGGCGGCACCGTCAGCGCGGCGCTCGGCCTGGCCGTGCCGATCGGGCTGGCGGCCCTCGGCGGCCTGTGGTCCGAGCGGGCCGGCGTGGTCAACATCGGCCTCGAAGGCATGATGATCCTCGGCACCTGGTTCGGAGCCTGGGGCGCCCTCCAGTTCGACAACCCCTGGGCCGGGGTCGTCGCGGGCGCGATCGGCGGCGCGCTGGGCGGTGCGATCCACGCCGTCGCGACCGTCACCTTCGGCGTGGACCACATCATCTCCGGTGTGGCGATCAACATCGTCGGCGTCGGCTTCACCCAGTACCTGTCCAAGCTCGTCTTCGACGGCATGCCGGGCGGCGGTGCCAAGCAGTCGCCGCCGGTCCCCCCGATGAGCACGCTGAGCATCCCGGGGATCGGGGATCCGTTGCGGACGCTCGAGGCGAAGCACTGGTTCGTGCTCTCCGACTTCGCCGGGTTGCTGCGGGGGCTCACGCAGAACGTGTCCGCCTTCACGATCCTGGCGATCCTGCTCGTGCCGCTGACGTACTACGTGTTGTGGCGCACCGCGTTCGGCCTCCGCGTGCGGTCGGTCGGAGAGCGGCCCGTCGCCGCCGAGTCCCTCGGCGTCAACGTCTACCTGTACAAGTGGATCGCGGTGCTCTTCTCCGGCGGCCTCGCCGGACTGGGCGGCGCGTTCCTGTCGATCGTGGCCGCGGGTATCTACCGTGATGGGCAGACCGGCGGCCGCGGATACATCGGCCTCGCGGCCATGATCTTCGGCAACTGGCGGCCCGGAGGCCTCGCCGGAGGCGCGGCGCTGTTCGGATACACCGACGCGCTGCAGCTCCGGCAGGGCGGGACCTCGGTCCACGCGCTGCTGCTCGTCGTCGCGCTGCTGCTCGCCGCCGTGGCGGTCTACCAGCTCGTACGGCAGGGGCGCAACAAGGCGGCGCTGATCACGGGGATCGGCGCGGTCGTGGTCTACGTGGTGTTCGCGGTGACGGACACGGTGCCCGAGCAGTTCACCTCGTTCACCCCCTACCTGACCACGCTGCTGGTGTTGTCGCTGGCCTCGCAACGGCTGCGTCCGCCGGCCGCCGACGGCATTCCGTACCGGAGGGGGCAGACGACATGACCATCGACTGGGAGACACTCCACGCCGAGGCCAGACAGGCCATGGCGAAGGCGTACGCGCCGTACTCCAAGTTCCCTGTGGGCGCCGCCGCGCTCGTCGACGACGGACGTGTCGTCACCGGGTGCAACGTCGAGAACGCGTCGTACGGCCTCGGGCTGTGCGCGGAATGCGGGCTCGTCTCGGCGTTGCACGCGACCGGCGGCGGGCGGCTCGTGGCGTTCACCTGTGTGGACGGCCACGGCGAGCTTTTGATGCCGTGCGGCCGCTGCCGTCAGCTGCTCTTCGAGCACGGCGGACCGGAGTTGCTGGTGGAGACGCCGGAGGGGCCGTGGCGGCTCGCGGAACTGGTGCCGTTCGCCTTCGGCCCCGACGACCTTTCGCGATAGGGGGAAGCATGGGTTTCGACGCGATCGACGTCATCATCACCAAGCGGGAGCGTGGCGCGCTGTCCACCGCCCAGATCGACTGGGTGATCGACGCGTACACGCGTGGCGCGGTGGCCGATGAGCAGATGTCGTCGTTGCTGATGGCGATCCTGCTCAACGGGATGGACCGCCGGGAGATCGCGGACTGGACCCAGGCCATGATCCGGTCGGGGGAGCGGATGGACTGGTCCGTCCTCGACCGGCCCACCGCGGACAAGCACTCCACCGGCGGGGTCGGCGACAAGATCACCCTGCCGCTGGCCCCGCTCGTGGCGGCGTGCGGCGCCTACATCCCGCAGCTCTCCGGCCGCGGGCTCGGCCACACCGGTGGCACGCTGGACAAGCTGGAGTCCATCCCCGGCTGGCGCGCGTCCCTGTCCAACGACGAGATGCTGGCGGTCATCCGCGCGGCCGGAGCGGTCGTCTGCGCGGCCGGCAGCGGGCTGGCGCCCGCGGACAAGAAGCTGTACGCGCTGCGGGACGTCACCGGCACCGTCGAGTCGATCCCGCTGATCGCCTCGTCGATCATGTCGAAGAAGATCGCCGAAGGCACCGGGTCCCTGGTGCTCGACGTGAAGGCGGGATCCGGCGCGTTCATGAAGAACGTGGACGACGCCAGGGAACTGGCGCGGACGATGGTCGAGCTCGGCACCGACGCGGGTGTGCGGACCGTCGCCCTGCTGACCGCCATGGACCGGCCCCTGGGGTACGCCGTGGGCAACGCCCTGGAGGTCGAGGAGTCGGTCGAGGTCCTCGCCGGAGGCGGCCCCTCCGACGTGGTGGAGCTGACCGTGCGGCTGGCACGGGAGATGCTGGAGGCCGCCGGCGTGCGCGGCGCGAAGGACCCCGAGGAGGCGCTGAAGGACGGCTCGGCGATGGACGCCTGGCGGCGCATGATCAGCGCGCAGGGGGGCGATCCGGACGCGGTCCTCCCCAAGGCGGCCGAGTTCGTCGAGATCGCCGCGCCCGAGTCGGGGGTGTTGTCGAAGCTGGACGCGCTGGCCGTCGGTGTCGCCGCCTGGAGGCTGGGCGCCGGACGGGCCCGCAAGGAAGATCCGGTGTCGGCCGGGGCGGGCGTCACGTTGCACGCCAAGCCGGGGGACGTCGTCACCAAGGGCAAGCCGCTCATGACGTTGCACGCGGACGAGACCGCGAGGTTCGAGCGGGCGCTCGAGGCGCTGGAAGGCGCCTACGCGATCGGCGAGGACGGCGACGCCGACCTGCTTCCCCTGGTCATCGACCGGATCACCGCGTAGCCGTCGCCGTCAGGCGGACAGGACGGGCGCGGAGTCGCTGCGCTCGTCCTCGTTCTCCAGGCATCGCACGTTCGCGAGGTGCGGGGAGAGCTCTGAGCTGAGGACGGCCCGGTGAGTCGGGGCGGCCTCGGCCTGCCGCCGGAGACCCTCCTCGGTGATCTGCACGAACACGCCCCGCCGGTCGTCGGCGCACATCGCCCGGGCGACAAGGCCCTCGCGCTCCAGGCGGGCGATCAGCCGCGACATCGCGCTCTGGCTGAGGTGGACCTGGTCGGCCAGCTCCTGCACCCGGAACTTGAACTTGGCCGTGTCGTCGCCGCAGCTCCTGGCCTCGGCCATCCGGTCGAGCACCTCGAACTCGCTCACCCCGAGCCCGTGCTTGTCGCCGAGCTCGCGATCCAGCGCGCACGAGACCTGCGCGTGCCGGGCGAGCAGCTCACGCCATGCCATAACCACGAAGTCGGTGTCGTCCATGCGTCTTCCAGACCGCCTCTCTGCGCGCGAACATACCATGATTGTGCAATATATGCAAACGCATTAAATGTTTGTGCAATCAATGCATGTGCATGTACCTTCTCTCACATGACCCCTCCTGTTAAGGATGAGCGCTGGGGGGCGCGCCTGTGGGGTGCCCTCTCCGTCCTCTGTGTCGTCCTGTTCCTCGATGCTCTTGACGTCTCCATGGTGGGCGTGGCCCTGCCCTCCATCCAGTCCGACCTCGGCATGACCACCTCGTCGCTGCAGTGGGTGGTGAGCGGCTACGTGCTGGGCTATGGCGGCCTGTTGCTTCTCGGGGGCCGGACCGCCGACCTGCTCGGCCGTCGCAGGGTGTTCCTCACCGCCCTGGCCGTCTTCGCCGTCGCGTCGCTGCTCGGCGGGCTGATGAACGACGGAACCCTGCTGATCGCCGCCCGCTTCGTGAAGGGCATCAGTGCGGCCTTCACGGCTCCGGCCGCCCTTTCCATCATCACCACGACCTTCGCCGAGGGGCCCGCGCGCAACCGGGCGCTGAGTATCTTCTCCGCCTGCGGCGCCAGTGGATTCTCGCTGGGCCTCGTGTTGTCGGGCCTGCTGACGGAGATCGGCTGGCGCTGGACCTTCCTCATGCCCGTGCCCATCGCGATCATCGCCCTCATCGCAGGGTTGCGCCTGCTCAGTCGTGGCGAGGAGCGCGGCGAAGGCGGTCACGACCTCCTGGGCGCCGCCACCATCACGGCGGCCATGCTGCTCCTGGTCTTCACCGTCGTGGAGGCACCGCAGGTCAGCGTGCTGCGCACGGTGCTGTCCGTCGTCGGAGTGGTCGTCCTGATCGTCGCGTTCGTGGTGGTGGAGCGCCGGGTCAGGCATCCTCTGGTCCGCCTCGGCATCCTGCGTTCGGCGCCGCTCGTCCGGGCGAACATCGGGCTCGTGATCTTGTTCGGCTCGTACGTCGGCTTCCAGTTCGTCGCCATGCAGTACTTCCAGAACCTGCTCGGGTGGAGCGCCCTGCACACCGCCCTGGCCTTCCTGCCCGCGGGCCTGCTGGTGGCGATCACCTCGACGAAGATGGGCAAACTGGCCGACCGGTTCGGCACGGCACCGCTGATCGCCCTGGGGACGCTCTCCCTGATCGCCGGTTACGTGCAGTTCCTCAGGATCGACGAGCACCCCAGCCTGGCCACGATGGTGCTGCCCGGCATGGTCCTGCTCGGCATCGCGTTCGCGCTGACCTTCCCGGCGCTCAACATCCAGGCCACGAACGGGGTCCGCGACGAGGAGCAGGGCCTCGCCTCGGGTCTGCTCAACACTTCGGGGCAGGTCGGCGGCGCCGTCGTCCTGGCGGTCGTCACCGCCGTGCTGACGTCGGGCACGCAGGCCGACCCGATCGCGGGTTTCCGGGCGGCGATCACGGTGTCGGTCGTCTTCGGCCTCATCGGCCTCGTCGTCGCCCTGACGGGAGTGCGGTTCCGGTCCCGTACGGCGACCACCGCGGACGAGAAGGTCTTCGAGATGGTCTGATCGGGCTGATCGCTTGAATGTGGGGGCGTCCCGGTTCCGGGGCGCCCCCTTCTCGTGTGGCTAGCCGAGTGTTCCTGCGGCCCAGACCTCGACGGCGTCGTACGACTCCGTGCCGGTGACCTCGCGGGCGGCGCCCGTGCTCACGTCGACGATGTAGGTGTAGTAGCCGTCGTCATCGTCTGAGACGTCGACGAGCACCTCGCGATCGTTGACCCAGCCCTGGATCTCATCGATGTAGGAGTACTTCGGAAGAGCGGCCTCGGTCAGGGTGCGGACCTTTCCGGTGCGCGCGTCGAGCGTGACCACCCGGTTCTGCCCGTAGCCGCTCGGATGGGCCGGCTCCACGGCGACGGCGAGGACCTTGCCGTCGCCGGACAGCGCCCCACCGCTGTCGAACAGTTCAGGCTCCACGCGCATGCGGCTCAGCACATGACCGTCCGGCCGCATCCGGACGAGGGTGGTGGTGTGGACGTGGCCGGGCTCGTTCAGCACATCGCCCGTCATCGTGGCGGTGACCGTACCGTCGTCGGACACGGCCAGGAGATTCAGGTATCGCGGCAGGGACCAGGACCGGTTCGTGGTGAAGTCGTGCAGCCGGGGCCGGGGCGCGCCCTCGCCCTGTCCGTAGCCGACGGCCAGCCACCGGCCGGCGGGCGAGAAGTCCAGTTCGGTGTCGAAGTCCACCTTGTCGACGTCCGAGATGAGGTCGGTGAGCTCCGGCGTCGTATCGTCACGGCTCACCATGACCACCGCGTCGGCCGAGGTGTCGTAGTAGGCCAGGCGGGCGCCGTCCGCGCTCATCGCGAACAGCGTCCGGTCGGAACGGGTGTCCGCATCGGGGATCCGCCACTCGTCGAACCCGGTGCTCACCACGCGCCAACTCCTGCAGTCGCCGTAGTCGGCGGACTCCGAGTCGTCGGGGTCGCAGTAAGGGCGGTAGGCGTACCGGAACGGGTTGGGGATGCTGTAGTCCAGCACGCGGGGCACGTCCTGGGCCTGCTGGTCCTGAGGGTCGCCGCCGTCTCCGAGGGCCTGCAGGCCGGGGTCGGCGCGGCGGGCGCCGTCCTGGATCCCGCCGATCAGGGCGGACATCCCCGCGATGACGCCGACGCCCACGAGCCCCGCCGCCGCGACGCCGGCGATCGTGGCCCGGATGCGTCGCCGCGTGCGACGACGCCGTGCCGTACGGAGGATCTCCCCGGTGACACCGGGGACGTCGACGGCGGGGGACTCGGCGGCGAGCAGCGCGAGGTGGCGCCGCAACGCCTCGTGCGCCGGGTCCTCGGCCGCCTGGGGTCCCCTGAACGGTGTCACGGATGGCGCCGGGTGCGGCGTCGAGTAAGGCCTCGCCTCCGGTGTGGCCGCCGGTGACGGGTTGAGGGGTGTGCCGTGCGGGCTGCTGAGGGGCCTCTGGGGCGCCCATGAGGGGGCGGGCGATGCCGGGGCGCTCTGCGGCTCGGGCGGCGCCCAGGACGTGCTGTGGGCCTCGGGCGCCGTCCAGGACGTGCTCTGAGGCGGTGGAGGCGTCCACGCCGTGGAGGGAGCGGCGGCCGGGGCCTCCGGCCTCGGATCCTGCGGCTCGGGGGTCTCGCCCTCGTCCCGCCGGGCAGGGGGTCCCGAGGTGTCGGGAGCGGCGGAAACCGCAGCCTCATCGGGGGCCGGAGCCGTATCCGAGGCCGGAGTAGGACCTGAAGCCGGAGCCGTGCCTGAAGTCGGAGCAGTACCGGGGGCCGGAGCCGCATCGGAGGCGGCCGCGAGGGCGGGAAGGCGCCCCTTCAGCTCGGACAGGGCGGCGGCGATCTCGGTCCAGGCCGTCCGGACGTCCATCTGGCACAGCACGGCCGCGTGTTCCACGGGCAGTCCCTCGTGGAAGCGCGCCACGATCAGGGCACGGCGACGGGGGGTCAGCACCCTCATCGCCTCGGACACCTGGAGTGTGAGGATCCGGCCGTCCGGGCCCTGCGGCCCGGCGTGGAGGCCCGCACCTTCGCGCGCCGCGTCTCCGCTCGAAGGCCGGTTCACGATCGGCGGGGCCTGTGGCGGGCGGGTGAGGTAGGCCCCGAACAGCTCTCTCAGCGCGGCCCGGGCGGGGGACGACCACCGCAGGGTGTTCCACCGGTTCCCGACCTTGGTGACGGCCGCGACGACGAGACGGCGTGCCGCCGTGCCGTCACCGGTGAGCAGGAACGCCGTACGGGCGAGAGCCGGGGAGTGGTCCGCGACGAAGGCGTCGAAGCCGGGGAGGTCCCTGGCGGCCGCCCTCGTCGGAGAACTCGGGAAGGGCCGGGCACCGGGGGGGACATTCACGGCTTTCCTCGCTTTCTAGCCGGGAAAGCATATAGCTGATCTTTGCTGCTCAGACCATGTTTCGTGGCAGATTCCCGAACCGAGCGCTTGATCATCACGTCTAATGAGTCAGGATCAGCAGAAAGAGAGCCCTCGCCATGAAGACCCGTCTCGTCCTCGCGACGCTGCCCCTCGCCGGCCTCGTGGCCTGCGGTGGCACCGCGTCGGGGTCGTCGTCCCCGCCCTCCCCGGCGGGGACGCCGGCCGCGTCAGCCCCAGGTTCCCCGGCCACGGACGGCGCCGGGCCCGTCGCGTCACCCACCGAGGTCACGCCGGCCACGCCGACTCCGTCGGTCACGCCGGTCACGCCGTCCCAACCTGCAGACGCGCCACCGCCGACCTCGACGAAGCCGATCAGCGTGGAACGTTCCCCCGCGCCCCCTCCCACGGTCACTGGAGTCAGGTACGCGCGCCACGCGACCTTCGACCGCGTCGTCGTCGACCTCGCGGGGGCGAGGACCGGCTACTCGGTCAACTGGGTGCCCAAGCTTGTCCAGGACGGGTCGGGAGCCGTCGTCAAGATCAAGGGTGGTGCGTATCTCCAGATCACGCTGTTCCCCGCCTACGCGCACAACGAGGCCGGCCAGCCGACGTGGAAGGGCCCGCGTGAGGTCGCCGTCAAGTTGCCGAACGTCACCCACGTCGTCAAGACCGGTGACTTCGAAGGCGTGGTGGGCGTCGGACTCGTGCTCAAGCACAAGGCCGGATTCCGCGTGATCGAGCAGTCATCGCCGACCCGCCTCGTGGTCGACGTGGCGCACTGACACACTGGACGGCATGGTCAGGAAGATCGATGCGCCGGCACGCGTCCCCGTGCCCGGCGGCAAGCTGATAGATGAGTACTTCGGCCGCGTGAACAGCGGCGACGACCAGGTGTCCATCGCGCACATGGTGGCGCCCCCCGGCTGGGAGGAGCCGGCGCAGACGCCGGGTTTCGCCGAGTACACCGTGGTCCTCAAGGGATCGGTGATCGTCGAGCACGCCGAGGGCACCACGCTCGTGGAGGCGGGCCAGGCGTTCGCCAGTGACGCGGGGGAGAAGATCCGGTACAGTTCGGGCCCTTCCGGCGCCGAATACGTCGCCATCTGCCTTCCGGCCTTCTCGCCGGAGACGGCCAACCGAGACGACTGATTTCCCGTCATACCCTGCAAGATCGCCTATGTGCGCGACGGTAGGGTTGGGGGATGAGTGACGGGAGCGAGGAGGGCGCATGAGCCGGCTGCCGACTCTTGAGGAGATCCGCGCGGTCCCCAAGGTGCTGCTGCACGACCACCTGGACGGCGGTCTCCGTCCGTCGACGATCGTCGACCTGGCCCGCGACTGCGGCCACACGCTGCCCACCACCGACGTGGACGGGCTCGCGTCGTGGTTCCGTGAGGTCTCCGACTCGGGCTCGCTCGAGCGCTATCTGGAGACCTTCACGCACACCGTCGGGGTCATGCAGTCGCGTGAGGCGCTGGAGAGGGTCGCCGCGGAGTGCGCGCAGGACCTGGCCGACGACGGCGTCGTCTACGCCGAGGTCAGGTACGCCCCGGAATTGCACACCTCCAGCGGGCTCAGCCTCGACGAGGTCGTGCAGGCCGTGCTCGAGGGCTTCCGGGTGGGATCGGCGGGCCCGGACGGCCGGCCGCGGATCCGGGTCGGCACGCTGCTCACCGCGATGCGGCACCAGGCGAGGTCGATGGAGATCGCCGAACTGGCCGTGCGCTACCGCGACGTCGGCGTGGTCGGCTTCGACATCGCCGGCGCCGAGGCGGGCTACCCGCCCACACGGCACCTCGACGCGTTCGAGTACCTGCAGCGGGAGAACGCGCACTTCACCATCCACGCGGGCGAGGCGTTCGGACTGCCCTCGATCTGGCAGGCCATCCAGTGGTGCGGCGCCGACCGCCTGGGGCACGGCGTCCGCATCATCGACGACGTCGCGGTGTCCGGAGACGGCGAGGCCAAGCTCGGCAGGCTGGCCGCGTACGTGCGCGACAAGCGGATCCCCCTCGAGATGTGTCCCGCGTCCAACGTGCAGACGGGGGCCGCCGCGTCGATCGCCGAGCACCCGATCGGGCTGCTGCGGCGACTGCACTTCCGCGTCACCGTCAACACCGACAACCGGCTGATGAGCGACACCAGCGTGTCGAGGGAGTTCGCCTCGCTGGTCGACGCGTTCGGCTACGACTGGGACGACCTGCAGTGGTTCACGGTCAACGCGATGAAGTCGGCCTTCATCCCCTTCGATGAGCGGCTCGCGCTGATCAACGATGTGATCAAGCCGGGCTTCGCCCAGATGGCGCGGCGCGGGTGAACCAGCAGATCTTCCGGTCCAAGGTGGCCTGGCTGTTCGGCTGGGTCTGGCTGGTGTTCGTCGCCTGGAACGTCTGGGACCTCACCCGCCACGGCTCGATGCCCTCGGCTCTGATCGCGGGAGCGGCGCTGGGCGTCATCACCGCACTCGTGTTCCTGCTGGCGCTCCGCCCCGCGATCGTGGCCGAGGCGGGAGGCGTCCGCATCCGCAACCCGCTCAGGAACATCTACATCCCCTGGAGCGACGTCGGCGAGGTGCTGGTCACCCATTCGATCATCATCGAGTCGGGTCACACGACCATCCGCTGCTGGACGCCGCAGGCCACGGCCCGTGAGCGGGCCAAGGCCGCCCGGCGGGCCGAGCGAGGCAGGAAGCCGGTCATGGAGGCGAACGTCTCCAAGGGCGAGCAGGCGGCCGCCGAGTTGCTGGCCGGTCGCACACATGCCGACTGGGTGGCGCTGCAGTTGACGGAGATGAGCGTCTCCCGCGCCGCCGAATCGTCGGGTGAGACGAGGGTGGCCTGGTCGCCGTCCTCGCTCGCCGCCGTGGCCGCGGCCGTCGTGCTCGTCGTGGTGACGATCGTCGCGACGATCTGACGCCGGCTACAGCCCCAACACGGCGGCCAGGTCCTTCTTGAGGGCGTCGAGGTCCCGTACGGCTCGAGCCCGCGCGGCGGTCACGCCGCCCTCGGGGCCGTCCTCCACGGGGATGACGATCTCCAGATAGCACTTGAGCTTCGGCTCGGTTCCGCTCGGCCGTACGACGACGCGGGCGTCCCCGGAGAGGTGATAGCGGAGGCCGTCGGTCGGCGGTAGGCCGGCCACCCCCTCCGCCAGGTCCTCGGCCGACTCCACCGCACGGCCCGCCAGTTCGGCGGGGGGTACGGCCCGCAGTCGCGCCATCGCATCGGTGATCAGCGACAGGTCGTCGACCCGGACGGAGAGCTGGGCGGTCGCGTGCAGGCCGTGGCGGCGGGCCTGGTCGTCGAGCAGGTCGGTGAGCGTCCTGCCGTCCCGCTTCGCCTGGGCGGCCAGACCGGCCACGGCGAGCGCGGCCCCGATGCCGTCCTTGTCGTGGACGGGCAGGCCCGCGTCCGAGCCGACGCTGTACCCGAGGGCCTCCTCGTAGCCGAAGACGAGCCCCGGCCCCGCCTTCATGATCCACTTGAATCCGGTGAGGGTCTCGGCGTACCCGACGCCGCGATCCGCGGCGATCTTCCCGAGCAGCGAAGAGGAGACGATGGACGTGGCCACGAGACGGCCGTCGCCCGACGTGCTTTTCAGCACGTGCTCGGCGAGCAGGCCGCCCACCTCGTCGCCGGTGAGCATGCGGTAGCCGCCTTCGGGCAGCGGCGTGCCGACGGCGCACCTGTCGGCGTCGGGGTCGTTCGCCAGCACGAGGTCGGCGCCGGAACTGGCGGCCAGCTCGAGCGCGAGGTCCATCGCGCCCGGCTCCTCCGGGTTGGGGAAGGACACCGTGGGGAACTCCGGATCGGGCAGAGCCTGCCGCTCCGCCATCACCGGCGCCTTGAAACCCGCCCTGACCATGGCGTCGGAGAGGACCTGCCCGCCCACGCCGTGGAGCGGGGTGTAGGCGATCGACAACTCGCGGGCCTCCCCGATCGGGAGCGATGTCACCGCGTCGAGGTACGGCTCGACGATGTCCTGGTATCCCAGCGTCGTCCAACCCTCGCCCAGCGGCAGCGCGTCGACACGGCCGACCGCGTCGATGGCCTCGGAGATCTCGGCGTCGATCGGCGGCACGATCTGCGCCCCGTCGCCCCAGTAGACCTTGTAGCCGTTGTCACGCGGCGGATTGTGCGAGGCGGTGACCATGACGCCCGCGTCCGCGCCGAGATGCCGCACGGCGAAGGCCAGCACCGGCGTCGGCCAGTGGCTCTCCATGACCGACGCCCGCAGGCCCGCGCCGGTCAGCACCGCGGCGGTGTCGGCGGCGAAGACGTCCGAGTTGTGCCGGGCGTCGAAGCCGACGACCACGTGCTTGCCCGGCCCCAGCACGCGGGCCAGCCCGGCGGCGGCCCGCATGACGGTGACCCGGTTCATCCGGTTGGGCCCGGCGCCCAATTCCCCGCGGAGACCCGCGGTGCCGAACTCCAGCTTGGCCCCGAACCGCTCCGCCAGCTCGGCGTGATCCTCCCGGCGGAGGATCTCCTCGAGCTCCGCCCGGGTGCCGGGGTCGGGGTCCTGGCCGAGCCACTCGAGAGCCGGCCGTACGAAGTCGGTGGAGGTCAACGTCGTTCTCCAGTGCGAGGGAGCGGGCTACAGCTTGTCGACGACCTTGGCGAGGAGCCCGCCCATGCGGGCCGCGGTGGCACGGCCCACCTCGAGGACCTCCTCGTGGTTGAGCGGCTCGCCGACGAGACCGGCGCCCGGGTTGGTGACTAGCGAAACGCCCAGCACGTCGGCGCCGGCCTCGCGCGCGGCGATCGCCTCGAGGACCGTCGACATGCCGATCAGGTCGCCGCCCAGCGTGCGCAACATGCGGATCTCGGCCGGGGTCTCGTAGGTCGGGCCGCGGAACGCCACGTAGACGCCCTCGGCCAGCGACGGGTCCACCTCCCGGGCGAGCTCCCGCAGGCGCGGCGTGTAGACGTCGGTGAGATCGACGAAGGTGGCGCCGGTGATCGGGTTGCTCCCGGTCAGGTTGATGTGGTCGCTGATCAGGACCGGCTCGCCGACGCTCTGCGTCTCGGGGCGGAGCCCGCCTGCCGCGTTGGTGAGCACGACCGTGCGTACTCCGGCCGCGACAGCCGTACGGACTCCGTGGACGACCGGCTCGACGCCTCTGCCTTCGTAGAGGTGCGTGCGGCCGAGGAAGATCAGCGCGTTGAGCCCGGCCGCGGTGCGTACGGCCCGCAACGTGCCGGCGTGCCCCGCGACGGAGGGGGGCGTGAAGCCGGGCAGCTTGGTCACGGGGAACTCGGCGACGGTCTCGCCGATGGCGTCCGCGGCCGGCACCCAGCCGGATCCGAGGACGATGGCCACATCGAAGGACCCGGTGTCGGTGAGATTCCTCAGCGTGGTCGCGGCCTCTGCCGCCAAGCCGTAAGCGTCGTTGGTCACTTTAGTGAGCGTACAGAAGGTACGAAGCGCCCCGACCAGGACACCTCGCGATGGTCGTCACGAACGCCTCACGGCCGGTGACGGCATCAGTCGCCGAGGGACTTGCACGGGCGGGCCCGCAGCGCGCCGACGTAGTCGTCGGGAGCGCCCGCCTTCTCCGCCGCGTCGGCCAGGATGCCGAGATAGCGCGCCGAGGGCAGGCCCCCCTCGTAGGAGTCGAGCACGTAGGACCAGGCCAGCACGTCACCGTCCAGCGTGGCGACGCGGAGCCGTACCTTGCGGTAGTAGCCCAACTCGGTGCCCGTCCACTTGTCGAGGGACCCCTCGTCCCACTCGGGGACGTCATACAGGACGACGAAGACCTGGTCGTCGGCGTCTTCGACGATCGTGGCGAGCGCGCCCTCCCAGCTGACGTCCTCCCCGCCGAACGTCAGTCGCCAGCCGGATAGCCAGCCGGTGCCGCGCACGGGCGAGTGCGGAGCACGCTCAGCCATCTGTTTCGGGTCCATGTTGCTGCCATAGGCGGCGTAAACAGGCACGGCACACAAGATTAATCCAAGATCCCGAAAGTTGAACGAAGAGAGCGCCGGGACACCCGGTCAGGGGGAGAAATCCACGTAGTCGGGTGGTTACGCGCCCCTCTTCGGGAGGAGCCCGGCGGGATGCGGAAGAATGGACGGCGTGACGAAAATCGTGATCATCGGCGGCGGTCCCGGAGGGTATGAGGCGGCGCTCGTCGCCGCGCAACTGGGAGCACAGGTCACAGTGGTCGAGCGGGAGGGCCCCGGAGGGGCCTGCGTGCTGACCGACTGTGTGCCGTCGAAGACCTTGATCGCCACATCCGTCCGCAAGCAGGCGCTGCTCGACGCGTCCTCCCTCGGGGTGTATTTCAGCGGTGGCGAGGACGGCGACGTCGGCGGGGTCACCGCGGACATGCCCCTGGTGAACAGGCGCGTCAAGGAGTTGGCCCAGGCGCAGTCCGGAGACATCGCCGCCCGGCTCGCCGCCGAGGGCGTGGAGGTCGTCAGGGCCGACGGCCGGCTGGTCGATCCCCAGCGGGTCCGCGCCGGCGACCGGACGATCCGGGCGGACGTCGTCATCGTGGCCACCGGGGCCCACCCGCGTGTCCTCCCGGGCGCCGAGCCCGACGGAGAGCGCATCTTGAGCTGGCGGCAGCTGTACGACCTGAAGGAGCTTCCCGAGCACCTCATCGTCGTCGGTTCCGGGGTGACCGGCGCCGAGTTCGCCGGCGCCTACCAGTCGCTCGGCTCCGAGGTGACGCTGGTCTCCTCCCGCGACCGCATGATGCCGAACGAGGACGCCGACGCCGCGGAGGTCCTCGAAGAGGTCTACCGCCGCCGCGGCATGAACGTCATGGGCCGCTCGCGGGCCGCGTCGGTCAAGCGCACCGAGGACGGCGTGGTCGTCACGCTGGAGGACGGCAGGACCGCCGAGGGCACCCACTGCCTGATGACCGTCGGCATGATCCCCAACACCGCGGGGATCGGGCTGGAGGACAACGGCGTGCGCCTGGACAAGAACGGCTTCATCGAGGTCGACAAGGTCTCCAGGACGTCGGCGCCGGGCGTCTACGCGGCCGGCGACTGCACCGGCGTGCAGATGCTCGCCTCCGTGGCGGCCATGCAGGGCCGGATCGCCGTCTGGCACGCGCTCGGCGAGGCGGTTCAGCCCATCAGGCTGGCGACGGTCGCCTCCAACATCTTCACCGACCCGGAGATCGCCGCCGTCGGCGTGTCGCAGAAGCAGATCGAGAGCGGCGAGATCGAGGCCAACGTCGTCAAGCTGCCTCTCGCCACCAACGCCAGGGCCAAGATGCAGGGCTTCAACGACGGCTTCGTCAAGTTGTTCTGCCGGCCGAACACGGGCATCGTCCTCGGCGGCGTCGTGGTCGCGCCCAGGGCGTCCGAGCTGATCTTCGCCCTGTCCGTCGCCGTGCAGCACCGGCTGACCGTCGACCAGCTCGCTCACACCTTCGCGGTGTATCCCTCCCTGTCGGGCTCGATCCCCGAGGCGGCCCGGCGTCTCACGTCACCCCTGTCGGTGGACATCTGACACCGATCTCCTGGCCGCCTCCAGAGCCTGCCGCCCGTGCCGTACGGCCGCGGCGGCGCCTTGGAGCTCCTGTGGTGTCTGCGCGATGAGCAGCGACCGCTTGGCGGCTTCGTAGGCGTCGAGGGCCGTCTGCCATTCGGCGCTGGGACCGCTCAGCCGGCTGATCTTCATCTCGAAGTCCAGCGCGTCGATCTCCTCTCCGAACCGGGTGACGTCCTCCTCCGCCGCCCGGCGGGCGATCGCGTACTCCGCCGAGGAGCGTCGCCGGTGCCGGTGGGCTGCCCCCCAGATCATGAGCGTCGCTCCCAGGCCGAGCGCGCTGAGGACGATCAGGACCACGGGGGTGGACGGGCCTTGTCCCGACCCGGCGAGCACGCCGGTGAGCGGGTTGCCGGCGTCGGTGGGCAGGATGGCGTCGTCGGGGACGTCTTCGGCCGAGCCGCGCGTCCCGGTGAGGTTGAGGTCGTCGGCCTGTACGAAGGTCGCGTCCTTGACGCCGGCGCCCCGAAGGTCGGCCCCCTGGAGGTTGGCCTGGGTGAACTGGGCCTTCTCGAGATCGGCGTCCTTGAACACGGCGTACTGCAGCTCGGCCTGGTCGAACGTGGCGTCCCGCAGCCGGGCTCGGGTGAAGTCCGCCGTACGAGCCTTCACCTGGCCGAGCTCGGCGCCCCGGAGGTCGGCGTCCTTGAGGTCGGCGTCGGTGAGGTCGGCCTGGGTCAGCACGATCCTGGTGAGGACGGCCTCGGTCAGGTCGGCGTGCGGGAACTCGGCTTGGCCGGCCTCCGCGTCGATGAGGACGGCCCCGCGGAAGTCGGCCTGCTTCGCCCGTAACTGGCCGAGATCGGCGTCACTCAGGTCGGCGCCCCGGAGATCGGCGTACTCCACATGGACCTGCGACAGGTCGGCCTCCTTGAGGGAGGCGTCCCGCAGGATGGCGCCGGTGAGGTCCTTCTGGGTCAGGTCGACCTCGTCGAGCTTGGCCTTGGTGAGGTCCGCGCATCGCAGATCGGCGGGGAGGGGCGCACCGTCGGTGAAGTCCTTGCCGCGAAGGTGGGGCCCGCTGCCGGGCTTGCACGGCCCCGCGGACGCCTGTACGGCCGTCGCCGGGGCGATCGCGAGGAACGCGGCGACGATGAGGGGGGTGATGCGACGCAAAGGAGCCTCCTGAACAACCCCCCCGAGTTTTTCCCACCCCGATCTTAACCTCCACCCCCACCCCACCGTGATCATGCACAGGTTCGGGATCATGCCCTCCGACCGGCGCATTCTTTGCGCGTGATCATGCACAGGTTCGTGAAGTTAGCCGTTGACCAGCGCATTCTCGATGCGTGATCATGCACGGATTCGTCCGGTGGGTGGCTGACCAGGGTCGTCGCCTTTTGTGATCATGCAGGCGCCCCCGGTTGCGTGCTTGTAAAACACTTGTGGCCTTGCCCTCCTGGAATGGAGTGCAAGGCCACAAGCGTCGTCAGGCAGGTCGTCGTCGTCCGGCTCGTGCATGATCACGTGTCATGAACGCGCCGGTCGCAAGCGCTGATCACGAACCTGTGCATGATCACGGATGAGGAATCCGCTGGTCACGGGCCATGATCTCGAACCTGTGCATGATCACGCGCGAGGAATGCGCTGGTCAACGGCTACTTTCACGAACCTGTGCATGATCACGCCGGGGGTTGGGGGGTTACCAGTCGCCGCCGCCGAAGTCTCCTCCGCCGAAGTCGCCGCCACCCCAGTCGCCTCCGCCGCCGAAGTCACCGCCGCCGCCGAAGTCGCCTCCGCCGGCGTCCACGCCGTCCTGGTAACCGGCGTCGTATCCGCCGCCGTAGCCGTAACCGCCGCCCCAGCCGCCGAACGCGCCGCCCAGCATGGTTCCGACGAGCATGCCGGTGAGCAGGTCACCGCCGAAGCCGCCGTAGTAGCCGGAGGCGTAGGGCTGGTAGGCGGGACCGGCGTCCCAGTACGGCCGGCGCTGACCGTTGACCACGACCTCGCGCATCTGCGGGTCGAAGCCGCGCTCGACCGCCTCGGCGTCCGCGGCGCAGGCCGGAACCTCGCGCATCGCGCCCCCGGGAGGGGACCAGCGCACGTTCTTGACCGAGGGGCCGTGCTGCGGGTTGAAGAAGCACGGCGGGAGCCGCTCGGGCAGCGGCTGGTCGTTCACGCGGGCCTTGACGCACGCCAGGGCGTAGCGGCCGTCCTCCAGGGTGGAGGTCACCGTGCGCAGGTCCTCCGTGCGCTTGACCGCGTCCAGCTCGCTCTTGGACCGTTCGTAGGAGTCGAGCGCCCGCTGCCAGTCGGCCGAGGTCTCGGCCTGCGGAAGCATCTTGACGTCCACGTCGAGGGCGGTGATCTCCTCACCGAACTTGGTGACGTCCTCCTCCACGGTCTGCTTGACCGCGGCGAGCTCGGCTGCCTCGCGCTCCTCGCGCTTGCGCTTCATGCGGCGGGAGACGACCCACAAACCGGCACCTCCGACGACGGCGATTCCGAGAATGCCCACCAGGATGCCGCTGCCGCCGCCCCCACCGGCGGCGCTGCCGCTCTCGCCGGCGCCCCTGACGTCGCCTTCCACGGCCTTGTTCACCCGGTTGACGAAGTCCTCAATGCCGGGGACCAGTTCGCTGTTGTTGCCCGTGGAGAGCCTGGCCAGCTGGCCCGCCGAGACGTTGCGCGGCAGGGCGCTCGAGCCGGCGAAGAGGCTGGTGCCGTCGAGAACGATCACCGTGGCGGCCGAACGGCCCGCCGCGTCGAGCTGGGAGCCCAGGGAGGAGATGTACTGACCGGCCTGGGCCGTGGTCACCGTGCCGTCAGGCATCGCGACCGCGTAGATCTTGGACTTGGATTCCTCCAGAGCCTTTCGGATGTCGCCCTGCTGACCCGACGACAGGGGTGCTCCGCTCTGGACGAAGAGCGGGTCTCCACCTCGCCATCCCGCGAGCACGGTGGCGGGGTCGGGCGGGGCCGCAGCGAGGGCGGCCGGGGAGAACGCGAACAACGCCAAGAGACCGACGGCCAGGGCCGCTATCGTGGCCCCCACACGGCTCAGCGGATGATTGATCGTCACGGCTTCAAGCCTCCTTCGCCCTACTGGACGAACGGCAGGGCGCGATAGTTCCTCTCGGCAAAACGGTATCGGCTCCGGTGGCGGAGGCGCCTCGAAGTCCTGATGACGACGTTCGCGTGCACCACATCGCCCCCGGTTTCGGCGTCTCCGCCCGCGACCTCCGAATCAGGCCATCCGGCGATCCGTGGAGGACGCGAGGAATTCGGCGACCCCATATAAGGGCTTTTTAATGAAATAACGCATAAAAACGGCAAAACGGACTAATTGACCGGTCGTTCAGGGTCCACAGCATGCCCGTACGGCCCGGGGCTCGGGCGAACGAGGGCTCACGCGTCCTTGATCTCGCAGATGACGGCGCCGGCGGAGACGGTCTGCCCGACGGAGGCGGCCAGGCCGGTGACCGTGCCGGGCTTGTGAGCCTGCAGCGGCTGCTCCATCTTCATCGCCTCGAGCACGACGATCGTGTCGCCGGCCGCCACGGTGTCCCCGTCGGACACGACGACCTTGACGATCGTGCCCTGCATCGGGCTCACTAGCGCGTCCCCGCCCGCCGCGGCCTGCTTTCCGGCGCTCCGGGCGCTTCGCCGCGGCGAAGCCTTCGTGTCGGTACGGCCGGCCGTGCCGAGACCGGAGGGGAGCACGACCTCCAGGCGCTTGCCGCCGACCTCGACCGTGATGCGCTCGCGTCCCGCGGGCTCGCCGCTCTCGACGGGCCCGTCGAAGGGCGGGATGTCGTTGACGAACTCCGTCTCGATCCACCGGGTGTGGATCGAGAAGGGCTCCGAGGTGAAGGCGGGGTCCTCGACGACGGCCCGGTGGAACGGCAGGACGGTGGGCATGCCCTCGATCTCGAACTCGGCCAGCGCGCGCCGCGACCGCTCGAGAGCCTCGCGGCGGGAGGCGCCGGTGACGACGAGCTTGGCCACGAGGGAGTCGAACGACTGCGGAACCGTCATCCCGGTCTCGTAGCCGGAGTCGAGCCGCACGCCCGGCCCGGACGGGGTGCGCATCGCCGTCAGCGTGCCGGGAGCGGGCAGGAATCCGCGACCCGCGTCCTCGGCGTTGATCCGGAACTCGATGGAGTGACCGCGCAGGACGGGGTCGCCGTAACCGAGGGATTCGCCGTCGGCGATGCGGAACATCTCCCTGACCAGGTCGATCCCCGACACTTCCTCGGTGACCGGGTGTTCCACCTGCAGTCGTGTGTTGACCTCGAGGAAGGAGATCGTGCCGTCCTGGCCGACGAGGAACTCACAGGTGCCGGCTCCGACGTACCCGGCCTCGCGGAGGATCGCCTTCGACGACGAGTAGAGGAGCGCGCGCTGCTCGTCAGAGAGGAACGGCGCCGGCGCCTCCTCGACGAGCTTCTGGTGACGGCGCTGCAGCGAGCAGTCACGGGTGCTCACCACGACCACGTTGCCGTGCGCGTCGGCGAGACACTGGGTCTCGACGTGCCGCGGACGGTCGAGGTAGCGCTCGACGAAGCACTCTCCGCGGCCGAAGGCGGTCACGGCCTCGCGGACGGCGGACTCGTAGAGGTCGGGGATCTCCTCCATCGTCCGCGCGACCTTCAGTCCGCGGCCTCCGCCGCCGAACGCCGCCTTGATGGCGACGGGCAGGCCGTGCTGCTCGGCGAAGGCGATGACCTCGTCGACCCCGGAGACGGGGTCGGGGGTGCCGGCGACGAGCGGCGCGCCCACGCGCTGGGCGATGTGACGGGCCTGCACCTTGTCGCCGAGCGCGGTGATCGCGGCGGGCGGCGGGCCGATCCAGATCAGGCCCGCGTCGAGGACGGCCTGGGCGAAGTCGGCGTTCTCGGCCAGGAAGCCGTAGCCGGGATGGACGGCGTCGGCGCCCGTCTGCTTCGCCACGGCGAGGAGCTTGCCGACGTTGAGGTAGGTCTCCGCGGGGGTCTGCCCCCCGAGCGCGTGCGCCTCGTCGGCCACCCGCGCGTGCAGGGCCTCCAGATCCTGGTCGGCGTACACCGCGACGCTGGCGAGCCTCGCGTCCTTGCAGGCACGGGCGATCCGTACGGCGATCTCGCCGCGGTTGGCGATGAGGACCTTCTGCACCGGTGTCTTACCTTCCTCCCAGGCCTGGCGAGCCTCCATGGAGTGTAAGCGGCCACCCGCGTCCCGAGATCCCCGGCCCCGATATAGCGCGTCTGCTCAGATTTCCGGAAATGCCTCGTCTGTCGATCTGACTCGTTATTGTGGTCTCGATTAATCATGAGACAAATGGGACGAAGGGGGTAATTCCAGTGGGCGACAAGGTCGGCGGAATCCTGCCGGACATGGACAAGATGGCCCAGACTTTCCGTGCGCAGAGTGACGCTGTGATCTCGGTCCAGAAGGCGCTCGACGCCGAGGCCAAGAAGATCCCGGTGTCCTGGGCGGGCCCCAACGCGCAGAAGTTCCTCGACGCGTGGGAGAGCTACAAGAAGACCTTCGAGAACGTCCAGCAGACTCTGATCGAGGCGCAGGACGGCATCAAGAAGAACCGCGAGGCCATCGCCGCCGCGACCGGTTCCTGAACCACGCGAGCGGTTCCTGAGCCACGGGTGGAGGGGGCCCGGCCATCGGCCGCGGCCCCCTTTCTTATGCCCGAAAGGTTGTGTGCCCCCGCTCTTAGGCCCGAAAGGTCGCGTGACCCCGCTCTTATGCCCGAGAGGTCGCGTGACCCCGCCTGGGACGCGCGGACGCCTTCCGGGCGGGCGTGACCCGCCCGGAAGGTTCCCGGGCGGTCAACTCACGTCGCCGAGGGCGCGGCCACCTGGATCTGCTCCCAGGCTCCGCCGATCACCAGAAGCCCGCGACCGGCCGGTCCCGCCCCGCTCGCGAGGCTGCGCGGCAGCCGTACGCCGAGAAGGTCGCCCTGGCCGGTGGAGCTGGGCCGGAGGAGCAGCCCGGTGCGGGACTTCTTCATCGCGACGACGGGCCCGCGGTACATCGAGTCGAGGTCGTCGGCGCTGCCCGCCCCTATGACCAGGGAACCCGTGTCGCGCAACTCGCCCACGTGCTCTGTGATCCACTCGGCCAGCTCGCTGTCGCTTCCGAGCAACTCCAGGTCGTCGATCATCAGCACGTGCCGGCCCGTGCCGATCACCTGCCTCACCTCGTCGACGGACGCCTCGGCCGTGAAGGAGCCCCGCACACCGGGACGGTCGGCGAAGTCGCGCAGCGGGCTGCGCCGGGGCGTGATGAGCACGGCCTCGTACGACTGGTCGAGCAGCCAGGAGAGCATCGTGCACAGCGCCGTGCTCCGCCCGGTCTTGGGCGGCCCGGCGACCACGATGCCGGGGCCGTGCTCCTCGGCGCGGAAGTAGCGCAGGCCGAGGGTGTCGCCGCCCACGCCGAACACGACGGCGTCCTGCGGCAGGGGGCCTTCCGCGAGAGTGAGGGCCTCCGGCAGGCCGATGACGGCCGGCAGAGCGTCGACCCGGAACGGCCGCGCGGCGCGGGGGACGTCGCCGGCGCGTGCCCGTGCCGTACGGGCGATCTCGTGCAGCGCGGCGACCTGCGCGGTGCCCGCGGGGTCCTCGGCGAGCAACGCGACCTGGACCTCCCTGATGCCGGTCGCGGCGCGGAAGCCGCGCCCCGGCGGAAGGTGCTCGGGCACGTCCTTCGCCTTGATCCCGACGTAGGAGTAGTCGATGGGATCGGTCAGCTTGAGCACGAGCCGGTCGTCGAACTGCGTGGAGATCCGGCCGACCAGCGTCGAGCGGTCACCCGACATGATGACCTTGACGCCCGCTCCCGCGCCCTCCTGCAGGATCTGCAGCCACTTGTCGATCAGGGTGCCGTTGTCGTAGGACTCGAAGGCCGCCATGAAGCCCTCCCACCGGTCGAACAGCACCAGCACGTACGGCAGGGGCACGTCGGAGGCGGCGCGCTGCTCGGACACGTCGGCGAAGCCCTGCGCCGCGAGGAGTTGCTGCCTCTGGGAGATCTCGGCCAGCAGCCGGTCGGTCAGGCGGCTGAGCCGCTCGGGGGAGTCACGGCCGACCACCGCACCGGTGTGGGGCAGGCCGACGAGGGGGAGCAGGGCGTTGTTCCCGCAGTCGACGGCGTAGAGATGCACGTCACGAGGGTCGGTGTGGGTGCCGACCGCACCGGCGAGCGCCCGCAGGACCGTCGAGCGGCCGCTGCGGCTCGCGCCGCTGATGAGCAGATGTCCCGAGGCCGCGAGGTCGTAGCACTCCGGTGCGCGGTCCTGCTGGGCGGGGATGTCGGCCAGGCCGAACGGCAGCCGGCTCCAGTCCTCCAGCGGCAGCGAGCCGAGCGTGAGCGTCTCGGGCAGCGGCGGAAGCCAGGGGCTGCGCTGCTTGGGCACTCCCACCGCCCGGGCGGTCTGTCCGATCGTGTCCACCAGGACGGCGAGGTCGGTCACCATCGACTCGTCCCCGTCGTCGTCCTTCCTCGCGGGGAGGGGGAGGCCGAGGCGGGTCCAGCCGAGCGGGACCACGTCGATCGGCTCCGCCTTCGCGGGCCCGCTCCCAGGGCGCCGCCCGCCGATCCGCGCGGACTGCACCGCGTGCAGGGACGACGCTCCCGACCGTACGTAGCAGCGACCGGGTGTCGACTTGGAGATCGCCGCCGCGTTGGGCGAGTTGATGACGTCGCTCGACTCGGCGCCGCTGGTGACGCGCAGCGCGATGCGCAGGTTCGTGTTGGCCGCGATGTCCGGGGTGACGACGCCCGCGGGCCGCTGTGTGGCGAGGATCAGATGAACGCCCAGCGAGCGGCCTCGTCTGGCGATGTCGACCAGGCCCACCACGAAGTCGGGCAGTTCCTGAACCATCGCCGCGAACTCGTCGATGACCAGCAGGAGTCTCGGCATCGGCTCCAGTTCGGCCGCCTGGCCGTACTGGGGGGAGGACAGGGCGCGGTCGCGCAGGTCGTTGTAGTCCTCGATGTCCTTGGCGTCGGCGCCGAGCAGGAGATGCTCACGCCGTTTGAGCTCGGCCGCCAGCGATTCCAGCGCCCGGATGGTCAGGTGGCCGTCGAGGTCGCTGACCATGCCGACCGTGTGGGGCAGCTTGGCGCAGTCCTTGAACGCGCTGCCGCCCTTGTAGTCGATCAGGACGAACGTCATCTCGTCGGGCCGGTTGGCCACCGCCAGCGACGCGATGATCGACTGGAGCAACTCGGACTTTCCCGCGCCGGTGGTGCCGGCCACCAGGCCGTGCGGGCCGTCCAGGCGGAGGTCGACGAGGAAGGGGCCGTCCGCGCCCAGCCCGATGGGCACCCGTGTCGTGCGCCCGCGCCGCCAGAAGGACTCGATCTGCTCGGGGCGGGGGTCGGGCATGCCGAGCAGGTCGAGAAGCCGGGCCGAGCCCGGGATGGCCGAGTCGGCGTCCTCCCGGCTGACGTCGCGCACGGCGGCCATCGCGCGGGCCGTACGGTCACACCAGCCGAGGGTGACCTGGTCGCCGAGGATCTCCTGCGGGATGTCGAGCCCGGCGCCGCGGAGCTGTACGAGCCAGGGGCGCTCGATGTCGCAGGCCGCGACGACGGCGCACTCCTCGGGCAGCAGCCGCTGGTCGTCGTCCACGCAGATCGCGTGCACCCCGGCGGTCGGGCCGAGCTGGAGCACCTGGGGCATGCCCGGGAGGCCGCGGAGCACCCGGGCGCCGTCGAGCACCACCAGGATGTTGTACGGCTGGGTGCTCGCGTACCCCTGCGGCGCGTCGCCGAAGCCGGACGCCGAGGCGGCCGCCCTGCGCTCATTGATCTTGTTGACGAGTTCGGTGACCCGGCGGGCCGCCGACTCCTGGTCGGTTCCGACCAGCGCGACGCAGTCCTCCCCGTCGTGCGGGGCGCAGTGCGGCAACCACCGGACCCAGCTCCAACTGCTCTCCGCCTCGGGATCGGCGGACAACACGACGATGGCGAGGTCCCGGGGGCTGTGCAGCGCCGCCGCCTGGGCGACGAGCCAGCGCGCCAGGGCCCTGGAGGCGGGCCGCGCTCCCGTGACGCCCATCACACCGAGCCGGGAGAGCGGCACGGTGACCGGCACGGCGTGCGACACGGGGACCTCGGGCAGGCCCTTGTCGTCACCGAAACCGCGCTCGGCGGCGAGCTCGATGTTGGCGGGCTGGTCGGCCAGGCCGACGCGCAGGTTCAACGTGTCGACGTCGTGGATCCGCCGCTCCCACAACCTCCTGCGCGGACCGGTCGCCGTGAGCAGGATCTCGGCGGGATCGGGGCACTCCGCCCTGCGCTCCGCCTGGTCCACACCGGTGAGGCGCTCGAGTTCGACGGCGAAGGCGGCCTTCTTCTCGCGGAACTCCTTGAGCGCCTGCCGGTGCCGCTTCCTGCCGTAGCGGCGGTCGCTCCACCACTGGCCCAGCATGCCCAGCGGGGTCAGCAGGGCCATGAGCAGGAACAGCGGGTTGAACATGATCGCCATGACGATGCCGCCGACGGCGAAGATCATGGTGGAGAGCAGTTGCAGCCGGTGGTGGTCGGGCCGCGCCGGCTCCGCAGGGACTTCGATCCTCCGCGTCCGCGCCGGGCCGACCAGCCGGGGCGGCCGGTTGTAGGCCAGACCCCCGTCGGGGAGCGGCGTCAGATGGGCGTCGGGGTTCTCGGGGACCTTGAGGGTGAACGTCGAGGCTCCCGCGCGGAGCACCCCGCCGTCGGGCCAGGGGCGGGCCTCGGTCAGCGGCCGCGCGTCCAGAGTCAGTACGGCTCCCGCCACGGGCTCGACCACCGTCTCACCCGCGGACACGTGCACATGGGCCACGGTGTGCGGGATCAGCGGATCGTCCACGTCGATCGCGCCCGCGCCGCCCAGGGCGGCCGTGCCGAACCCGAGCCGGTGGACCTTTCCGGCGGCGGGCCCTCCGGAGACCCGGATCTCGACGATGCCCCTCGGCTCGTCCCGGCGGGTCGCCGCGGCCGCGCCGGAGTCGAGCGTGACCATGTCGCCGTCACGCAGGGCCTGGCCCGCGCGGGCCTGCGGGTCGAGCCGCAGCCCGTTGGCCCACAGGTCCACTCGTGCGGGGATGCGCTCGTCGCCGCCCCAGCGCGGATGCCGCACGACCTCGGCGAGGCGCTGCCCGCGCACGTCCAGCGTCTGCGCGAGGGCCTCGGCGAGCCCGCTCACCGTGGCCTGGTCGTCGGCGCTGGCGAGGACGTCCCTGGGGCCGTTGGGGGTGAGCGCCGTAAGAGAGATACGCAACGTCGTTTCCTGAAGTATTCGATGGTCGGGAGTTGCTCGGCGGGTCGTCGTCAGGACCGGCCGGTGGGCGGGCCTCGGCTCGCGGACTAGTGGAGTGCCTGCTTGGCGTCCTCGCGCAGCTTCCCCGCCGAACGGCGCAGGTTCGCCGCGGTGGTGCGGCAGTTCTCAGCCAGGGCGTCGGTCTCGGCCCTGCGGTCCTTGACGGTGCCGGTGAACCGCTCGGCGGCGGGGCCGGTCCAGACCTCGGTGCCCTTGGCCGTCGTGGAGACACGCGCGAAGAACGACTCGAGTTGCGTCGCCCAGCCGTCGAAGCGGCCCGCGAGCCGCTCCTTGGCCTCCGCACGGTTCAACAGCGACGCCCGGCTGGGGCCCTGGTCCTCAGGGGGGATGGGCGACACGGTCAGCCTCCTCGTTGCTTCAGCGCGTCGACGATCGGTTCGAAGTAGAAGCCTTCGATCGCATTGGCCAGCAGCACCTCGTCCGTCTTGCTCAGCGGCGGCTTGCCGGCGTCCACCAGGCGCTGGTTGTAGCGATCGATCTGTTCCTTCGCGAGGGACTCGGCGAGCGCGCTCGCCTCCCCGTCCTCGTTGCCGTGTTTGAACCAGCCACCGATGACCGGAAGGCCGCTGAACCATCCGCCCTCGTCCTTGTCGAGGTCTTTGGTGATCAAATCCTCGAGCTTGCTCATCCCGGGGCCGCCGATCTCGCCGACCGGCTCGAGCACCCGGCCGACGACCGCGTCCACCGGCATGAGCGCGACCTGGACCAGGAGCTTGCGCCTGTCCTCGGCGTTCGTGTCGAGCAGGTGCACGCCGCTGACCATCAACCCGCCCAGGCCCGAGGCCGTCGCCATCGCGAGAGTGAACTTCTCGCGGTCCGCGGGGTCGTTGAGGTTCCCGCCGCCGACGTCGAGCGTGTTGAGGTACTTGCGGAACTCCGCCATGACGGTGGCCCGGCCCTCATCGCGCTGGAAGGTTCCCGCGATCAGGGTGGCCAGCTCGTCCTCGCTCAGCTTGCCGTCCCAGCCCGCACCCGGGTTGAGGGAGGCCAGGTCCTTGTCGTGCCGCCAGGCCTGGAGGCCGGAGATCTCCGGTAGGTACTTCACCAGGTGCTCGGTGAAGATGTGGTTGACCTGCTCGTCCTTGAGGATCACGGGTGGCTTGCCGGAGTGGGCGAAGATGTCGGCCACCTCCTGGAAGACGGTCTTGCCCGCGACAGGGTCGTTCAGCTCCCGTTGCAGGGCGGTCACGAAGACCTTCTTCAGGTCGGGCCGGCCGTTCAGGTCGTTCCAGACCACCGGGTTCGCGTAGACCTTCGTGAGGTTGTAGAACGCGGCGCGGCGCTGGGCGTCGGTGCCGGTGGCGGGATCGAGCACCCCTTCCAGGGTCTTGACCAGCAGCGCCTGAACCTCCGGGGTCGAGTCGTATCTCACCTCCGGCCGCAGGAGCAGTTCGGCGTTCTTCGGGTCCTTCGCGAGGAGTTCCTGGAGCACCGCGGGGTTCTCGGAGAACGCCTGGAGGAACCAGCGCAGGCGCCAGTTGCGCGTGCCGCCGACCCCGTTGACCGTGGCCGCCCACAGCAGGTACTGCCCCGCGTCCAGGAGGAACTGCTTCGACTGGGGGGCGGCGGCGAGCATCGCCGTGATGAGGTCAGGACCGCCGCTCTCCACGATGAACTTGTGCATGCCCGGCGCGAGACCGGCCGCGTCGGCCGTGGTGAACGCCTGGATGAACGGGCCCATCTCCTTCTTGAAGTCCTCGAGCTCCTCCGGCGTCAGGCCGACGCCCCGGGGGTCCTTGTTGCGCTCCATCCACTGCACGAGGACGCCTCGCGCGCCCTCCGGCGTGAGGCCGTTCAGGAACCCGGCGGAGTACTCGGGGTCTCCCGTGGCGTTCGCCGCGCCGAGCGCCTCCATGATCGCGTCCCAGTTGGCCCCCGAGGGGTCCTTGTCGTAGGCGTCCCAGGCACTCTTGAGCTTCGCGCCCGCGTCCGCTCCCGCCTTGCGCGCCTGCTCGGGGTTGTCGAAGGCGAAGGTGGCGGTGCGGTAGCCGTCCTGGGTGCGGGTGTTGCCGGGCACCGAACCGATCGTCTGGACGCGCCAGGTGAGGTCGCGCCGCGAATCGGTCAGGAAGGTGCCGGAACGGTCGAGCACGTCGGCGTGCCTGGCAGTGGACGGATAGTCGGACCCGGCCTCGCTGATCCCGCTCGACAGCGCCGACTTGAGCGGGGAGATCTGCTGGAGGACGTCGCCCATGGCGGTGCACAGCTCACGGGCTCCGTCGGGGCGCAGGCCGACGAACTCAGTCACGTGCTCAACCTCCCAGCTCGATGCGCCGGAGTTCCGCCTCCTCGGGGGAGCTCTTCTCCGGCGTCCTCGCGATCATCGCGACCAGCCCGTCATCGAGGCGGCCGACAGCGCTGTTGTATGTGTTGCGCTGGTCAGAAAGGTGGCCGCCCCTGTGTTCGGCCGGGGGACTCGTCCACACCCCGCCCCCGGCCATGTTCTTAGTGGGATTATCCTGCTTCGTCCGGAGTTCATCCTGTACTTTGTGGACTCGGGTTAGAAGTTACGTCAAATGGCTATACAGGGGATTCGTTACTTCCGCCACAGCCGCAGCATAGCCACCTCCACTGGGGTAGAGGAGGCGAGTTGCGAAGTTTGTCCGGTTTGTCAATTTAAGTACTTCCGAGGGCTGGATTGTGGGGGCAAGGGGTCCTATGTGCCATGCGGAAATACCGACTGCCGGGGCTAGAGATACATACGCGCTCTTGTCTCGCTATTGTCTGTTTTTGTCGCCAGCGTTCTCGGCTGTGGAGTCTTGCTGATGAGGGTCACGGAACAACCGCCCACGCGGAGTCCTGAGGCACAACGTCTGGCCGACCAGACGCCGCTGAAGTCAGGCAGGTCCGGACGCGGGCTCCCCATGGCGCCCCGGGATCGCAAGCCCGGGCTCGCCGCCCTGGCCGTCCTGCTGATCGTGGGCGGGGCGCTGCTGACCGTGACGCTGGTCCTGCGCAGCGGTGACCGGGTGTCGGCGATCGAGATCAGCCAGCGGGTCGGCGCGGGGCAGCCGATCCCGATCAGTGCCCTCAAAGAGGTGCAGATCGCCCAGGACGGCCCGGCCTTCGTCTACTGGTCGGCCGCGGAGGAGATGACCCGGTACTTCGCCTCGGTCGACCTCATGCCGGGCACCCTGCTGAACCAGAACATGATCAGCGAGGACTCCGCGGAACTGGTCCCCGGCAAGGCGGTCGTGGGCCTGTCGCTCAAGTCGAGCCAGATGCCCCCCAACCTCCAGGCGGGCCAGCGGGTCCAGGTCGTCTATGTGCCCGGCGATAACGGCGACGGCGCGTCCAGGCTCCTCGCGCGCAGCGCGCTGGTGAACTCGGTGAGCGGCGGGGACGGCTCGACGGGGACGGGCAACGTCACGGTCTCCATCGTGGTGAGCGACAGCCTCTCCCCGCAGATCGTGGGTTACGCCTCGACCGGGCGGATCGCCGTCGCCTACCTGCCCGGGGCCAAGGCCTCGGCGCAGTCCGATCCGGTGACGGCTCCCACTCCCCGGACGACGCCGTCCAACAAGACCAACGGCACGGGATCCACGCAGACGGGGCAGGGCACGCAGCAGGGCACTCAGACGAACCAGAACAGCCAGAACGGCCAGAACGGCCAGCAGTCTCAGACTCCGCGGAACACGGCGCCGGCGAACGGACAGGGCTGACCATGGCGCTCATCGCGTTGGCCGCGGACAAGGGCGCCCCGGGCGTGACGACCGCTGCCACGGCCCTCGGCGCCGTGTGGCCCCGTTCCGTCCTCGTGGCGGAGTGCGACGCGGCGGGAGGCGACCTCGTCTACCGGTTGCCCGCACAGGACGGCTCGGCGCTCGACCCGTCCCGCGGCCTGCTCAGCCTGGGCGCGACCGCTCGTCGTGGCCTTCAGCCGCAGCAGATCCAGGAGCACACGCAACAACTGGTCGGCGGCCTCGAGGTGCTGGTCGGGGTTCAGGCGAGCGAGCAGGCCGGCGGTCTGTCCTGGTTGTGGGAACCCCTCGGCCAGGCTCTGAGCGCCATGCCCGCAGACGTCCTCGCCGACTGCGGCCGCATCGGATCGAATCCCGAGACGTTGGGCCTGGTCGCGCAGGCGGACTTCGTGGTCCTGTTCGCACGACCGACTCTGGAGCAAGTCGCCCACCTGCGCGAGCGCGTCGTCGCGCTCCAGCGCACACTCCGCCAGCGCAGCCACAGGCCACCGCAGATCGGTGTCGTGGTCATCGCCGAGCAGCGGGAGTACGGCAAGTCGATCGCCGAGGTGCGCCGGGTGATGCAGGCGGCGGGGCTGCCGGACGTGGTGCTGGGCGGGCTGGCCTTCGACGTCAAGGGCGCCGACCTGTTACGCGGCGAGTGGGGCGGGCGACTGGACCGCACGCTCCTCATCCGCTCGGCCCGAGAGGTGGCCGGGACCCTCATCTCGCGCCTGTCGGCCACGACTCTCGCATCTGAGGCGACCGCATACACGGGGGAGTGAGCGATGAACGTTGA